>JAZQXN010000016.1:0-99302 GCA_045632875.1 Lachnospiraceae bacterium
TGTTTGACCATCGGGAGTTTTGCACGGCAACTGTAATAACATATATGAAAATACAGCCTTAGAGAAACTAAAAAGTTTCAACCTGTTTGTGCCACGCGGAGCAAAAATTTGCGGATGTTGAAATGCTGAAAAACACAAAACCTTAATCAACTGTAAAGATTTGAAATTGTGCATTTCTCTGAAAAAGAAAATTTATAGAACAAAAATAGCAAATCAAGGTTAACACTAAAATAGCCTTTGCAATCGGAGCACCGACGCAAAGGCCTTTTATTATTCTACAGTAACTGATTTTGCAAGGTTTCTCGGTTGATCAGGGTTGCATCCTTTACCGATGGAGGTATAGTAAGCAATCAACTGGAAGATGACCACTGCTTCGAAGATAGCGAATTGATCATGAATCTTTGGAATGGAAACATGGACGTCGCATATAGAAGCATCGGAAATAGATTCATCCGTACTAATTAGGATTACATAAGCACCTCTTGCTTTGACTTCCCTGATATTGGAAATAACTTTGCTATATACATGCTGCTGTGTTGCAAGTGCAATTACAGGAATACCTTCACTGATAAGAGCAATGGTTCCGTGCTTTAATTCACCTGCAGCATAAGCTTCTGCATGAATGTAGGAGATTTCTTTTAATTTTAAGGAACCTTCCATACATAAGCTGTAATCAAGTCCGCGGCCAATGAAAAATGCATTGTCAGCATTGTTCATTCGTTTGGTTAATTCTGCAACAGCGGCTTCTTTTTGAAGAACATTTTTTATGTTCTGCGGTACCTGTTGCAAATGGGAGATTAAATCTTTTGCATCTGCTTCGGATAAGGTGTTAGTTACAAGACCTAAGCGACAGGCAATCAGATAGAAGGTTGCAACTTGTACAGTATAAGCTTTGGTACTTGCAACAGCAATTTCAGGACCGGCGTGAGTGTACATTACATAATGACTTTCTCTTGCAATGGTTGAACCTTTTACATTTACAATGGCAAGTGTTTTGTCAGTGTATTTGTTGGCAAGTTTCAACGCTTCCAAAGTATCAATGGTTTCACCGGATTGGGAAACTACGATTACCATGGAATTCTTGCTGATAACAGGTTCTTCATAGCGGAATTCGGAAGCAATGGCAACCGATACAGGAATGTGTAATGCCTGCTGGATATATGCTTTACCAACCATGCCGGCGTACATTGCAGTACCGCAGGCAACGATAGTAATATCAGATACATTTTCAAACAAGGAATCCGGAATGTTGTCATCTGCAAAATTTGGGAGACCATTTTGGATTCTTGGAGAAATGGTTCTTAAAATGGCATCCGGCTGTTCATGAATTTCTTTGATCATGTAATGAGGATAGCCATCTTTTTGAGCTGCTGTTACATCCCAGTCAACTTCAAGGTATTCCGGTTCAAAATGGTTACCCTGGAAATCTTCCACGGTGATTCCGGCTTCGGTAAAAGTCAGAATATGGTGTTCCGGAACGATGAAATAACGTCTGGAGTATTTTAAAAATGCAGTCAGGTCAGAAGCAAGAAAAGCACCTGCTTCACAGTGGGTAGCAACCATAGGACTAATCTGTCTGGTTGCATAAATAATACCAGGATGATCCTTAAACATAATGCTGAAAGAAAAAGAACCTTCAAACATAGGTGTTACCTTGCGGATAGTAGCAATAGGATCTCCTTCGTAATGTAAATTAAATAAAGCAGCGGCAACCTCAGAATCTGTTTCAGAGATTAACTGGTCAGCCAACTGATATTTTTCAATGATTTCGTGATAGTTTTCAATGATACCGTTATGGATGAGGGTAACATTGCCGGCCTTGTGAGGATGGGCATTTGTGGTATTAACGCCACCGTGGGTAGCCCAACGGGTATGGCCGATACCGCAGGTGGCCTCGGTGTCATCACAGATGGCGCGTAGGTCAGATACCTTTCCAACGGTTTTACGGATTGAAATCTTATAACTATCTTTGTGTTCCCTAAAATAAGCAATTCCTGCACTGTCATAGCCGCGGTACTCTAACTGGGCAAGACCGTTTAATAATACTTCATGAGCAGGAAGCTTTCCGGTATATCCGATAATTCCACACATAGTTTTATCTCCTTTTCGGACAATTGGTATTCTGATTTTACCATAACTAAGGGATATTTACAACGAAAATTCAAATGAAAGCCAAGATATGGTTGTCAAAATTCCTCAAAATTCTTGCTTGATGTGTTAAATTCTGATATGATAATAAAGTAAGTAACGCAATGAATATTCAAAGACAAGAGTGTAAACTACAAGATATAAGGAGTAGACTAATGTTACTGAGTGAATTAGAGGTTGGAACACCGATTACGCTTGAAATTGTAGCCGGAAATAAAAAATTTGATGTTCCGTTGAAGGTTCTTAAAAGAGAATCATCAGCTATCTATACAGAGACCTTCCGATATGGCGGAAAAGTAATTGATTTCAGCCAAAAGGGCTTTGAGCATTTGATGTTTAATGTCTATGCGTCTGATGCAAAAAGTCAGGGGCGCTTTGTTTGGAAGAGTGTAGTGATGCAACTGGTGAAAAGTAAGGGCGTTCCATACTATAGGCTCCAGTCTAAGAGTAGTTTACTGCAGGGTGTTTCTATCAACAGAAGAGGGGAAAAACGACTGCCAATGGATGTTCCGGGACAGGCTTTTTCTACAAATTCCGGAATGGGAGCTTCTGTTATTATCAGTGATATTAGTAGTCAGGGGATTTCATTTATTACCGGGCAGGGATTTGCCGTGGAAGGCGAAGTTGTAGATTTGCGTTTTATTGAAGACCTTGTAGATAAACATTTTGATATTGCAACTATGGCACAATGTGTGCGAATAGTGCCAAAAGGCAACGGAAATGTCCTATACGGATGTAAGATCATTAATCCAAGCAGGGAGTATCAGACCTTTGTTTGTATGAAGGCTTTGTTCGAGAAAAAGTTAGAAAGTGGCGAATTTTAATCAAAGTGAATAAAAAAATATGAAAAAATTCGATGTTTATGTGAAATAACATTGAATTTTTTTATTTTCCTTTTGAAAAATGGTAAACTACACGGTGAATGAGTTTAAACACATCATCTGAATTTAAAGGAGAAAATCAGTGAAAAAAACGATGACGATAATGATCGTAGAAGATTCTGCAATCAACAGAAAAATATTGCGTGGAATATTAGAATCGGATTATGAAATCGTAGAAGCAGAAAATGGCGAAGTGGCATTGGATATACTCCGCCAGGGCCATAAAGTAGACTTCATCATTCTTGATTTAATGATGCCTGTAATGGACGGTCTGGAATTTTTAAGAGCGATTAAACAGGATGAACGTTTTAATGATATTCCCCTTATTGTGAATTCCCATGCGGATGATCATGAAAATGAATACAAGGCATTGGAATTAGGTGCAGATGATTTTATTGCAAAACCATATAATCCAAAGGTTGCAAAAAGAAGAATTGCAAACCTGATTGATAAATATGTATATCAAAGAGCGTTGATGCAAAAGAAACTGGAACATACACAGGCATCACTCACAACACTAATTGATACTGTCCCGGGAGGAATCGCAGTATTCCATATTACGGGAAAGATTAATTTGGATTATTTTAATGACGGTTTATGTGATATGCTTGGTTACTCCAGAGAAGAAATGGAAAGCCATATTATTTTGGACCCACTGAAAATTGTGGTACAGGAAGATAGAGAGCAGATTATTGAAGCTGTGATTAAGGCCGGAGAACGTGTTCCGGGAGAAAAAGTGAATGTAGTTCATAACTGGAAGGTTCGGGCTGTTCGTAAGAACGGTGATCTTAGATGGTTACAGATTGTGGCAAAACCAATGGAAAATGACCCACAGTTCGTACACGCAGTATTTACGGATATTACAGAAGAAATGGCTGTTGAAAAACAACTTCAGGACTCTATGGTAGAGTTAAGATACCGTGCAGAGCATGATCGCATGACCGGTGTTTTAAACAGAGAAGCCTTCTATAAGACCACAGAAAAACTTATGAAGGATAATCCTACAGAGGTATATGTTATCGGTGTATGGAATATAGACCGGTTTAAGATTATTAATGAGTTGTTCAGCAGTAAGGTTGGGGATAAAATTTTGAAAAAAGTGGCCCAGTCCTTGCAAAAACTCACAGCTGTGGTGGGCGCATGCGGACGATTGGAAGCAGATAGTTTTGCAATCTGTCTTCCGGAAGGATATTTGATCAACCATATGCCTGATTTACTAGCTATGCTTTCCGGAAATATTGATATGGGATTAATTAATTATCCGATATTGTCCCATATTGGCTTGTATCGTGCGGAAAATGATGAAGCAGGCATTAATTTAATGTGTGACCGCGCAAGTATGGCATTAATGCAAATCAAGGGAAATTACCTGGAGCGTTGGTGTTACTATAGCGAAAGTTTGAAGGAAACCATTATTAATGAGCAGGAACTGATAAATGATATGGAAGTGGCTATTAAAGAGCGTCAGTTCGTGATTCATTATCAGCCGATGATGGATGCAAAAAAACAGACCGTAATCCGGGCAGAGGCTTTGGTTCGTTGGAAACATCCAAAGAAGGGCATGATTTCTCCGGGATTGTTTATTCCGTTATTTGAAAAAAACGGTTTCATTTCCCTGTTGGATATGTATGTATGTGAAGAAGTGTGTCGTTTTCAGGCAGAATTAAAGAAAAAAGGTATTCCGTTGGTGCCGATTTCTATTAATTTATCCAGAATGAATTTCTACAATCCACGGCTTTGTAAAGAAATTCTTGCCATGGTAAATAAATATGGTATATCGCCGGAAGATTTGGAAATCGAAATTACCGAATCAGCTTATAAAGAGAATTCCAATGACCTTATACGTGCTATTCAGATGTTCCAAAAACACGGATTTAAGGTATTGATGGATGATTTCGGAAGTGGTTATTCTTCTTTAAATATGTTGAAAGATTTGTCCATTGACGTTTTAAAGATTGACATGAAGTTTATTGATGACCTTGAAAATTCTGAGCGTGCTACCAATATTATGTTCAGTATTATCCGTATGGCTCAGGCCTTGGACATGGACACCATTGCAGAAGGTGTAGAGACAAAAAGCCAGTACGAAATGTTGTCCTGCATGGGATGCGGATGCATTCAGGGTTATTATTTCTCCAAACCATTACCGGAAGAGGAGTTTGTAGCAGATTTGCTTCAACACTACAGTAAAGAAGAAGTGAAAACTACAAATGATAAACCACAAACCATTTTATTGGTTGACGATGTTGGAATGAACTTAGAAATTCTTTCCGATATATTGGGAGATAAATATAATATAATCTGTGCAGAATCAGGAAATCAGGCAACGGAAGTGTTAAGAAAAGAGTTTGCAATTATTAATCTTATTATTTCCGATATTCATATGCCGGACGGAGACGGTTATGAGTTGTTGAGAAATATTCAGAACAACCCGTTAACAGAAGATATCCCGGTATTAATGGTTACGGCATACGATGATGCTACAAATATGGAAAGAGCCTTGAGCTTAGGAGCCTTGGATGTTATATCAAAACCATATGATTCCGACATCTTACGGAGACGTATTGAAAATATTCTTAAGATTTCCGAAGGACAGAACATGGAATTAGAAGTTCGGGCCCTTAGAGAAAGTTCGCTTGTTCGAAAACAGATGGAAAATATGATGATCGAACATGGCGCAGGTATATGCCGATTGAAGGTTGCTCAGGAAGATCCAATGGACATCCGTTCGATTGTTTTTGTGAACAAGCAATTTGAAACATGGCATCCGGAAGTACGACTTCCTATTCAGGATTTAACCGTAGACGTATTAATGTCTCCATTGAAAGAGGAATTTAAAGAATCTTTCAAACAGGGACTCACCGAAGCTGTCCGGACATCCCAGAATTGTTTCCAATTTAGATTCAAAGGTGTAGGGGCTCACGGAAAAGTCTATGACCATGTATTATCCTTAACCATAGAATATGAAAATAATGATATTCTTTTGGACTGTGTAGAAATTGCAATCTAAATAAAAATGCCACCATAGGGGGAACTTTATGGTGGTTTTTTTTTGTAAAATATGAACCGGATAAAACTTTTTTGTCGAAAAAGTGCGAAAACATTAGGTTTGACAAACGAAAGATAGAAAACTATAATATAAATAAGTATGTGTTTTTGTAAGAAAAAGGAAGTTAGGAATGAAGTTTTTTTATAAATTAGAAAAGAAATTCGGCAAGCTTGCAATTCGTAATTTAATGAAGTATATAATCGTGGCGTACATTATTGGCTATGTTCTTCAGATTATCAAGCCGGAATTGTTGGCATTGTTTACGTTGGAACCGTATTCTATATTACGGGGACAAGTTTGGAGATTGGTTACATGGTTGATAGTGCCAAGCGAGACGTTTGATTTGTTTACTATACTAATGTTTCTTCTGTACTATAATATAGGAACGAATCTGGAACGATATTGGGGAACCTTTAAATTTAATCTTTATATGTTTGGCGGATTTTTATTTACCGCTATTGCAGCATTTGTACTTTATTTTATTTTTGTATATACGTATGGTGTGAGTGCTATTTCGGTAGACGGACTGTTTAGTACTTACTATGTTAATATGTCGCTGTTTTTGGCTTTTGCAGCTTGTTTCCCAAATGCAGAGGTGAGAATCTATTTTATCCTTCCTGTTAAGATGAAATGGATGGGAGTGCTTTACGGAGCACTGGTTGCTTATTCCGTCTGGTATAGCGACTGGGTAGAGCGTACAGCTATTTTTGCATCTTTATTGAACTTTATTATTTTCTTTTTTGCTACAAGAAACTGGAGAAGTATTTCGCCAAAGGAAATAAAAAGAAAAAATGACTATAAGAAAAAAGTGACCATTGACCCGACGAAAACCAGACACAAATGTGCAGTTTGCGGAAGAACAGAGAAGGACGACCCAACATTGGTGTTCCGATATTGTTCTAAGTGTGACGGTAATTTTGAATATTGCCAGGATCACTTATTTACACACGAGCACATAAAGCGAAGCTAATTAAGGAGGTACACGATGAATAATAATTTACTATCAGGATTAGAAAAATTTGGTTTATCCATGGAAGAAGGCATGGATTTATTTGCAGATGATAAAAAGAAAACTGACAGTGCAACCGGACAAGGAGCGAATGTGGAACCGCCGAAGGAAGAAGATTTTTTACTGGATAGAAAGACAGAATGTACAGTGTGCGGTAAAGAATTTATGGCAAAGGCATTAAAGAGCGGTAAGTTAAAACGTCTTGAGCCGGATGATGACTTACGTCCGCGTCATGAATATATGGACACATTAAAATATTCTGTAACCTCCTGCCCATATTGCGGATACACAGCAATTAACCGTAACTTTAAAGCATTATCATCTGCCCAGATGAAGTTTATCAGAGAATCTATTTGTGATAAGTTTAAAAATGATAATCCGACCGAGCAGTTTGCTACATATAGCTATGATAAAGCGATTGATATGTATAAGTTGGCTTTATTCAATTCTATTGCTAAGAAGGGAAAAAACAGTGAAAAAGCTTATATCTGTTTGAATATCTCATGGTTATTACGAGGTAAAGCAGAAGAAATGGAAAAGGATCCGGAAGGTAAAGAAATTGCGGCAGAGATTCGTAAGGAAGAGCTGGTATTCTATCAGCAGGCTTATGAAGGCTTCTTAAAGGCAATTGCTACAGAAATGTTCCCGATGTGCGGTATGGAAGAATCCACCGTAGAATATATGATGGCAGTGATTGCTATGAGATTGGGTAAGTTAGATGTGGCTTCCAGATTTGTATCCAGCATTTTAGGTTCCCAGGCTGCAAACCGCAGATTGAAGGATAAGGCCCTTGAATTAAAGGAAAAGATTATTGCTCAGATAAAGGCACAGAAGTAAGTGGTTAGTGCAAGTCTGACTGCCGAAATTGAAATTTTGTAACGAAAAGGAATTGAATATATCTTAAATCGAAAGCAGAGGTGATGTGCCTCTGCTTTTTTGTTTGTTCTATTATACGTTTTCAAAAAGTTTAGGATGTTTTGCTCGAAATTTCTGTACGGTATTCGGGTCTAATGGTTGATTGGAACAAAAGACATCCACAAAATCACTATTCTTTAAGTAATTCACCAAATGTTGAACGTTATTTATTTGCTCGGTAGTCAAACCGGAAACTTCAATTATGTCTTCTGAACGATTTAAAAGCAAAGAATCGATAGATACCTTGAAAGTATAGGCTAATTTAATTAATACTTCGTATGAAGGTTGTCTGGAATCACATTCATAAGCTGTGATAGTTGCAGTAGAAACACCAACTTGTTGTGCCAGTTCTGCTTGAGTAAGATTGTATTTGGTTCGCAACTCTTTAATTCTTTTGCCTAATAAAATCATATAGTTCCTCCTTTCCCATCACATTATATATCATCTTGTATTTACTATTGGTTGAGGTAAAACATTTACTAACTGTATAGACAAAATGAAAATTTCAAGTTAAAATTAAGAAAATAAATGCGGAATGGTTATGAAAGAGATATTGGTATTTAAAATAGAAAAATTGAAGCTGAGGAGGAACACAGATGATACGAAGAAAAATGAAACAAATCATAGCTTTACTTTTAATAGCCTGTACAGTATTAGAATGCATGATGCCGATTTCAGCGGTGGCAGCAAGTGGATTTAAGGTGCGTAACTCAGCCCCTAGTACTGACAATAAGTATTATTATAGTTCAAAATATAATGCTAACGTCAGTATAGATGGAGCAGCAGGATGGGGAAAAAAATATAATATGCCTAATTGTACGACGTATGTATTAGGACGTGTTTACGAAATTACAGGAAGTAAGTTTCAAATAAGTGGCAATGCAGGGGAGTATTTTTCAAATAATAAAGCAAGTGGTAAATATTCATATAGTACAGATCCGTATGAACCACAACTGGGAGCGGTAGTGTGTTTTGATACATTTAATACAAAAACAGGGACGAAAATGGCCGGTCATGTTCAAGTGGTTGAAAAAATAGGGAGTGATTCAAAAGGTAAATATATTTGTGTGTCAGAGTCCAATTATAGCGCCCGTGATAATTGGGATGGAGAGGGTGCAAAAGCAAAAAAAGGTCATGAATTCAATTATTTAAAAATATATCTAAAAGACTTGGATAGCATTTCCGAAGGTCGAGGAACATTATACTTTACATCGCTTGAAGATAACGATGGTTATAAAAATTCAGAAGAGGTGGGGATTAAGCATAATTGTTATGTCGGAATGAAATTCCAAGGGTACATTTATACCATGGAAACTATGGAACTAAGCAAGAATTCATTAACGCTTGAATTTGGAGAGATTTCGGTGATTAAGGTTACCTCAGATATTCCGGAGGGAGAAACAGTTACATGGAAAAGTTCAAATACATCCGTCGCTGTGGTTACTTCAAGTAAAAACGGAATAGGAACTATTACGGGAGCAGGTGCAGGAACTGCAGTTATTACTGCAATGTGTGGAACGAGCATGGTGGCAACTTGTGAAGTGAAGGTAGAGTCTGAAAATGGTGAGACATATACATTGACAAACACGGGAACAAGTGGAATTACACAAACTTCTGCTAGAATTAATGCGAAAATTTCGCCAGGAGTTGTGGTTGAAGAAGCAGGTTTTTTCTTTGGTACTTCAAAGAGTAATATGACAAAGAAAAAAGAAAGTGTTAATTGTTATACAGAAACTGTTTGGTACGATTTGGGAACTGGCAAGTGGTGGAATAAGCTGAGTCCGGGAACGAAGTATTACTATCAGCTATATGTGGTAATAAATGGAACTACTTACAAGACTGAAATTTCAAGTTTTACAACTGCTAATGCAGAAAGTTTTTCATTAAACAATACAGCAGTTACTAATTTGTCTACGACTTCTGCAACCATCAATGCAAAACTTTCGCCGGGGAAAACGATTGAAAAGGCGGGATTTTATTTTGGAACCTCAAGCAGCAATTTAACAAAGAAGACTGAGAATGTGGGGAAATATACAGAAACCGTTTGGTATGATTTGGGAACAGGCAAGTGGTGTGGTGCATTAACTCCGAATACGAAATACTATTATCGTTTTTTTGTTGTAATTGATGGTGTGGAATATAAATCATCGTTAACATCATTCACAACTCCTGCCAATAAAATTATTACAGGCTCGTCCAAGTTTTCTTCCCAAAAGGCGGAAGATATAACGGAAACTAGTGCAAAAATCGGAGTATTTTATCCGGAAGATATTTATGATGATGTAGGATTTTACTTCGGTAAAACGAATGATTTAGCAACAATGAAAAAAACTAGTGAATATAAATATGGTGGGTCACCTAGTACCAGTTATTACAACAGTTATAAGTTAGGGGTGAAATATGACGGATACGGATATAAATGGTGGGAACCGTTGGAAACGGGAACAAGATATTATTATGCCTTTTATATTGTAAAAGATGGAATAGAATATGTAAGTGGTATGAAATATTTCATTACTAAAGGAACAAAATCAGTAACGAACGTTTCTGTTGATGCCTATCCAACAAAAAGAGAGTATACAGTTGGTGAAAAAATAGATACAACGGGATTAAAACTATCGGTTAGTTACAGCAATGGAAGTACAACGACAATTACTTCAGGATTTACTGTTATGGGAAACACCAATACGATAGGTGGTAAACAAGTAACTGTTACATATGAAGGGTATTCATTTAAGTATAATATAACGGTTATTAATCCATTGAAAAGTATTAGCCTAAGTGAAGATTCAATAGCTTTGGATATTAATGATGTGAAGACATTAGCAGTTGTATACAATCCTACGGATACAAGTGATAGTAAAGCTGTTACGTGGAGTAGTAGTGATGAAGGTGTAGCAACTGTTGTGGGAGGAATGATCACTGCGGTTGGTGAAGGAAACTGCGTGATAACAGCAACATGCGGAAATGTCAAAGCGACTTGTGAAGTTGTTGTTGAGAATAGAGTTCCATTACAAATATATTTTCAGCCGGAGACTCAAGTGATTAATGAAGGGGAAGACGCTTATTTTACTATTATTGCCAAAGGAGAAGAGATAACCTACCAATGGCAGTATAGCTGTGATGGAATTGAATGGTTAAATTCGAATTTGGATGGTAATAAAACAGATACGCTTAAAGTATCTGTGACAGAACAGAAAAATGGTCATTTATACCGTTGCTTGGTTGAAGATAAGTATAATAATTTACTTATATCAGATGTGGCAAAATTGGAAACGGAAAATCCATTTAAAGATGTTGCAGAAGGACAGTACTACTACGAACCGGTATTGTGGGCATACAATAATGGGATTACATCAGGACTAAATGAAACTGAGTTTGCCCCAGATAAGTCTTGCACCAGAGGTCAGATTGTAACATTTTTGTGGAGAGCCGCAGGTAAACCACAGAGTAGTATAACAAGTAATCCATTTAAAGATGTATCGCCAAATGCATATTATACAGAGGCAATTCTATGGGCATATGAAAATGGAATAACTTCCGGTTTGACGACAACAGAATTTGGCCCGGAAGAAACCTGTACAAGAGCCCAGATTGTAACGTTTTTGTGGAGAGCATTTGGAAAGCAAGAGCCAACAATAACAACAAATCCATTTGTTGATATCCAGTCAGAAGCATATTATTACAAGGCAGTCCTTTGGGCAGTAGAAAATGGAATTACGGCAGGTACATCTGCAACAACTTTTGGACCGGAAGATTCTTGTACAAGAGGACAAGTAGTGTCATTCTTATATAGAGCATACAATTAATATTTGATTTGTAAATTAGTACAAAAGCAGCACTATTATTAGTGCTGCTTTTGCATTCTCAAAATTATTTTTTGTGTAAGATTAGTGTAAATTCTTCAAGAGTCATGTTAGCACGCTTGGCAGCTTCTTCAACGGAAAGAAGGCCATCATTAACAAGAGAGATTAACGTGTTTATAGTCCCGGTTTCAATCCCTTGGTTAAGGATTGTCTTTGCGTCATATTCTAATACTTTTCCACCCATAATATGTGAGACCTCCTTGGAAATATTTTCATATTTGGAAGCAAGGCTTTTTACAACCTTGTTCGTCATTGCACATATTGTTTGTTTCGTATATTCGTCGAGGATTCCTCGTGCGGTTGCTTCATTAAGTCGTTGAACAATATCATAGACCTCATTTGTAACTCCCCCTTATTTAAAATGTTTCCTTTATTATATACCTGGTTTCAGGTTTTATCAACAGGTGTAATAGTATGTTAGCTATAAATGAATCATAAAAATTCTAAAAAAAATTATAAAATCCATTGACAAAGAAAAGAGGTAGTGCTATCTTAAATGAGTAGATGTTAGCACTCCTCTTTTTTGAGTGCTAACAAACAAAAAAGAACCTCATAGAAAAGCACCAAATAAGGAGCAAAGACATGGGATTAGATGAAAGAAAAGAGAAAATTCTTAAGATATTAATAAAGAACTACCTTGAAACCGGAGAGCCGGTAGGTTCCAGAACTATTTCAAAATTGTTGGATGTGAGTTTAAGTTCAGCCACCATTCGAAATGAGATGGCCGACTTGGAAGAGATGGGATACATTTTACAGCCACACACTTCCGCAGGAAGAATTCCTTCCGACATGGGTTATCGTTTTTACGTGGACGAATTGATGGAGGAAAATGAGAAAAAAGTTTCCGATATGAAGGAATTCGTCATTGAAAAAACGGAAAAGATGGAAAAGGTGTTGCAACAGGTGGTCAAGCTGTTAGCGGTTAATACCAACTATGCAACCATGATTTCAGCACCATCAACCAAAAGAAATAAAGTAAAGTTCATTCAGCTTTCCAGCGTTGACGACAGACAGCTTGTGGCGGTTATCGTTATGGAAGGAAACATTGTAAAGAATAAAATTGTAGAGTTATCACAAACAATAGATAATGAGTCTTTGTTGAAACTTAACATTTTGCTAAATACAACCTTAAACGGATTAACTCAGGAAGAAATCAATTTAGGATTGATTTCCAGAATGAAAGAGCAGTCCGCAGGGTATTCACAGGTAGTTAGTGATGTGCTTGATACCGTTGCAGAGGCATTTTCTGAGGATGAAGATTTACAGGTTTACACCAGTGGTGCAACAAATCTTATTAAGTATCCGGAACTGGCAGATGCACAGAAGGCAAGCGCACTACTTAGTGCTTTTGAAGAGAAGGAAGAATTGAAGGAATTCTTAGGAGACTCTTCCGAGACCGGTATTCAGGTTTATATCGGAAATGAATCCCCGGTACAGACGATGAAGGATTGTAGTGTGGTTACCGCAACATATGATTTGGGCAATGGCCTTAGCGGCCACATCGGAATCGTCGGACCGAAACGAATGGATTACGAAAACGTAATGAAGAATCTGAAAAACTTAAAAGAACAGTTGGATGTTACTTTTAAGGATGGTAAGAAGAATTAGGATAGGATAAGTTAGAAGGGAGAAACATCATGGTACAGAACAATCATGACGAGGCTTTGAATCAGGAAAAGAAAGCCGAAGATTTAAAACAGGATAACTTTTCTGCTGAAGAAGTAGCTGACGAAGGAGCTGTAGACGCTGCGGGTGAAGCTATGGAGGAAGAGACCGTGGAAGCAGAAGTTAAAAATAAGAAAAAAGAAAAAAAGGCCAAAAAAGACAAGAAGGATGAAAAAATCGAAGAGTTGACAGACCGCGTACAGCGTCAGATGGCAGAGTTCGATAATTTCAGAAAGAGAACAGAAAAAGAAAAATCAATGATGTTTGATTTAGGAGCAAAATCTGTAATCGAAAAAATCTTGCCGGTTATCGACAACTTTGAAAGAGGATTTGCCGCTGTCGATGAAGCAGATAAAGAGGATGCTTTCGTTCAGGGAATGAATCAGGTGTATAAGCAGTTGATGACAGAATTAGAAAAAATCGGTGTAACACCGATTGAGGCCGTTGGAAAAGAGTTCAATCCGGATTTCCACAACGCGGTTATGCAGGTGGAAAGTGCAGAATATGAGTCCGGTATAGTAGCACAGGAACTCATGAAAGGCTATATGTACAAAGATACCGTGGTAAGACACAGTATGGTATCCGTTGTGGCGTAGTCTTAAGTGGCAAAAATGAAACGAAAAGAGATTTGAGAAACATTTTTGCACAAAAATATTGTAACTTAGAAACAAATTTTGATAAGAGCGCAATGCTCAAGGAGGAACAAAACATGGGAAAAATTATTGGTATCGACTTAGGAACGACAAATAGCTGCGTAGCAGTAATGGAAGGTGGTAAACCTGTAGTTATCGCAAATACAGAAGGTGCAAGAACAACTCCATCCGTAGTAGCTTTTACAAAAACAGGTGAAAGATTAGTTGGTGAACCTGCAAAACGTCAGGCAGTTACTAACGCAGACAAGACAATTTCTTCTATTAAGAGAGAAATGGGTACAAACTACAAAGCAAGCATTGATGATAAGCAGTACTCTCCACAGGAAATTTCTGCAATGATTTTACAGAAATTAAAAGCAGATGCAGAAGGATATTTAGGAGAAAAAGTAACAGAAGCAGTTATCACTGTTCCGGCATACTTTAACGATGCTCAGAGACAGGCTACAAAAGATGCTGGTAAGATTGCAGGCTTAGATGTTAAGAGAATTATCAACGAGCCAACAGCAGCAGCTTTAGCTTATGGTCTTGACAATGAAAAAGAACAGAAAATCATGGTATACGACTTAGGTGGTGGTACATTCGACGTTTCCATCATTGAAATCGGTGATGGCGTTATCGAAGTATTATCTACCTCCGGTGACAACAGACTTGGTGGTGACGACTTTGATAAGAAGGTTGTTGACTGGATGTTAGCTGAATTCAAGAAACAGGAAGGTGTTGATCTTTCTAACGACAAGATGGCACTTCAGAGATTAAGAGAAGCAGCAGAAAAAGCGAAAAAAGAATTATCCTCTGCTACTACAACAAACATCAACTTACCATTCATCACAGCTACAAACGAAGGACCAAAACACTTCGACATGAACTTAACCAGAGCAAAATTTGATGAATTAACACATGACTTAGTTGAAAGAACAGCAATTCCGGTTCAGAACGCATTAAAAGATGCAGGTCTTTCTGCTTCTGAATTAGGTCAGGTATTATTAGTAGGTGGTTCTACAAGAATTCCTGCAGTTCAGGATAAAGTAAAAGCTTTAACAGGAAAAGAACCAAGCAAATCCTTAAACCCGGATGAATGTGTAGCACTTGGTGCTTCCATCCAGGGTGGTAAACTTGCAGGTGATGCAGGTGCAGGCGAAATCTTATTGTTAGACGTAACTCCATTGTCCTTATCTATCGAAACAATGGGTGGTGTAGCAACCAGATTAATCGAAAGAAACACAACAATTCCTACAAAGAAGAGCCAGATCTTCTCTACAGCAGCTGACAACCAGACAGCAGTAGACATTAACGTAGTTCAGGGTGAAAGACAGTTCGCAAGAGATAACAAATCTCTCGGACAGTTCAGATTAGACGGAATCCCACCAGCAAGACGTGGTGTTCCACAGATCGAAGTTACTTTCGACATCGATGCTAACGGTATCGTAAACGTATCTGCAAAAGATTTAGGAACAGGAAAAGAACAGCACATTACTATTACAGCAGGTTCTAATATGTCTGATGCTGATATTGAAAAAGCAGTAAAAGAAGCTGCTGAATTCGAAGCACAGGATAAGAAGAGAAAAGAAGCAATCGACACAAGAAACGATGCAGATTCCTTCGTATTCCAGACAGAAAAAGCTTTAGAAGAAGTTGGCGCAAGCATTGATTCCGCAGACAAAGCAGCTGTTGAAGCTGACATCAAAGCAATCAAAGATATGTTAGAAGCTCATCCAAATGCAGATGAAATGACAGAATCCCAGGTTGAAGAATTAAAGGCTGCAAAAGAAAAGTTAATGAACAGCGCACAGAAAGTATTTGAAAAAGTGTATGCAAATGCACAGGCAGCTCAGGGAGCAGCAGGCGCAGGTCCTGACATGGGCGGTGCACCTGAAGATGACGTTGTAGACGCTGATTACAAAGAAGTGTAGAACAGTGTTAAAAAAAGCAAAAAGGTTTACAGGGTTGCTACCGAATTGGTAGCAGCCCTTTACCACTGAATAATAGAGGAAGAGATTTATGGCAGAGCAAAAAAGAGATTACTATGACGTCTTAGGAGTATCTAAGTCGGCAAGTGATGATGAATTAAAAAAAGCATACCGTAAACTGGCGAAGCAATATCATCCGGATACCAACCCGGGCAATGCAGAGGCAGAAAAGAAGTTTAAAGAAGCTTCAGAAGCCTATGCGGTACTTAGTGATGCGGATAAGAGAAGACAGTATGACCAGTTTGGCCATGCGGCCTTTGACGGTGGTGCCGGCGGTGCCGGTGGATTTGACTTCAGCGGAATGGACATGAGCGACATTTTTGGAGATTTATTCGGATTTGGAGATTTGTTTGGTGGTGGAAGTCGAAGAAGAGCCAACAATGGACCGATGAAAGGTGCTAACTTACGTGCGACTATCCGTGTAACCTTTGAAGAGGCAGTATTCGGCTGTGAAAAAGAAATTGAAATCGTATTAAAAGAAACTTGTAGCCATTGTCATGGAAACGGCGCAAGACCGGGAACAGCACCTGAAACCTGTTCCAAATGTGGCGGAAAAGGAAAAGTTGTATTTACACAGCAGACTTTGTTCGGCATGATGCAAAATGTTCAAACTTGTCCGGAATGTCAGGGAAGCGGTAAAGTGATTCGCGAAAAGTGTAGTGAATGTCGCGGAACAGGATATGTGTCCGTGAAAAAACGCATTTCCGTATCTGTGCCTGCAGGTATTGATGACGGTCAGTCCATTCGTATTCGGGATAAAGGTGAGCCGGGAACAAATGGCGGTCCAAGAGGCGATTTGCTTGTAGAAGTAATGGTTGCAAGACATCCGATTTTTACAAGAAGAGACAGGGATATATATTCTACAGCGGCTATGAGCTTCGCACAGGCAGCATTAGGTGGCGAATTACGCATTCAAACAATTGATGGAGATATTATATATGATGTTAAGCCGGGCACACAGACCGGTGAACGTATCCGGTTAAGTGGTAAAGGTGTTCCTTCTTTAAGAAGCAGTTCTTCAAGAGGTGATCATTATGTAACCCTTGTTATTGATGTGCCAACTCATTTAAGTTCTGATGCAAAAGAAGCATTACGAAACTTTGATGCATTAACCGGTAATTCTTTACATGCAAACGATGGGGTAGAGACCACCGGAGGCAAGAAAAAGAAAAAGAAATTATTCTAGTAGAGATATCTGACAGAAGAATAGAAAATAGTGAAAAAGCCCGCTCGTCGGGCTTTTTTTATATAAAAATTGTACTTGAATTGTACATTCTGCAGAGGGTGTCGCATTTTGTCGTTGCAATAAAAAACTATATGTTGTATACTCTACTTGTAATACGCTACAAAATGTGGCAAGGTATGTGGTTTTGGGTGCGAGACAGGTGGTGACATTATGGATCAACCTTATATTTCTCAAGGAAACCAGACGTTAGTGAACGGATGGCTCTTTCAGGAAGCAATTGACTTGCAGAGAGATAGAGAAGCGTTAGAGCAGGAAAAAGAGGAATTACAGAAGGAAAAAGATGAGCTTCAGCAGATGAAGGACGAGTTCCAACAAATGCAGGAAGCATTTGAACAAGAGAAAAAAGAATATCAAGAGCAGAAAAAACAAATAGAAGCACTCCAGGCAGAAGTCAGACTTGCCAAAAGCAGGATAGAAGCTACAGAAAAAAGTGCTTCCATGAGAGAAGAGTTTGAAAAACAGCGACAGGAACGTTCAGAACAGCTATTCCAAATGAAGTGGAAAATGTTAGAAGAAGAATTGGTAAAACTGGCAGAAGATAAAAAAGAATTTGAACGGATGAAAAGAAGTGAAGCATGGCATACTTCCGAAGGTAACTGTGGGGCGGAAGACTGTGATTGCAGTGTGTTTTTTACCGGTGTGCATAATGAACTGGCACTTAAAAAGCGCTATCGTGATTTGATGAAAATATTCCATCCGGACAATATCGCCGGGGACCATGATGTGGTTGTAAGCATTAGTCGAGAATTTGAATGTATAAAAGAAAAAATGTGTATTGACTAATTGGAAGTTGTTTGCTATCATTAGATTTCGGTTTCCTAACCCTAATTAGGGAACCGGATACTTTTTCAATGAGCACGGAAGAAATTCCGTGCTCATCCCCGTTATAAGGAAAGTAAATTTTAGTTGTTATTTATTATATCAGCGGGCATTTTTTTTGTTGATAAAATAAAAATGACTGTATATAATAAATTTATAAAATTTAATAAGGGGGAGTACAAATGAGTACAGATATCGCAAAGTACAAAACACTTGATTTTACAAGTGATTTTATGTTCTGCAAGATTCTAGTAAATAATCCTGAATTGTGCAAGGAATTGTTGGAAATCATCTTAGGTGTAAAAATCAGGAAGTTAGATTATTTAAACAAGCAGCAGGAAGTTGAAATTACATCGGATGGAAAAGGGATTCGACTTGATGTCTATGTTGAAGACGATGAAAATACGGTCTATGACATTGAAATGCAGACAACAATTACAACAGAACTTCCAAAGAGAAGCCGTTACTATCAAGGTATGATAGACTTGAATCTGATAGAACGTGGTGCAAGTTATAATGCATTAAAAAAGAGTATAATAATTTTTATTTGTTTAAATGATCCGTTTAAAAAAGGTTTCTGTGTATACCATTTTTCAAATCGCTGTACGGAAGATTTGGAATTGCAATTAAATGATGAAACATTAAAAGTGTTTCTGAATGCTTCTGGAACGAGGGGAGATATTTCAGAAGAACTGCGATGCTTTTTGGATTTTCTGGTTCAAAAACAAGGGAATAATTTGTTTACGAGTAAATTAGAAGAAGAGGTAAATAAAGCTCGGGAACGCGAGGAATGGAGGGCGGAGTATATGCTGTTAATACATCGAGATATGGAAAATTTTGAAAAAGGACTACGCCAAGGAATCGAGCAAGGAATCGAGCAAGGAATCGAGCAGGGGCTTGAACAAGGTAGAGAAATCGGAATAAAAAAACTTGTAGAGACTTTGCGGGAATTTGACCAACCAACAGATATTATTCTGAAAAAAATAATTGAAAAGTTTGGTATTTCTGAAGAAGAAGCAAAAAATTATATATAAGAAAAAATTTAAAAAAATAAAATTTATGGTTCGCATCGGGTAACGGAGCGAACCATTTTTTTACTTTAATTGGTGATTTTTGTGAATATAGGAATAAAAAATACAATATATAGAGAAAAATGAAAAATTACCACCCATATTTATTTGCTTTTTCGACATAATAGGTGTAAAATAGAAATGATATATTGGGATAATTCTATAAATGGGAAAAAGAGGTTTTTTAGAGTGTATACAAGAGGAAAACATAGCTTTCACAAGCACTTTGATTTTATATTGTTGGATATCATCACTTTACAGATAGCATTTCTGGCTGCGCATCTGATTCGTTTCGGATGGGAGAATCCTTACCTGGATGGTAATACCAGAAATATTGCTATTGTTCTGTTGCTGATTGATATTGTTAGCGCATACATTTTTAATTCCTTTAAAAATGTATTAAAGAGAGGATTTTATCTGGAATTCGTCGCAACTGTTAAGCATGCGCTGATCGTTGCGGGAATGGCGACAGCATACCTTTTTGCTATGAAGGAAGGGGCCAACTATTCCAGAATCTTTATCTTCCTTACCTTTGGAGTGTATGCGGTATTATCTTATGGCGTTAGATTACTTCGAAAATGGTATCTCACAAAAGTGCGAAAAATTGTAGGAAAGCGTTCTGTATTGGTTATCACCACAGAGCAGATGGCTGAGGAAGTTATTACAACATTCGGAAAAGGCAATTACGACGATATCCGTATTGACGGATTGGCAATCATTGATAAAAATTTGGTTGGAGAAACCATGGCCGGTTACAAAGTAGTAGCCAACAAAAAAACGGTGCTTGACTATGCATGCCGTGGCTGGGTAGACGAAGTATTTCTCTGCGCAGAGGGAAAAGAGAAAGTAATTACTGAGTTGGCAAACAAATTTGTTGAGATGGGTATTGTAGTGCATGTGGGTATTTCCCTTAGAGAAAATGTGCATGGCAGCAAGGTGTTAGTAGAAAAGTTAGGCGGATACCATGTACTGACCTCTACCATTAACTATGCATCCCCATTCCAGGCATTCCTCAAGAGAAGCATGGATATCCTGGCGGGACTTGCCGGATGCCTGATTACAGTGATTCTGTTCATCTTTCTGGCACCATTGATTTACATACAGTCCCCGGGACCAATCTTTTTTGCACAGACACGAATTGGTAAAAACGGTAAAAAGTTTAAAATATACAAATTCCGAAGCATGTACGTAGATGCAGAAGAACGTAAAAAAGAACTGATGGCACAGAACCGTGTGAAGGACGGAATGATGTTCAAACTGGACTTTGACCCTCGTATCATCGGAGCAAAGATGTTGCCGGACGGAACTACAAAGAAAGGCTTGGGCAACTTCATCCGAGATTTCTCATTAGATGAGTTCCCGCAGTTCTGGAATGTCCTTAAAGGTGAGATGAGCTTAATCGGAACCCGTCCGCCAACAGAGGATGAATGGGAAAAATACGAACTTCATCACAGAACCCGCCTGGCAATCAAACCGGGTATCACCGGAATGTGGCAGGTAAGCGGTAGAAGCAAGATTACTGACTTTGAAGAAGTAGTAAAATTAGATACCGAGTACATCACCAACTGGTCCATGGGAATGGATATGAGAATTCTGTTTAAGACCGTGAAGGTTGTGCTGGGTAGAGATGGATCGATGTAAAAAATGTGAAAAGGGATGGCTATGAGCGAGAATTTGAAAATAGCAGTTGCAGGAACCGGATATGTTGGAATGTCAATGGCAGTTTTGTTGGCACAACATAATAAAGTGTATGCGGTTGATATTATTCCGGAAAAAGTTGAAATGATTAACAACAAGATTTCTCCAATTCAAGATGATGAAATAGAACATTATCTTGCACATAAGAATTTGAATCTTGTTGCTACGCTAGATGCGAAAGAGGCTTATGAAAATGCTGATTTTGTAGTTATAGCTGCTCCGACTAATTATGATGCAAAGAAAAACTATTTTGATACGTCAGCGGTAGAAAATGTTATTAAACTTGTTGTTGAGTATAATCCAAATGCGATTATGGTCATTAAATCAACAATTCCTGTAGGATACACACAATCAATTCGTGAAAAAACAGGTAGTAAAAATATCATTTTTAGCCCTGAGTTCTTGCGTGAAAGCAAAGCGCTGTATGACAATTTATATCCGTCCAGAATTATTGTTGGAACGGATATGGAGGATGAACGTTTAGTAAAAGCAGCTCATACATTCGCACATTTACTTCAGGAAGGTGCAATTAAAGAGAATATAGACACTTTATTTATGGGATTTACAGAGGCTGAAGCAGTAAAGTTATTTGCTAATACATATTTGGCCCTTAGAGTAAGTTATTTCAATGAATTGGATACTTATGCGGAAATGAAAGGATTAAATACTCAGCAGATTATAGAAGGGGTTTGTCTTGATCCGCGTATAGGTTCACACTATAACAATCCATCTTTTGGCTATGGCGGATATTGCCTTCCAAAGGATACAAAGCAGTTGCTTGCTAACTATCAAGACGTTCCGCAGAATATGATTGAAGCAATAGTAGAAAGCAATCGAACCAGAAAAGACTTTATTGCGGAGCAAGTGCTGAATATAGCTGAATATTATTCTGCAAATGGTGAGTATCAGGCGAGTAAAGAAAAAGAAGTTATAATCGGCGTGTATCGTTTAACTATGAAAAGTAATTCTGACAACTTCCGTCAAAGCAGTATTCAAGGTGTTATGAAGCGGATTAAAGCAAAAGGTGCTACAGTGATTATTTACGAGCCAACACTTGAAAATGGCAGTACATTCTTCGGAAGTGAAGTTGTTAATGATTTAGATGAATTTAAACGTTTGAGTCATGCGATTATCGCGAATCGATATGATACTTGTTTGGATGATGTACAAGAAAAAGTTTATACAAGAGACGTCTTTAGACGAGATTAATAAATAGTCGGAAAGAAAGTACATAAGGAACACAAAAATGTTGAACTATAATGTAGAGTTAAAAAATAAAAATATTCTTGTGACCGGTGCGGCAGGGTTCATAGGAGCAAATCTTGTCATGGAATTATTTCGTACGAGCGAAGGCATAAACATTGTTGGTTTTGATAGTGTGAATGATTATTATGATGTTTCTATTAAGGAGTATCGTCTTAATGAAATCGAACGGGTTGCAGGAGAGCACAATGATTGTAAATGGTTACTTATAAAGGGGAATCTTGCTGACAAAGCTTTGATTGAGGATATATTCGAAGAACACAAATTTGATGTAGTAGTCAATTTGGCCGCACAGGCAGGTGTACGCTATTCAATCACAAATCCGGATGCATATATTGAGAGTAATATTGTTGGATTTTTCAATATACTTGAAGCTTGTAGAAATCATCCGGTGGATCATTTGGTGTATGCTAGTTCATCAAGTGTATACGGAACAAATAAGAAAGTTCCGTACAGTACAGAAGATAAAGTTGATAATCCTGTGTCTTTATATGCTGCAACGAAAAAGAGCAATGAATTGATGGCTCATGCGTATTCAAAGTTATATAATATTCCAACTACAGGACTTCGATTTTTTACAGTGTATGGCCCGGCAGGAAGACCGGATATGGCTTACTTTGGGTTTACAAACAAGTTGCTGAAGGGTGAGACAATTCAAATTTTTAATTATGGAAATTGTAAGAGAGATTTTACATATGTGGATGATATTGTAGAAGGTATTAAGCGAATCATGCAACATGCACCAGAAAAGAAAGATGGAGAAGATGGTTTGCCTATACCACCGTATGCGGTGTACAACATAGGAAACAATCAACCGGAAAATTTATTGGACTTTGTTGATATCTTGCAACAAGAATTGATAAGAGCAGGTGTTTTATCAGAAGATTATGATTTTGAAGCACATAAAGAATTAGTAGCCATGCAACCAGGCGATGTTCCAATTACCTATGCAGATACGAAGGCACTAGAAGATGATTTTGGGTTTAAGCCGAGTACCTCATTACGTGACGGGCTCAGAAAATTTGCAGAGTGGTATAAAGAGTTTTATAAATAAATTAGGAAGAGTGCGAAAAATGAAAAAAATACCATTTTTGAATACATATATAAATAATATCAGTATGACGGAAGCGTTACAGTTGGTTGAAGAGATGGTAACGTTAGAAAAAAAGTCATATATAGTAGCGGCAAATGTTGATGTTATCGTAAAAATTGAAAATGACGAATATCTCAAAAAGATTGTAGATAATGCAGATATAGTTGTTGCTGATGGAAAACCGTTATTATGGATTTCAAAATGGCATGGACAGCCTTTAAGGGCCAAAATTTCCGGATCAGATTTAGTGCCATTGCTTTGTGAAATGTCTGACAAAAAAGGGTATAAAATTTTTTTGATAGGTGGAAAAGAGGGGGTTGCTGAACAAGCAAAGGATAGATTAGAAGATAAATTTCCAAATATACAGATTGTAGGAACATATGCTCCGGCATTTGGATTTGAGAAGGATGAAAGGGAATTAAATAAAATAAATTCAATGATTTCCGATGCTAAACCAGACATTTTGATTGCATGTTTTGGGTGTCCGAAGCAAGAAAAGTGGATATATGAAAATATAACTAAATATGACGCAAAAGTTTCTATATGTGCAGGTGCAACAATAGATTTTCTTGCCGGAAATATTAAACGTGCACCAAAATGGATGAGAGAAATTGGTTTGGAATGGTTCTATAGATTTTTGCAAGAACCGAAAAGAATGTTTAGAAGATATTTTGTAGATGATGTCATGATACTTAAATTATTATTCAAGTATTGGAAAAAACATGAAAAATAGGAGAACCGATTGAATGAACGAAATTTTGTTTTTGACAACACAGTTTCCATATCCACTAGATAATGGTGGGAAGATTGGGGCATTTAATGGATTAAATGTTATTTCAAAAAAATATAAGGTTACAGTGTTATCCTTTGTCGAAGATGATTCAGTTATCGAAGAGGGGATTAATTATTTCAAAGATGTCTTACCAAACGTGACGTTTATTCAACCAATAAGACATGATGTTCATATTCGAAAAAAACCTGTAAAATTGGCAAGAGCAATTCTTGCCGGTACTGTTTTTAATATTCCATATGCAGTTTCAAAATTTCGAAATAAAGAAATGTATGCGACTATCGATAGAATTATAAAAGACAAACATTGGAGCGCAGTTTTTGTCGATTATATTAATATGTGTTCATATGGAAAATATATAAGAGAAAATTACAAGCATCATTATGATTTTTATATTTTTAAAGATCACAATAAAGAATACGAAATTGTTGAACAAGAGGCAAAGAAATATACAGGAATACGAAAAAGAATTTTGGAAAATGACGCAAAGAGAACGTTGATGTGTGAAAGCGATGAGGCAAGGAATGCTGACTTGGTATATTCGGTTTGTGCAGATAATACAGAATTTTTAAGTAAATTTAATTCAAATGCACATAGTATGTTGCCTACATATTCCACTCAGAAGATGGAAGTTGAATTAGCAGAAGTAAATAATACAACGGACATTTTGTATGTTGGGGGACTGTCTTGGGCGGCCAATTTGGAAGGATTGAAGTGGTTTGTTGATGAAGTCTTTCCAATTA
Organism: Lachnospiraceae bacterium; assembly: GCA_045632875.1. Taxonomy (GTDB): domain Bacteria; phylum Bacillota; class Clostridia; order Lachnospirales; family Lachnospiraceae; genus XBB1006. The sequence continues at coordinate 24,876 of JAZQXN010000016.1, forward strand.
TACAAGAAAGAATACCAAATGTAACTTTAACAATTGTTGGTGGGGGACTAGATTATAATCCATTCGAGTTGCATAAAGGCATTAAGTATTTAGGATATGTGAAAAAACTAGATGAGGTATACCTCGATAAGGGGGTATTTATAGTTCCGTTGTTTGAAGGAAGTGGTATAAGAATTAAAATATTAGAAGCTTTCGACAATATGGTTCCGGTTGTTTCTACAAGTTTGGGGTGTAATACCATTGGAGCGGTTAACAATCATCAGCTGATAATTGCAGATGATGCAAGTGGTTTTGCAAAAGGAGTGATTACTTTGTTGAGTGACAAGGAATTCAATATGAATATGAGAAAAAATGCAAAACTATTTTTGCAAGATAAGTTTTCTTTAGAAAATAGACAGGAAGAATTTATAAATGAAATTACCAGATTAAACCATAAAAAGATAAATAGATGAATTATGGAGAAAATAAAATGAGGCCAAGAATTGCAATCATTTTGGTAAACTACAAAAATTATAAAGATACGTTAAACTGCATTGAAAGTTTAAAAAAGGTGAATTATCCCAATTTATTAGTGATTGTAGTTGATAATAACTCAAAAGATGAATCTTATGAAATGTTACTTAAAGAAAGTGATGAAAATATTAAAGTTATAGAAAGCGGATTTAATGGTGGATTTGCTTATGGAAATAATTGCGGTATTAGAGTGGCACTAGAGGAAGGGGCTCAATACGTTCTGTTACTTAATAACGATACGATTGTAGATGAAAATTTTTTAGAACCATTAGTTAATAAAGCCGAGAGTGATGAGTTAATAGGAATTGTGTCGTCCCGTATAATGTTTTATCCTGAAAGCCATAAAATTTGGTATGCTGGAGGAGCCGTGGATTGGAAAAATCTTCGAGCAATTCATTTTGGATTGAAGGAGGATTATACAGACGCATATGCAAAAGAAACAAGAGTGGATTTTGCGTCAGGGTGTTGTATGTTAATTCCTAAAAAAATATTTAGTAATGTCGGCTTTTTGCCAGAAGAATATTTTATGTACTGTGAGGATATGGATTTTTGTATTATGGTCACTAGAGCCGGATATGAAATTCATTATGTTCCAGAATCAGTTATTTACCATTGTGTTAGTAGCTCAAGTGGAGGAGAAGGTTCGCCATTTTCTATAGAATGGCAAACAAGAGCAAGACGGATTTTTTGGAAAAAATATCGTGGTAATTTTTCTAAATTAGGTAAATTAATGATCCCGATTATGTGTGATTGCCGTACTATTGTAAAATGTCTAGTTGGAAAAAATAAAATAATAGGGTTGAAAGCGTTTTGTAGAGCATATCAAAAAGATGAAAGGAATAGCATAGTTAATATGCGACAGTGATTGTAAGATGAATAGAGAAAGCCAACAAAGTAAAAATTTAATGCGCTTAAATGCATATTATAACGATACTAGGTATGGAAATAAGAAATTGATGTGGTTAGTTGGCATTAGAGAAAAGGTTGATGAGACAAAGGCCTTGATGAAAAATATTGCAAATATTAGGAAACAAGGAATGAAAAAAACGTGGTTACAAATCAGATGCTACTTTAAGCCGTCATTAATTAATGATAAAAAAATTGTATATGATTTTAATCATGATGAAGAATTTAATTATATTCCGAAGAAACAATATAGTGAACGTGAAATTGTTGTCTATACGTCAATATTCGGAAATTACGATCAACTAATTGAACCATTATTTAAAAGTCCTGTATGTGATTATTATGCAATAACTGATCAAGAAATACCAGATACAAGTGTTTGGAAAAAATATGACACATCACACATTGAAGGGTTTGAACAATTAGACGGATATCATAAGGCGAAATTCTGTAAAATGTTTCCGTATAAATTATTTCCAGAATATAAATACTCGGTTTGGGTGGATGGAAATGTGCAAATTGTTGCAGATTTGATGCCTCTAGTTGATAGGATGGAAAATGCAAGTATGGCAACTTTTGAAAATCCAAAACATGATTGCATATATACAGAGGCACGTTTTAATATTTGTCAAAATAACGTGAAATCTAAAGAATTACAAGAGCAAGTGGAACAATACAAAAAAGAAGGATTTCCGGTAAAGTTTGGAATGAGAGAATTCTCAATCATTGCGCGGAAACATGATGATGTAGAGTTGAAAAAACTCATGACACATTGGTGGGAACAAGTAAATACGTATACCATGCGTGATCAAATTAGTTTACCGTATGTTTTGTGGAAAAACGGTCATAAAATTGACTACATAAAATCTTTTGGTGTCAATTGGAGATGGAATCCTAGATTTATTTTGTTTCCACATAATTGGCATATTAAATTCGATAAATAAGTGTGATGACAGAGTTTAGGGGATAACTATTAGGTTTGTTGAAAACATTTGGAGAGGAGAAATGATGGAGGAGATTCTATGTATATCATTATACGTGATATTTTTTGTTTATGGATGGAAAAGAGAAAAATTCATATTTAATCCGCTTACAATGTTTTCTGCGATTTGGCTTTTGGTTATATGTTGCTCATTAACACATTATAAATTAAATAAACCAAGTGAAGAGACCTTGCTGATGCTCAGTATCGGAGTAGTGGTTTTCTTCTGTGGAACCTTACTTGCCCGACATGCAAGACGATGTGTGCTAAAGTATGGAAAAATGTTAGTAACTTGTAATGGAAGCAATTTTAAGATTAGATATAATTTAGTAATTGTTTTGTGTTTTGTGTGTATATTGGCGTATGCATACAATTTAGTGACATTAATTCAAACAGTAGGATCTGGAAATTTAGCTCTTATTAAACAACAATTACAAGAAAGTTTTGCAGGAAGATCATCATGGGTCAATGCATTTTATTTCTTAATTGTTGATCCACTTACAATAGCACTTCCAATTTGTGCAATTGCAGATTTTATATATGGAAAAAAAGATAAAACGTTGGTTGGTTCGGCAATTCTTTTGACATTACTAAAAACTATAACAAATACCACAAGAAGTACATTTGGTATTATTGTTATATATTTTGTGATTGGAACATTAATGTATATTAGAGTAAAAGGTTATGATAAAAGTATTAAAAGAATCATAAAGAAATTAAAAAAACAGATTATAGTAGCTTGTTTATTTACGGCAGTTCTTTTTGTTTGGATGACCTTTGCAAGGGGATTGGGTATGCTAGATAACTTGTGGACAGACTTCGCACTTCCAACAAGTTTATTTGAATATTGGAAAGCTGAGGTTGATAAAGAAAATACTGTTGGATATGGTTTGGCATCCCTAAATGGATTTGTCTACCCGTTTTTCTATTTCTTGAAAAATGTATTTGGAATTCCAATTCCGATGTTTGTCCAATCAATATATGATTTGGTTGGGGCAACAGATTCATTTGTTTGGGCGAGTAATCGGGTTATTGCCAATGCGTATGTTTCAGCATATTGGTATTTATATTTAGATTTTAGATATTTAGGAATTGTTATAGGCATGTTTTTAATGGGGTATTTCTCGGAAAAGAATTATCAAAATATGTTAAGAAATCAAAGTGGAAGAAATTTTGTAGTATATAGTTTTTTTGTTCAAATGATAATTTTCTCAATAGTGAGAATCCCGTTCACTGTGGTATCTACTGCGCTAGGATTTCTATATGCGTTATTGCTTTTTAAGAAATGCAAAGAAACTTAAAATTTATAGTAACTTGTTTGACAATTTTTTTGATTTGCATAATATATAGTGAGTTCGTTCTTATTTTTTGTAGATGTAAAATTAATATGAAAGGAATATACTGCTACTTATTATTTAAGACATAGTATAAAGATGAAAATGCATAAATTGTTAAGATTTTTTTGTGAGCCGACATTCCGTGAAAGAATGCAAATTAAGTATGTACTTACCCATCAATATGGGTTTAGAAAGTACTTGTTGCTAGAGAATTTAAAAGGAAAATATCATGTTGTAATATCCAAAGATGCAAAGCTTTGTGCAGATATAGATTTTCCACATCCACATAATATTGTAATTGGTGGGACTTCAGAGATCGGTAAGCAGTGTACATTGTATCATGATACAACTTTAGGACAAAACCGAGGGATATACCCTAAATTGGGCGACGGCGTCATTGTTTATGCAGGGGCTAAAGTGATTGGGAATGTTAAAGTTGGGAATAACGCAATTATCGGTGCTAATTCAGTAGTTACAAAAGATGTTCCGGAAAATGCAGTGGTGGCAGGTGTTCCAGCAAGAATAGTTAAAATGAGAGAAGTGAAGGATGAGTTCTATTAAGAGTAATTTTATATATAGTTGTATATATCAAATAGCCAATATATTAGTTCCATTAATAACAACACCGTACTTGTCACGAACATTAGGGGCAGATGGTGTAGGAACCTATTCTTATAGTTTTTCAATTGCCCACATCTTTGCAATTTTTATTTTATTGGGATTAAATAACTATGGAAATCGAGAGATAGCGGCAGTACGAGATGATAAAAAGTTATTAGGGCATACATTTTGGAGCATCTATTGCATGCAAGTTTTAATGGGACTTTTGGTTGGAGCGTCTTATGTACTATACTGCATTTTTGTACCAAGTAAAAAATTAGCCGCTATAATATTGGGATTGTATGTTTTTTCAACAGCTTTTGATGTTAACTGGTTTTATTTTGGAATTGAAAAATTTAGGTTCATATCTATTAGAAATGTGATGATAAAAGTTGCTAGTGCAATAGCAATTTTTATATTTGTAAAGTCGAGTGAGGATGTGTTTCGGTACTGCCTGATTATGGGCATTGGATTTGTTGTAACACAGCTTAGTTTATGGCCATATATTTTCAAGAAGATAAAACCAACAGTTATCACAAAAAAAGATATTATTAAACATTTAAAGCCAAACTTTGTTTTATTTATTACAGTTATAGCCGTGAATATATATAAATATATGGATAAAATAATGCTTGGTGCTATGAGTTCATATGAACAGGTTGGATACTACGAGTTGTCCGAAAAGGTTATAATTATTCCAACTGCATTGATAACAGCACTGGGGGCGGTTATGTTGCCAAGAGCGTCTTATCTGGTTTCCAAAGGGGGGGATGGTAACAATTTGTTAATGGAAAAAAGCATAATATTTGCAAGCTTTTTTTCTGCATCAATTAGTTTTGGCCTAATGGGAATTTCAAAAAATTTTATCCCTTTATTTTATGGCAAAGGATATGAAGAGTGTGTTTTTCTTTTTATCGCAATACTACCAAGTAGCATATTTTTAGCATTTGCAAATGTAATAAGAACTCAATATTTACTTCCGCATAATATGGATAAGCACTATGTTATTTCAGCTATTATTGGTGCGATAGTGAATGTGACCATAAATGCACTATTAATTCCTAAATATGGTGCAATAGGAGCAGCATTGGGAACCACCGTGGCAGAGTTTGTGGTATGTACATATCAAACTAATGCAGTTAGAAGGTATATTAAAGTCGGCAAGATGATTGACAATGCAATTCCGTATATACTAAGTGGATTGTGTATGTTTATAACTATATATTTTATTGATTTAGATATGTTAGATATTGTAGTGCTACTTCTTAAAGTTATATTCGGTATTATTATTTATTTTTTGAGTTTGACAATTTTCCTGAAAATAAGAAAGAGAAATGTTCGAGAGATTATGGACGTGTTTTTATCTAAAAATAATTAAACTATTAACAGAAATATAGCGGTATTGGTTATAATCGATATCCACTGCCACCTACTCCACGGAGTAGATGAGGACCACAACAGATAGAGCTGTCGATTGCCATGCTGGAAGATGCAAGTGATATGTAATTACACATATTATTTTGATACCACATTGCAGGTGTTGTTAATCCTATAAGGATTTCGGCAATTTTCACAAAAATTGCGCTTGCAAACTATTCTTAAACGGCGGAAATGCTTGAAACAGCAACGTTTTTGCGTGTCAATACGAAAATCATTGGTATAATCTGAAGGTTGATTATGAATGCACTACGGTTGATAATAGGAGTAGAGACTATTCTTTATAGTACCAAAGGTGACAAAATCAACAATGAGGGGGAGTACGAATGAGTAGAAATGATGTTGCAAAGTACAAGAAATTAGATTTTACAAATGATTTTATGTTTTGCAAGATTCTGGTTAATAATCCGGAATTGTGCAAGGAATTGCTGGAAGTTATTTTGGGTGTAAAAATCCGAAAACTGAATTACTTGAATAAGCAAGAAGAAATCGAGATAACATCAGACGGAAAAGGAATCCGTTTGGATGTATATGTAGAGGATGAGAAGAATACGGTATATGATATTGAAATGCAGGCTTCATCTTCAACTGAATTGCCTAAACGGAGCCGGTATTACCAAGGTATGATTGATTTGAACCTGATTGAGCGAGGAGCCGCTTACGGTGAATTGAAGAGAAGTATTATAATCTTCATATGCATAAGTGATCCATTTGATAGGGGGCTCTATGCATATCATTTTACAAATAGGTGTAGAGAAGATGTATCCTTGGAATTGCAGGATGATACAGAAAAAGTATTTTTAAATGCATCAGGAAGCAAGGGTGAAATATCGGATGATTTGAAAACCTTTTTAGATTTTTTGAAAAAGAAACGTGCAGGAAATGAATTTACGCGTAAATTAGAGACAGAGGTTATGAAAGCGCGTGAGCGTAAGAAATGGAGGTTGGAGTATATGACATTGCTACAACGGGATAACGAGAACTTTCAACGTGGAATTGAGCAAGGTATTGTTGCATTGGTTAAGACTTTGACTGAACTAAAACATCCAACGGAGGTTATCATTCGTCAGTTAATGGACAACTTTAAGTTGTCAGAGGATGAAGCCAGAGCTTATGTGATGAAATATGAGAAAAGAATTGAGGAGCATTTATGATAGATATCCATTGCCACCTACTCCACGGAGTAGATGATGGACCACAACAGATAGAACTGTCGATTGCCATGCTGGAGGATGCTAAGCGACAGGGTATTACACATATTATTTTGACACCACATTACCGGCGTGGTATGTTTAAGTTTGATGGTGACAGAGTGCGTCAGCATATGGAAGAATTACGGCCGTATGCGGAGCAGATTGGTGTTACCCTTCATTCAGGGACAGAGGTTCACGTGAATGGGGATATTCTGGATTATTTAAGGGAAGGACGGGTATTTACTTTGGCAGAGTCAGAGTATGTACTTACGGAGTATGCTTATGATACGGAGTATTCCTACATATTCAAGCGGTCTCATGAATTGTTGCGCAACGGGCATATTCCTATTATTGCCCATGTGGAGCGTTATGAGTGTCTGATTAAGGAGCCGAAGCGTCTGGAGGAATTGCAGGAGATTGGTGCCATGATTCAGTGCAATGCGGCGGCAATCCTTGGAATTGAGGGCTTTAAGACAAAGCAATTCTGTAAGAAAGCTTTGAAGCATGACTGGGTTGATTTTGTGGCCAGTGATAGTCATGACAACCGGCGAAGAGCTTGTTTCTTACAGGAAGTTTATAAACACATATCAGATAAATATAGCGAAAAGCTTGCATATAGATTGATGGTTAAGAATCCGGAGAAGATTATTCGGGATTAAATCCAAAGCAAAGAGAGGAAACAAAAAGATGGGAAGACAACACGAAACAGATGAAATTGAAATTGATCTCAAGGACCTGTTCTTTGAAATCCTGGGAGAATGGAAGAAGGTAGTGATGTCCACTGCCTTGGCAGGACTTATCATGTTGGTGGTAAGTTTATTCATTATTACACCAATGTATGAATCCACTTCAAAGCTTTACTTATTAAAGGAAGATTCCATTGCGGGTTTGGCAGATTTACAGTTGGGAACCAATCTTGCAAATGACTATATGGAAATCATTGACGGAAGACCAATCTTGGATCAGGTAATTGAGAATCTCCAGTTAGATATGAACTACAGAGAATTGTCAGATATGTTAACTTTTAATAATCCGACAAACTCCCGTATCATCGAGATTACCGTAACTCATAAAGATCCTAGAGTTGCAAAGGCTATTGCAGATGAGTTGGCTGACGTGGCAGCCCAGTTTATTAAAGAAAAGATGGCTCAGGACAAGCCTTCTGTATTACAGTATGGTTATGTGGCCACAAATCCGGTAAGTCCAAGTATTGTAAAGAATACAGTCCTTGGAGCTCTTGTAGGAGCATTCCTTGCAATTGCAGTAGTGGTTATTTCTTACTTAATGAATGACACCATTATGACACCGGATGATATGGAACGTAAATTAGGTATAAATGTATTGGCATCCTTACCATTTGACGAGGAAGAGGATGATGGTATCCGCGCCAATCAAAAAACGGTGAAAAAGAGTGCACAACTGAAGAAAAGTGCACCGGTGAAAAAAGCACCGGCACCTGTACAGAAAGGAGAGAATAAATAATGGAAACAGTTAAATTGCAATTAAAAGAACAAAGCTATACATTGAAAGAATCTCTCCGTGCACTTAAGACAAATATTCAGTTCTGCGGAGATGACAAAAAGGTAATTCTTTTTACCAGTGCCATTCCAAACGAAGGAAAGTCCACAGTAGTTATGGACCTTGCCCGTTCTTTGACAGACTCTAAGAAATCTGTTCTGGTAATTGACGCGGATATTCGTAAATCCGTATTGATTGGCCGTATGAGAGCAAAGACCATAGATGGCAGAGAGATTTTTGGTTTATCTCATTATCTTTCCGGACAGAAAAGAATGACGGATGTAATTTATGTTACAGAGACAACCGGTATGTGCATGCTTTTTGCAGGGCCGACAGTTCCAAACCCGACAGAAATGTTGGAAAAAGGATATTTTGCAGAATTGATTGAATTTGCCCGACAGCAGTTTGACTATGTGCTTATTGACTGTCCGCCAATGGGCGCAGCCATTGATGCAGCTGTTATTGCAAAGCATTGTGACGGTGCTATCATTGTTGTATCCCAGGGTAGCGTTAGCAGCCGTGCTATTGCAAATGTGAAGCGCCAGCTGGAAAATGCAAATCTTCCGATTCTTGGCGCAGTATTGAATAAGGTTCGTATGAAGAAGAATAGTTATTATGGTCGTTATTATGGACATTATTACGGTTCATACGGTGAAGAAGGAAAGAAGGATAAATAGATATGAAGAAAAAGGGTGGTTTTTTGTGGTATATTCTGGTAGGCGTTCTGGTTTTGGCATTGGCTGTCATTATTGGAATGGCATTAACTAAGGATAACACAGGAAACGGGGACTCCACAGACGTAGGTGATGATTCCATCGTGGATGATTCCGACCGTAACAATCAGATTGGAGATTCTTCTGAAGAGGAAGAGGATACACCACCGGAGCATGGAACAGGTACGGAGATGTTTGTTATGTTTGGCGTTGACTCCCGTTCTGATAATCTAGGTAAGGGAACCCGTTCCGACTCTTTAATGTTAATCAAGGTTGACCATGACTTAAAGCAGGTACATGTAGTGTCTATTTACCGTGACTGCATGGTATATCAGGAAGGTAAGGGCTACAAGAAGATTACTGAGGCTCATTCCTATGGTGGACCGGAATATGCGTTGAGTGTAATTAATGAAAACTTTGATTTAAATATTGAGAATTTCTGTACAGTAAACTTTAATTCCGTGGGTGACCTTATCGATATGGTTGGCGGAGTTGAGATGGAAATTACAGAGGATGAAGTAAAGTACATTAATGGTTATATTAAAGAAACCAACAGTGTACGTGGAACTGCGTCGGAGTTTATTAACGAGCCGGGAGTATATCTGTTGGATGGTACACAGGCAGTGTCCTATTCCCGTATTCGATATACGGTTGGTTGGGACTATAAACGAACCGAGAGACAGAGAGATGTGCTGTTTAAAGTGTTTGAAAAGTCTAAAACCATGAGTACTGTTAAGCGTCTGGAAATTGTAGACGCGCTCTTGGATGAGATTAATACCAACTACAGTCAGGATGATATGTTGGTGTTAATGTATTACATCTCAGAATATGAGATTACTACGATGACAGCTTACCCGAAGGTGTTTTTTGCCGGAGTAGTGGATGGAAATTCATTTGAAGTTCCGTACAGCCTGGTGGATATGAACGCAGATTTACACAGAATACTGTTAGGTGAAACAGACTACGTGCCTTCCGAAAAGGTAGTAGAATACAGTGAAACTATGTGTAATAAGGTAAGCGGACCGAATAAAGACCAAAGAGAGAATGAAGACGACGGAGAGTAGAAAGTATGGATACTCGAAATGTAAATACCCGTAAGGAAATTACCCGGAAAAAGGGTGTTAACCTGTTGCTGGTTGCCGAGGTGCTTGCATTGGTTGCAGTGCTGGTGCTTGGTATTTTTTACGGAGCGGCGGGTTTGTTAAAAGACGAAGATAATAATACAAATATTAATGTTGATAATAACCAGAACAATAATGACTTCGGAGATGAGGATGAAGATCAGGATGCCGGTTATACGATTCCGGAGGATTATACCGAGGGAAGAATCACATTTTCGGAAGGGGTTGAGGAGAAGTTAGCTTCCATGACCACAGAAGAGAAGGTGGCACAGTTATTTATTGTATCTCCGGAAGCACTTACCGGTTATGACCGTGTAACAATATTTGGAAATGCGTCCAGAGAAGCATTTAATCAGTATCCTGTAGGAGGATTGGTATATTCTCCAATCAATTTCCAGAATGCTGAGCAGACACAGGCGTTGTTAAAGCAGGCGAAGTATTACTGTGAGGAGATGTTTGAAATTGCCTTGTTTACCGTAGTAGAAGAAGAGGGCGGTGAAAAATATTCTCCGTTTGCGGCAACTCTTGGACTTGATACCGGTTCTTTGGCATCTGAAATTGGTGCGTTGAATGACGAGGATATTGTGTCCCAGGCAGCACAGTTTAGAGCTGAGTATATACATACTGCAGAGTTTAACGTAATGTTTTCTACTATTGCGGATGTTTCTGCTACTATTGAGACCGAATACCAGTTGAGAACTTTTGGTACCGATGTTGATACAGTTGCTAAGTTAATTGCAGCAGACATTACAGCTATTGAAAATAGTGGTGTGGCATCTACTTTGAAATATTTCCCGGGTAAGGCCAATGCTGACAAAATGGAAACGGGAGTATTATTCTCTTCGGAATCTTTAACAGAGCTCAGCAAGGGAAGTTTAAAGGCTTTTAAGGCAGGTATTGATGCCGGCGCATCTTTTGTAATGATTGGAAACGTAATTGTACCAAGTATTACAGAGGACACCTATGTGCCATGTACATTATCCGGCAGAACAGTTGCCTTATTGCGTGGTGAAATGGGTTTTGAAGGTGTAATTGTTTCTGATAATTTCTCCGATGCATCATTTGTAGCCATATATGGAAACGGAGAGGCTTGTGTGGAAGCGATTAAAGCAGGAATCGATATGATTTATATGCCATCAGATTTTGCTACGGCATATCAGGCAGTGCTTGACGCGGTAAACAACGGAAATATCAGCGAAGACAGATTGAATAATGCTGTGGGCAGAATTCTTACTGAAAAGGGATTATAAGTTACATTGAAAGAAAGGAAGCTTTTTTCGGTGGAAAAAATTAAGCAGTTGATGAAAAAGATTAAGCAGTTTTTGGATAAATTTATACATAAGATTTTTGAAAATTTTAAGGATTGTAGAAACAATCCGAGGAAAATGATGTATAATGTTATTAGGGCAGTTTTGATTTTAGTTATCCTTGGCAGTGGAGGTTACCTGATATCTTACTATGTGTCTGATTTCCGGTCAGATAAACAGTTTGATGAGTTGCAGGACATTGTAAATGATGTTGAGGATGATAAGGACGATTCCCCGGGAACTTCTGATGAGGATTCCGCAGATGGTGAGAATGGGACAGGGGCTTTGGATGAGCCCACATACTATTCTGTGGAAGTGAACGGAGAGAAGGTTTATGTTCCGAAGAAAAATATTGACTGGGACGCCCTATACGAAGTAAATGAACACATTTATGCATGGATTTGTGTGCCGGGAACCATTATTGATTATCCGGTGTTGCAGCATCCTACGGAGAATGATTATTATCTGCACATGACATTGGACCATCAATATTCTTTAGATGGCAATATTTATACGCAGGTGCAGTATAATAGCAAGGACTTTACAGACAGCAATACGGTCATGTATGGACATAACCGCAGAAGTAATGGAAAAATGTTCCGGACACTTCATAATTTTGAAGACCCATATTTTTTCAAGGCATACCAGTATATTTTTATTTATACGGAAGCCGGAGTGTACATTTACCATGTTTTTGCGGCATATGAGACCTCCAGTGCCCATCAGATAGCAAACTATCCGACGGATACAACAGAAAGCTTCAATGCTTATGTGGATATGGCCTTGAGAAAGGCCTCAGAAAAGGGGCATTATAGAGACATCACTGATGACGAACATTTGGGCAGAATTCTTACCTTGTCTACATGTATTGGTGATGAGAAGCACCTTCGTTATCTTGTGCAGGGATTTTTGGTGTATGATCCAACCCTGGAGTAAATCTTAGTTAAAGTACAGATTCATGAAAGAGGAGAGATACTTTGAAGAGCAGAGCACCGATTCAAGACGCTATTGACAGACGTAATTTTAAACAGGATTTGGCCAGTACAGTCATTAAACGCAGTCGTGTCAGATTTATAACCGAGGATGATGCTTCTATGACAGAAGAAGAGGAAATCCTTGAGAGAATTATGGCGGAAAATGAGCTGTATGAAGATGATATGGATAATCAGGAAGAACATTATGGTTTGGTAGAAGAACCGGATTTGGATTTGTCTGATGTTTCAGAGGATGTATTAAGTGCAGCAGATGAAATCTTAGCCCGTTTGCAAAGAGAAGCTGAAGAAGATGAAGAATTGCGTCGTCAGGAATGGCTGAAAAAAATTGCTAATGGGGATGTTTAATATTATAAAAAAGGAATGGAAGAGTGGAAATGGGATCATTTATCATAAAAAAATATCACGGATTAGGAAATGACTATCTTGTAATCGACCCGAATAAAAGTGACGTTGTATTAAAAGATACCCATATTAAAAAATTATGTAAAAGAAACTTTGGAATCGGAGCAGATGGTGTTCTTTACGGACCGATTATTGAAAACGGTAAGATGAAGGTACGCTGTTTTAACCCGGATGCCAGCGAAGCGACAAATACCGGTACAGGTATTCGTATTTTTGCAAAGTACCTTAAGGATGAAGGTTACGCAAAAGAGAACGTAGTTGACTTTTATACCCCGAGCGGTATGGCCAGTGTGGAATTCCTGAATGAGGATGGTACCTTGGTTCGTGCAAAAATGGGGAAAGCGAATTTCCATGCCTCTGCAATTCCTGTTGTGGGAGAAGAACGAGAAGTAATTAATGAAGCTATGTATTTCGGCGGTACATTGTGTGAAGTGACTTGTTTAAGTGTTGGTAACCCACATTGTGGTATGTTTTCCAATGATGTAAATTATAAAAAAGTTATGGAAATGGGACCATCCGTTGAATGTGCGGAATATTTCCCGGATAGAATTAACTTTATGCTTATGGAAGTTGAAAATAAGAAGAGAATTCGAATTGAAGTATATGAGCGTGGTGCGGGTTATACTTTAGCTTCCGGAACCAGTGCATGTGCGGCAGCTGCAATTTGTGTCCGTCAGGGACTGACTGAGCGTAAGGTAACAGTTGTTCAGCCGGGTGGTGAATTGGAAGTAGAAATTGATGAAAATGAACAGATTATCATGACCGGTAGCGTGGCTGATGTAGGTATGATGATGTTAACAGATACATTTTTTGAATAGAAAGAGGAGCTGTATGAAGAAAATCTTAGATTTAATAACAGAAGAAGTATCCAAGGCGTTTGAAGCTTGTGGCTACGATAAAGAATATGGAAAGGTAAGCATTTCTAACCGCCCGGATTTATGCGAGTATCAGTGCAACGGTGCTATGGCATGTGCAAAGGCGGCAGGAAAAGCACCTTTTATTATTGCTGATGAAGTAAAGGCTGACTTAGATAATAATAGCATGTTTTCCATGGTTGACTCCGTGAAACCGGGATTTTTAAATATGAATTTGTCTCCGGAGTTTTTAATGGACTACGTAGCCGGAATGGCAGAAGATGACCATTTCGGATGTGAGAAGGCTGCTAAAACAAAAACTATCGTAATGGATTACGGCGGACCAAATGTTGCAAAGCCTTTGCATGTAGGACATTTACGTCCGGCAATTATTGGTGAAAGTATTAAGAGAATCCAGCGTTTTATGGGACACACCGTATACGGCGATGTTCATATTGGCGACTGGGGCTTACCAATTGGTTTGATTATCACAGAACTTCGTGCAAGAAAGCCGGAATTGGTTTACTTTGATGATAGTTATACCGGAGAATATCCGGCAGAACCGCCGTTTACTTTGGCGGATTTGGAAGAAATGTATCCATATGCAAGCGCATATTCTAAGGAACATGAAGATTACCGTCAGCTGGCTTTAGCAGCAACCAATGAATTACAGAAGGAAAAGCCTGCTTATATTGCTTTGTTAAAGCATATTTTGGCTTTGTCAGTAACTGATTTGAAGAAAAACTACGCAAAGTTAAATGTTGACTTTGACTTATGGTTGGGAGAAAGTGATGCACAGCCATATATTCCGGCGATGATTGAAGATATGAAATCCAGAGGCATTGCCGTAGAGGATGACGGAGCTTTAGTTGTAGACATTCGTGAAGAGGGCGATAAGAAAGAATTACCGCCATGTTTAATCCAGAAATCCGACGGTGCAAGTCTTTATGCAACTACTGATCTTGCAACCATTGTTCAGCGTGAAAAGGATTATCATCCGGACGAAATTATTTACGTAGTAGATAAACGTCAGGATTTACATTTTACCCAGGTGTTCCGTACAGCGAAAAAGGCCGGTATCGTGGGTGAAGATACACAACTGACATTCATGGGATTTGGTACCATGAACGGAAAAGACGGAAAGCCGTTTAAAACAAGAGATGGTGGTGTAATGCGTCTTTCCAGCATGATTTCTGAAATTCAGGAAGAAATGTATAAGAAAATTGTTGAAAACCATACCGTGGAAGAACAGGAAGGTAGAAAAACAGCTGAGATTGTTGGTATTGCCGCTTTAAAATACGGTGATTTATCTAACCAGGCATCTAAAGATTACATCTTTGATATGGAACGTTTTACATCCTTTGAAGGAAATACAGGTCCATACATTTTGTATTCTGTAGTTCGTATCAAATCCATTCTTGCTAAATACGAAGCAACAGGCAAGTCCGTGAAAGATACAACACTTTTAGCACCGGTTAGTGAGAGTGAAAAGTCTCTTATGAACACCATTACAGGGTTCGCAGCAATGATGGAAACAGCTTCAGCAGAGAATGCACCTCATAAGGTATGTGCTTTCATATATGATTTGGCAAATTCCTTCAATCATTTTTACCATGAAACAAAGATTCTTTCAGAGGAAGATGCCGCAAGACAGGCAAGTTATATTGCATTACTTGATTTAACTAAGAGAATATTAGAAACTTGTGTTGATTTACTTGGTTTTGAAGCACCGGACAGAATGTAAATTGTAGGTAAATAAGTATGGATATTTTTGACATTGTAGGACCAATTATGATTGGACCATCCAGTTCCCACACGGCGGGAGCAGTTAGAATCGGAAGAATTGCAAGGGAATTGTTAAACGAGCCGGTGACTCGTGCGGAAGTGAAACTCTATGGTTCTTTTGCAAAAACTTATAAAGGCCATGGAACAGACCGTGCTATTGCCGGAGGCATATTAGGTATGGCTCCGGACGATTCCAGAATTCGTGAAAGCTTAGACCTGGCAAAAGAACAGGGCATAGATATTACATTTTCTAAGGCAACCGGAAACATTGATCATCCAAATACAGCTATGGTTATCTTATATGGTGAGACAGAGGAAGTATCCGTGTTAGGCGCATCTGTTGGTGGAGGCAGTATTTTGGTCTCCGAAATCGATGGCATGAAAGTACGTGTTACCGGACAATATGATACTTTAATTGTTGTGCATGAAGATATACCGGGTATTGTAGGTAAGGTTGCGGAATTTTTGGGAAATTGCGGAATCAATGTTAACAATATGGCTCTTTCCAGAACCAGTCGTGGCGGAACAGCAGTGTTATGTATTGAAGTAGACGGACATTCTGATTTGGATCTTACAGCGTATTTGTCACGTTTCCAGGGTGTAAAACAGTGTACTTTAATCGAGGCAACGTAATTAAGACGGTGTAATTAGAACTGTATAATAGAAACAGTATAATTGGCGTAATAGAATTTAGGGATTACATAGAAATAACTGACCAAGTTATATTGGAGGATACAATGGAGTTTTCATATAAATCTCTTGCAGAAATAGCAGATGAAGCAGAACGTTTGGGAATGACAATTTCCGAGTTGGTGCTTATAGAACAAGCTTCTGTTATGGAGTGTTCAAAAGAATCTGTACTTGCCAGAATGGCAAGACAATATGATGTTATGATTCATTCCATATTGGAAGGAACACAGCCGGATATTCGTTCTACCAGTGGTCTTACCGGTGGTGATGCATATAAGATGCGTAAAGCGGTTGAAAGTGACGATACCCTTACCGGTTCATTTCTTTCCAGTGCTTTAATGCGTGCCTTGGCAGTATCAGAAGTAAATGCGTCCATGGGAAGAATTGTAGCATGTCCAACAGCCGGTTCCTGTGGAATCGTGCCTGCGGCAGTTTATACTATGCAGGAAGAGCGAAGATTGGATAAAATGCAGTGTGTGATGTCTTTACTTACAGCATCAGCGGTAGGTATGGTTATTTCAAAGAATGCATCTTTATCCGGTGCACAAGGCGGTTGTCAGGCTGAGTGTGGTTCAGCTTCTGCCATGGCTGCAGCAGCTTTGGTAGAATTAGGCGGTGGTACACCGAAGCAGTGTTTACACGCAGCGGCAATTGCAATCAAATGTGTATTAGGTCTGGTTTGTGACCCGGTTGCAGGTTTGGTTGAAGTTCCGTGTGTAAAAAGAAATGCTTCCGGCGTAGCCAATGCTATTATGGCGGCAGAACTTGCTTTGGCAGGAATTGAAAGCGTAATTCCTGTAGATGAAGTTATTGATGCTATGCGGGAAGTTGGTAATCAGATGAATTCTGATTTAAAAGAAACCGCAGAAGGCGGTTTGGCAACAACTCCAACGGCCGAACGATTGACCAGAAAGATTTACGAAAATAAATAAGAAATTATTTATGAAGTGAATATCAGATTTAGGTGTATTAAGAGAACAAGCAAGAGAAGAAGCAATGCTTGAAGGTGCAATTCAAGGAAGAATCCAGGGACTCATTGATGTTATTTTGCTAAATCTGGAAGAATTAGGTACATTGTCTGAAACGATTAAAATACGAATAGAAAATGAAACAGATATCGGAAAATTACAACAATGGACAAAGTTGGCTGTGGTATCTGAATCGATTGGAGAGTTCAAAAGAAAAATGTAAAGGTTTATGAATGAAAAGCAATAATTATGGGGCCGGGTTGCATGATATATGCAGCCGGCCCCAATTTTTAATTCGTGATAAATAAAAAATCGCAAAATGTGTTTTTCCTTTATTAGAAATTATTCAATGCTTCACCAAATGCTTCTTCAAATGTTGGATGAGGTCTCATCGCTTTCTTTAAATCAGCAACTGTCATATTGTTTACAATAGCAGTTGTAATCTGAGAAATCATATCGGTTGCATGTTCACACATAAACTGAGCACCTAAGATACGTCCTGTTTCAGCTTCAGCCACTACTTTCATAAAGCTTCTTTCGCTCTGGGCAATAACTGTTTTTCCGTTTCCGAATAAAGTTACTTTTCCAACTTTTACATCAATGCCTGCAGCTTTTGCTTCAGCTTCTGACATTCCAACGGAAGCAATTTCCGGACGAACATAGATACAGCTTGGAATAACGTTGCAGTTTACGCCGCCTTCATGTCCTGCAATGTGATGAACACAAGCAATTCCCTGTGCAGTTGCTACATGAGCAAGTTGAATCTTGGAGGAAACATCTCCGATGGCATAAATGTGTGGTACATTTGTCTGATAGTTTTCATCAACTAAGATACGTCCACGTTCCATTTCTACAGCAAATCCGCCTTCTTCGAAAAGACCATTGGTATTTGGACGTCTTCCGATAGCACACAATACGATGTCAGCAGATACAGCTTCTTCTTTTTCTTTTGCGGTAAACTGAACAGTTAACTGGTCACCGTTTTCTACAATCTGGGATACCATTGCGCCAGTATAGGTGGTTACACCCTTTTTCTTTAAGATCATGTTTAAGTTCTGACCGATTTCTTTATCTAAGATTGGTAATAAGCGGTCCAAACCTTCTACGATAGTAACTTCGCGACCAAGGTCATTATAGAAAGTAGCAAATTCAACACCGATAACACCGCCGCCGATGATTACCATAGAGTTAAATTCAGGTACTTTTCCTTCTAATAAATCATCAGAAGTATATACTTTATCCAAGGTTAATCCAGGGATAGGTGGGAGAGCAGGTACAGAACCTGTTGCGATCATAATGTCGTCAGCAGTATAGGTCTGTTCACCTTCTTCGCCGGTTACTTTTACGGTGTGTTCCCCGATAATGGTTCCGGTTCCTCTTAAGTAATCAATTTTTCCCTGTTTGAATAAGGTTTCAATGCCACCTCTTAATTTTTCTACAACTTCGTCTTTATAAGCGAAGATAGAAGCAGTATCGATAGATAAATTGTCAACTTTTACACCGTGGGCTTTTCCAGAAGTTAATGTTGAGTAAACTTCGGAAGAGTGTAATAAAGTTTTTGTAGGAATACAGCCACGGTTTAAGCAGGTTCCGCCTGCATGACGATTTTCTACAACTGCGGTTTTTAATCCTAATTTTGCAGCGTGGATAGCGGCTTCGTAACCACCAGGGCCTGCACCGATGACGATTAACTGATAATCACTCATAATTATATCTCCTGTTCTTTTATTAATTCTATAATGTCTTCACGAACGTCCTTAGGACAGTCAATGTTATAAATGCGGGATTGCATTTCTTTAAGGTCCATAGGGCAGTTTGTAAGAGCACTAGTAAGTTCTTTAGTAAGATTCCAATCCATAGAGTCTGTGTAAACCGCAATTTCCTGCAAGATGCCGGCATTTACATTTGCCTGAATTTCTAATTCGCCCCAGGAAAAACGCTTGCCGAAAGAAAAAGAAAATGGAATCTTTTTTCCATAAAGCCAGTCCCAGGATTCATTGCGGGTGGTGTATTCCTCAATAGATGTGGTATCAAATGTATCTTTGTTTAAAGGTGCTGCGGTCAAGCCGTAAACGTCTTCAAAGGCATGAACAAGGGCAACACACATTTTTTCAATATTAATATCCGGACAAATTTCTTTTAAGTTAATGACCCTGGAGGATACAGAATCCACACCTTTGGATTCTAATTTTGCTTTAGAAGGCTTTAAGTATTTGGAAAGCATACTCATGTCTACATCAATCAGCAGGGTGCCGTGATGGTAGGCCTGGCCGTGAGAGTCATAGTAGGCATTTCCTGAGAATTTCCTGCCTTCTGCCAGTAGGTCATTTCGACCGGATTTTGTTATATTCAGTCCAAAACTTTCGCAAGCCTTGGCAATGACATCTAATTGTTTGTCTAAATCATATTCTTTTTTTGACACTAAAAAGGTGAAGTTTAAGTTCCCCATATCATGAAAAACAGCACCGCCTCCGGAAAGTCGGCGGGCAAGATGCCCGCCTTGTTGTTTCAATTCTTCCGTTCGGCATTCTTTCCAGGCATTCTGGTTTCTGCCTATTACAACGGTGTGTTTATTTTGCCATAGATATAGAATACAGGTATCCGGAGCAACATTCTCCATAAGATACTGTTCTACAGCAAGATTATAATGTGGATTTGTTTCTTCACCAATGTAATAATTAATTTTTTTAATCATAAATAAAACGAATCACTTTTTATTAATTTAGATTCTTCGAAAAACCTGTTTTGCAAGGTGAAACTTATTCGAAGGTGTATTTCAAAATTGGATTTCTTGCAGCTCCAACTTCGTCAAGACGGCGAACCGGAGTTGTAAGAGGTGCCTGATGTAAGCTTTCAGGATTTTCAACTGCAGCTTTGTGCAATTCTTTGAATACGCTTACAACGTGATCCATAGTTTCTTTGGATTCAGTTTCTGTTGGCTCAATCATCAACGCTTCATGTACGATTAATGGGAAGTACATTGTTGGTGGATGAATACCGTGATCTAAGAGGCCTTTGGCAATGTCAAGCGCAGAAGCACCTGTGTCATGATGTAATTTGTCTAAGGTCATAACAAATTCATGCATGCATGGTCCGTCATAAGCCATATCGTAGGTATCCTTTAACTGAGACATCATATAGTTTGCATTTAATACTGCGTTCATGGATGCTTCCGGAATACCTTCTTTACCAAGGGTCATAACATAGGTCAATGCTTTTACAACAACAGTAAAGTTGCCGTAGAAGTTTTTCACGCGACCGATGGAGTGAGCAGGAGTAACGAATTTGTATGCATCGCCTGCTTTTTCCACGATTGGTCCTGGTAAAAATTTAGAGAGGAGAGCTTTACAGCCAACCGGTCCGCTTCCAGGGCCACCGCCACCGTGAGGTGTGGAGAAGGTCTTGTGTAAGTTCAAATGGATTACGTCAAATCCCATGTCACCAGGACGAACAACGCCCATAACAGCGTTTAAGTTTGCACCGTCGTAGTAGCATAAACCACCGGCGTCATGAACAATCTGGGTAATCTCTAAAATGTTTTTGTCAAAAATACCAACAGTATTTGGGTTTGTTAACATTAAACCTGCAGTGTCAGGTCCAACTGCATTTCTTAATGCTTCAACGTCAACACATCCGTCTTCGCCGGAAGGAATGTTTACAACGGTAAAGCCTGCCATTACAGCAGATGCAGGGTTGGTTCCGTGAGCAGAGTCAGGAACGATGATTTTGGTTCTCTGTGTATCACCATTGTGTAAATGGTATGCTTTCATGAGTAAAAGACCTGTAAATTCACCATGAGCTCCGGCTGCAGGCTGTAAAGTCATGCTATCCATACCAGTGATTTCACAAAGGTATTCCTGAGCTTTTCCTAATACTTCAAGACATCCCTGAGTAGTTGATTCGCCCTGAAGAGGATGAACAGAAGTAAATCCAGGAAGAGCAGCCATAGCTTCATTAATCTTAGGATTGTACTTCATGGTACAGGAACCAAGAGGATAGAAACCGTCGTTTACACCGTGAACTTTCTTTGCAAGCTCGGTGTAATGTCTGGTTAAATCATTCTCACAAACGTGAGGAAGATGTAATTCTTTTTCTCTGGTAGAAGAGAGGGTGATTCTTTCTACGTCACATTCAGGTAAAAGTGTAAGATGCTGGTCAGCACAACCTTTTTCAAAAATAAGACTCATGTTTATCGGCCCTCCTTCCATGTTTTTAAGCAGTCAATTGCTTTGTCAAGTTCTTCTTTTCTTACAACTTCGGTTACACACCATAAGATGCCGCCATCAACCGGCAAACCACCTAAAATGCCGTTTGCATCTAAAGCAGCTAAAGCACCTTCAGCGTCTGCACATTCAGTAACGAATTCATGGAAGAATTCTCCTGTATGAGCACGGTTAAATCCGATTTCTGCTAAGCGATTTGCAAAGTAATGAGCTTTTGATAATGACTGTGTAGCAACTTCTTCTAAGCCGATACGGCCCATTGCTGTTAAGTATACGCCTGCGGTAAATGCACATAATGCCTGGTTGGAACAAATGTTGGAAGAAGCTTTTTCACGTTTGATATGCTGTTCTCTTGCAGAAAGAGTAAGAACATATCCGGTTTTGCCTTCAACGTCTGTAGTCTGTCCAACGATACGGCCAGGAAGTTTACGCATCATAGCAGTGGTACAAGCCATAAATCCTAAGTATGGTCCGCCGAAAGCGATGTCAAGACCAAGTGGCTGTCCATCACCAACAGCAATATCAGCACCACATTCCATAGGAGTTTTCATTAATGCACATGCGATTGGGTTTACGCCCATAACGTATTTTGCACCTGCTTCATGAGTGATAACGCCGATTTCTTCAGCATCTTCCATCAATCCGTAGTAGTTTGGCTGCTGTACATAGAAGCAAGCAGCGTCTGCACCAAGAGCAGCTTTTAAAGCTTCTTTATCAGTGCGTCCGTCTTTTTCCGGTATAATAATAAGTTCTGTATCAGAACCAAAGCAATAGGTTTTCATAGTTTCAATCACCTGTGGATCAACAGTTGCGGAAACGTATGCTTTGGTACGTTTTTTGTCTTTACACATAGTAATGGACTCTGCAGCTGCAGTAGCTCCGTCATATACGGAAGCATTAGAAAGGTCCATACCTGTAATTTCGCAAATCATAGTCTGGAATTCAAAGATTGCCTGTAAAATACCCTGGCTGATTTCTGCCTGATAAGGAGTATAAGCGGTAACTAATTCTTCACGGGATACAACACTTTTTACAACTGCCGGAATGAAGTGCCGGTAAGAACCGGCACCTCTTAGGCAAGTTTTATATGTTTTGTTTTTAGAAGCAATGTTTTCAATAGTTCTTAAAACTTCTAATTCGCTTAATCCCTTTGGAAGGTTTAAGTTGCCGTTAAGCATCATTTCAGCAGGAACGTTACAGTACAGATCTTCGATGGAAGAGCAGCCAATGGCTTTTAACATCAGCGCTTTTTCCGATTCTGTAGTTGGAACGTAGCTTCCCATATTATGCCTCCTGGATAAATGCTTCGTATTCGGAAGCATCCATTAATTCATCTTTGTCTGTAATGTTCTCAATCTTGCAAATCCAAGCACCGTATGGATCCTGGTTTAATAATTCCGGTGAGCTTTCTAATTCTTCGTTAACTTCGCAAACAGTTCCTGTTACAGGGCTTGCTACGTCAGAAGCAGCTTTTACGGATTCAACGTCACATACAGCATCGCCTGCTGTAGCTTCGTCACCAACTTCAGGAAGGTTAACGTATACGATATCGCCAAGTTCGGACTGTGCGAAGTCTGTAATACCTACTAAAGCTGTTGTGTCATCAATCATTTTTACCCATTCATGGTCTCTTGAATATAATAAGTCGTTTGGAAAGTTCATAATAAAATCCTCCTAATAATTGTTTTTCTGTTGATAATATTGGTTTGTTTTCTATATGTATTAACGAAAAACACGCTTTGCGAGTTTTTTGTCAATCGTGTATTAAAAGCCGGTTGATTTTGTAAAAGCTTCTAATAATTTCTTTGTTTCTGCATCGTTGAAGCAGTATTTCATTTCTGTGTAATCCTTGCGGAAAGCAATAACATCTTCTTTAACTTCTTTCTTGCGAAGGATACAATCAGCCATAATGCCTGCAAGACGTTCAAATTCTTTCTTGCCGAATCCATGGCGTGTCATTTCATTTACACCTAAACGTAAAGCGCCGGAAGCAGTAAAGCCTTCTTCATCAGGGGTTGCCTGATAGTTTACGATTAAGTTGTTTCTTTCTAAGCGTTCTGCAACTTCTGGTCCTTCACTGTAACCTACACGAACAATAACCTGATGTGTTTCGGTATAGGAGATGGATGGATCACCACATACGTCCAAACCTTCTTTATGTAAGCACTCAGCAAAGTATTTTGCATTTTCAACAACTGCTTTCTGATATTCATCTTTGAATGCGTTCATTTCGTAAGCTGCCATTAACTGACCAAGCATAGTTCCTAAGTGGTGGTTAGAAGTGCTTCCAGGGAACGCTCTGGATTCGATGTTTTTCCAAAGGTTATATTTTAAATCGCCTTCTTTATAGTTGCATCCGATAACACCACGCTGTGTACCAAAGAATGTCTTATGTGTAGAACCGGTAACGATTTCAGCACCTTCAGCAAATGGATTCTGGAAGTGATCACCTACAAGTCCTAATACATGTGCCATATCGTACATAATGGTTGTGTCAATCTTGTTTTCATCAACGAATTTACGGATTTCAGCAACCGGCTCTTTGTGAAGAACCATACTCTTACCAAAGAGAATTAATTCCGGACGATATTCATCAATCAATTTTTTGGTTGCTTCAACATCAATCTTGAACATGTTGTCTTTGCAAACCGGGAAGTTTACAACTGCAGTTTTTTCTGTAGCAGGGTCAATTGCGATGAAGTCTTTTAAAGCACCCATCGGTTGAGCAGATAAGTGTCCACCGTTGATGATGTGGTTGTTCATAACATAACCAAGACGTTTTGGTGTAGATTTACGGTCAAGTCTGTTTTTGAAGTTCATTAAAGCGGAGAATACGGTCATGTTAGACATCTGGCCGCTCAATAATCTTGTCTCTACTTCGGAACATCCTAAGAATTTCTTCATTTCTTCAATGAGAAGCTGTTCAACTTCATCGATGAACTTAGTTCCCTGATAGTAGAAAATATCCCTGTCATAGAAAGCACTAATCTTTTTGTGCTCAGCATAACGGAAGGATGGGTCAGAAGCACTTAACAAACGAACCGCAGGAGATGGAGTCATTTCGGAAGGAATTAAGTTGATACATTCTTCCTGTCTCCATATATGGTTATCCATACTCTTGTTAATTAATTCGGTTGCTTTGGTAAGATAGTCGCTCTTTTCGCAAACAACTTCTTCTTCCTCTTCGCGGTGAAGAATAATTCTGGAGTATGGAGGAGCATCGTTCTTCATATGACATCTTGGAACAACTGCGTTAACTAATTTTCCTCTTATTTCAACTTCAACTTTGTCATCGAATAAGATGTCGCTGTCTAATAATGCAAGACCGATTGGACGGAGTGCTTTTTCATCAGTAATAACTGTTTCTAAGCCTTCACCTTCGGATACATAGTAAGGAACCATGGTACCGCTGGTAACGTAACCAACTTCTTTGCCGTCTTTGTATACCGGGAAGCCTGCACGCATAACGCCTTTACCTAATAAGGTAATTGGGCGGATCTTTCTTGGAAGAGCAGCACAGTCAGAGAAATCTCTGTTTAAATATCTGGAGGAAGCATCGAACTGTTTCTTTAATGCTTCGCGGCCGATAAAGTTTCCTTTTGTTTCAGCAAAGCTTACTGCGAATCTTGCTAAGGAAATAGCAAATACAGGAATGTCTTTTCCATCTTTGTCCAAGCCTAATTCATGTCCGTATAATGGCATGGTTGCTTCGGTACGAAGGGTATCTCTGGCACCAAGACCTGCAGGTTTAGCACCTAATTTGATTAATTCATCCCAGAAGTATTCAGCATCTTTCGCTTCAACAAAGATTTCGTAACCTAAAGGTTCGCCTGTGTATCCGGTCATGGCAATTGCGATGCCTTTTCCGTTTAGTTCAGCTACATTTAAAGCATTCTTCATTGGAGCAGTTGGAGCGATTCCTAATAATTTTGTCAAAAATTCCTTGGATTTCGGACCCTGAACAGCGATAGAAGCTGTTTCAGCTGTAATAACGGTTAAGGTTGCATCGAAATTTTTAATTTCTTTATTTAAGTGTACTAAATCTTTGTCTGCATTTGCTGCGTTAACTACAAGCAAATAACCTTTCTCTGTGAAACGGTATACATACGCATCGTCGATAGCGTATCCGTTTTCATCGGAAATGATACAATACTGAGCCTGCTGTAAATCCAAAGCGTTTACGTTGCTTGTAACTACATGCTGTAAAAAGGCTAAAGCATCTTTTCCTTCAATTTTGAAACGTCCCATATGGGAAACGTCGAATAGACTGCATAAGTGACGGGTAAATAAATGTTCTTCAACAATACCTGTAGGATACTGCATCGGCATTTCCCAACCACCAAAGTCTACCATGGAAGCACCTGCTTTTACATGTGCCTCATAGAGTGCAGTGCGTTTGAGTTCACTCATCTTTTTCTTCCTCCCTAAGCGATGATAAATTTACACAATTTTTTGTGAAAATTGCAACAAAAATATTGCACAAATAGTGCTTTTCTATAAAAATATACACATAAGTAATTCGTAAGTCAATGATATGTAAAATTCATTGTTTTAATGATAACGATAAAAAATTTTTATAAAAAGATTGACTTGTAGGACCAACTAAGATATGATAATTTTGTGAAGAATTTAAAGTAAAAATGTGAAAGGATAAGAGATGGAAACAAGGACATTAGTGACCTTTTTGAAGGTTGTTGAGATGCAAAGTTTTTCCAAGGCCGCAGAGGCTTTAGGCTATACCCAGTCAGCAGTTACCATTCAGATACAGCACTTGGAAAAAGAACTTAA
Organism: Lachnospiraceae bacterium; assembly: GCA_045632875.1. Taxonomy (GTDB): domain Bacteria; phylum Bacillota; class Clostridia; order Lachnospirales; family Lachnospiraceae; genus XBB1006. The sequence goes on from JAZQXN010000016.1 coordinate 51,208, forward strand.
TGTGCCGTTATTTGACCGTATCGGAAAGAGTGTTTCCATCACCCATTACGGACAGGAATTCGTTCCGTATGCCAAGGATGCGGTGGCAGCATTAAACAGGGCTTCTAATTTTACTTTATCAAAGGAATACATAACCGGAACTATCCGTATCGGAATTATCGAATCCCTGATGCAAAATCATTTTGTGGAGATTCTGGAATACTATCATATGAATTATCCAAATGTTAAGACTCAGTTAAACATTGACCCGGTAGTAAATCTGGAAACTAAATTGTTGAAAAATGAAGTGGATTTGATATATACCCTGGACTATCAGCAGAGGGAATCCAACAAGCTGGTTTTGTGGGAAAAAGAAGAAGAAATTTGCGTGGTGGCCAATCCGAGACACCCAATATTTGAAAAGGAAGAAGTTTCCTTAAAGGATTTGGTTGACTGTGAATTTGTTATGATGTTAAGGACAAATAAATACCGCCAGATGTTTGATTCGGAAATGTCTAAGATTGGACATGTTGTAGAGCCGTTTTTGGAATTGGATTATACAGGATTGATTATCCGGATGGTACAAAGAAACCAGTGTGTAACAGTTCTGCCAAAATATATTGTGGAGAAGTACATTCAAGAGGGCAGTTTAAAACAGATTCCTCTCACGGATTGTAAGATGATACAGTATCGTCAGCTGGTACATCACAAGAGCAAGGTAATTACACCGTTAATTCAAGGATTTATTGATGCATGTAAAGAAATGTGGTAAATAAAAAGAACTCGCAGGAATGATATTTACCCTGTCTACTTGACAGGGGGCATATCAGAATGCGAGTTCTTTGTTGTTTATATTAATAACCTAATTCTTCCCCGACTAATACTACGTGGATTCGTTCCGGCTGTCGGGTACGTCTGGTGATTACAATATGGCTGCAGATACATTCTTCGCTCAAGCAATCCTCACATTTGCCGGTTGTTGCACACGGTGTGTTGCGGTTTAAGCGGATGGCGTTTTTCGGAGCGGCTTCGTTGCGGGCTCTTTTTACAGCGTCTTCTAAAGTCATTCCTACTTTATTCATACCGGTCAGAAGGAACACTTTTTTAGGACCATATATTAAGGAAGCTATGCGGTTGCCGAAACCGTCAATGTTTACCAATTCACCATCCATGGATATACCATTGTTTCCCATAAGGTAGACATCGGCTTTCATGGCTTTTTCTTCGATGGCTACACGTTCTTCCTCAGTGGTAGCACTCATACGGTCAAGCAATTCAATATCTGCTCTTTCTTTTAATGCTGCCAGTAAACCGGATTGTGTGTTGGAAACACTGCCGCCGTAGCTGACACAATCGCCGGACTTAATCTGGGAGAGAATGAAATCTTTTGCTTCTTCTTTGGTGTCAAAATAGTTGCATCCGAAATTTCTTTTTTTAAGATTGGTTTCTAATTTTTTTGCGCGGGCTTTGTAAAACATGTTAAGTACGCTCATATTCAGGTCCTCCTGTTTGGGTTAAGCTTTTAAATCATAGTAATTTTGGATAAAAATATTATAATCTTTTTTAGGGATAAAAAGCAAGACCGACAAGCAGATAAAAAGGACGGAAAAACACGTCTTAAACATTGACATTCTTCTGTGAATTATTATAGAATTATAATGTTAGGCAAATAACAAATTAACGAAAGAATAGAGGTTTATCATGAGAGACTACGGCTACAGAAATCAAAGAGGCGGATTCCGTTTAATATTAGTTTTGGTGGTACTTTTAGTACTTTGCATTTTTTTGAGTGTGGCGTTAATTAAAGAGTTGAGTGCTGACTTGAAAGATCATAATTCAGATAAAGAGCAGTCAACGATGAATGAGACAGATGATTCCGGAGAAGATGAGAATGACTCTCAGGAAGATGACACAGATGATGAAGGAGTCAGCGGATGGGAGGATGACGACGATCCGGTTGACATTAATAATAAAGACGGAATGCTGGTGGTAGTTATCGATCCGGGACACGATGCTTATCACGTTGGCGCTGAAGGTCATGGTATTGATGAGGAAGTTGCCGTATTAACTATTGCCCGGTATGTTTATGAAGAACTTTTAACCTATGAAGGTGTGGAAGTTTATATGACCCGTCAGGATGCGACCTGTCCGGGCGGCGGAAAAGACAAGAACTGTACTGCTACAAAATGTAATGCAACCAGAGTTGAATATGCAGACAGTGTTGACGCTGACGTTATTGTAAGTTTGCATTTGAATGTGTTGGAGGATGAAGATTTTGGCGGTGCCATTGTTTACTATCCAAACGCAAATTATGTTGAGAAGTTTAATATTTGGGGCAAAGAACTGAGCGAGTGCATCATGGACGAATTGGTGGATTTAGGCTTGGAAGACCGGGGGATAAGAACACAGAACAGTAAAGATAACAGCTTATATCCGGACGAATCTCTTGCAGACTATTACGGACTGATCCGCGGAGGAAAAGAAGCGGGTATTTTAAGTGTTATTGTTGAACATGCTTTTGTTTCCTGCAAGGAAGATGTGGAAGGCTTTTTGGACTCTGAAGAAAAACTTAAAGAATTGGGAATTGCAGATGCAACAGCAATTGCAAAATATTACGGTTTAAAGAAGAAATAAGCATTATATTTTTAAAATTGTACTATTGATAATGAACAGAAGCTTGGGAGGGTGCGCTGATGTGGAGCAACATAAAGAAATTAATACCTTATTATAAGCCATATATCGGATTGTTTTTGGCGGACATGTTTTTTGCCATGTTGTCAGCAGGCATTGCATTAGTGTTACCGCTTTTAATCCGATATATTACAACTACAGTGATTTATATGTCGGCAGAGGAAGCCATCCGCAACGTTTTAATTATTGTGGCAATTCTTGCGGCCTTAGTTTTAGTCGATACTTATTGTGTATATTTTATTACATATTACGGACATATGATGGGTGCAAAAATTGAGTACAACATGCGTACAGAGATTTTTGGACATTATCAGAAATTGTCATTTTCCTTCTTTGATAATCAGAAGGTAGGACAGTTAATGTCCCGTATTACCAATGACTTATTTGATATTACAGAGTTATTGCATCACGGACCGGAGGATATTGTTATTTCCACCATCAAACTGATTGGTTCTTTTATAATATTGGCATCCATTAACATCAAGCTGGCATTGCTTGCCTTTGCATTAATTCCGTTTATGCTTGCCTATGCTTTGTATTATAACCGCCATATGAAAAAGGCGTTTAAGATGAATCGTGTAAAAATTGCGGAAATTAACAGTCGGATTGAAGATAATTTATCCGGTATCCGTGTAGTAAAATCTTTTGCTAACGAGCATGTGGAAATGGAAAAGTTCCTCGTTGGAAATGATGGCTTTTTAGCTTCAAAGAAGAATTCCTATAAATACATGGGTGGTTTTCATTCCGGTTTAGGTGCTTTTACCACAATGATTCAGGTGTTGGTAGTTGCAGGCGGAGCCATTTTGATTGCAAAAGGCCAGGTTCGTGTAGAAGATTTGTTGACCTTCGTATTATATATTTCCACTTTTACGGAACCGGTGAGAAAGTTGATTAACTTTACGGAAACTTTCTTAAATGGCTATTCCGGATATGAAAGATTTAGAGAAATTCTGGCTATCGAGCCTGACATTAAGGATATGCCGGGTGCAAAAGATATGGTAGAGGTTCGTGGAGATATTGAATTTAAGGACGTAACCTTCCGCTATGATGAAAATAATCCTAAGGTCTTGGATAAGGTGAATTTAAAGGTTCATGCCGGTGCATATATGGCATTGGTAGGACCAAGCGGTGCAGGAAAAAGTACTTTGTGTAGTTTAATTCCACGTTTTTACGAGGTTACCGACGGACAAGTATTGGTGGATGGTGAAGATATCCGCAATTATAAAATGAAGAGCCTCCGTGACCATATTGGAATCGTACAGCAGGATGTATATTTGTTTGTAGGAAGTGTATTGGAAAATATCCGCTACGGTAAGCCGGATGCTACCTTTGAAGAAGTAGTACAGGCAGCAAAAGAAGCAAATGCACATGAGTTTATCATGGAACTTCCGGATGGTTATGATACCGACATCGGCCAGCGTGGTGTGAAACTTTCCGGCGGACAGAAGCAAAGATTGTCCATTGCCAGAGTGTTCTTAAAGAATCCGCCGATTTTGATTTTTGACGAGGCAACCAGTTCCCTTGATAATGAAAGCGAAAGAGTGGTTCAGGAATCTTTGGAAAAATTAGCAAAGAACCGTACAACTTTCGTGATTGCCCACCGCTTGTCAACTATTCGAAATGCAGAAAAGATTTTGGTGTTGACAGAAGATGGAATAGCAGAAGAAGGAACACATCAGGAATTATTAGATAAACATGGTGCATATGAGAAACTTTACAATATGCAGTTTATAAATAACAATGAAAAGTAATAAGGAGAAAAAAATATGGCAAGAATTGATATTGTATCCGGATTTTTAGGCGCCGGAAAGACAACCTTAATACAAAAGTTAATCAAAGAATCTTTTCAGGGTGAAAAGTTAGTTCTTATTGAAAATGAATATGGTGAAGTGGGAATTGACGGTGGATTTTTGAAAGAATCCGGAATTACCATTTCTGAATTAAACTCAGGCTGTATTTGCTGTACTTTAGTAGGTGATTTTGCAAAGAACATGCGTGAAGTAGTAGAAACATATCATCCGGACAGAATTATAGTAGAACCGTCCGGTGTAGGTAAATTATCTGATGTTATGAACTCTGTTGTAGAAGTGGCGGAAGAACTTCATTTGGAATTGGCTTCTTTAATTACCGTGGTTAACGGAAAGAAAGCCTTGAAACAGATGAAAGCTTTTGGCGAATTTTTCAACAATCAGGTTGAAAATGCAACAACCATTGTTCTTAGCAGAACACAGGAAATGGATCAGGCTAAATTAGAAGAGTGTGTAAAGGTACTTCAGGAAAAAAATGAAAATGCAAGTATTATTACTACTCCATGGGATGAGTTGGATGGAAATGATATTTTAAATGCCGCTCAGAAAAAGGAGGCTATGGTGCAGGAACTTCTTCACGAAGTTGAACATCATCACCATGATCACGACCACCACGACCACGAATGCGGATGCGGTCACCATCATGAGCATGACCACCACGACCACGAATGCGGATGTGGCCACCATCATGAACATGACCACCACGACCATGAATGCGGATGTGGTCACCATCACGAGCATGACCATCACGACCATGAATGCGGATGCGGTCACCACCATGAACATGACCACCACGACCATGAATGCGGATGTGGTCATCACCATGAACATGACCACCACGACCATCATGCAGACGAAGTGTTTATCAGCTGGGGTATTGAAACACCTCATAAATTCGACAAAGCAGTTGTTGAGAAGGCTTTGGATACATTATGTAATTCAGAAAAATATGAATCCACCATTCTTCGTGCAAAGGGCATGATTGAATCTACAGATGGAACATGGATTTATTTTGATATGGTTCCTGGAGATTATGAGTTGAGAATCGGTCAGCCGGATTCCATCGGCCGTCTGGTTGTTATCGGAACCCATGTAGATGAAGCAGAAATGAAAGCGTTATTTGGAATGAATTAGGAGTAAAAAATGAAACCTTCAATAGCAGTTTATTTATTTACCGGTTTTATGGATAGCGGTAAAACCACTCTCATTAAAGAAACTTTAGTGGAAAGTGGTTTTGGCGTAGGCGGAAGAAATTTAATCATTGCCTGCGAAGATGGTGATGAAGAGTATGATGAGGCTGAATTTGAAAAACTGAATACCACAATTGTTGCAGTGGATAAGCAGGAAGAATTTACCAGAGCCTTCATGGAAGAATGCATTAAGGAATTCCGCCCGGATAATATTTTTATTGAATACAACGGAACTTGGGAGGTTGCCTGTTTTGTAGAGGGCGTGTTGCCACCAAGCTGTGAGTTGGTTCAGGTATTAACAACCGTAGATGCATCCACCTTTGAAAGCTATCTGTTAAATATGCGCTCCATGATGTTAGAGCAGATGTTTTTGTCCGATGTGGTTATTTTTAACAGAAGTGACGAAGACACGCCAAAGTTAAAGTTTAGAACTACGGTTAAGAGCAATAACCGCAAGGCTCAAATCGTGTATGAAAAAAAGGACAGAACCATTGATGAGACTCCGGAACCGTTGCCGTATGACATAAATCAGGATGTTATTGAGATTTCTGATATGAACTATGGTGTATGGTTTATGGATTGCCAGGAAAACCCAGAAAAATATCACAAAAAAATCATAAAATTTCTTGCATTAATTTACAATCCTGATAAAATGAAATCTGGGTCTTTTGTTCCGGGCAGATTTGCCATGACCTGCTGTGCGGATGATATCCAGTTTATCGGTATGAAGGCGAAGTATGATAAGTCGAAAGAAATTCCGCATAAATCATGGGTGAATATCGCAGCAGAAGTAAATTATGAATATGCAAAGGAATATAAAGGAAAAGGTCCGGTGCTTTATGTTACAGAGATTGAACTGACTGAAAAGCCGGAAGAGGAATTGATTTATTTCAATTAATTCAAAGTGCTTAAAGCAAAGAGAGAATGCTTACTTATAGAAAAAAATGGAGGAAAAGAAGCAATGTATGTAATTAAAAAAGCTGAGAAACTTGCGGATAAGATTTATCTTATGGTTGTACATGCTCCTCGTGTGGCAGCAAACTGCCTCCCGGGACAGTTTATCATTGTTCGTATGGACGAAGAAGGTGAAAGAATTCCTTTGACAATCTGCGACTATGACAGAGAAGAAGGAACAGTTACCATCGTTTTCCAGGAAGTTGGTGCTTCCACAGTACAGATGGGCAAAATGAAAACAGGAGATGCTTTCATGGACTTTGTAGGACCATTAGGAAAAGCATCTGAATTAATCACAGATCCAATCGAAGAAACCAAAGCAAAGAAGATTCTTTTCGTTGCAGGTGGTGTTGGAGCTGCTCCGGTTTACCCACAGGTAAAATGGTTACACGAGCATGGCATTGAAGCAGATGTTATCGTTGGTGCCAAGACAAAAGATATGGTTATTCTTGAAAAAGAAATGGCTGCAGTAGGTAACCTTTATGTAACAACAGATGACGGAAGCTACGGCAGAAGCGGTATGGTTACAAAAGTTGTTGAAGATTTAGTAGCAGAAGGCAAGAAATATGATGTATGTGTTGCTATCGGACCAATGATCATGATGAAATTCGTTGCACTTCTTACAAAGAAATTAGAAATTCCAACCATCGTTTCCATGAACCCAATCATGGTAGACGGAACAGGTATGTGTGGTGCTTGCCGTCTTATCGTTGGTAATGAAATCAAATTCGCATGCGTAGACGGACCGGAATTTGACGGACATCTTGTAGACTTTGACCAGGCTATGAAGAGACAGTTACAGTACAAAACACAGGAAGGCCGCGCTCTTTTAAGAGAACAGGAAGGCGATACACATCACGGCGGATGTGGACACTGCGGAGGTGACAAATAATGGACGTTATGAAAAAAGTACCTGTTAGAGAACAGGAACCGAAAGTAAGAGCAACAAACTTCGAAGAAGTATGTTATGGATATAATGAAGAAGAAGCAGTAGCTGAAGCAAACCGTTGTTTGGGATGTAAAAATGCTATGTGTATGCAGGGATGTCCTGTATCCATTGATATTCCTGGATTTATCGGCAAAGTAAAAGAAAGAAAATTTGAAGAAGCATATCAGATTATCAGCAAGTCTTCCGCACTTCCGGCTGTATGTGGACGTGTTTGCCCACAGGAAAACCAGTGTGAAGGAAAATGTATCCGCGGAATCAAAGGCGAAGCAGTATCTATCGGTAAATTAGAGCGTTTCGTAGCTGACTGGGCTAGAGAAAATGGTATCAGACCGGCTGGTGCTACAACAAAGATTAACAAGAAAGTTGCTGTAATCGGTGCAGGTCCTGCAGGTTTAACCTGTGCAGGTGACTTAGCAAGAATGGGTTACGATGTAACTATTTTTGAAGCACTTCATGAAGCAGGCGGCGTATTAGTATATGGTATTCCGGAATTCCGTTTACCAAAAGAAAAAGTTGTAAAAGCTGAAGTTGAAAACGTAAAAGCACTTGGTGTTAAGATTGAAACTAACGTTATTGCAGGAAAATCAGTTTCTATCGAAGAATTAATGGAAAAAGAAGGCTTCGAAGCTGTATTTATCGGCTCCGGTGCCGGACTTCCAAAATTCATGGGAATCCCGGGAGAAAGCGCACTTGGCGTATTCTCTGCTAACGAATACTTAACACGTAACAACTTAATGAAAGCATTCAAAGACTATGCTACACCAATTTTCAAAGGCAAAAAAGTTGCCGTTGTTGGTGGTGGTAACGTAGCTATGGACGCTGCAAGAACAGCATTACGTTTAGGTGCTGAAACACATATCATCTACAGAAGAAGTGAAGAAGAATTACCGGCTCGAGTAGAAGAAGTACATCACGCAAAAGAAGAAGGAATCATCTTTGACTTATTAACCAACCCAACAGAAATCTTAGTTAACGAAGATGGATGGGTTAAGGGAATCCGTTGCGTACGTATGGAATTAGGCGAAGCTGATGCTTCCGGAAGAAGAAGACCGGTTGAAGTAGCAGGTTCTGAATTCGATATCGAAGTAGATACCGTAGTTATGTCCTTAGGTACTTCTCCAAACCCACTCATTACTTCTACAACAGAAGGAATGGATGCAAACAAACACGGCTGTATCGTAGCTGACGAACACGGCGCAACAACAAAACCTGGCGTATTTGCAGGTGGAGATGCCGTTACAGGTGCAGCAACCGTTATTTTAGCTATGGGTGCAGGTAAGACTGCAGCTGCAGCAATTGATGAGTATTTAAAGAATAAATAAGATTTAGTAAAAAATAGACTAATATATTAGAGAAACCTTATCAACGAGGAGTTTGTTGATAAGGTTTCTTTTATATATGTAAAATCACCTTTTGGGTCACACAGACAGACATACATAAATTTATTGAAATACTCAAGTGAGTTTATGTTTTTTTTATAATTTGTTCGATTGTATTTATGCATGAAAGGTGCTAGACTTTTCGCAAAGCATATTTTCTTTTTCGGTACGCCGAATCTTTAAGGTCTATACCATGTCTGTCTAATCAGAAAATTCGTGCTTTAATAATCAATCATAACAAGCAGGAGTTTTCGAGTGGAGATAGTTTCGACATGTATAAGATTAAACTCCTGCACATAAGGGGGAGTTTAATGAGTTTAATGAACACACCATACGATGACGTGTTTCGTACATTATTAACAGATTGTCGGAATTTGATTATTCCGATCGTGAATGAAGTTTTTCATACACATTATGAAGAGAAACAGGAAGTTATTTTGCTTCAGAATGAAATCTTTATTCGTCAGCAAAATGAGGATGAAGAGAAAGTGATTACGGATTCTTCGTTTGCTATAGTAAACGAAGATAATATTAAAAAACGCTACCATCTGGAGTGTCAGAGCACCACAGACGGAAGTATGATAATACGAATGTATGAATATGATTCTCAGATTGCATTAAATACAAGTACTCTAGAGGGAAATACATTAACTGTTAACTTTCCGGATTCCGCAATATTGTATCTACGTCACACTAAGAATACACCAGAGTATCTTACTATAGTTATAAATACCTCAGGTGGTACGGTTTCATACCGAGTACCGACGTTGAAGGTTAAACAATATACGATAGATATTATTTTTGATAAGCGGTTATTTTTTCTGATACCATTTTATATCTTTAACTATGAAACGAAATTAAAAGTAATCAACGCTGATGAACAGATATGGAAAGGTTTGCATGAAGAGTATGAGGATATCCTATGCCGACTTGAACATGCCGTTGCAGTAGGTATTCTTGATGAATATACCAAGCGAACAATATGTGAAATGACAAATAAAGTTGTAAAGAGTCTTACAGGGAAGTATGAGAACATCTATAAGGAGGTCACAGATATTATGGGTGGAAAAGTATTAGAACATGAGGCGAAGACAATACTTAAGCAAGGCATTGAACAAGGCATTGAGCAGGGCATTTGCGCATCGGTTGCCATGCTTAAGAAACTAAATCATTCAACAGATATTATTATTCAACAACTAATGGATAACTATAATTTATCCGAGGAAGAAGCACGAGCATACCTTGAGGAAAAGAAATCAGTTTTAAACGGTCATAGGCACTTGGACCGAATTGAGTAAAGAGGGACAGGTTGTTACCTTCTTGTATCGTGCATATGAAGAATAAAAATTAAAATAAAAATAATTTTGCCTGACTCAACCAAATACAAAGAATAACTAAAATACCCTTTCCATATATTTGTAATACATGATATGTGTTTATAAATATGGAAGGGGTATTTTTATGGAAAAATTAACCGGTCAGGAGTTTCATTTATACAAGGACATGAAGGAGAGAACCGGAGGAGAAATTTATATCGGAGTTGTTGGGCCGGTACGTACAGGCAAATCCACTTTTATCCGACGTTTTATGGAACTTTGTGTATTACCTTATTTGGAGGATGAAGCAGTTATTATGCGTGCAACGGATGAATTACCGCAAGCAGCTCAAGGTAAAACTGTTATGACGACAGAACCGAAATTCATTCCTGCAAAAGCGGCAGAAATTCCTATTGATGAAGATACGAAAATTAATGTTCGTCTTGTGGATTGTGTGGGCTATATGGTGGATGGAGCACAGGGGCATTTGGAAAACGGGGAAGAACGAATGGTTATGACACCATGGTTTGATATGGAGATTCCTTTTACCAAGGCGGCACGTATTGGTACACAAAAGGTTATTAGAGAACATGCCACTTTAGGCGTTGTTGTTACAACGGACGGCAGTATCACAGACTTACCACGGGAATCCTATGTGGCTGCAGAAAAAGAAACAATTCAAGAGTTAAAGAATATTGGAAAACCTTTTGTCATTATCTTAAATTCTAAGAGACCTTTTTCTGATGCAACACGACAGTTGGCAGAACTTATGGAAAAAGAATACGGCACCACAGTACTACCGATAAATGTAGAGCAAATGCGAAAAGAAGATATGGTTACAGTGCTAGAAACCTTGCTATATGAATTTCCGGTTACGAAAGTGTCTTTTTTTATACCGAAATGGACACTTACATTACCAACGGAGCATAAAGTGAAAGACTGCCTGTTACGCCACGCCAAACGAATTATGGAACAGACTTCAAATATGAAATCTGCTATTAACAAAGAATACGAAGCCGGAGAGTACGTAAATCAAATTCGAAGAAAAAATATGGATTATGCATGTGGCGAAATTGAAATTGAAATGGAAGTTCCGGAAGAATATTACTATGAAAATATTAGTGAATTGACAGGAGAGGAAATCCGCGGTGAATACGAATTAATCCAATTAATAAAAAACCTGGCCGCTCAAAGACAAACCTACGCTTCCGTAGGAGAAGCAATGAATCAGGTGTCCAGAAATGGTTATGGTGTTATTACACCACAGTTGTCGGAAATCGAAATTGAGGAACCGGAAATTATTAAGCATGGTAATAAATATGGAATCCGATTAAAAGCAATTTCACCTTCTATTCATCTGATTCGGGCGAATATTGAGACAGAAATTGCTCCGATTATCGGAACCAAGGAGCAGGCCGAGGGGTTAATTGATTATATTAAAGCAGGAAAAAATACTCCGGAAGGCATGTGGAATACTAACATTTTCGGAAAGTCCGTGGGCGAGTTGGTAGAGGACGGAATCAGGGATAAGATCCGTTTTATGGATGAAGACAGCCAAATGAAATTACAAGAAACTATGCAAAAAGTGGTGAATGATAACAATGGCGGTATGGTGTGCATTATTATCTAAGAGTATTCATGTATAGACATTAATATAATTATAAGAACAATAACAAAAATTAGATGATTGGACTGGTGATTAGGTCTTCGGTGAGCGAAAAGTTTCCGGAGGCCTAAATTGTTTTTATGAAATAGAAAAAAGAGAATCAATGACAAAGATAGGATTGGCTATCTTTTTGCTATGAAAAAAATAGGAATTATGGTATACTAGTAAACAAGAAATTTTTCGAGGTGAAATGATGAGCCAGGCATATGAAAAACTGTTGAATTGCTACAATTGTGTTAGAACCAAAACTGATTTCAAACCAAAACTTGCTCTTGTATTAGGCTCCGGTCTTGGAGATTTGGCTGAAGAAATGGATATTGTTGATATTGTTAATTATGGTGAAATCGAAGGATTTCCGGTATCCACCGTTCATAGTCACAAAGGGCGTTTTGTTTTTGGATATTTAGAACAGGTTCCGGTAGTTTGCATGCAGGGACGTGTGCATTTTTATGAAGGATACGCGATTCAGGATGTAGTGTTACCGATTCGTCTTATGAAAATGCTTGGAGCAGAATCCATTTTTCTAAGTAATGCCAGTGGTGGAATTAATGAAACCTTCCATGCGGGTGATTTTATGATGATAACTGACCACATTTCATCGTTTGTGCCAAATCCTTTAGTAGGAGAGAATGTAGAAGAATTAGGCGTTCGCTTCCCGGATATGGTTGGAGTATATGACAAAGAGTATTGTGGAATTATCAGAAAGAGTGCTAAAGAATGTGGTGTTGATTTAAAGGAAGGCGTTTACGTACAGTCTTCCGGACCAAGCTTCGAGTCACCTGCAGAAATCCGAGCTTTTAAAATGATGGGAGCCGATGCAGTAGGAATGAGTACGGTATGTGAGGCCATTGCAGCAAGACATTGTGGAATGAGGATTTGTGGTATTTCATGTGTTTCCAATATGGCTGCAGGAATTACAGGAGCGGAGATTACAGCCGCAGAGGTAAATGAAACTACCGACAGAGTGGGTGAGAACTTCCGCAGACTTGTTCGTACATCCATAAAGAATATGGCGGAGTTACTATAGGTTTGGATAGATGACTGAAATTACAAGAAAGGAACAAAGCAGATGAATATTCGTTTTTATAATGCAAGAATTATGGTGCTTGGAGAAGGACATCAGTTTGAAGTATTAGAGAACTCCCAGTTATGGGTACAGGGAAAAAGAATCGTGTATATTGGAGATGGCAGTAATATTGAGCAGGTCAATGGGGGTATGCCAATCCATTGGGACAGAGAAATGGATGTAAAGGGAAACCTTATTATTCCGGGATTTAAGAATGCTCATACTCATTCTGCTATGACTTTCATACGTTCCAAAGCAGATGACCTTCCGTTACAGGACTGGTTATATCAGCAGGTGTTCCCAAGAGAGGGCCAGCTTACACCGGAAGATTGCTATTACTTAACAGCATTGGCGAATTTAGAGTATTTAACCAGTGGTATTACAGCAAACTTTGATATGTACTTTAACAGTTATGAAGTGGCAAAGGTGGCTTCAAAAATGGGCTTCCGTACCATTCAGGTTTCCGGTGCGAATGATTTTGGCGGAACCGTGGAAGAGATGGAAGAAAAATACAATGCAATCAATAATATAGATGAATTTAACGGATACCGCATTGGTATTCATGCAGAATACACCACTTCCATGGGATTGATGGAAGGAACCGCAGCTTTGGCACAGCGTTTGAAATCACCGGTATTTTTACATAACTCTGAAACAAAATCAGAAGTAGAGGGGTGCATTGAACGCTGGGGCGTGACACCTACCAAATTGATGGACAAACTGGGTATGCATCAATACGGCGGTGGTGGATATCACTGTGTATGGTTTAACGATGAAGATATTGAAATTTATGCAAAAAATGGTTTATATGCAGTTACAAACCCGGGGTCAAATACCAAGCTTGCCAGTGGAATTGCACCGATTAAGGAAATGTTGGATGCAGGTGTAAATATTGCTATTGGTACAGACGGACCGGCAAGTAACAACTGCTTAGATATGTTTAGAGAGATGTTTTTAACTACCGGTCTTGCAAAACTTCGCAACATGGATGCCTCCTGTGTGGCGGCAGATGAAGTGCTTTACATGGCAACCGTGAATGGTGCAAGAGCCATGGGCTTAAATGATTGTGACCAGTTGGCAGTAGGTAAATATGCGGACCTTGTAATTATTGACTTGCAGCAGCCAAATATGCAGCCAATTAACAATCTTGTTAAAAATATCGTTTATAGCGGTAGCAAAACAAATGTAAAAATGACTATGATTAATGGTGAAGTAAAATATGAAGACGGTAAGTTTTTTGTAGATATGGATCCGATTGAAATTTATGCTAAGGCAAATGAAATCATCCGTCGCATCGGTTAGAGTGAAATTTGTGCAGACGGGAGGAATTTCCTTTTGCAATATTGAAAATCTGACACATGGAAAGGATTCTTTTAATGAGTGGTTATGAACAGATGCAGTTTCCGGGAATAACTCCGGAGGCAGGATTTTGGAATAATAAAAGTTTGGGACCTGATGCTATGTCGGTAGAGTTGTATTCTGACGGCTCTGCAAGGGGAAACCCGGGACCGGGAGGGTACGGCACCGTTTTGCGATATACGGATACTAAAGGTCAGTTACATGAAAGAGAATTTAGTGCAGGTTATGTACTTACAACCAACAACCGTATGGAACTTTTAGGTGCCATTGTAGGGTTTGAAGCATTAACCCGACCTTGTAAAGTGACTTTTTGCTCGGATTCCAAATATGTATTGGATTCTTTTATGCAGAACTGGATTAATTCATGGATAAAAAATGGCTGGCGAAAATCGGATAAGAAGCCTGTAAAGAATATTGATTTGTGGAAGCGGCTTTTGAAGGCCATGGAGCCACATGAGGTGCATTTTATTTGGATTAAAGGTCATAACGGACATCCGTTAAACGAGCGTTGTGACCAACTGGCAACTACAGCCGCAGATGGAGATAACCTGATAGAAGATACAGGGGTTGAAGTGTAGACAGAAAATGTTGAAATTCAACAATAAATAAGATATAATTATAAGGTTCATATAGACCTGTACGGAGGAAAAAATATGGAAAAATTAATTTTATTTTTGAACAGTTTCATGAGTTATCTTTTAGTGGTAATCGTAATTGTTGCAGGAGCCTTAGTTGCCTTTTTTGCAGGTAGAGTTGTAAAGAAATTTATTGGCGGAAAGAAAGTAAAAAAAGAGAAATAGATAATCGGAGGAATCACCGTGAGACAGTATTATGGAGTAAATGAATTACGCCGCATGTTCTTAGAATTTTTTGAAAGCAAGGATCATTTGGCGGCAAAGAGCTTTTCATTAGTACCACACAATGACAAGAGCTTATTATTAATTAATGCAGGTATGGCACCACTTAAACCATATTTTACAGGATTGGAAGTACCACCAAGTAAGCGTATGTGTACCTGTCAAAAATGTGTACGTACCAATGATATTGACAATGTTGGTAAGACAGCAAGACATTTAACATTTTTTGAAATGCTTGGAAACTTCTCTTTTGGAGATTATTTTAAAGAAGAATCTTTAAAATGGTCCTGGGAATTTTTAACTGAAGTTGTAGGACTTGAACCGGAAAGATTATATCCGTCCATTTATTTTGAAGATGATGAAGCATTTGATATTTGGACCAATGTAATCGGCGTTCCGGCAGAGAGAATCACCCGTTTCTATCGTGATGAGAACGGAAAATGTGACAACTTCTGGGAGCACGGTGCAGGCCCATGCGGTCCATGTTCCGAGATTTATTATGACCGTGGGGAAAAATACGGATGTGGCAGCCCGGACTGTAAAGTGGGTTGTGAATGCGACCGTTTCATGGAAGTATGGAACAACGTATTTACACAGTTCGAAGGTGACGGTAAAGGCAATTACACCTTACTTGAACAGAAAAACATTGATACCGGTATGGGACTTGAACGTCTTGCAATCGTTGTTCAGGATGTTCTTACCATTTATGATATTGATACCATGTGTGCAATCCGCGATGCAATCTGCAACATTGCAGGCAAAACATACGGAGCAAATGCAGACGATGATGTATCTATCCGTTTGATTACAGACCATATCCGTTCTTCAACCTTCCTTATTTCCGATGGTGTTATGCCGTCCAACGAAGGAAGAGGATATGTACTTCGCCGTTTGATCCGTCGTGCAGCGAGACACGGAAGATTACTTGGTATTACCGGCGGATTTTTAGCAAACCTTTGTCAGGTAGTTATTAATGAGTCCAAAGATGGTTATCCGGAATTAGAAGAGAAAAAAGAATTCATCCTCAAAGTGTTTAACCAGGAAGAAGAAAAGTTTGACAAGACCATCGACCAGGGCTTAACTATCTTAAAGGAAATGAAAGAAGAATTAAATGCAAAAGGCTTAAAGACTTTAAGCGGTGAGCAGGCATTTAAACTTTACGATACTTACGGATTCCCATATGATTTAACCTTGGAAATTCTTGGAGAAGATGGCTACGATGTAGATGAAGCAGGCTTTTTAGCTGAGATGGATGCTCAGAAGAAAAAAGCAAAAGCTGCACGTAAGACCACAAACTACATGGGTGCAGACACTACTGTTTATGAAAGCTTAGACCCGGCAATGACTTCTGAGTTTGTCGGTTACGAATATTTAACCTTCGAGTCACCGGTTATTGCAATGACTTCTGAAACAGAAGTGGTTGATACCTTGGCAGAAGGCGAAGTTGGAACTATCATCGTAGAAAAAACACCATTCTATGCAACCAGCGGTGGACAGGCTGCAGACATCGGTGTGATTTCTACAGCAGAAGGAACCTTTGAAGTAAAAGATACCGTAAAACTTTCCGGTGGTAAGATTGGCCACGTTGGTGTGGTAACCTCCGGTATGTTCCAGGTAGGAAATAAAGTAACTTTGGAAGTTGATGCAAAGAACCGTTATGCATCCGGCAAGAACCACAGTGCAACTCACCTTTTACAGAAAGCATTAAGATTAGTATTAGGTACACATGTTGAACAGTCCGGTTCTGACGTAAATGCAGACAGATTACGTTTCGACTTTTCACACTTTGCAGCTTTAACCCCGGAAGAGTTAAAGAAGGTAGAAGACATTGTAAACGAAGAAATTTCTAAGGGATTAGAAGTTGTTACGGAAGTAATGTCTATTGAAGATGCAAAGAAGAGTGGTGCAATGGCGTTGTTCGGTGAAAAATACGGCGATTTTGTACGTGTTGTTAAGATGGGCGATTTCTCCACAGAATTATGTGGCGGTACCCATGTAAAGAATACCAATACCATTACAGCATTTAAGATTTTATCGGAAGCAGGTGTAGCTGCCGGTATCCGTAGAATTGAAGCAATTACCGGAGACGGCGTATTTGCTTACTACAAAGAAATGGAACAGCAGTTATTAGAAGTTGCTAAGTTATTAAAGACTTCTCCGGCAGAAGTGGTAAATAAAGTGTCTCACCTTCAGGCTGAAATGAAAGCTCTTGCAAGTGAAAACGATTCCTTAAAGAGTGCAGCAGCAAAAGAAGCCTTAGGTGATGTTATGGATAACGTTGTTGAAGTGAAAGGTGTGAAGTTACTTGCAACAGCAGTGAAGGGTGTTGATATGAATAACCTTCGCGAATTGGGTGACTCCTTAAAAGAAAAATTAGGAGAAGGTGTTATCGTTCTTGCTTCTGATTTTGAAGGAAAGGTAAACCTGATTGCTATGGCAACCGACGGAGCAATGGCTCAGGGTGCTCACGCAGGCAACTTAATCAAAGGCTTGGCAGGTCTTGTTGGCGGTGGTGGTGGTGGCCGTCCGAACATGGCTCAGGCCGGCGGTAAGAATCCGGAAGGCATTAGCGAAGTAATTGTAAAGGCCGCGGAAGTATTGGACGGACAGATTCAGTAGCAATTTACGGCATAAAATATACGAAAGTTGACGGTTTGTCGGAGGGAATGAGATTCTGCTTAAAAAAGCCGAAATTTTCCAAAAAAAGTAGTTGACGAACGCTAACTTTTGGTATAATATATTCTAGTGCAATAATGAATATCCTATCAGTTGAAATGCACAATTACGCAACTGGAGGGAGGTTAGGTGTAGACTATGTCAAATGTTATCGTAAAAGAAAACGAGACTTTAGATAGCGCGTTACGCAGATTTAAGAGAAACTGTGCGAAAGCAGGTATCCAGCAGGAGATTCGTAAGAGAGAACATTACGAAAAGCCAAGCGTAAGACGTAAAAAGAAATCTGAAGCAGCTAGAAAGCGTAAATTTAACTAATTAATGGAGAGACTGTTTAAGGACAGTCTCTTTTTTGTTCATGATAAACAAAAAAACTCGCAAAGCGTGTTTTTCGTTTATAGCAATTACGGCTGCATTTGAGAGTATGATTTTGTATTGCAAAACGCTGAAAAGAGTTGACGGGAATGTGTGAAAAATGCTAAAATACATAGCAGACAATGTTTCTTGGAAATCATACCTTGAAAGGAGATTTTATGAAAGAAGAAAAAAGAAAACAATGTAATTGTGATATTAGTCAGATGCCAGTTAATGAGCGAATCGGATTTCAGATCTTTTTACTGCACTGTGCAATGAAGGCGAGAAAGAACCGTAACTTTGAGACTTTTGATCTCACATCTAGTCAGGCAGATATTTTGACGTATGTATTCCGGAATGAACATGAGGGAAATACCGTTCAGCAGGTGGATATTGAGCGGAGATTTAATCTGTCTAATCCAACGGTTACCGGTATTATTCAGAGATTGGAAGCTAAGGGATTTGTTACCAGAGAAGTCTCGCCTACAGATAAACGGTGTAAATATCTTCATACCACGAAACAAACAGAGAAAATTTATGAATACACGGATAAGATGCGTAGAGAAGGAAACGAGTTGTTAACCCGGGATTTTTCTGATGAAGAAAAAGCAGAGTTTGACCGTTTGTTAGATAAAGCATTAAATAATATAAGGAGTAAAGAAAAAGAAAATGTGGAAGAAAATTAAGTTAGTCTTTTCCAATGTAAAAGAGTATAAGAAAAATGCAATTCTTTCTCCAATCACAATGGTATTTGAAGTGGCTATTGATGTATTCATTCCATTTTTGATGGCGTATTTGATTGATGAGGGACTTAATAAAGGCGATTTTGATTACGTGTTAAAAATCGGTTCTATTATGTTAATTGGAGTAATCGTAGGAGCATTTTTCGGTATTGAGTCCGGAAGACATGCAGCGATTGCATCTACAGGCTTGGCAAAAAATTTGAGAAGCAAGCTGTTTCATAATTTACAGACATTTTCTTTTGAGAATATTGATAAATTCTCTACAGCCAGCCTGATTACCAGATTGACAACGGATGTATCTAATATGCAGAATGCTTTCCAGATGATTATCCGTATGACAGTGCGTTCAGGAATGATGTTCCTTTTTGCATTAATTATGGCATTTATCCAGAATGCAAAATTGGCAGTGATTTTCTTTATCGCCATTCCGATTTTGGTGGCGGCTTTGTATTTTATCATTCGAAAAGCACATCACTTTTTCCGTTTGATGTTTAAACAATATGATAAGTTAAATGCGGTTGTTCAGGAGAATCTGACAGGTATCCGTGTTGTTAAGGCTTATGTTAGAGAGTCCTTTGAAAAGGAAAAATTCAAAGAAACCAGTGAACGTATTGTGCAATTATCTGTAGCAGCTGAAAAAGTACTTGTTATGCAACAACCAATTATGTTTTTGACAATTTTTGCAGTAACAGTTGCTTTGGCAGGAAGCGGCGGACAGTTGATTATTCATGGGGAAATGGAAACAGGTACTTTGATGAGTATGTTTACTTATGCAAATCAGTGTTTATCCAGCCTTATGATGATTGCCATGGTTTTGGTAATGTGCGTTATGTCCGTGGCATCTTTGGAACGTGTGGCAGAAGTATTGCAGGAAGAAACCACTATTCGTAATGCAGAGAATCCTATTATGGAAGTAAAGGATGGCTCCATCGTATTTGAAAATGTATCCTTTGGGTATGAGGAGGGAGAAGAAAAGCAGGTATTGCAGAATATCAATCTTACCATTCCTTCCGGAGCGACAGTGGGTATTTTGGGCGGAACCGGTAGTAGTAAGTCAACGTTGGTTTCCCTTATTCCGCGATTATATGATGTGGATGAAGGACGTGTGCTGGTTGGTGGAGTAGATGTAAGAGATTTAGACATTACGGTGCTTAGAGATAATGTATCCATGGTATTACAGAAAAATGTATTATTCTCCGGAACTGTTAATGAAAATATGCGTTGGGGTAACGAAGAGGCTACTCAGGATGAGATTATTCATGCATGTAAATTAGCTCAGGCAGATGAGTTTGTAAGCACTTTTGAAAAAGGCTACCACTCTGTAATTGAACGTGGCGGAAGCAATGTTTCCGGCGGACAGAAACAGAGACTTTGTATTGCCAGAGCGTTGTTAAAGAAACCACAGATTTTGATTTTGGATGACTCTACCAGTGCAGTGGATATGAAGACGGATGCATTAATCAGAGATGCATTTGCAAATGAAATTCCAAATACCACAAAGTTGATTATTGCTCAGCGAATTGCCTCGGTGCAGGATGCTGATATGATTATTGTATTAGACGAAGGTAAAGTGTCCGGCGTGGGAACACATGAAGAACTTTATGCTTCCAATAATATTTACAAAGAAGTATATGATTCCCAGGTGAAAGGAGGAGATGACGATGCCGCCTAGAAGACCGATGGGTCCTCCGCCAAAGTTGCCGAAGGGCCGTATGAAAGAAGTGTTTTTCCGTTTGATGAAGTATGTTATGTCAAAATATGCACTTCAGTTTGTAATTGTTTTGATTTGTATCGCCGTTGCTTCCTTGGGTACTGTTGCAGGAACCAAAATGCTTCAGTATTTAATTGATGATGGTATCACACCGCAGATTGGTGCCGCAAATCCTGATTTTTCCGTGTTGATTAAGATATGTGTAATCATGGGAATAATTTACGTGGTAACCGCATTTATACAGTGGTTGCAGGCAAGACTTATGATTAATGTGTCTCAGGGTGTGTTGTTCACTATTCGAAATGAGATGATGAACAAAATGCAGTCCCTGCCATTGAAATATTTTGATACCAATGCTCATGGTGATATTATGAGCCGTTATACCAACGATACAGATACTTTGCGTCAGTTGGTGAGCCAGAGTTTGACTAGTTTGGTATCATCTGTTGTGACCATTATTGCAGTATTTGCATCCATGGTAACCTTAAGCTGGCAGTTAACATTAATTGTAGTTGTATTTTTAGTTGTGTTGGTACAGGTGGTTAAGGTATTAGGTGCAAAAAGTTCTACCTATTACGTAGCACAGCAAAAGTCCTTAGGTAAATTAAACGGATTTATCGAGGAAATGATTGAAGGCCAGAAGGTAGTTAAAGTATTTAATCGAGAAGAAAAGAACTTAGAACGCTTTAATGAATACAATGAAGAGTTACGTCACAATGCGTCCAGAGCCGGAATTGTGTCAAATATTATGGGACCGGTTATGGGACAGTCCAGTAACCTGATTTATTTCTTCATTGCTGTAGTTGGAGCTGCTTTAAGTGTAAGTGGAATGATTCCAATTTCTTTGGGTGTGTTGGCTGCATTTTTACAGTATACCAAGAACTTTACCAATCCGATTACCCAGGTTTCCCAGCAGATTGCCAGTGTAGTTATGGCTTTGGCAGGTGCAGATAGAATTTTTACCTTACTTGATCAGGAACCGGAGGTAGATGAAGGAACCGTAACATTGGTAAATGTGCGTAAAAATGAAGACGGTACATTGGAAGAATGTAAAGAAAGAACCCACCATTGGGCATTTAAGAGAATCAATGAATCCGGGGAAACAGAACTTGTTGAATTACGGGGACATGTGGAATTTGACCATGTAACCTTTGGATATGATCCGGAAAAACCGGTATTAAAAGATTTGAGTCTATACGCAAAACCGGGACAGAAAATTGCTTTTGTAGGTCATACCGGTGCCGGAAAAACCACCATTACAAACTTAATCAATCGTTTCTATGACATTGATGAAGGAAGTATTTTATATGACGGAATTCCGATCCGTGAGATTAAAAAAGCAGACTTGCGTCGTTCTTTAGGTATTGTTTTGCAGGATACCCATTTGTTTACCGGAACTATTATGGAAAATATCCGTTACGGCAGATTGGATGCTACAGATGAAGAAGTTATTGAGGCAGCAAAACTTGCCAATGCAGATTATTTTATCCGTCATATGAAGGATGGTTATGACACTGTTATTACCGGTGATGGAGAAAGCTTATCTCAGGGACAAAGACAGCTTCTTGCAATTGCACGAGCAGCAGTTGCAGACCCACCGGTGCTTATTTTAGATGAGGCTACATCCAGTATTGATACCAGAACCGAAGCAATTGTACAGGATGGTATGGACCGCTTGATGGAGGGTAGAACTGTATTTGTTATTGCCCATCGGTTATCTACTGTTCGTAACTCTAAAGCAATTCTATACTTAGAGCAGGGCATAGTGAAGGAACGAGGTAATCATGAAGATTTACTTGCCTTAGGCGGACAGTACTATCAATTATATACAGGAGCGTTTGAATTAGAATAATCATTTTTGGGGGAACAAATGAAATTTGAGGATTTAACCAGGGAAATGTTAATAGATAATGAGAATGGCCTGGATGATTTTACTAAGAATATGGGAATCGTAGTTCGTTCGATTGAAGATACTTTGGCTGTAGTAGATATGAAGATATCCGAGAAGCTACAAAATCCAATCGGTAGCGTTCATGGAGGAGCCTTGTTTACCTTGGCAGATATTGCCAGTGGTCTGGTGGCAACGGCAGATGGCACAAAAGCTACTACATTGGACAGCAGTATTCGTTTCCTGAAGGCTGCTTTTGTAGGAAAGACAGAATATGTCCGTGCTACAGCAACACTTACAAAAGCAGGAAAGAAAGTCCGGGTAGTTGAGGTTGAGATTACGGATGATGCGGGAGAACTTCTTAGTATTGCCACCTTTGGTTTTTTCGCATTGTAGATTTGTTTTTAAGGGAGAGAAATATGGTAAGTAATGGGCCGGGAAGAGAGGACATTATTTACCGATAAAAAATCTATTAAAAATTTTGTTAAATTTTGCAAGCTGACCTTTTAAGGTCAGCTTTTTTGTGATATAATATCAAAGATTGTATTATTTCGAGGAGTTATCATGGTTTTTAGTAGTTTACAGTTCATTTTTATCTTTCTTCCGTTGTTTTACGGTTTATATATATTATTACACAAAAAGGTAGGTAATGTTTTTACACTTATCGCAAGTGGGGCATTTTATATCTATGGTACATGGAACCAACCGGAGTATATTGCACTCATCGGTTTTTCCATTGTGGCGAATTACTTTTTCGGTAGATTGTTAGGCGATAAAAAATGGAGAAAGTTTATTCTTATTTTAGGTTTGGTATTCCATTTTGCTTGGTTGATTATATACAAATACTCAGCCTTTTTCATTGTGAATTTCAACCGCTTTGTGGGAACTGATTTGCCGTATCAGAGTTTTATTCTTCCGTTGGGAATTAGTTTTTATACTTTCCAGGAAGTGTCTTATTTAATTGATGTGTATCGTGGAAATCAGAAGAGCGAAACCAACTTTGTGAAGCTTTCCACTTATATTTTAATGTTTCCGCAGTTAATTGCCGGACCGATTGTAAACTACAGCGAAATTTATGAACAGCTAAAATGTCGTAGTTTTTCCTGGGACGGTTTTAACAACGGATTAAGAACCTTCACTTTAGGACTTGCATCCAAGGTACTGATGGCAAACCGTGTGGGTGGCTTGTGGACACAGATTCAAACGTATGGCTATGAAAGTATCACAACCCCTATGGCGTGGATGGGTATTGTGGCATACAGTTTGCAGATTTATTTTGATTTTAACGGATATTCCCTGATGGCAATCGGCTTAGGCGAAATGATGGGCCTGACATTGCCAAAGAACTTTGATTATCCATATTATTCCCTTAGTATGACAGAGTTTTGGAGAAGATGGCACATTACATTAGGAAGATGGTTCCGTGAGTATGTATATATTCCGTTGGGCGGTAGCCGAAAAGGAAAGGCAAGAACCATTTTAAACCTGTTTGTTGTGTGGGCACTAACCGGATTATGGCATGGTGCAAATTGGAATTTTGTTTTGTGGGGATTGTTCCTGTTTGTTATTTTAACACTGGAAAAAATATTATATTTAAAATATTTAGAGAGATTCAAAGTACTTGGTCATATTTACATGGCTTTGTTAATACCATTAAGCTGGTTATTGTTTGCCGTTAACGGAATTGAACAAATTAAAATATACCTGTTGCGTCTGTTTCCTGTTTATGGTCCAAGTGCAACAGCCTATGCCAACGATTATATTACTTTCGGCAAACAGTTTGGACCGACTATTTTGATTGGCTTGGTATTATCCCAGCCGGTTCTTGTAAAATGGTATGAAAAACATAAAACCACCTGGTGGATGAGTTTTATCTTATTGGCGTTATTCTGGGGCTCCGTATACTACCTGTATATCGGAATGGATAATCCGTTTTTATACTTTAATTTTTAGTGTGTTGTTTTGATTTTAGGAGTAAAGTAAGTAAAATGAAAAAGAAATTTTTTGATGTGGTAAAAAAATACCTTTATATGATTTTGGTTATAATCACAGCAGTGGCTATTGCACCGGGTTATGGTTATACCCATTACATTGAAGAGAAAAAAGAACAGGAACAGTTAGAAAAAGAAAACCAGTTGATTCAGGATATGTTACAGTCTGAAGCAAACCGGGAAGAAATTATTGCAGGTACGAGCAATAAGAGACCGGAGACCGGCTATGTAGATAAAAAGGAACCTGAAAATACCATACCGGATCAGAAACCTCAAACAGGTAATACACAGCAACCGGGCGAGAATACAAATGCCGGGAATAACAATAGCACCGGAGATACAGGAAACGGCGGAAACTCAGGAAGTAGTTCTTCTACGGGAAGTACTAATGGGGATTTATGTATGGATGTTGTCCGTACCGGACCAACAGAAAGAACATTATTTATTGGTGATTCCAGAACCCAGGGAATTCAGTATTGGTCACATCTGACGAATATTGAATATTTTGCTGTACAGGGTGTGAGTGTTTATCGCATATGGGATGAGACCACAGAATTTGCGGGGTTGGGTAAGGTAGGTTTGGCAGAGATTCTTCAAAATGGAACTTACGCCAACATTCACATTTTGTTGGGAATTAATGAATTAGGTTCTCCGTTGGATACAACAGCACAGACCTATGGACAACTCATTGCAGACATTCAAAAATACCAGCCGGATGCACGTATTTACATTTCGGCAAATATGCATGTGACGAAAGCAAAATCAGACAGCAATACAGTGTTTACCAATGACCGTATTAACTATTTAAACAGCCAGTTAAAGAAGTTTGCCGATAATGAAAAAATATTTTATTTGGATATGAATGAACTGTTTGACGATGCCAACGGAGCACTCAATGCAGGGTATACAGGCGATGGTGTTCACCTGCTTCCTAAGTACTATATTCCATGGGGCCAATGGCTGATGGAACAGTTTGAAAAAACAAAGTAA
The DNA here is from genome assembly GCA_045632875.1 of Lachnospiraceae bacterium. Lineage (GTDB taxonomy): Bacteria > Bacillota > Clostridia > Lachnospirales > Lachnospiraceae > XBB1006. Next base: position 76,772 of record JAZQXN010000016.1, read on the forward strand.
GATTTATTTATCGTCTTTGTTTTTATGAGTTATTTTGTAGAATAACTGATACAACCAAATAAGTACAGGAATTACGATGGTTGCGTAGATGCATGCTAAGAATAAGCCTGAAGATGCTTCAGATGCGAAGCAGGCGGCGATTAAAGTTACAATGTATAAACTAACCAGAATGATAATTCCTATAATTGCTAAAATTTGTTTTCCTTTATTCATAACGATTCCTTTCCTAATGGGATGATTATGAACATAGTTTAGCAGAAAGCAACAAGAATTGCTACCACAAAAAGCAATGAGAAGGGTGATATGATGGATAAAAAAATAATTGATACACAGGCAATTGAAGAACATATCCGCGGAATCCTAGTAGCCTTAGGGGAAAATCCGGACAGAGAAGGATTAAAAGAAACTCCAAAAAGAGTAGCTAAAATGTATAGTGAAGTGTTTGAGGGGATTAACTATACCAATGATGAGATTGCAACCATGTTTGACAAATCTTTTGAGGAAGATTTGGCAATCCAACCGGAAAACAGAGATATGGTATTGGTAAAGGATATTGATATTTTCAGCTTTTGCGAACATCATATGGCGTTAATGTATGATATGAAGGTTAGTGTAGCCTATATTCCAAACAAAAAAGTGATTGGATTAAGCAAGATTGCCAGAATTGCTGATATGGTTGGAAGAAGATTACAGTTGCAGGAACGTATCGGAACTGATATTGCAGACATTATGGAAAAAATCACTGGTTCCAAAAATATAGCAGTAATTGTGGAAGGTTGTCATAGTTGTATGACAGCTCGCGGAATCAAGAAAAGCGGCGCAACCACTGTAACCACTACTTTCAGAGGCGCATTCGGAACAGACGGCGCATTACAAAACCAGTTACAGTTATTATTAAAATAGTAGCATGGATGTTGGTTATGGTATGAAAGAGGATAGGATTTTTTACAAGAGATAAGAGGCAGAAATGATTGAAAAGAAATTTTTTGGAAAATATGGTGCTTTTAAGTGGATATTGTTAGTGATAGGGACTATAGCGGTTTTGGCACTTGCATGTTTTGCCAATTTAAAAAGAGTAGTGATTACCGAAGCAGGAGAGCAGTTTGATGTTCGTTCTGTCTGGTCCACAAATGTAAAGTTACCGTTGTATATGGAAGATGTTGTAGACACCAACATTGTGGGAAAAAACGAGTATACCGTAAATGTTCTTGGTTTGTTTAAAACCACTGTTGCTGTTGAAATACAGGATACAACGGCACCGGTTGTAGAGGGAAAAGATTGTACCATTTACTATGGGGATACTTGTAAACCGGAAGAATTTGTGGCAAGCTCCACCGATGTATCAGAGGTAGTGTATGAGTTTGTTAACGAGCCGGATACAACAGTGATGGGAAAACAGGAAGTTATGATCCGGGCTACGGACATATATGGTAATAGCAGTGTATTTTCAGCCGGATTAGAGATTTTAGGCGTAAGGGCAGTTTACATTTTAGGAATTAATGATCCGATTCCGGAAGGAAAGGATTTTGTGCTGGATGAATCCTATCATGTGGAATATGTTACTACACCGGAGGAAACACTTTCTCAGGCACTGGGAGATTATGAAGTGAAAGTGCTTATTAACGGACGGGAAGAAAGCCTGATTATCCGTGTTGTAGATGATGTGGAACCGGTTATAACCACAGACATTATTAAGGTTACCGTAAATTCCAGCATTTCTTATAAGAAGAATATTAACATCAGTGATAACTGTGATGAAGTTGAGCAATTAAAAATGGAAATTGACAATTCGGGTGTGGATTTAAGTAATGTAGGAAGCTACACCATTACCTGTACAGTTACAGATACTGCAGGAAACAGTACAACAAAAGAAATTGTTGTAGAGGTTGTAGCAGAAGGAACGGAAGTTTACACTCTGGAACAGATAAATAAATATGCCGATGAGATTTTGGGAAGAATAATTAATGATTCCATGAGCCTTGAGGAAAAAGCATATGCAATTTACCGATATACCAGATCTAATATTGGATATATCAGTGATTCCCAGCAGTCAGACTGGTTAATGGGTGCTTACGAGGGAATGGTAAAACATCTGGGTTGTTGCTTTACTTATGCGGCAACAGCAAAGGCATTGCTTGAACGTATCGGTTTAGAGCCGGTTGTTATTTATAAAGAAAAGGCTGATTGGACATCCCAGAGCAATCATTACTGGTTACTCCTTGATTTGGGAGAGGGATACTATCATTACGATCCAACTCCGAGAGCAGACGGAACATGGTTCTTTATGTGGACAGATGAGCAGTTGCTGGATTATTCCAATAAGCATCAGGGAAGTCACAATTTTACCAGAGAAAATTACCCGGCAATTAACTAAACGGGATAAGATACATTGACGATAACTTCATGTGAAAAAGGAGAATGATTATGGAAGAATTATTGGAAATCTTAGAAGACCTTCATCCGGAGGTTGATTATGAATTGGAAGAGCATTTGATTGATAACGGAATCCTTGATTCCTTTGATATTATTACTATTATTTCAGAAATTGCAGATACCTTTGATGTGGTAGTTCCTGCAAAAGAAATTATTCCGGAGAATTTTAACTCTGCTGAGGCTCTTTGGAATATGATTACCAGATTAGAAGACGGAGAATAAGAATGAACTTTACTTCTTATGAGTTTATTCTTGCTGTAGGACTTGTATTTGTTATTTATTATGTGATACCGAAGCGTTTTCAGTGGGGTTTTTTGTTAATCGCCAGCTATGCTTTGTATTTTAGTGCAGGTCCGTGGTATTTGCTCTATATAAGTATTACGACTTTGAGTACATACCTTGCGGCAAGGAGAATCGACTGTCTGACGGAGAGGAAGACAGTATATTTAAAAGAGAATAAAGGGACTTTGGATAAAGAGGCAAAGAAGGAATATAAGGAACAGATCAAGAAGAAACAGCGTCTGGCTCTGGCCCTTGCCTTGGTTGTGGATTTGGGACTTCTTATTGTGATGAAGTACACAAACTTCTTAATCGAAAATGTTAACGGAATCATTACCGGACTTTCCAATATGCAACCATTATCCTATATGGATATTATTTTGCCTTTGGGTATTTCTTTTTATACGTTCCAGTCTGTAGGCTATTTACTGGATGTGTATAACGAAAAATACGAAGCCCAGAAAAATTACGGAAAGTTTGCCTTGTTTGTAGGCTTTTTCCCACAGTTGTCCCAGGGACCTATCAGCCGTTATGATCACTTGTCAAAAACTTTATTTGAAGAACATCGTTTTGATGCAAAGGTTGTGGCAAGAGGCTTACAGCGGATTTTGTGGGGATATTTTAAGAAGCTTGTTATTGCGGACCGTGTAGTCATCGGTTTAAAGACATTACTTGCTTCCCCGGAAGAATACCGCGGGATTTATTTCTTTGTTGCAATGATATTTTATGCAATTCAGTTATATGCAGACTTTACCGGAGGTATTGATATTACCATCGGTATTGCAGAAACTATGGGCATCAAGGTTCAGGAGAACTTCCTTCGTCCATATTTTTCCAAGAATATTAAGGAATATTGGAATCGTTGGCACATGACCATGGGTAGTTGGTTTACGGATTACATTTTTTATCCCATTTCCGTATCCAAGGGAATGTTAAAATTGTCCAAGAAATCCAGAAGTCTTTTTGGGGAAAATATTGGAAAGAGAGTGCCTGTCTATGCTGCAAGTTTATTGGTTTGGTTTACTACCGGTATTTGGCATGGGGCAAGCTGGAACTTTGTAGTTTGGGGATTAGCAAACTGTGTTGTTATTCTGATTTCCCAGGAATTGTCACCACTTTACACAAAGTTCCATCAGAGATTCGATGTGGATGGAAAGTTATGGTACAAAGCCTTTTGCGTAATTCGTACCGTGCTTCTTATGAGTGCTCTTCGAATGTTTGACTGTTATAGAGATGTGACAGTAACTATAAAGCTATTTTTCAGTATGTTTACCACTTGGAATTTGGCAGAAGTGTGGAATGGAAATATGCTGAAGTTAGGTTTGGGTGTGCTTGATTACATCATTATTTTGTTTGGTGTTGTACTTATTTTTGTTGTAAGTATGCTTCAGCGTGGAAAATCTGTCAGAACCAGAATTGCAGAGTTGCCTTATCCGGTAAGAGTAGGATTATGGTTGATGCTTTTTGTGATTGTGCTATTGGCAGGTGCTTACGGACAGGGATATGACGAGAGTCAGTTTATTTACAACCAGTTCTAGTTTTTACGGAGATATCAATGAAAAAGAAACTATTAAAGATACTTTCCACTATTGTTGTTGTGGTTTTGGTGCTTGCTTTGTTGCAGGAACTGTTGATGCCAAAATACATGAGTGATATTGTGGAAGGCGCAATGATAGAAGAATATTATGCTTCCGAGAAAATACATGATGTTATCTTTATCGGAGACTGTGAAGTGTACGAAAATGTTTCCCCTTGCAGACTTTGGGAACAGTACGGTATCAGCAGTTATGTGCGCGGAAGTGCCCAGCAGTTGATTTGGCAGTCTTATTATTTGTTGGAAGATACTTTGAAATATGAGACACCTGAGGTGGTAGTTTTTAACATTATGTCCCTGATGCACGAAGGGCCGGAAAATGAAGCATACAATCGAATGACGATTGATGGTATGCGCTGGTCCAAATCTAAGTGGGATTGCATTCAGGTTTCGATGACGGAAGATGAAAATGTGTGGGAATATGTATTTCCTATTCTTCGTTATCACACCAGATGGAGTGAATTGACCAAAGAAGATTTTACATATTTGTTCCATCGGGATAATGTTACCTATGAAGGTTATTACATGCGGGTGGATGTAAAACCGGTAACCAATGTACCGGTACCAAAGAAGTTACCGGATTATACTTTTGCAGAGTTACCAATGGAATATCTGGATAAGATCCGCAAGCTTTGCGACGAAAATGGAATTGAACTTGTTTTTGTAAAAGCACCAAGCCTTTTCCCACATTGGTATGATGAATGGGAAGAACAGGTTGACGCATATGCGGAACAATATGGAATTACTTATTATAATTTCCTTGAGCTTGCAGATGAAATCGGTATTGATTATACCACGGATACATATGATGCAGGAATGCATATGAACCTATCCGGTGCGGAAAAAATGTCCGATTATCTGGGAGAAAAACTTGTGGAGGTTCATGGTGTAACCGTGCGAAACACAGATGATGCGTATATTGCGGTTTGGGAACCTAAAATGGAAGAGTACTATAAGGGGATTGAAGAAAGAAAAGAGGAATTAGAATGAAAAAAACAATTTTAGCTTGTTTATTGGTTTTGACATGCATGAGTTTTTGTGCTTGTGGCGGCGATACAACCGGCGACAGCAATCAGGATGTTAATCAGGAGCAGAACAATACAAATGAAACCAGCTATATTTTCACCTATGAAGGTGTAGATGTGTCCGTAAACGAAGATATTTCAGCCGTATTGGCAAAGCTGGGCGAACCGGTGTCTTATTATGAAGCAGCCAGCTGTGCTTTTGAAGGTTTGGACAAGATTTATACATATTCCAGCTTCCAGATTGACACCTATCCTATTGATGGTGTAGATATGTTAGCATCCATTTACTTTTTGGATGATTTGGTAGAAACCCCGGAAGGTCTTTCTCTTTATATGACCAAAGATGATATGATTGCTGCATACGGTGAACCGACAGAGGTTAACGGAACAGAGTACATTTATGAAAAAGGTAACGGAACATTACGTTTTATTATAGACGAAGGAGAAATTATCTCCATTGAATATCGTACAAAGGTAGAATATAAATAATATGACAAACGTACTGGAATATTTAGAATTAGCAGCCAAAAACCATGGCGACAGAGTAGCTATGGAGGATGGCAGTCGTAGCATAACTTACAGACAGTTTCGTTATGCAGCCAAAAGAATAGGTGAAATGATTGGAAAAAATGGTCCCACAGGTGTAAATAAGCCTGTGGGCGTTTATGCTACCAGGGATATTTATACGCCAATCATTTATATGGGTGTGTTGTACAGTGGCAATTTCTATGTGCCGATGGACGAAGAAATGCCAATGGAAAAACGGGAAAAAATCATTGCCCAGTCCGGAATGGAATTGATTTTGAAAGCAGAAGATGTGCAGGGCATTGTGGATGAAATAATCGCAGGAGAAGCTTTAACGGCAGACACACAGGATGAAAATGAAGTTTCATGGGAGGTTGTTGAGGAAGACAGACCTTTATATATGATTTATACTTCAGGTTCTACTGGAGTGCCAAAGGGCGTGTTAAAGACCCACGGAGCTATGATTGATTACGTGGAGGCTTTTTCCAAGGAATATCCGTATAAAGAACATGAGATTATGGGGAACCAGACTCCATTTTTCTTTGATGCTTCAGCAAAGGATATTTATCTCATGCTGAAACATGCGGCTACTATGGTTATCATTCCAACGTCCATGTTTTCCTTCCCGGTAAAGCTGGTGGAATACTTAAACGAGAAAAAAGTGACGGTAATCTCATGGGTGCCGTCGGCTTTATCCATATTGACACAGTTAAATGTTTTTGCAGAAATTAAGCCAACGACTTTAGAACGGGTATTTTTCGTTGGGGAAGTGTTCCCAATGAAGCAGTTAAATAAATGGCGAAAAGAGATGCCTCATTTGCAGTACGTAAACCTTTATGGTTCTTCTGAAATTGCCGGTATTTGTTGCCATTATGAAGTGAAATCCACAGATGTATTTGAAGATACGCAGGTACTTCCAATGGGTAAGCCGTTAAGTAATTGTAAGATCGTGTTAATATCTCAGGAAGACGGTCGCATTATTAACGAAAAAAATGTTACCGGAGAAATTTATCTTTCCTCTAAGGCATTGGCAAGAGAGTACTACGGAGATGAAGAAAAGACGGCAAATTCATTTTTTGTGGCTGATTTGGATCATACCGGTGAGCGGAGATATTTTAAAACAGGAGATTTAGCGTCTTATAATGAAGCCGGAGATTTACTTTTTGCTTCCAGAAAAGATTTCCAGATTAAACATATGGGACATCGTATTGAAATGGGAGAAATTGAAGCGGCCGCAAATGCCATTGACGGCATTGTAAAGTGTGGCTGTATTTATGATGATATAAAGCGGAGAATTGTGCTTTTTTGCCAGTGTGGTGAAGGAGTGGAACTCTCAGGGAATGATATTAAAGCGGCATTGACTGAAAAACTGTCAGCTTACATGGTACCGAACCGTGTAACCGTATTAGACCAGGTGCCGTTAAATGCCAATGGTAAGATAGACAGAGTGGCATTAAAGGAACTTTATTTCAAGAAATAGCCAGACGACGCTTAGGACATAAAAATTGGAGGTATGGTATATGTATAGAAGTATTTTAAAGAAAGCAACATCTCTTTTATTGGTTATGAGCCTCTTTCTTTGCCTTCTTTCCTGTGGGAACAATACAACCAATCAAAATACAGATAATGACCAGAATGTGGGAGATGACCAGAATTCCAACGGGGATTCAGATGATTCTTCCGATAACTCTTCTGATAACGGAGATGAGAATCAGGATGAGGACACAAACAATTCCGACAATGAAGATGAGATGGTTTCTATCGACTTTTTCTCTACAGAGCATGGTTCCATGTTTCGTATTACCGGTGAAAACGGCGAATCATTAGGACCGGTGGAACGTGTCTGGGTGTCTACCGATGAAAGTGGAAACTTAAAAAGAGATGACCGTACTGCAACGGGAGAAAACGGCGTAGTTTCCTCAGCCAGCGTGTATGCCAGTCAGGCCGGACTTGCGGTGTTAGAGGCCGGTGGAAATGCTGTAGATGCTGCAATTGCAGTGTCCTATGCTTTAGGTGTTGTTGAGCCACAGTCATCCGGAATCGGCGGTGGCGGATTTATGTTGATTCATACTGCGGAAGGAGAAAATTATTTTGTAGATTTCCGCGAAGTAGCACCGGCAGCGCAGACAGCTTACACATGGCTTGATGAAAACGGAAATGTATTAAATAACGGAAAAGCAAACAGCAAAGGCGGTATGGCGGTAGCAGTACCGGGAACAGTTGCAGGTATGGAACTTGCGTTGGAACAGTTTGGATCCGGCAATGTAACCAGAGAAGAGATTATGACACCGGCAATTGCTTTGGCATCCAGAGGCTTTTATGTTGGCGCATTTCAATATAATCAGACTTTGGAGTTTTATAAGGATATTATTAATTATCCGGTGATATCAGAATACTATTTAAAGGATGGTGGTTCTGCATATAAACCGGGAGATTTATTTATTAATGAAGATATGGCAAAAACCCTTTCCATCATCGCCCAAAAAGGAGCAGATGGTTTTTACAAGGGAGAAGTTGCCCAGGCAATGCTTGCTGAAATCCAAAAATACGGCGGAGTAATGACCCAGGAAGACTTAGAGAATTACGAAGTGGCGTTGAGAGAACCGGTAACCGGAACATATCGCGGCTATCAGATTATATCCAGTCCGCCACCATCGTCCGGCGGAACCCATATTATTCAGATTCTGAATGTGTTGGAAAATTTTGATATGGGAAGTTTGCAGGTGAATTCGCCAATGTATCTTCATTTGTGGAGCGAAACCTTAAAGGCTGCATTTGCAGACAGAGAAGCATATATGGCGGATACGGATTTTGTGGAAAATGTTCCTTTGTCCGGATTGACCAGTAAAGATTATGCAAAAACCATAGCAGACCGTATTACCAACGTGTCACAAAGCTGGATGCCGGGAGATCCGACTTCTTATGTGCATGATTCCACATCCTCATTTTCCGTGGCAGACAAATACGGAAATATTGTAACAGTAACACAGAGCCTTGAGTGTAGTTTTGGAAGCTGTGTGGCAGTGCCGGGATATGGATTTATCTTAAATGATGAAATGCATGATTTTTCAACAGATCCAAACAGCGTAAACTGTGTACAGGGTTCAAAGCATCCGTTAAGCTCTATGAGCCCGACCATCGTGTTAAATGCTGATGGTTCACCATATTTTACATTAGGTTCACCGGGAGGCATCCGCATTTATCCGACGGTTGCACAGGTAATTTCCCGTGTGATTGACCACAATATGACGTTACAGGAAGCGATCGACTGTGCCCGTTTATTTGAATACGGCAGTGCAGAAGGAATCGCAGTAGAAAGTCATGGTGCATATGGTGTGACTGCGGAAACACTGGCTACATTACGAGGTATGGGACATAACGTAAATAACCGTGGTTCCTGGAAGATATATTTTGGCGGAGTACATGGTGTAATGTATTTGCCGGATGGTAGTCTGTGCGGAGCAGCAGATCCAAGACGTGATGGTAAAGCATTAGGATACTAATTGACCATAAAAAGAACCCCCGACTGAATCCGGTCGGGGGTTTTCTTAACTAAAAAGTGGTGTTACCATACCAAGGACAGTGAGTAAAAGACCGATGATGGTTAAAATATTTACCAAAGCATTTGTACTGGTCTGGTACAGTAAGTCTAACTCTGATTCCAGTAACTCCAGTAAATATTTGATTTTTTCTACTAACGGATCTACGTCTAATCCCTCTACGATGAGGTGATCTAATTCATCCATTTCGTTGATTCCAACATTTTCCAAACGGTTTAAGGTAAGAATCAAATCTTTTCTTAATTCTTTTGCACGTTTTATTTCACGGCCAACCATCCATTTGTGTGTGTTGGCTCTGGAGACCTGACGTTCCAATACGGAAGCGGATATACTTTTTGCAACCATACCTACTTCGATGGAGAAGAGAACGCCGTGGTTCACGCAGGCACTTTCTGCATCTAAGAAGAAGTACGGATTAGCTCCGCCATGGAATTTGCCGCCAAACTGATTCTGGCGTTCGTGATATCGTGCAATTTGTTCTGTATGATTTAAATTTAAAAGCAGGAAATTGTTATGGAAGATAATGGTTTTGATAAAATCTCTACTGGACCAAGCGGAGCCTAAACGCATATCTGCCAGGTCATCAGGAAGGAAATCAAACCCTTCGTCTCCGGTCATAATACCATAGAGGGCATTTTTATCTTCTTCGTAAATACTATGTACATCGGTTTTTCCGAAATATTCATTAATTTCAACCAGGTATGAGAATTCGGCTCCGGCGATAGAAAGACCAAGAGGAGCAATAATGCGGTCCGCAACCTGGGAAATACTTAATTTGTCTTCAGTTACAGCAACAGGTGCCATAAAGATCTGACGTAAATAAATTAAAGTATCTACAGAGGATACTTCCAAAGTGGTATTAATAGCCACTTCCAAAATACCTGCATCGTAGAAATCGGTCAGAATAACATGGGTGTCATCCGCTACAGTATCCGGCAGAATCAGTTTCGGTGCGGAAACATGATAGCGTTTATGCGGGAACTTTGCACCGCCGCCCATTAAAAAGTCTTCTGCGATTCTAAAGTCGTTCATTGCTTTGATATCAGTAGAAGTAGTGACACCTGCAATCTTTTTTTCAATGGTATCCATTGGCTTATTGGTCTGAATTCCGGTTGAAACGAAAAACAGAAAGCCGACTTTTGCTTTAATAGTATTTCCTGCCATAATAAAACTCCTTTGTATTTGAGTATTTTATAATTATATTATAAGTTTTGAAAAAGAGGTAGTCAATAAGTTAATGAAAGTGTTATAATTACTATGTATGTACATATTACACTTAAGAGGAGGCACAAAATGTACGGAGTAGTTGTAGCGCTTCAGGCGATAAGTATTGTTGTTTTAATGCTTGAAGTTGTATATATGGTTTCAAAAATATCCAACAGAGGCCAGGCGATGATGTTTTTGTTCGTTTTGGAAGTGCTGATTAATAATATTGGGTATATGCTGGAACTTTTGGCAGAGTCTAAGCAGACGGCTTTTATGGGAACCTGTGTCAGTTACATAGGAAAGAGTTACTTACTTTTAACCGTATTTGCTTACGTTATGTATTTTTGTCAGATTAAGATTCCAAAGGTTTTAACAGCCGTTTTAATGATATTCCATTCTGCAATTTTGATTATGGTATTTGGTTATAATAAGACGAATTTATACTATACAAGTGTTGAATATGTAGATAATGGTTGGTTTTCCCATTTGGAATTAGGCAAAGGTCCAATGTACATGGCATTTATGATCATGATTGGAATATATACAGTGAGTATGATTGGGGTATTGATACGACAGCTGGGTATTTTCCATACCAAATATGCGAAAAAACAGATTTGGTGTCTATTAGCCGTAATCATAGTTTGTTTCATCAGTTTAATGTTGACTTTGTCCGGAATTACCCGTGAATACGATTGTACAGCGTTGGGATATTTATTGTCAGCGATTATTCTTTTGTATGGTTTTTTCCGAAACAGATTGTTTGATACGTTAAAATTGGCGAAGGAATATGTAGTCGACAATATGGATGCCGGCGTTATTGTGCTGGATATGGAGGATAACCTTCTTTACTATAATGCAATTGCAGAAAAAATATATACAGATCTTAATACACGAAACAAAAATGCAGCTATCGAAGAGATGAAACAGTCTTATGAAAACGATGAGCATGTATTTGCAACCAATAGAGTGTTCCATATCAGTAGCGATGTGATTGATGAAGCAGGTCAGAAACGGGGGATTGTATATCTATTATCTGACGTTACAGATACATATGATTACACAGAGAAGCTTGAAAGTGACGTAAAGGATATGTCCAGAGAAGTAACCCGAATTCAGCATGCGGTTATTTCCGGATTGGCGGATATGGTGGAAGCCAGAGATGACTTGACAGGTATGCATATTCATAATACCAGTTTGTATGTGGCCATCGTGGCGAAGGCTTTGCAGAAGAAAAAGGGCAAAACAGGCATTCTTACAGATGCATATGTAGAGACCATGGTAGAGGCGGCACCGTTACATGACATTGGAAAAATTACGGTTTCCGATACTATTTTGTGTAAACCGGGCAAACTGACTGCGGAAGAATATGAAATTATGAAAACCCACGCTGCACGAGGAGCGAAAATGATTGATGAAATCATTGACCGTGTAGGAAAAACAGATTATTTGGTAATGGCCAAGGATATGGCATATTATCACCATGAAAAATGGGATGGCACCGGATATCCTCAGGGCTTAAAAGGGGAAGAAATTCCGATTTGTGCAAGAATCATGGCAATTGCAGACGTATACGATGCTTTACGCTCCAAGCGTAGTTATAAAGAAGAGTATTCAGAAGCAGAAGCATTACAGATTATAAAAGACAGCTCCGGAACTCATTTTGATCCGGAATTAGTAGAAATCTTTGTTGATAATATTTTAGTTATTCAGCAGGTATAATAAAGGAGATAAGAGATGGAAAAAACCAAATGGTATAAAGACAGAGTGTTTTATCAAATCTGGCCACGTTCTTTCAAGGATGGAAACGGGGACGGTATGGGAGATTTATGGGGTGTTTATGAAAAACTGGACTACATTAAATCTTTAGGATGCGACGGCATTTGGTTTTCACCCCTTTATCCGTCACCGGGAGCAGACTGTGGCTACGATATTGCAGATTATATGGATATAGCGGCAGAATTCGGTGGAATGGAAGCCTTTAAAAAAGTATTGGACGGAGCCCATGAAAGAGACATGAAGGTCATCATGGACTTAGTTGTAAATCACACCAGTGATGAGCATGAGTGGTTCCAAAAGAGCAGACAGCGCATTGAACCGTATACTGATTATTATATTTGGAGACCGGCACCGAAAAACGGAAAATTGCCGAACAACTGGGATTCTCTGTTTGAAGGAAAAGCATGGACCTGGGATGAGGTACGAGGAGAGTATTATCTCCATTTGTTTGCTATTAAACAGCCGGATTTAAATATGGATAATCCATTAGTAAGAGAAGAAGTTAAAAAAGTATTGAAGTTCTGGTTGGATATGGGGGTAGATGGCTTCCGGGAGGACGTTATTACCTTTATTTCCAAAAAAGACGGACTTCCAAATGACTATATTATGCCGGCAAGTAAGGGACTTTTACTGTATAATCACGGTCCGAGAATTCATGAATATTTGCATGAGTTTAAACGTGATGTACTGGACAATTACGATTGTGTTACTTTGGCAGAGGCACCAATGGTTTCTCCAAAAACAGCATTGACCTATGTGGAAGAGGGAGATAACCAGCAAATTGACATGATGATTCAGTTTGAAACCCAGTGTGCAGACTGTCTCTTTTCCGATTATATGCCAATGCCGTTTTCACTTCGTAAGTTGAAACGTGCTTACACCAACTGGCAGAACAAGCTTCGTGGAAAAGCATGGAATATGCTTTACATCGAAAACCATGACCATCCGCGTATGATTTCCCGTTATGGTAGCGAGAAATTTTGGAAAGAAAGCGGAAAAATGCTGGCAGCAAGCTATTTATTCCAGCAGGGAACTCCATTTGTATATCAGGGACAGGAAATCGGTATGTTAAACTGGAGACCGGAAGATCCTGATATGTACGAAGATGTACAGACACGCTTTAACTATGAGCATAGTCATGTGAATAAACCTGCAGATGTACGCTTGAAAAAATTGTGGCGTTCCTCCAGAGATTCTGCCCGTACACCGGTGCAGTGGTCGGGAGAAGAAAATGCAGGATTTACCACAGGCAAGCCATGGTTTTTTGTAAATGAAAACTATAAAGACATTAATGTGGCACAGCAGGAAAGTGATGAAGACTCTATTTTGAATTTCTATCGTAAAGCGATTGATTTACGAAAGAATTTAGACTGTGTCCGCAATGGTGTATATAAAGAGTATTTCCATGGTAGCAGTAAGCTGTATTGCTATACCAGAGAAACTGCAGGACAGAAGCTTTTAGTGCTTTGTTCTTTTTCCGAGAAAGCACAGAAAATGCGTGTCCCTGCAGGATTTGATATGAGTGGTGCAAAGCTCCTTCTTAACAACTATAAAGAAATGGATGAGAGCATGTTAAAACCTTACGAAACCCGAGTATATTTAGTTGAGGTTTAAAAGTGGAGGATTTTGTTCATCATGAATTAAAAAATTAGGCTGTCTCAGATTAATGAGACAGCCCATTTTTATTTTACTTTACTTGTTATTTAACTAATCATTAACAATATTTTTGCTTACATATTTAACTTTAATCGGCTTCTTAACAGTTACCTTTTTAATAAAGATTAGAACAAGAATAAGAATAAGAACAACCATCATAATAGGTGTTACAATCCAGTGCTGAACTAATCCCAACATAGCAAATCCTATTAATGAGAATGCTGCTGTAAACAGTGCATATGGGTGTTTATTCACAAAATGGAAGCTTGTGGAAGAAGTAAGTGGTTATTCGGGCCGGGAAAAAAAGTCAGTTGATTTTTTTGAAAATGTGGAGCAATATATAAGTAACTTAATTTTTGAATCGGATGATATTGAGGTAGATGATATGGCAACTATGGATGAAAAAATCAAAATACTTCAAACATATATTAACGAGTCTGACAGAATCGTTTTCTTTGGCGGAGCGGGAGTGTCCACAGAAAGTGGTGTACCGGATTTTCGAAGTAAGGACGGTTTATATAATCAGCATGATGTTCAGTTTGAGCAATTTGAACCAGAATATTTGCTGAGTCATAGTTGCTTGGTGTGTCATCCAAAGGTGTTCTACGAATATTATCGTCAGAAAATGGATGCCCGTCATATAGAGCCAAATATTACCCATAAAGTATTGGCCTGTATGGAAGCAGAAGGGAAATTGACGGCGGTGGTAACGCAAAATATCGATGGACTTCACCAGAAAGCCGGTAGTAAAAAAGTCTACGAACTCCACGGAACCACATTGAGAAATTACTGTAGCCGGTGCAAAAAAGAACATCCGGCAGATTATATTTTTGAAAGTGAAGAAGCAGTACCAAAATGTGAATGTGGTGGAAATGTACGTCCGTATGTTACACTATATGAAGAGTCGTTGCCGGAAGAAGCTATGGATGGAGCAATCCGTGCTATTGCCAATGCAGATATGTTAATTATTGGCGGAACATCCCTTCGGGTGTATCCGGCGGCTAGCTTTATACGATATTTTCGCGGAAAACATCTGGTGGTGATTAACCGGGAAGAAGTAGGCGTGAATTTGGAACCGGAGAATGATCTGTTTATTTGCGGGTCTTTGGGAGATGTGTTTAGAGAACTGGAAGTTGCTTTTTAGAGAAAATAAGGAAGTTAGGAGAAAAAGTTGATGATGAAAAAGATGATGAAAAAAATACTACCATTGTTTTTAATAGTAACGATGTTACTGTCCGGCTGTAGCAAAGAACCGGAGGTATTGGATTATGAAAGTGCAATTGAATGGTTGGAGCAATCCAAACCGGATGCAGACGGGAAATATGTTGTAACAGAGCAGTTGGTTTTTGCGTTGCAGAATACCCAATATAAAGAACCAAAAAATATTATTTATATGATTGGTGACGGAATGGGGGCAAATATTATTCAGGCAACCCAGGAGAAATATGCAAGTGAGTTGTATGGAAACAAATTAGCGATTAATTACCTGACCAATGTGGGTACCCAAAGTACATATTCTGCCAGCAACCAAATTACGGATTCCGGTGCAGGGGGAACAGCTCTTGCTACAGGAAAAAAGACCTCTAATTATACAATCGGCATGAATCCTGAACATACAGAGAATTATAAATCAGTACTAGAATTGGCCGCTGAAAAAGGAAAAAGTACCGGAATCGTTGTAACGAAATCCGTGACTGATGCAACCCCTGCGACTTTTACTGCTCATGTGGAAGACCGTTTAATGCAAAATGAAATCGCAAAGCAGCAGTTACTTAAAATTGCAGACGGAACCTTAGATTTGGTCCTCGGCGGCGGTTCTGAATATTATGAATACTTTGATAATGATGCGGCATTTGAACAAGCAGAAGAAAATGGAATGTCCTACAGCGAGAGATGGGAAGATACGCTTGATGATTCGTTACCATTGGTGGGATTGTATGCAAATGACGCATTAATGACAAGTTCTGCGGCGATTCCGACTCTCGCAGAAATGACAGAGTTAGCATTAAGCTTACTTTCTGAAGATGAGAATGGATTTTTCCTCATGATTGAAGGCTCTCAGATTGATACAATGGGACATGACAATGATCTGGAAAAAGAAATCTACGAAATGAGTCAATTTGATTATGCAATTGCAGTGGCTATGAAATATGTAGCACTGCATCCGGATACAGTGTTAATCATTACCGCGGACCATGAGACGGGAGGATTATATTTCCCGAAAGAAGGCTATGGCAACGGAGAAAATTATAAATATCTTTATGACGAACATAGTTGTATTAACGTTCCGGTATATGCGTTAGGTTACGGAATAGAAGAACTTGATGTGATTAAGGAAAATACCGACATTGCAGGATTTGTGGCTTCAATATTAGGCGAAGAAGATTTTGCTGAGAAGAAAAGTGTTGTTACAAATCTGTATGATGGGCAGTCACAGGGAGCACTGGAGTTTTCCTTTGATGCAAGTAATACAAGTGTGGAATTGTTTGGTGATGATTTGGCCGGGGCTATCAGCAGTTTGCAAAATGTCAGGGCAATTCACATGACTGTTTCCAACAAAGGGGCGGAAAAGGTAACCTTACCTGCATTAAAGATACAGATGGCGGATGGAGCAATTTATGAAGCAATTCCACAGTATGCATATATTGACGCGGGAGAAACACTGGAATTAACATATGTGTTGCCGATGGAATTATGGGAGACGGATGCATTTGCAAATGTTACCGATATTTACTTAACTTATGATGTTGTTGCAGGACAAGCATGGAAGACGGTCTTTGGATATGGTGCTGAAGAGGCAGAGCTGGAGATTAGTGAGATTGCGGTGACGGAAAGGGAGTTGGTGGATTGATGGTGTTAACATGCCAACGATTGACAACTTATATGCACTTAGCGAACTGTTCCAAGTTCAATGACAAATGCAAGGTCCTCCATTAGAATTGTTTTTAGAGATAAATTTAGAAACAATTTTAATGGAGGATTTTTTATGAGTGGAAAAATGTTAGTGACACAGGCACTTAATGAAAGAGATTAGTTGACATTAAGTGATGATGGGGCCGTGGCGAAAGCTACGGCTTTGTTTGTAGAATATAGATTTATAGGGAGGAATAGAAATTATGGAAAAGAGTTTCAAAAAAATAAGTGATGAATTTAGAAAAGAAATAGAAGAAATTTTAAAGATGACAATTATAGAGAATTTTCAAAAGGAAATGCTAGAAGAAAAGATAGTGAATATTGAAGTAGAGTATCAAAAAGATATTATAAGACAGCTTGCAATTTGGAATGAAATATGTAGTGAAAGAATGAATGAAATTATAGCAAAGATTGATGTGGTGAGGAGAGTCGGAGGTGCATATGCAATGTTAATATCAAATCCGTGTTTAAAGAGTGCTATTTATGCGGTTTATGAGAGGTTGGTAGATAATTTTGAGGACGAGAAGTTATATTGTCAAAGTGCATATTTTTTAGTTTGTGCAGTTATGCGTATGCATAGTGATGAAATATGGAACATTGGAGTTCTTTACTCATCAGGTCACATTCTTTGAAATGTTTGCAAAGATTGCATTTATAGCTAAGTTTTGCAGGTACTGACTTGAAGTATCTTTTTACTTCTTTTGCAATGGTTGTTGGATCCTTGTGAAGGGTTCTTGCAATAGAAGAAAAAGAACTCTTTTGTAACAGTTCCTGTTCAATATAAGTTCTGTTGGACAAGGTTAAATGTTTTTGATTATGTTCATTCATATGATAATCCTTTCCGACAGACAGATAACCAAAAGAATTGTATCAAAAACCATGTGCAAGAGTAAATTCCGGTTTTGAAGATTTTGAGGTAAAAAAACCGGAATTTAAAAATTCACATTACGTTCACATTACGACCTAAAATGCACCTAAAATGCAAAACAAAGTCCCATTTATGGTCCTCGAACTGACTATAATAAGAATCAAGATAAGCCAAAACAAAAGTTTATCTTGATTCTATTTTTTTAGGAGGGAAAATTTATGGCAAAGATTTATTTTACATTGGCAGGAACGAAGCATTATTTTGGAAAGGATTTCTTGGAACCGGAGGTGACGGTGAAATTAGTGAAAGATCCGAAAAACGAGTATGACAAAGAGGCCATCAAGGTTGAGATGGAAGGTTTGGGACAAGTTGGATATGTGGCAAACAGTTCCTTTTCCGTGCTTGGTGAAAGTATGAGTGCAGGAAGATTGTATGACAAAATTGGTGATGAAGCATTTGGAAAGGTAAAGTACATATTGCCGCAGGGAGTGTTGTGCGAAATTGTGGAAGAAGAGTAAAGGAGAAAAACGATGTACGCAATCTTTTGTATTATATTTGCGCCGATAGTCTTACTGGCGGGAGTAAAAATGGCAAGCGACATGAATAAACCGAGAAAAAGATGTCGTAAGCCTAGGAAATTTCGTGGTTGGTAAGTTGCTGGGTGGTATAATCAGAATAAAATGAAATAAAAAGATATTTGAATATTCAAATATTCTTGATTATTTCATTTGCCTATACTAAAATAAAATTAGAGTTGGAATTCGACATCAAGGACTTAACAACTAGGAAAGTTCAATTCGGAGTTCCGGCTCTTTTTGCATATAAGGCAATGAGGATAAAAATTTATTAAATATTTTTAAGAATATAGTTTGACTAAAAATATAGCTAGTGATTATTATGTCACGGCAAGAAGTTGCTTTTTTGAGAAAGTGTAGGAAAATCAAGGGCTGTGGGAGTTTGAGAGAGGATTTTTATACCAGATTTAAGCCAAATTTTTAAGGAATGGGGCTGTGGCATGGCTGGATTATTTGAAGGTCTGAAAATGACTGAACATGGATGGAAGTAAAGTTTATAAAGTATAAAAGGCAATTTCGAGGTGTTGGAGGACGGCTTGGGGTTGCCTTTTTGTCTAAGGCTTTTTATTGTTTGTACAATGGATTAAAATGAAAGTGCAGCATTTGATGTTTGTTAGAAAGGGTACTAGTATGGAAAGTAAACATGAAAAGTCAGGATGGTCAATTGAAACTATTACGGAGATGGTTAATGATTGGATGGCATTTGAGTTTATTTTAGAACTCAAAAGGAGAATGAAAAATGTTGAGGCAAAGAATTATTTGTCTACTTTTTTGATGACTATAGCACCGGTCATAGTTTACGAAGTTGCTGAATCACTAGAATTGCTTGGAATTGTACCCAAAAAGGATTTTTTTAATCCCGGAATGGATAAAAGGGTACAAATAGAACGTGAAAAGTTTGTAAAGAGAATAATTGTGAAATCCTCGCAACCAGAATTGATAGAGAAGGAGATGGGGTTAAATTTTAAAGAGAAGGTATACGATATCAATGTTTTGGTTAGAAATAATGAATTGATGGATATGAATTATGAACTGTTTAATAGGAATATTAAAGAGGATTTTGAATTTTGGGATTCGTTGTTTGGGCTTCCCAAAGGACTTATTAATACGCTATTTTCATGCTTGAATATTAATAAAAGAATAGAAGACGTTTATGATGCAATAGACGAGAACTTGAGTGGATTAGCAGAAAAAATGGAGCAGGAATTTGTATGTGAGCGTTATAGTTACTCTGTACAAAAACTATTTTCAGAAGCGGATGGGTTAGAAGATATTGATAAAATTCTTATATTATACAGGTATAGGTTAGTTACGTCTGCTATTAGAATAGAAAAAGCAGTTCCGGATTTTAATATAAGTATTGGAGAAATTAGAGTTTTTGACATCAATGCTTTTATAAGAAAATATAAGGCAGTTGTAATTTGTATAATTGGTTCAGAGTTAAAAGCTATGAATACAGAATTTGCGCAGAATATTCAAGCGGATATACAAAGTAAGATAGGGGATGGACCTTTCTGGGGAATGAATCGCAAACTTAGAAACAATATTCATTATCAAAGAACAGAGATATTAACGAAGGATGAGATTAATGCGATAGACAAATTCCAAGAGGCGTATTTTGAAATAATATATGATCATTTTGAAAGGTGTATTTTTATCGATATTGATAAAGAATGTAAAACAATGACAGGATTTTTAAAAGCGTGCAAGAATAAAGGGATGGGTAAGGAAGAGATAGATAAGTATTATTACTATTACTACATGAAGTATATTTTATTTGGACGATTATAGGAAGAGGAGATTGCGATCTTGAGAAATGTCCGATTTGCAAGGGACAAAAATTAAGCTACGATTGTGATTTGTTTTAGAAGGTTTAGAGCAAGAAGATATAGAAGGCTGAAGGAGAGCTTATGGATAAAATAATATTTTATTATGATGAAGCAGAGCATAGTAGAAAATTGACGAAAGAAACAATTGAGGCAGAAAATTTTGTGAATGAATTTTATGCAGCTATTGTAGGATTGGGTGATACAAAGAAGGTGGACTTTGAAAAAACGTATGGGGATTTTGAGGAGAAATACAAAAAGGTGTATACTATATCGGGGGAACTTAAAAGTCGTGTCATCAAACAAAATAAGTATAAATATGGATTAGTATCATTCAAACCAATGGATATGGAATTGATAAGTGAGTTAATGGATTTAATTGTACAGTATAATTTGCGTATCTATTTTTGTGTTTTTAATAAACTGGAATATATAATCATTCAATTACTGAAAGAGTATAGAAATAACTTGTTTTTGGATGCAGATAGTCTAAAGTATTCGATTTCGAAGTTAATAACTTTATATAAGCCGGAAAGGGTTATTGAGTCAATTTATGCGGAAGATAATTCTTTCTTGGAAGAATTAAGGGAATTCATAATCGAGGTGCGTAAAAAGAATAAGGCAGAAGGAAAAAGAGAGTTAGAAACAGAAGCTATTGAGCAGATGTTAATTATTTTGGATGAGATTAGTGAAGAGTTCTGTATTGATTGGAACTATGATATTGCATTTTGGGGCTTTGACAAGTATCTTGCGGAAGAAGAAATCAAGGATTATGCGTTGATTATTGATAAGGAAGGAAATGGCGCAACGCTAAGGTCGGCGGAAAAAGTTGGAATAATTAATAGCAGCGAGGCTGACTCTATGGAAGAAATTGGTCTAAGAATGACAGATTTTGTTGTTGGAATTTTGTCTTCATTTATTAAAGCAATTCATAATGGTTTTGAATGTGGTCCAACCGAGAAGACAAAGCATTTGCAATTCCTGCATCGAAAATGGTTTGAAATAGATGAAACAAGACTTGCAATATATAAAAAAATAAAATATGTAGTTATAGACTTACATAAAGCATGGTATAAAACATATTGTGGAAACTATGCGGATGACTTTTTATATTTTATATGTTTGCTTAATTACTTTGCAGATTTCGAAGATATAGAAGATTACAACAAGTATACAAAAGAAGAACATCAGATTAGGTTAAACAATGGAGCAGTAGGAGCTTTGTCTGAACAATTCAGTAAATTTGGAAAGCGAGTCCATATAGATACTGCTAAAATAGAGGATGGTGTTTATTATGATCAAAAAGGGGCTAAGTGCTATATAGATTATAGGAAACATGAAGTGTTGCCAATAGATAAAAAACGAGGAAGTAAGTATTATGTACTAAACGTGGGCTTTTTTGGTAACATGGAAAAGGCTTGTGCAACAATTCGTGAAAATGGTATAAGTAAATGTTATTTACTCCCAGATGAGTTGATGGAATGGGTACAGACCATGGTAGGACTTTCTTATATGGGAGGGAATTTATTTCCGTCCGTTGTGGAGTTTGGTAGTATAAAGGGAAAGTATTATGCAAAATTGATTGATTAGAGAGATATATATAAATCTATCAGGTGGAGAATGGCATCTGTGAAGTAGTACGCTGGAGGTGGAATAATGAATACAAAGATGTTTGATGAAGTTTACAACTATTACAAGGAGCATTATGAAAGCATAGAAAAAAAGGAACTGTATAAGTGGAAAGCGGTTGTGCATTTTAAAGATACATGGAATATTGATGCGGAAAATTTTCCGGAAATGTTAGAAAATGCTTTGAAAAAGACATCTAATTTAATGTCGTCAGGTAACTATTATCCAAGAAAGATGATTGTATGGGCTGCTCAAAAAGAGCCTGAAAAAGTAAGAGAACTGTTTCGACAATTATATGACCTGTCACTTGACCTCAAAGAAAGAATGATTCTTTTTCGTGATGGCATAGATGAAATAGTGGTGAAACATAAGGAAGGTAAAGTTTCCAAAAGTTATCAAGACCATAGAGCAATCATGGTTTATTTGAACATGAGATATCCGGACAAGTATTACTTATATAAGTATAACATGTTTGTGGATTTCGCAGAGTTAATAGATTATACGGATTTGCCGAAAGCAGGAGACATAGATTTAGTATTCATGTTTGAGAGTATGTGCGACATGATATTAAAACGTGTTATGCAAGATGAGGAATTGTTAAAGAAATATGAGAGTAGACGGAATAAATACTATGATCCAGAATATCACCTTTTGGTGCAGGATATT
>JAZQXN010000017.1:0-100626 GCA_045632875.1 Lachnospiraceae bacterium
CGGACGGCGTCACATTTCCTGCTAGAATATCTGCTACTGCATCAATACCATTCTGACCTACGTCACCAATCCAAAGACACGCATCAATATCATAGGCACTATCTTTCAAGAAATCTACCTGAAGTGCATTAGAAGTATTCAATAAAATAATAATCTTCTCAATATCACCAGCAGCTTTCATTTCTGTAAGTCCTGCCAGTAATTCTTTCTCTTCTGGAATCAATTCCAAATAGTTCTCTTCTGTAAACTCAAGGTCTGAACCTTCACCACCTACACGTGAAAATACAACAAGTGCTGCATCACCATACTGTTTTACAGAATCCTTTACTTCATCTGTATATACATTCCAAGGCACATCCACTGCTGTTGCATTTCTATGTGGGAATAACTGACCTGGATCACGTTCATATTCACTACCTTCACCTTCTGTGTAGAAGTTCCACAGAGTTTCATTTACATTAAGCCCTGCATCTGTCAAAGCACTTTTTAATGTAGAAGATTTTGAAATATCTACATTACCTGAACCTGTACCACCATAAATCAAACTAACCGATGAGTTTGAGAAACAGCTCACATTTGCACTGCTTTCTAGCGGAAGTGCATTATTCTTGTTCAGCAGTAATGCTGCACCTTCTGCTTCTACCTGCTCCACGAGCCACGCTTCATAATCCTTTTTCTCTTCTCTACTTGCAAAATCCGATGTGAAATACTGTGCGTTTTCATCTGGATTATTTAACTCATAAAATGAGCCACCAATAAAGATAGAAAAAGTATTATCGAACTTTGACACTAACATAGCTACTATGATACAAACAACAGCCAATGTTCCCGTAAGATTTCTTAAACCTCTCCAAGGACGTATCGCTTTTTTCATTGCCTTTTTATAGGCTTTCCTTTCCATTTTTTCCTCTTTTGTCATACCAAAAGCCTCCTCCTTAATTTGATAATTATATTGTAAATTTCATAGTATTATATTAAAATAGACACAAATATATTTATGTCAAAATTTTGACATTTTTAACCATCTGTCAAATCTCATTTATGTTATTTATAGTATAATTATCAGGAGAAATCAAAATTATGGATTCCACAAAACGTAGACTAGCGAACTCTTTAAAAGAGCTGATGAAAACACAGCATTTGGAAAAAATCAGTATCCAAGAACTGTGCTCCAATGCTTTTTTATCTCGTCAATCTTTTTACAATTATTTTGACGATAAATATCAATTAGTTAGCTGGATATTAAATAATATATTCACTTCCACACAAATACACTCTGATATACCAAGTGCATGGCGTGAAAACACGAGATTATTTCTAATAGAAATGAAAAAAGATGCGGATTTTTTTAATATAGCCTATCGATACATTGGACAAAATTCTCTGGAAGAATACCATCTGGAACTTTTAATAAATTTTTATTTGCCAATTTGTGAAAGAGAAAAAGGACGCAAACTTTCCCGTGAAGAAGAATACTGCCTACGTTTTTATCTATACGAACTAGCAAATCTAATTAGTCGCTGGGCTCGACAAGGCATGCCTGAAACTCCTTCCTATATCTTGGAGCTATTTCAATTAATGATGCCAGAAATTGTAAAGAAGTATTTATGTCCATAATTATTATAAGAAAACTATTTTGACAAAGGAGGATTCTATGGTTAGCTTAAAGTAAAAACCTTATTATTTATCGGATGAAGATATTGCATGGGTAGAAAATACTATTGGTAATATGAGCGACGAAGAAAAAGTTGGTCAATTATTCTTTCAACTCACCTCTGGTAATAGTGAGGAATACTTAAAAGAACTAATGGAAAAATAGAAGCACCTGGGCTCTGGGAACAAATGTATTTTGGATTAGATGAGGATGTGTAAATCAAAAATGTACAAAGAGGTTGCCCTCACGGACAACCTCTTTCCAAACTTCAATATTCTTTTTTCGCTATTTCAGAGCTTACTTCTTTACATCTCAACTGTGCCATTTACTGTGCCATTTTTCTAAAACTTATATGAACTTACATAAACATATATGTTCGGAAGCAATTCTCTAAACCCTTGATTTATAAGGCTTTGCGGAGATTTATCGACTTATATGAAACTATGTAAAAATCGCCAAACGATTTCGATACCTAATTTCATTTTTCTATCTCCTTTACCTCTAAAACCTTGATTTTATAGGATTCTTATCTTTTTTAAATTGGTTTATGTACCAGCTACGTACCAATTTTGCAAATTTTAGCAAATAGACGATAATTACTATAACACGAAGAGAATAAAATGTAAATTTGAAAACACTTATATTTCAAGATTTTCAAATAACATCTAGCCAACCCCTTACAAACCATTCATATCAAAATCAATTATCATCTGAGCAATCTTCTGCTCTTTTAAAAGATAGCACATATAAATTGGAAGGTATTTTACTGCTCCCTCTGCTTCTACATTTCCAACAGAAAATATATAAGCTTTCTCTATATGATAATCCTCAACATTCAAAAAGTTGTTTAATGCTTTATGTGATTTGTATGTTTTTCCAGACTTTACTTTAATTGCAACAACTTTGCCTCCCATTTCAATCACAAAATCCAGCTCTCCAATCTTGTTCTTTTTACAGAAATAAGGTTCAAATCCGTTGGCTACCAATTGTTGGGCTACCGCATTTTCAAAATGAGCACCATTGTTCACGTCTCCGTTTTTATTTATCAACTCAATCTTTGTCTCTGCAGGATATGCGCTTGTAAGTAAACCAATATCACTTGAAAAGAGTCGAAACACGTTACTACTCTTGCTTGCCATAAGCGGAACCACCGGTGCATCAACATTATAAACTGGCAATGCTACCCCAGCATCTTTTAGCCATAAAAAACTGTTTTCATATCTATCGAATTTCAGTTCCTTGTCCAGCATAGTAAAGACAAACTTCTTATTCTGTTTGTTTAATTCAGCCGGAATAATATCATATATTGACTTTAATTTTAGTTTTTTATCCTCTAGTTCATATTGAGAAAAATCCTCTCTATATAGAGTTACAATATCTCGCTGTACCTTATCAACCTCTCGAATATCTTTGGATGCTATATAAGTTTTCACTGCATCCGGCATTCCCCCAACGATAAGGTAAATAAAAAACATCTGCAAAAGTTTCTGATGTATGAATTCATCCACAGGAGTAGTCGTATCAAATTTTTCTTTTAACATATCAAGTGTCGTCTGCGAAACTTCATTTGCAATCATAAACTCTTCGAAATCCATTGGAAACATCCTTAAAACTGTCAAATAGCCTACAGGAGCCGATGCAATGCCTTTGAGTTCTACACCTAATAAAGAACCACTCATCACATACTTAAAACTACCTTCATCTACCAGGAATTTAATCTTTGTAACTATTTCTGGACATTTTTGAATTTCATCAAAAAAAACAATGGTTTCATGTAGCTTACAATTCTCAGGCATAATCATCTTTAGTTTAATTAGGAACTCTTCTGCACTCATCTGTGCATTCAAGTACTCAATCATGTCTGGTTGGTCAATAAAATTTACTTCAAATCTGGTGTATCCACTTTTATCAATTTCATCTCGAATGAGCCATGTTTTTCCAATCTGTCTTGCTCCAGTCACTAATAACGCTTTATTTGAATTTCTAATCCATTCACCGATTACCGCGGAATCTTTTCTATACATAATCATCTACCTCCAACTACACACTACACTTTTTGCCCCGTTTTTGCAACTGCTTTTTGATTATTTTGCCCCGTTTTCTCTGTTTTATTTCTCTGTTCTGCCCCTTTTTTATGTTTTATACAAAAAAATGACAGGCTCGCACCTGTCATTCTATTTCCATATTCTCCACGCGAAGGCATTCTTTAACACCTTTTATTTTTCTATAATTTCCAAAACCTGCTGCATATTTTTCTTTCCAAACAAAACGTGTTCATCATTTATCACCATACAAGGTACACTCATCACGTTATATTCTTTTCCTAAACTTTCAAAATGACGAACATCATAGACCTCTGTTGTAATCATATCACTTATCGCAGCCAAATGCTGCGCTGCAACAACCAAGTCCGGACACATACTGCAAGATAAGGTTACTAGAATCTTGATATCTACAGGATGCTTCAAATCTTGTACTCTTTTCTTTACATCTTCTTCAATTGCTTGTCCTGGTCCTGCTGCATTATACATTCCCAGAACAAAAGAACTAAACTCATGACCTCCTGGTACTCCATGAAAAGCAAGGCCTGAATAAACATCCGTCTCTCGATACAATTTCACACATGGAGCGGCGATTTCATGGTGATCTTCCACCACCTCCAAAGTTAGTTTATCCGTCATCGCAACTAGGTTTTTCACATAAGCCTCTAGTTCCTGTGACACTGTTCTATCGTCCAAATATAGTTTAAGCACAAGACTATTTTCCATTCGAGAAAATACCGTCTCCAATTGAGCTCGCATCTGTGCATCAAATATACCATCAACACTCTCGTCCGATGTTCTTTTCTGAGCAGTTTCTTCTACATGCTTTGTATCCTTCCACTCTCCTGCTAAAGCCTTCTCACGAACTATAGGGTCCTGTGTACGGATTCCGGTCCGCTCCTGCACTTTTGCTACATATTTTTCTAACTCTGTCGCAGCTAATGCTCCATCACTAGTTGCAGTCACAACCTGACGCAGCGGTTTGATACAGATATCACCTGCTGCATACAAACCATCTATACTTGTCTTTTGAGATTTGTCGGTAACAATATAACCCTGTTCATTCAACTGAGCAATTCCTTTCACCAAATCTGTCTCAGGCGCATATCCCGCAAAGACAAATACACCAAAATTTTCCCCTTCTTTTGCACGATACTCTGTTACCTCATCAGTAACATTGTTTTTGTATCGAATATAGTTTAAACCACTTTCTCCTGATACTTCTTCTACTACTGTATTGGTAATAACATCTATTTTTTCATGCTGTCTAGCTTTTTCTGCTACCGCTTCTGCACAGGAGAAATCCTCCCCACGTATGAGAATCGTTACATGACTAGCAAATTTCGTAAGAAAAACACTTTCTTCAGCAGCAGCATATCCCCCACCCACAACGAATATCTGCTTACCAGTAAAAAACTCTCCATCACAGGTAGCACAATACGCCACGCCTCGACCTTTGTATTCCTCTTCTCCGCGAAATCCTACCATTCTAGGATGTGCCCCTGTAGCAAGTAAAACTCCAAGGCACTTATAATCTCCACGATTTGTACACACGACCTTGATATCTCCATCCAATTGAAGTTCTGTAGCCTCTGCGATAAGAAATTCGGCACCAAAATATTCTGCCTGTTGATACATCGTATCTGTTAATGCTTTACCGCTACCAGTACCTACACCTGGATAATTTACTACTTCATGCGTAATCACAATCTGCCCACCAAACTGTTCCTTTTCTAAAACTAACACGCGATACTTTGCACGGGTTAGGTAAATCGCAGCAGTAAGGCCTGCCGGTCCACCACCTATAATGACCACATCATAAAGATTTTTTGTATCTACCATTATAACTGCCCTACCAAATCTAAACTAGGTTTTAAAGTTTCTGCACCTGGCTTCCAGTTAGCAGGACATACTTCATCTCCATGTGCATGCACAAACTGACAAGCCTGAACCTTACGAAGCAATTCTTCTGCATTACGGCCTACATTTCCCGCTGTAACCTCATATCCTACAATTTTTCCCTCTGGATTGATGATAAATGTTCCACGTTCTGCTAAACCATCTGCTTCAATAAGCACTTCAAAATCTCTGGAAATACTGTGAGTTGGGTCTGCAAGCATTGGATAATTGATTTTTTTGATACGTTCCGATGCGTCATGCCACGCTTTATGCACAAAATGAGTATCTGTGGATACTGAATAAATTTCACATCCTATTTTGCGAAATTGTTCGTATTTTTCTGCTAAATCTTCTAATTCTGTTGGGCATACAAAAGTAAAATCCGCTGGATAAAAAAAGAAAACCGTCCACTTTCCTAAGATATCTTCTTTGGAAACCATCTTAAAATCCTGATTGTGGAATGCGTAAGTTTTAAAGTCTGCAATTTCTTTGTTGATCATTGACATAGTGATTTCTCCTTTTCTCTTTTAAATTTTTCTTTATTATCATGTCCTTTTCTAAAAAAATTACACATAGAACGAAAAAATAAAGGCAATACTAACCACAGAAAAATAAATCGAGGTATATTTATGAGCAATCGTTCAAACACATCTTACCAAAAAGGATTTCTTCCATATGCCCTGGCAGCTTTTTTAATAGGTCTTATCGGAGGACTAAGTACCGTTTTAGGACCAGCTTTTATGCTCGATATGAATCTAGCCTATAACAACACCACTTGGACCGCCTTATCCCAGGCTATCTCTACTGCGGCTTGTGCGCCGATTCTAGGCAAACTCGTTGATATCTTTGGCAGACGCAGAACTTTACTACTGGGCATTCTCATTTTTACTTCTGGAAATATACTAAGCGCATTAGCCCCTTCCCTAATCGTATTACTTCTTGCACGATTTGTAGTCGGGATTGGTACTGCAGCCATTGCGCCTACTGTAATGTCTTATATCGTAACGGAATTTCCAGCTGCAGAAATAGCGAAAGGATTTTCCCTATACATGCTTCTTTCTAGTGCCTCTGTCATCTTTGGCCCTAGCTTGGGTGGTGTCATTTTGCAATATGGCAACTGGCGAACATTGATGTGGATTTCCGTTGGCATCTGTATAGTATTTTTCTTTCTCTGCCTCTTTACGCATCCCAAAGCGCACTATACACCTAAAAAAATTAAAAATTTTGATATCTCAGGGGCTATTCTAGTCATTATTTTTTTCAGCCTGCTTTTATGTGTCCCTTCCTTTGGTCAAAACTTTGGTTGGACATCTGTTAGTTTCCTGACTGTACTTCTTTTGTCACTAATTAGTCTTGCAGGCTTATTTCTGGCAGAAAAAAAAGCTTCGCATCCACTTCTGTCTGCAAGCTTTATAGTACGCAAAGAATTTATTCTTTCTATAATCATTTTATTTTTAACACAAGGACTTATGCAGGCAAACATGACCAATACCATTGTTTTTATCAACTATACGCAGCCTGATAACACCATCATTTCCGCGTATGCTATATCAATTATGTATTTAGGAATGTCGCTTGGTTCTATTCTTTTAGGACCTTTATCTGATCGATTTGAGCCCAAACGTATTCTTACCAGTTCCTTATTTTTGACAGGTCTTGGCTGTGCTCTTATGTTACTTTATTCCACTACTACTCCATTTTTAATCCTAGCGTCCGCTCTAGGTATTCTAGGATTTGGCCTTGGTGCCAATGCTACAATTTTTATGAAAATTGTTTTATCGAACCTTCCATCTGAAAGCGCAGGGCTAGGCACCGGTACCTATGGACTGTTTCGAGATTTAGCAGCGCCTTTCGGGGTAGCGATTTTTGTTCCTATGTTTACCAATGAAATTACACGTTTGACCTCTGATTCTTTCGCTCCACATTCCGCATCAAACGCCGCTGTAGACTCTATTCATATGCTTTCGTTTATTGAAATTTGCTGTATCGCCATTGGTATATTGATTGTTCAATTCTTACCAAATATTCATAAAAATAATTCTTTAAAAGGAGAACATCTATGAGATTAAAAGACAAAGTTATTCTTATTACCGCTTCTACACGAGGCATTGGACTTGCCTGTGTAAAGGCTTGTGCAAAGGAAGGGGCTATTTGTTATATGGGAGCCCGTAATTTAGAAGCCGCAGAAAAAATAGCAACGGAACTGAAAGAAAAAGGGTTCCATGTAAACTACGTGTACAATGATGCAAGCAAACCTGAAAGTTTTATCAGTATGATAGAGGAAGTAATCGAAAAAGAAGGGCATCTGGATGTGCTTGTAAACAATTTCGGTACGTCTAATCCCCAAAAAGACCTAGACTTAGCCCATACAGATATTGCAGATTATTTAGATATTATTACATTAAATCTTAGAAGTGTCTTTATGGCAAGCCAAGAGGCCGCAAAGCACATGGCAGTCCACGGAGGTGGTAGCATCATTAATATCTCATCCATTGGTGGATTGGTTCCTGACATTTCGCAGATTGCCTACGGCACCAGTAAAGCTGCCATTAACTATTTGACAAAACTAATCGCAGTGCACGAAGCTTCCCATAATATTCGATGCAATGCAGTTCTTCCTGGCATGACCGCTACAGAAGCTGTTGAGAAAAATTTATCAGAAGATTTCCGTAATCTTTTCTTTCGTCATATTCCCTTAAAGAAAATTGGATTGCCGGAAGAAATTTCCTCTGCAGTCGTATATTTCGCCAGCGATGAATCTGCCTATACCACAGGTCAGATTCTGTCTGTTTCCGGTGGATTTGGCCTAGCTACTCCTATTTATGGAGACCTAGCAGGTAACATCAAACAAAGATAATTCTTCACACAAATGAATCCTCTTTATAATTCAAGAAATGACAGGCTTTTACTTTCTGATATCACCTGTCATTTCTTTTACATATCGTCAATTTATAACGATACCTAATTTCATTTTCTATATTTCCTCTTTATATATCGAATCTTTTGATTCAATCATTACTGCAATCCCGTTACCAATCACAATTGTTGCCGTTTCATCCGTGATTTCATTACTAACTCCAAGTGCTTTCCCGTACTCCAGAGTGTAATCTTCCAACGGATATTTCATTCCCCGGATACATACTCCCTTCACTTCTCCAAGCCATGGCAATAAAGATACGTATGTTCCAAACTGGTTCTCTTTTTTAATGGTATTAGTTCCGGAAATCAACTGAATCTTGTTGTATTCATCAATCATGGCGCACATCACGCCGGCTTCCAGTGCGGTTTTCATAATATGAATATTTCCAAGCACATGGTCCAACCGGGTTCCGGTAGCTCCGTAGATATGAATCTCTGTTGCCTTTTTTTCTATTGCCAGACGAATAGCCAGTTCTGTATCGGTTTCATCTTTTTCCGCCGGATACTTATGCAGCGTACAACCTTCCCAAGCTTCAATTTCCTCTTTTGTCACCAGATTGGCAGAATCCATGTCGCCCACTACGTGGTGAGGCTTTAATGTCTTGTCCGCAAAAAAGTCTGCACCGTGATCAACTGCAATGATTAAATCATACTGCACCTCTGTCAATTGCTGTAACACAAACCCGTCATTCACTCTGCCACCTGTAATAATACAAGTCTTCATTCTGACCTCTTACTCCATAATCTTTAAAAACTCTTCTACATTCTGTTTTGCAGAATCTTTAAACACTGCACTTCCTGCAACGATTACGTTGGCACCTGCATCCAACACTTCTCTTACATTGTTTAATGTAATGCCGCCGTCAACTTCAATATCCACCTGATAACCGGCTTCATCAATCATTGCCTTTAATTCTTTAATCTTATTTGTGCAATATGAAATATACTTCTGTCCTCCAAATCCCGGATTAACAGACATGATAAGTACCATATCCACTATACCAAGCACATGTTTAATGTTTTCAATCGGAGTTGCAGGATTTAGTGCCACACCTGCCTTCAATCCGGCATCTTTAATGTGCATAATAGTTCTGTCTAAGTGTTTACAAGCCTCTGCATGAACGGTAATAATATCTGCACCACTGGCTTTAAATTCTTCAATATAACGATCCGGTTCCTCAATCATTAAATGAACGTCAAAAATACGCTTTGTTTCCTTTCGGATGCTTTTAATAACCGGCATTCCAAAAGAAATACTGGGAACAAACAAGCCGTCCATAACATCAATATGTACATACTGGGCTCCGGCCTGATCAATAATCTGAACCGCCTCTCCCAATTTTGCAAAATCTGCTGCTAATAATGATGGTGCTAAATAGTTCATTGTTTACCGCCTTTCTGATAAAAATATCAGTATTTTTTTACCTGACTTAATTCTTCAAACAATATCTTATAATTCTCATATCTGCTTTTAGGAATATCACCCTGCTCTACAGCCTTCTTTACTCCACAATCCGGTTCGCTGATATGATTACATCCCATAAATCTGCATTCAGAAAAATAATCCTGAAACTCATTATAGTAATCTTTCAGCTCTTCCTTTTCGAAATTCTCCAGATATAAGGTACTGAATCCCGGAGTATCCATAATATAAGTGTCCGCCTTAATGTGAATCAACTGGGAATGACGGGTCGTATGCTTTCCCCGTTCAATTTTCTTGCTGATTTCCCCCGTCTCCATAGCAATATCTGTCTGTAAAAGGTTAATTAAAGACGACTTTCCAACACCGGAAGGGCCTGCAACTGTAGAAACCTTGCCTTCCAATGCCATCTGCAGTTCTTCTAACCCTGATTCTTTCTTTGCACTGGTAAAAATCACTTTACAACCACTATTTTCATAGGTCTTTCGTAACTCTTCCAGCTTATCTTCCTCTGCCAAATCACTCTTGTTAAAACAAATCAAAGTGGGAACCTGTTCTTTTTCCATAAACACTAAAAAGCGGTCCAACAGATTCAAGTTTGGATTTGGTTTTTCCGCAGCAAAAATAACTACTGCCTGATCTACATTAGAAACAGCCGGTCTGAGCAACTGATTCATTCTGTCATGAATTGCAGTAATATTTCCCTTTTTTCCCTCTTCATCAATAATGTCAATTTCAACATTATCACCGACTAAAGGTTTAATATTCTGATTTCGAAATATTCCTTTTGCTTTACATTCATAAATTCCGGATTCTGCCACATGCACGTAGTAGAATCCGGAAATCCCTTTAACAATCTTTCCTGTCATATAAATCTATTCTTCGCCTGAGCCGCCCTCTTCGGATGCGCCATCATTTTCTCCGGTTTCGGAGTTTCCGTCAGTTTCAGAACCATCACTGGTTTCATCTTCTGCTACAATTTCTTCAAAAACAACCGCTCTGATTTCAACAGTTTCGGTCTTTTCTACATATAATAGATTACCTTCTTCATCTACTTTCTGTAATCCTGTATCAGGGTCAATATCCGGTGCCTCAAACACGTAAACCACAACAATACTTCCCTTGGATATATTTTCAATATTTTCTACAGAAATTTCCTTTGTTTCTGTTTCCGTATTCCATGTTGCATATGCTTGAGTGTCACCATCTAAAATCAAACGGATTTCCATTTCTATAAAGCGGCTATAGGTTCCATCCGTTAATTTAGCCTGAAGGTCTTCCGGTATGGTGATTGTTGTTTCGTAACGATAGTATCTTGTCTTCTGTCCGGAGCTGATTACAATAGTAATCTCAGCGTCTTTTGTGGCTTTTTTGTTCTTTGCAGGGTTCTGACTGATTACATATCCCTGTTCCACTTCATCGCTTTCTTCGTACTGAATTACAATATTTTTAAATCCTAATTCTTCCAATTCAGCAATTGCCTGTGTTTCTGATTTACCTTCAAGATTTGGTAATGCAATTTCTTCAACACCACGGCTGACAGTAATAGTAATCTTAGAACCTGCCTTAATGGATGTACCAATCTTTGGATATACGTCCATTACTTCACCCATCGGAATACTATCACTATATTCATATTTAACAGATACAATCAAACTATATGGAAGTCCCTGTAAAAGTGCAGTTGCTTTATCCTGTTTCATGGTAATAATATCAGGAATGATATTTTCAGCAACTTCTTTACCTAAACTTACAATAACCTTAATGGTAGTATTTTTATCTACTTTAAATCCGGCTTCAATATCCTGTGAAATGATTAATCCTGCTTCTACTTCATCAGAAGTTTCTGCGTCTTCAATTTCAATACCTAAACCAAGTTCATTTAAGGCATCCTTAGCTTCCTCAAAGGTCATGCCGGAAACATCGATAACCTCAATTTTATCATCCTGCTGTTCTTCTTGCTGCTGTCCGCCTTCATTACCGGTATTGTTATTTCCGAATTGCCACCATTTTGCAACAGTACCGATAATTAAGAAGATCAAAACTGCTACAAGTACAAAAAATACAATACCAAAAACGGTAATAGCTTTTTCCATCTTCGGGCTTAAGAATGCATCTTCATCCTCATCTTCACCGTCTCCCAATAATGCATCTTCATCAATATCCTCTGCCGGAGTATCAGTAATGTCCCTAGGATCAATTTCTTCTGTGGACATATGTGTTGCTTCTGCCTGTGCTGTAATCATATCCATAACAACGAAATCTTCATCCGGATTGATTAATGCTTTTTTCAAATCAACGATTAAGTCATCAATGGTTGCATAACGGCGGTCAGGACTCTTCTGAACACATTTTAAAATAATTTTTTCAAAACTAATCGGTATTTCCGGAGCAAATACACTCGGAAGAACGATTTCTTCCTGTAAATGCTGTAAAGCAACGGAAACCACAGTATCTCCGTGGAATGGTACTCTTCCGGTTACCATTTCATACATAACAATACCTAAAGAATAAATGTCACTCTTTGTATCAATAAATCCGTTTCTTGCCTGTTCCGGAGATGCGTAATGTACAGAACCCATAGCTTCAGAATTAATGGTATTGGAAGATGCAGCTCTGGCAATACCAAAGTCTGTAACTTTTACCTTTCCTTCTGTAGAAATCATAATATTTTGTGGCTTAATATCTCTGTGAACAATCTGCTTATTATGTGCCACACGAATACCGTTGGCTGTCTGAATAGCAATACTGATAGCCTCTTTGTAACTAAGCTTTTCTTTCTTTTCGATATATGTTTTTAATGTAATGCCTTCTACATATTCCATAACTATGTAGTGCATTTTATTTTCGCTTCCTACATCATAAATGTTTACAATGTTTGGATGTTCCAAGCCTGCTGCCGCCTGTGCTTCCGTTCTGAATTTGGATAAGAAATTCACGTCTTCACTATACTCTGATTTCAGAACCTTTACAGCAACCTTGCGTCCCAATAAATGGTCCATTGCCTTATACACATCAGACATGCCGCCTGTACCTATTTTATCTAGTATCTCGTATCTGTCTGCCATATACATTCCTACTGTTAACATTCTCTCTCACCTTTCCTATGGTTCTACCACAACTACCGTAATGTTATCTTTTCCGCCGCTGTTATTTGCGGCTTCCACTAATTTTTGTGTTTTCTCTATCACATCTCTCTGACTGTTCATAATGTTACGTATCTGTTCATCATCCAG
The DNA here is from genome assembly GCA_045632875.1 of Lachnospiraceae bacterium. Classification (GTDB taxonomy): domain Bacteria; phylum Bacillota; class Clostridia; order Lachnospirales; family Lachnospiraceae; genus XBB1006. The sequence goes on from JAZQXN010000017.1 coordinate 13,171, forward strand.
CATATTGCTTAAGCCGTCAGAACACATTAATACGCATTCTTCCTCATCCAGCCGAACCTGGAAAAAGTCTGCCTTACAGTCTTCGGATGCACCAACCGCACGGGTAATCACATTTTTCTCCGGATGAAGTCTTGCTTTGCTTCTCTCCAGTTCACCCATACGAATCATTTCCTCAACTAATGAATGGTCCTTGGTTACCTGCTTAATTGCCCCCGGTGACACTACATATAAACGGCTGTCACCAACATTTGCCACGCTAAGCACGTCCTTATCTAGGCTTGCCAAAACAATGGTTGTACCCATTCCCTGCAATGACTTTTCATTCGCCTCTTCATAAACGGCATTATTTGCCTTGCGGATCGCCTTATCAAATAATACCCTGATATTTTCTTCTTTGCTCTGTTCTATGTAATCTACGATGGTCTGCAATGCGGTCTCAGAAGCCTGCTTTCCTCCAACATGTCCGCCCATTCCATCTGCTACCACAAAAAGGTTTGGAAGATTTCCGATTGGTTGTTCGTTGGTATAATAAGTATCCTGATTCTCAGTTCTTACAAGTCCAACATCCGTTATTGCATTTGTTTTCATCTTCCCACCTACCTTTCCATGTATTTCTTTCTGAGCTGACCACAGGCACCATCAATATCCCGTCCCATCTCTCTTCTAATTGTAACATTTATTCCGTATTCTTCAAGTTTATTTTTATATGCTTCAATACTCTCTCTTTCCGGTTGCTTATAATCCCTCTCTTTGATAGGATTTACCGGAATTAAATTCACATGGCAATTCATGCCTTTTATGAGAGAAATTAACTCCATTGCGTCTTCCATAGAGTCATTTTCTCCCTTTACAAGACTGTATTCAAAAGAAATACGTCTATGTGTTTTTTCAAAATATTCCCTGCACGCATCCATAACCTGACTTAAATCATAGGCATTGGCTATCGGCATTAAACGGCTTCTTTTTTCCTGGGTTGGCGCATGAAGAGAAAGTGCCAGCGTAATTTGCAACTGCTCGTCTGCCAGTTCTTTCATCTTTGGCACAATACCACAGGTGGAAACAGTAATATTTCTCTGGCTGATATTAGAACCATTTTCATCGGATATCATTCTTACAAAACGAACCAGATTGTCATAGTTATCCAATGGCTCTCCTGTTCCCATTACCACTATATTGGATACTCTTTCCCCTGTATCTGCTTCTATCTGATAAACCTGGCTAAGCATTTCTCCGGCAGAAAGATTTCTAACAAATCCATCCAAGGTAGATGCGCAAAAACGACATCCCATTTTACATCCCACCTGAGAAGAAATACATACAGAATTCCCATGCTTATATTTCATCCACACACTTTCAACTACATGATGATCACATAATTCAAATAAATACTTTCTGGTACCATCAATTTTGGACTCTTGCACCTGTAGCTGATTCAATGGTTGAAAATCAATATGCTGTTCCAATGTTTCTTTCAGTTTCTTGGAAATATTACTCATTTCTTCATAGCTGTTTACATGCTTTTGGTGAATCCACTGGTAAATCTGCTTTGCACGAAACTTTGCTTCTCCAAGTTCTGTAATTTTTTCTTCCAATTCCTGAAGAGTATAGGAACGAATATCCATACTTACTTATCCTCTCTTTATGAATTTGGCATAGAAGAAACCATCTGTATAGCCCTTCTCCGGCAAAATCTGTCGTTCTTCTGTCAGTTCAAATTCCTTGTGTCTTTCTAAAAACCACCGGACATTTTCTTCGTTTTCCATTCGGTTAATAGTACATGTACTGTATACTAAGGTTCCTCCGGCTTTTACATACCTGCAAATCACTTCTAAGATTTCCTGCTGTAAGCCTACAATTTCCTTTATCTGTTCCAATGACAAATGAAGCTTGATGTCCGGTTTTTTACCGATAATTCCCAAACCGGAACACGGCAAATCCGCCAATACCACATCGGCTTTTTCCACCATAGTTTCATCTAAAACAGTGGCATCCTGCATCTGGGCTATAACATTTGTTGCTCCCATGCGACGAATATTCTCATCAATTAAGGCAACCTTCTTTGGTGTTAAATCTCTTGCATAAACACTTCCGGTTCCATTCATAAGCTCCGCCAAATGCAAAGACTTTCCTCCCGGAGCAGCACATACATCGATACATACATCTCCTTCTTTCGGAGCTGCCACCTTTCCGATTTGCATGGATGAATAGTCCTGAATATAAAACAGACCTTCTCCAAATTCCGGAATACGGTTTAAATAATCATAATTACTAATGTATAAAGCCCTGTTTTCTTCAGGGTGGGTTTCCACCGTAATTCCCTGTTTTGTCAACCGTAAAGCCAATTCCTCCGGAGATATCTTTCTTGTATTAACACGGATACAGGTCGGTCCTTCTGTTAAAAAGGCCTGCAAAATCTGCTCTACAGTATCCCCATTATAAGTTTTTAACCACAATTCCAATATCCACTGGGGAACAGAATACTTAACTTCCAAGTAAGCTTTCAAATCTTTGGATTTCTCCGGATAAGAAATATTTTCTTTTTCCCTTGCAATATTTCTCAGTACTCCGTTTACAAATCCTTTCAAATTCTGAAAACTGCGTTTTTTTGCCAGATTAACACTTTCGTTACAAACCGCAGAATCCGGCACGGAATCCATATATAATAACTGATAAACTCCCATTCGAAGTATGAGGCGGATGACCGGCTTCATTTTATTTACTTTTACTGTGGAAAACTGATTAATCACATAATCCAATTCTCGCATGCGTTCAATGGTTCCCATAACCAAACGGTTTAAAAAACTTCTTTCCTGTTTTTCCAAATACTGATACTTAGTTAACACGTCCTGCATAACAATATGGGAAAAATTTGCGTCTCTGGTAATGGATAATAAACAATCTAAAGCCAAATCTCTAACATTTATACCGTTAGTCATTCCGTCTTCTTCCTCCGAATAAGATAATCAATCTTAGTAACTGCAAAATAGCTGCTGCCGCAGATGCCACATATGTGAAAGCTGCTGCCCGAAGAACCTTTTTGGTTCCTCTTAATTCTTCCTCTGAAGTATATCCCCCTGCCGCAATCATATTGATGGCTCTGGTAGAGGCATTAAACTCTACCGGCAAGGTTACCAGCTGAAATAACACAGATAATGAAAACATCATAATACCTGCCTGCAACAGGAAATATCCGATTCCTGTCTGAACTGTCAATCCGTTAAAAAAGATACCGATTACAATCAGCGGCCAACTGGCTATAGAACCAAAATTTGCCACCGGCACCAGGGTATTTCTAAAAGATAACGGAAAATATCCCTGATTGTGCTGAATTGCGTGTCCTGCTTCATGACAGGCAACACCGATTGCCGCCACGGAAGAAGAATCAAAAACCGTATCCGACAAATATAAAGTCTTATTCTTTGGATTATAGTGATCTGTTAAATGACCTGAAGTCCTTAAAACAGACACATCCTTAACTCCTGCCCGATACAGCACTTCTTCTGCCACCTGTGCTCCGGTTTTTCCGGAACGGCTCCGTACTTTTTCATATTTTGCGTAAGTGGTTTTTACTCCGGCAGATGCAATGATACAAATCACCGCACCGATTAGTACCAGAATATAGGTTGGGTCCCAATACATGTAATACCCGTAATATCCTAATAACATTTTATATCACTCCCTTTATTTTTGAAGGACCTTAAAATGGCTTAGCTGCTGTCTTTTTCCCATTTACACTTTTTTCGGGAATTATCCCAGCATCGTGCCTACTGTTTGTGCATAGCCTCTTAAAAACTCAGCACATTCCATCCTTCTTTTACCTTCCGGCTGAACTTCATTTAAACAAAGAACATCTTTGCCGGTTTGCACATAAATGTGCTCTTTATCTACATGGATAATTTCTCCAATTTTACCGGTATTATACTCGCCCTGAGGTACTACATCTGCATCCCAGATTTTAAACATCTTTCCGTTCAAATAGGTAAATGCACTCGGCCAAGGATTAAGTCCCCGAATCAACCGCTCAATTTCCGTTGCCGGCTTTTCAAAATTCAATCGTCCCAACTCCTTGGAAATCAATCCTGTCTTTGTTGCCTTCTCATGTTCCTGTGGTGTATAGCTTGCTATTCCTGCTTCCAACTGCTCCAAGGTTTCTAAGCATGCCTGCGCACCAATATCCATTAAATGGTCAAACAAACTGCCGCCGGTTTCTTTTTTCTCCAGTTCATAGGTTTTCACCAATATCATATCACCGGTATCTAAGCCTTCATCCATACGCATAGTAGTTACACCGGTTACTTCTTCTCCATCAATGACTGCCCACTGAATTGGGGAGGCTCCTCGATATTTCGGTAACAGGGAGGCATGCACATTGATACAGCCATACTTTGGCATATCCAGAATTTCTTTTGATAAAATCTGTCCAAACGCAACAACCACAATCACATCCGGCTGAAATGTGCGAAGATATTCCACTGCTTCCGGTGTTTTGATTTTTTCCGGCTGAAATACCGGAATTCCTGCTTCAATGGCAGTTTCTTTTACCGGGGGATAAGCAAGGGCTTTTCCTCTGCCCTTTGGTCTGTCCGGCTGTGTAACCGCCAACACCACTTCGTGTTTGCTTTCGATTAAGGCCTTTAATGTTCCCTGTGCAAAATCAGGGGTTCCCATAAAAATAACTCGCATTCTACTCTTCCTCGTATACTACGTCTCTGATTGGTCCTTCCACCAATTCCACATACATGTGACCATCTAAGTGATCCAATTCATGGCAAATCGCTCTTGCCATTAATTCTTCCCCTTCTATGATATACTCTTCCATATTTTCATTAAGGGCTCTTGCTTTTACATAGTTTGGTCTGGTAACCACTCCGGATTTTCCCGGATAGCTTAAACAACCTTCATCTCCGGTCTGACTTCCGCTTTTTTCCAAAATTTCCGGGTTAATCATTACAATCGGACCATCTCCGATGTCAATAACAACAATTCGTTTTAAAATTCCAACCTGTGGTGCTGCTAAACCTACACCATTTGCCTCATACATAGTTTCAATCATATCTTCGATTAATTCCAAAGTACGTGCAGTCATTTCTGTAACCGGCTTACAAACCTTTGTTAATACTTCATCTCCTAATGTACGGATTTCTCTAATTGCCATTTTTATTTCCTCCTAAATGCTGTTTATCGGGTTAAAGTCAAATTGCACTACACCATCGGCAAATTCTGTTTCTACCCTGTATTTTTCCAGTAAATCCTTTATTTTTACCAGTTCATTATATTCGGTGCTTTTAACATACAAGACCTTTCTGTATACATCCTGTATTTTTTTAATTGCCGGATCTGTGGGCCCGATGATTTGAATCTTCTTACATTCTTTTGAATAGTCCGTAACGACTCTTGCTATATTTCCCGCCAGTCTCTCCAATGCATCTTCTTTTTCCCCGGTCATAAATACCATAAGCATATTTCCAACCGGTGGATAACGAAGCATTTTACGATAGAGAATTTCTCTCTCATAAAACGGAAGATAACTTTGTTCTGCAGCGCAGGTTACTGCATAATGCTCCGGTTGATAGGTTTGTATCACCACTCTTCCCGGCCGGGCTGCTCTTCCTGCCCTTCCTGCTGCCTGGGTCAGTAACTGATAGGTCCTTTCTGCAGCGCGGTAGTCACTAACATGTAATGACAAATCCGCAGCCAGTATTCCTACCAGGGTAACCTCCGGAAAATCATGACCTTTTACAATCATCTGTGTTCCGATTAAAATGTCTGCTTCTCCATTCGAGAATGCAGTCAGTATTTTTTCATATCCATCTTTTGTCTTTGTGGTATCTGCATCCATACGCAATACCCTCGCCTGTGGAAAAATGCTTTTTACATATTCCTCCACCTTTTGGGTACCTGCCTTAAATCCTCCGATGAATTTAGAACCGCATTCCGGGCATTTTTCAATCATAGGCATTTCATACCCACAATAGTGACAAATCAAGCGGCCGTTGTTGTGTTGGGTTAAGGAAACATCACAATGTGGACATTTTACCACATTTCCACAACTGCGACAACTTACAAAACCTGACACTCCACGTCGGTTTAAAAAAAGCATAATCTGCTGTTTTTTCTCCAAAACCTCTTCCATTTGGTTCTTTAAGGTATTGCTTAAAATGGAGCGGTTTCCTTTTTTTAATTCTTCCCTTAAATCCACTATTTCCACTTCAGGCAACTGACTGTTCCCGTAGCGTTTTGTCAGGGTAAATAAGCTGTATTCTCCTTTTTCTGCCTTAAAATAGGCCTCTAAAGAAGGAGTTGCCGAACCTAACACAACACTGGCATTTGACTGGCTTGCCCGCCAAATTGCTGTTTCTCTGGCATGATATTTTGGTATCTGCTCGCTTTTATAGGTAGGTTCATGTTCTTCATCAATCACAATTAAGCCAAGGTTATTAAATGGTGTAAACAAAGCACTGCGGGGACCAATCATAATATCCACTTCCCCTTTTTCTGCCCTGGTCAGCTGATCATAACGTTCCCCTTCCGATAACTTTGAATGCAGTATGGAAACACGGTTTCCGAAACGCTTATAAAAGCGAAGAACCGTCTGGAAGGTAAGGGCTATTTCCGGTATCAGCACTATGACCTGTTTGCCCCCCTCTAAAACCTTTTGAATCATTTCCATATAAACTTCAGTTTTTCCGCTACCTGTAATTCCGTGAATATAATAAGTCTTTCGGATACCGGCATCGTAGTCTTCTGAAAAAATATCCACAATCTCCTGCTGGTTTTCATTTAATACAGGCTTTATAATATTTTCTTCCTTCATGCGGATTGGATTGCGGTAAGTCCGCACTTCTTCTATCTGCACATATCCTGCTTTTTCAAATCCATGAATAACTGTAGAAGATACATTTAACTTCTGTGTAATAAAAGTAAAATCAATTTCCGCAGCTTCTAATAAAGCCTTCATCAAACGTGCTTTTGCTACGGCATTCTTTTTTTCAAAGATTTGGATTTGCTTTTTCGCCTCTTCTTCGGCAAGCTTCATTACCACAATTCGCACTTTTTTCTCTTTACCCGGTTTTTTAATGGGCAGAACCGTGCGAAGTGCCTGATTCATCGTCCCGCCATACTGGGAACGCATCCACTCTGCTAATTGAATAAACTGAGTGGTCATTCCGGTCTGTGGAATAATAGAATCCACATATTTATAATTCACCCCAGGAACAAGGTTGACTTCTTCCGGAAGTTCCATAACAAAACCTTTTCGCATTTTATTTCCGTTGCCAAAAGGAATCTGTACCTGGTCTCCTACCTTTATAATCCGGGACAAATGCTCCGGGACAAGGTACGTAAACGGTTTATCTAATTTTTCATGAGAAATATCGATAATGATATTTGCGTACTTTCCCATTCATTTATCTCCTTTCTTTTGGTAAGATGGGGTGATATGTATTCAGAAAAATTATTTCATCTCTTCTACCACTTCTGCTACCAGAGTCCGGTCATCCATAGGATATTTTACGCCTTTGATTTCCTGATAGTCTTCATGTCCCTTTCCGGCGATGACAATAACATCTCCCGGGCGGCCATTAACAATGGCGTAACGGATTGCCTCTTTACGGTCAATAATCTCTACATATTCTCCGGTAGTTTTTTCCATACCGGTTTTAATATCATTAATAATATCCTGCGGTTCTTCAAATCTTGGATTGTCGGATGTAATAATGGTTAAATCTGCCAGTCTGCCGGATACTTCTCCCATTTCATATCTGCGAAGTTTTGACCGGTTTCCGCCACAACCAAACACACAGACAAGTCTGGTCGGTTCGTATTCTTTTAAAGTTGACAACAGACTTTCCAATGACATGGCATTGTGGGCATAGTCAATCATTACGGTAAATTCCGGTGATGCAGCCACCTTTTCAATTCTTCCCTTTACCTTTGCTTCTTTCAGTGCTTTTTTCATGGTAGGAAATGCCACCTGAAAATGACGGCATACTGCAATGGCAGCCAGGGAATTATATACGCTGAAACGTCCCGGTAAATCGATTTTGATTTCTTCTTCCATAACCCCTTTAGTGTAATATGATACACCAATATCTCCGGCTTCCTTCAGTAACTTAAGGTCTGTTGCCTGCAAATCCAAACCATCATTAAAACCATAGGTTTCGATTTGACATGTATGATTCTTAATAATATCTTCGTAATGGGCATCATCCCCATTGATAATTCCTAATTTACACTGTCTGAACAGCATTCCTTTACAGTGCATATAGTCATCAAAATCTTTATGTTCTGTAGGGGAAATGTGGTCCGGTTCAATGTTGGTGAAAATACCGATTTCAAAAGTAAAACCTCCGCAACGATGCATCATCAAGCCCTGAGAGGATACTTCCATAACTGCAATGTCGCATCCTGCTTCTAACATTTTGGCAAAATACTGCTGAGTGATATAGGACTCCGGTGTAGTATTATTTGCCGGAATCACTTCGTCTCCAATGATAGCTTCAATGGTTCCGATAAGTCCCACCTTATATCCCGCAGATTCTAAAATAGACTTAATCATGTAGGTTGTTGTTGTCTTTCCCTTTGTTCCGGTGATTCCGATAACTTTTAACCGGTCTGCCGGATAGTCAAAATATGCCGCAGATAATCCTGCCAATGCCACGCGGGTATTCTCCACCTTTATGATAGTAACATCCTGTGGTGCTTCCACTTCTTTTGATACTACCAACACTTTTGCCCCTTGTTCCAATACCTGTGGAACAAAATCATGGCCGTCCACCGCTGTACCTTCTATACAAACAAAAATTGAATCTTTTTGTGCTTTTCTTGAGTCATAAACCAATGTAGAAATCTCAATGTCAAGTTCTCCTTGAACACAGGTAAATTCCAGTCGTTCCAGTAACTTTTTTAAATTTTTCATGGCATTCCCTCTTTTCTAATATTAACCAATATATTATATCGGATTTCAGGGTTTTTTACAAGTTTTTGGGCACACTATCTCTATGATGAAAAACTTTTTTAAATGCGGTCTGATTGGCTGGTGTGCAGAAATCCTGTTTACGTCCTTAGGCTCATTTTTTAGTCATGATTGGAGGTTAAGTGGTACGACTTCTCTTTGGATGTTTCCTATCTACGGTTTAGCTGCGTTCCTACCATGGCTATACAGACGCATCCATAGATTACACACGATAATAAGGGGACTAATCTATACAGTTTGTATTTTTTCCGTAGAATTTTTCAGCGGATTTCTACTGTCCCTCTTTAATGCCTGTCCCTGGGATTATAGCCATGCCTTGTTAAATTATAAAGGCATAATCCGCCTGGATTATGCCCCACTATGGTTTTTATTAGGTTTGTTTTACGAAAAAATTCTTACTGGTAATATATTCCTGCTCCGCCGGGACAACAACAAAGATTACAAAACAGGTTCAGTAGTAAAAGATTAATACACCATTTTCCTACTCCACCTACCGGGTTCTGGTACATACTACCCATGTCCCTGTACCAGGATCCTCCATTTTCTATATATTGTAAATACTGACGGTATTCTACGTTGCTTGGTTCCATATTAACGGCTGTTTTTGCATGCTCTAAGGCAATCACATTATTGCCTACACCATGATTGGCAACCGCGCTGAAATAATACCAGCGGCCTGTTCTTTTTTCCATGCGGTTAAGCAGATTTAATGCCTCTTTGTAGTAGCGGTTGCGAATGTAATTTGCCGCAGCCTGCATTTCAATGTCATCTTCGTTTTCATGGGTTCTCTGTCCATAAAAACCGCCAAAACCACCATATCCATTTCCGTACCCACCGGTGGAATATCCGCCATAACTGCCGCCATACTGTTTATCATTCATAATCTTATCGTAGGCCTGCTGAACTTCTTTAAAACGCTCTTCCGCCTGTTCTTTATTTGGATTATTCACATTGGCATCCGGATGATATTTTCGGCTTAGATTTCGATATGCTTTTTTTATTTCTTCGTCGGTAGCATCCCGTGATACCCCTAAAACACTATACGGATCTCTCATCTTAATTCTTATTTTTTCCTTTTTTTCTCTGATTCCTTCTGTAATTTGATGGTCTCAAACTTGGTCCATACTCCGGAATACAATATATTCCGAATTAAATCTGCCTGTTTTATAATTGGCAAACGTTCAAAGGATTTGGCACATTCTGCCATCATGCTGTTTAAAATTAATCCAACATAAACATCCAAATCCACGCCGCTTTTATCTTCCATCTGATTATAGATAAACGGATTGTAACGGCCTTCTTTTTTATCCTTCTTTAAATCCTGATAAGCATCCATCAAATATATGAACTTGCCCATGTAAAATCCCATACAACGCAGTTCATCTGCCCAATGGTCATCCTTCCAGTTAAAAATCTCTGCAAGCATTTCCCCGGTAATTCCTGAAACGGCATCCAAATTGGATTCCTTCCCAATTTCAGCAATCATCAATCGTTTCATGGCATTTTCAACGGCCTGCGCCTGTCTTGGATATTCCAAGGAAATAGCCTTATAATCTTTTTCCAGCATTTTCATTAACGCTCGTTTATACACGGAACGCTCGTCCAACCAGTCATCCTTGAAGTTCTGATATGCCAAAAGCACATTCATCTTTGCCGCGTACTCACTGGCTTCATTGATTCTGGAAGTTTTCTTCTTCAACGGATGCAAAGCACAGGTGAAGTCTTCTTTCTGATTGACAGGCTCATACAAACCGGTAAGCAAAAGTACCAAAAAAGTCATATCATAATTTAACAGAATCTGCCCCTTTTTTCCCACGGTACGGTGCAATTCCCTACAAAGACCGCAATAGTAGGACTGATACTGTTCTTTTTGCTCTGTATTCAATTCCCGGTAGTTTGCATTAATATAGCCAAACATATAGAATAATTAACTCCTTTTCTGAAACTGTGTCCTGCATTTCGGACATGTAATACAGATATTTCCTTTTCCCTTCGGCACACGTACCTTTTGCTTACAGCTTGGACACTTAAAAAACCGATGGGTCTTTCTTTCTTTAAAATGCTTTATACGAAGCTTAAACCATCCTGAAATAGGATTCATAAGCTTTAAATATTTCTGGTTTTCTGCGTATCTTTTTTGTATCTTTCTTGAAAACATACGAAGATAGGTAAGTGTAATAAGCACAACACCAATATACCAAAAAGTATCAATACCTGTAAACAATGTAATTACTACCAAAACCATTGATACTATCAGTAAAAACCGGTTTAATTGGTCATTTCCATATCTTCCGTACATAAAACGGGCTAGTTTTTCTCTCATAAAATCACCTCTGTATTTTTCTTCCCTTGCTATGCTATACAACTTTAAAAACAAAGTCAACAGAGTTATTCTTTTTTAATAATTTTTTAAGAAATCGGTATAGAAAAAGGAGCGTTAAAAACGCTCCTAATATGATTTAGCAGGACTATAAGCCGGGTTCTGTCGTGAATGATCATCTATCTAGAACGACTGTTACCAGCCGTCTCAAGCGACCTACCTAAGGCTGGCGGGCCACGTCATTGCCTTGATCTGGTCTTGCTTCGAATGGGGTTTGCAGAGCCTATCCTGTTACCAGAATAGCGGTAGTCTCTTACACTGCCTTTCCACCCTTACCGGTTGCCCGGCGGTTTATTTCTGTTGCACTGTCCTGGGAGTTTCCTCCACCGGCCGTTAGCCGGCATCCTGCCCTGTGAAGCCCGGACTTTCCACACCTGCGGCCTTTCGGCACTTGCAGCCGCGATCATTCATCCTGCATGTCAATCTGCATTCTAACATACTTTTATACGTTAAAGCAACTTCCACCAATAAATTCTCTAAATAAAGAATTATGATTGATACCGTCACTTGGTACCGGAAGTATGTAATCTAATAATTTCAGCAATCTCTTAGCTTCATCATATTCCGGTGTTCCCGGCTGAATCTGGTAAAGCAATGGCTGAACATACGGTTTAATAACCGGCAATTCAAACAGGAAGGAAGAGTTAAACATAACATCTGCAGATTCCTGATATGGGAAGATGTATTTCTCTTCTCCTCTTCGAACGGATGGCCACATAGCAATAGTTTCCCTTGCTGAAGTAGCTCTGGTTCTTGCATCTCTAACAATACGGCGCATAATTCTGCCGTCTGTGGTATGTAAACAGTTATGCTCATCTAAGTTTAACTGTGTTAACGCACTGATGTAGATTTTAAATTTCTCATTTTCAGGTATTGCATAGGACATCTTTTCATTCAAACCGTGGATTCCTTCAACTACCAGGATATCACCTTCGCCTAAACGGAGTTTGTTTCCACGATATTCTCTGGAACCGGTCTTGAAATTAAAGAATGGCATATCCACTTCTTCACCATTTAATAGACTGGTCATATTTTCATTAAAAAGCGGTACATCCAATGCTTCTAAACATTCAAAGTCAAAGTTTCCGTCTTCATCCTTCGGCGCTTCTTCCCTGCGTCTATAATAATTATCAAGTCCAATCGGATGCGGTTTCATTCCTAAAGTCATTAACTGAATGGACAAACGGTGTGAAAATGATGTTTTACCGGAGGAGGATGGACCTGCCACCATAACAAAGCGGCGTCCTTCTCTTACGATACGCTCAGCAATTTCCGCAATTTTTCTTTCCTGAAGTGCTTCCTGAACCAAGATAATATCTCTTAATTTGCCATCAGCAATGGCCTGATTTAAATCTGCAATGGTTGGTACTCCAAGCATTTTTCCCCATTCATCAGTTTCCTTTAAAATGTGGAATAACTTTGATGATGCTTCAAACGGAGCCACCTGTTTGGTATCCTGCCCCGGGAATAATAACATCAGACCATCTTCGTACTTCATCAAATCGAAATACTTCAAGTATCCGGTACTTGGCATCATGTATCCGTAATAATAGTCTAAATAATTTCCGATTTTATATACATTTACATTTGAACTTGCACGGAATCGTAATAACTTTCCTCTGTCCTTCATTCCATACTGACTGAAGACTTTCATTGCCTCGTCTGTCTTCATAACTACTTTTTCAATACGGATATCTTCCCCTATTAAACGGAGCATCTCTGCTTTTAACGCCTGAATCAGTTCGTCGGTTACTTCTCTCTTGTCCGCAAATTCACAGTAAAATCCCTGTCCTAAAGACTGCATCACCTGAATGGCCGCGCTGCTGTCAACGTTGTACATGGCGCGATGCATCAACATAGTTACACTTCTTCTGTAGGTGCTTCTACCTACTTTAGAAGAAGTTGTTATAAATTCTAATGTACTATCATTTTTTACGGTCTTATTTAATTCAACTAATTTTCCGTTGATACGAACCAAAGCAATGTCATCGTAAAAATCTTTCTGATACTCTCTTGCGATGTCTAAGTATGTAGTCCCTTCTTCATAATTTTTTTCTGTTTCCTGTGGTGTTACTAATTTAATAACTGCCATATGAATCCCTCCAATACTTTTTATTTATGTTCAGGCAGTAATTGTAATGCATATCGATTATCTTTTTGTTTATTCTCAATTTCTTCCAATCGTTTTTGCTTCTTTTCTCCATCTCCGGATTTTAAAACCTGAGCAGCCAAACCGGTTAAATGAACGGCTTCCTTCTCAAGATACTGTCGTAATACAACATTGCCGCTTCGGATTAATCCTTCTCCGTAGCGGTAAAATACTCTTTTTTCCGGGGAAATGGTTTCCGGAGTAACATCCTCTGTTTCGAAGATATCACGTTCTTTCTCTCCCTTGCCTTCATAGACATATCTGCCCATTGGATAATACTTTCCCTCGTCAAAAATCATGTTTTCTTCCTGACAAATAAATCCCCAGATTTCCATCTGTCTACGGAAAAGTTCCAATTCGGACTGAGGTTGCAGGATAAACTCCTGAACCATGCCCCATTGATGTTTGGAAGCCGCAAGAATTCTTAATATTAACCGTCCACCCATACCTGCAATAATCACACTTTGAGCTTCATTATCCTGTAACTTAACAAGTCCATCGGATAAGCGGGTAGTAATATGCTCTTTCAAGCCTTCCTGAACAATATTTTCTTCTGCAATTTTTAGCGGACCTTTGTTTACATCCATGGCAATTGCACGTGGTACAATACCATTTTTAACCAAATATATAGGTAGATAACTGTGGTCTGTCCCAATGTCCGCAAGGACAAGACCGGGGGTAACTAAATCCGCTACCCCCTGCATTCTGTCTGTTAATTTCATTTTTTACTCCAAATAATCCTTTAATTTACGGCTTCTGCTTGGATGTCTTAATTTACGAAGCGCTTTTGCTTCAATCTGACGGATACGTTCTCTGGTTACGTTGAATTCTTTACCAACTTCTTCCAAAGTACGAGCTCGTCCATCATCCAAACCGAAACGTAAACGTAACACTTTCTGTTCTCTATCTGTTAATGTTTCAAGGACTTCTCCTAACTGTTCCTTTAACAAAGTAAATGCAGCTGCATCTGCCGGAACCGGGACCTGGTCATCCTGAATGAAATCTCCCAAATGGCTGTCTTCTTCTTCACCGATTGGTGTTTCCAGAGATACCGGTTCCTGGGAAATCTTAAGAATTTCACGTACTCTGTCTTCCGGCATTCCCATTTCTTCTGCGATTTCTTCCGGACTTGGTTCTCTACCCAATTCCTGCAAAAGCTGTCTGGATACACGTATTAATTTATTAATGGTTTCTACCATATGAACCGGGATACGGATGGTTCTTGCCTGATCTGCGATAGCACGGGTAATTGCCTGACGAATCCACCATGTAGCGTAAGTAGAAAACTTAAAGCCTTTTCTATAGTCAAACTTTTCAACGGCTTTAATCAAACCTAAGTTACCTTCCTGAATTAAGTCTAAGAATAACATTCCGCGTCCAACATATCTTTTTGCGATGGAAACAACTAATCTTAAGTTTGCTTCTGCAAGACGTTTCTTTGCTTCTTCGTCACCTAATTCCAGTCTTTTTGCCAATTCAATTTCTTCTTCAGCTGTAAGAAGCGGCACCTTACCAATTTCCTTTAAGTACATACGAACCGGATCTTCAATGCTAATACCATCCGGGACAGAAAGATCGATTTTTTCCACTTCAATATCATCGTCTTCATCAATGATAATCGGTTCTTCATCATCTTCTTCCGGCATACGGAAAATATCAATATTATTACTTTCTAAAGTTTCAAGAATTTTTTCGAACTGTTCAGCTTCTAACTGCATGTCCTTAAAAAATTCATTGATTTCATGGTCTTCAATAATACTTTTTTTGCTTTTTGCAAGTTTAACTAATTCCTGCAATTTCTCGTTAAATTTCAAATCTTTTTCTTCCATGTTTACATCCTTCCACCATAATTGGTATTTTATTCCGGTAATTGAATCTGTATTTTTTCTAATTTCTCAAGCATCTTCTTGTCTTCCACGATCTTCATCAGGGTTTGCATATCGGTTGGGTCCATGGTTTGAGAGCCAACGTTAATACTGTTCTTCTTGATTCGAAGAATAGTATCCTTTAATGCTTTTTCCCTGTCCGCCTTGGTTTCCAGATTCTGGATCGTAGCGTTAAAGATTGCGGCCACTTCTCTCTGCTCTTCCTCTGATTCAAACAGATTTATAATCATCGCAGGATTCAGCTCATTTTTGTCTAATTGTGCATACAGCACCGTTGCTACCTTTTGATAAATATCCTCTGTAAAATCTGAAGGTTGAATGTACGGCTTAATCAGCTGATATACTCCTGCCTGTTCTACAAGCCAGGTTAATAATAACTTCTGTGACTGCTTCATGCCGTCTTCTTTTCCTTTTTGAGCATTCCGGCCTGACTTTAACGGTTCCTTTTTCAAGGTTCCGGTGTCCAGCCTTGTGCTTAAGTTGACCACCAGTTTATTCAAACTGTCTTTTGGTATCTGAAAGGCTTCACAAACCGCTTCCATATAATTATTCCGTTCAATCTCCTCGCTAAAGCCAAGAAGCTTTTCAGCGACCTTCTGATGGAACGCCGTTTTCGCCTGTGGGTCCTTCATATCATATTCATTTTGAAGCATCCGGATCTCAAAAATAAAGCTGTTCTCTGCTTCGTCAATTCGTTTCTGATATTCTTCCGCTCCCAATGCTTTAATGAATTCATCCGGGTCTTTATATGGCTTCATGTTAATAATTTTAGCGTTAAGACCGGCTTCCTTTAAAATCGGAATAGCCCGAAGGGCAGCTTTTGTACCGGCCCCATCCGAGTCAAAGGTTAGATATACGTCATTTGTATAACGCCGCAATAATCCGGCATGCCCCGAGGTAAAAGCCGTACCTAAGGATGCCACTGCATTGTCAAATCCAGCCTGATGAAGTGCAATCACGTCCATATAGCCTTCGCACAACAGTAGTCCATGTCGTCTGGAGGTTCTTGCGATGTTTAAGCCATAAAGGTTTCGGCTTTTATCAAAAACCAATGTTTCCTGGGAGTTTAAGTACTTTGGCTCTCCGTCTCCCATAACTCGTCCGCCAAATCCGATTACATGATTATGTACATCCATAATTGGGAACATGACTCTGTTAAAGAACTTATCATATCCGCCACGGACTTCATCAATATTTACCAATCCGGAATCCTTTAACAAGGCATCCGGTATGTTTTTCGATTTAAAGTATTTATATAAGGTGTCACTGTATTTGCCCGCATACCCCAAACCAAACTTTTGCATAATTTCAGGAGACAGGCCTCTCCTTTTAAAATATTCCAACCCCTGCTCACCTTGCGGGGCTCTGAGCTGTGCGTAATAAAACTTCGCAGCTTCTTTATTTAAGTCCATCAGCTGGCTTCTCTTATCTGCCCGCTTTTTTTCCTCAGGACTTAATTCCGCCTTCGGAAGCGCTATACCTGCCCGTTCAGCCAGACTTTCCATAGCTTCTTTGAACGTGAAGTTTTCGTACTCCATTAAAAAAGTAAATACATTGCCTCCGGCTCCGCACCCGAAACAATAATACATCTGTTTATTAGGTGACACGGAAAAAGAACCGGTTTTTTCGTTGTGGAACGGACACAGTCCAAAATATGTACTGCCTTTTTTCTGCAAATGGACATATTCAGAAATCACATCCACAATATTATTTGCAGAGCGGACTTCTTCAATTAATTCATCCGAATAAAAAGCCATTCTTTTTCCTCCTTTTCCTAATAATAAAGTTAATAAAACCTTCCTGTCTTAGAATACATGCCATGATTTTGGCAGGAAATATTCTTCAAACAGATTGGTTGCAAATACATCTGTCATGCCGGAAATATAATCACACACAACACGGTCCATTGGGTCTTCCCCTTCGTAATGCATTCTGGTGAACTTCTCCGGTAAAATATCAAAGTTATTCATGTAATGTTCAAACAAGAACTCCAGCATTCTTTTTGCTTTTACTTCTTCTGCTTTTGCTACCGGATTTAAGTAAACTTCACGGAACATGAATTCTCTTAATTCCTGCATGGAAGCATCGATTTCTTCTGACATAATGATATCATCCTTATCCATACTGTTGGTAATAATATCATTAATAACCGTATCCAATCTTTCATTTGTTGTATTACCTAAAATACGATGAACGGATGCAGGAATCTGGTCTTCGGAAATAACCTTACCACGAATCGCATCGTCAACATCGTGATGAATATATGCAATCTTATCGGACAGTCTTACAATTCTACCTTCTAAAGTAGCGGCTCTTAAATGCACCTGGTGATTTAAAATACCGTCTCTGGTTTCCCATGTAAGATTGAGTCCTTCGCCGCTTTTTTCAAGTTTTTCTACAATTCTTACGCTCTGCTCATAATGACGGAAGCCACCTTCGCACAAAGCATTTAAGGTTCTCTCTCCTGCATGTCCAAATGGTGTATGACCCAGGTCATGACCTAAGGCAATAGCCTCTACCAAGTCTTCATTTAAACGTAATGCTTTTGCCAAAGTTCTGGCATTTTGAGACACTTCCAAGGTATGTGTCATTCTGGTTCTGTAATGATCACCTGTCGGGTCCAGAAATACCTGGGTTTTTGACTTTAACCGGCGAAACGCTTTACAATGAAGAATTCGATCCCTGTCTCGCTGAAACACGGAACGTATATCACATTCCGGCTCATCTTTATCTCGCCCTCTGGAATTGCTACTAAGAGTTGCATATGGGCTAAGGGTATCTTTTTCCATCTGTTCAATTCGTTCTCTGATTGTCATAGAAACCTCTTTTCTCTCATCCATCTCATCTGATGAGTTGTGTAATGCCGGCAATCGGAAACACTCCGACGCCGGCATATAAAAAACCGTCTATCTATTATATTACGCACAAACCTTCAAAAAACTTTTTTTCTTGTAAAAAAAGTAAAAAAAAGTTGAAAAATAGATAAAATTTATACTTTTAACAAAATTATTTTCCTATAGAACCTGACTTTTAAAATCTGGCAATCTTGTTTGCTACATAGGCAACCACCGGATAAATTGGTCCTTCCAGTCCTTTTTTTACATTGGTCAAATAATCTCTGATTGGCAGTGACTGTGGGCAATGGGTTTCACACTTGCCACATTTTATACAAAGGCTGGCATTGGTTGGTGTGGTTTTCAGTGTAGTACAACGAAGATACTCTGTCATTGCCTTTATATAACCGTCGGTAAACTTAGTATTATAGGCCGCAAAACAGGATGGAATATCTACGCCCGCCGGACAAGGCTGGCAATATCCGCAGCCGGTGCACGGCACCTTAATATACTTACGGATTTCTGCTTTGATTTCCTCAATGAATCCCATCTCATGTTGACTCATACTACCAACCGTCGTTTCGGACGCAATCCGCATATTTTCAATCACCTGTTCTTCTTCGTTCATTCCGGAAAGAACCACGGAGATTTCCTTCTGATTATATAGCCATCTTAGCCCCCACTCTGCCGGAGAATAATGATGTTCTTCTTTTTCCATCATTTTCTTGGCACTATCCGGCAAGCCCTGTACCAACTTGCCACCACGGAGAGGCTCCATAATAATCATGGGAATTCCTTTTTCATAAGCGGCTTCCACACCTTTTCTTCCTGCCTGAGAGTGTTCATCCATGTAGTTGTATTGCACCTGGGTAAAGTCCCAATCATAAGCATTTAACACCTGCAAGTACATTTCCGTAGTACCATGGAAAGAAAAACCGATTCTTTTGATACGTCCTGCTTCTTTTTGCTTCTTAATCCAGTCACGGATTCCCAATGTCTCCAATCTTTTGAAGGAATTTATATCGTTCAGCATATGAAGCAAAAAATAATCAATATAATCTGTTTGTAAGCGCTTTAACATTTCATTAAAATAGTTGTCAAAGTCCTCTGCTTTTTTCACAAGGTAATGCGGAATCTTATCTGCGATAAAAACATTTTTACGATAGCCCTTTGCCAAAAACTTTCCTAATGCTGCTTCGCTACCGGTATAAATATAGGCAGTATCAAAATAATTTACCCCATTATCATATGCCAGTTGCAACAGTTTTTCTGTTTTTTCCTGGTCAATGGCGTTCCCTTTTTTCGGGAAACGCAGACAACCATAGCCCAATAAGGAAAGATTATCTCCATTTTTTTGATTGGTGCGATATTCCATTGATATTCTCCCGTTCAACAATTTATTTTTTCATCCGTTTTTCAATTTTTCGTATTTTATATATGTAATAAACTACGAAACAAGTTGATGTAAGTATCCAAGAACATGGGTAACTCCAAGAAATTGTTTCCATACTTGGTTGTATCGGCACAACAAAAATTGTCCACAGCACACGGAATCCGCAAATTCCAACCATCGTCATAATGGTTGGTAACAGTACATCTCCCATTCCACGAAGGGCACAGGAATAAATTTCAATAAATGAAAACAAAAGATAAAATGGTGCCATAATCCGAAACGCAGAAACTGCAATTTCAATTACTGCCGGATTGTCCGTAAACATAAATAAAATCGGCCTTAAGAAAATTGCTAAAACCACTAATATTCCTATAGCAAACACATAGTACATGCCAAGACCGATTCTTGCACTTTTCTTAACACGTTCCATTTTTCCTGCGCCAAAATTCTGTCCCACAATTGTAGTTAATGCCGTTCCGATGGAACCTCCTACCATCCAGTAAATAGCATCCGTCTTTGCAAGGGTGGTCCAAGCGGCGGCAGCATCCGTACCAAGTCCGTTTACCGCCGACTGTAAAATCATACTGGATAAACTGTACATTGAACTTTGGATTCCTCCGGGTATGCCAATATATATCTGTTTTTTCAAAATGACCCGGTGAATTCTAATTTTTTTCAGGTTGAAATCACAGGCATCTGTAGATTCCATTAATGCCTTTGTTACAAGCACGGAACTAACCGCAAGGGCAATCACTGTAGCAATTCCCGCACCAAATACACCCATTTTAAATACAATAACAAATAAAACATCTAAAACAATATTTACAAAACAACACACAATCAGATAAATCATTGGTCTTTTTGCATCGCCGATAGCACGCAATAACGCTGAACCGGTGTTGTATATGAACATAAATACAATGCCCAGCAAATAAACTCTTAAATAAATAAGTGAATCTTCAAAAATATCTGCCGGAGTATTTAGGATTTTTAAAAATGCAGGTGCTACAAAATATCCTGCAACAGAAATAAAAATCCCTCCAAGAATAGAAAATGCATAAATAGTATGCATACTATCCGTAACTAAGTTTCTGTCCCGGCTTCCAACCGCCTGTGAAACAATAACTGAAGCTCCTGCTGAGAGACCCACGAAAAATCCTACTATCCAGCTGATTATCATTCCGGAAGAGCCGCCTACTGCAGCCAAAGCATCGCTTCCTACGAAACGCCCTACTACAATAGCATCCACCGTGTTATACAATTGTTGAAAAAAGGTCCCAAACAGAATCGGCAGAAAAAATTTAAATAATTGCTTGCCGATTGCTCCTTCGGTAAGTTCTTGTTTCATATTTACCTCTGTATTAAGAATTAATCTTACTCTCTAATTTGTCTTATTCTCCACCAAGAAGTATGTACATATATCGTTCCGAGTTGTCTGTCTTAAAAGAATATTTAATTCGGCAGACTTCATTGGTAAAGGTTTGGTCTTCATTGGTCGGACTGCCTGTATCAGTTTCCGGGTCATAGATTTCCACTACAGCATCGTCAATCGGCAAACCATATTTTAAAATTTCTGCATTAAGTAATTCTTTTACTTCTGCATAAGTATAGCTTTCTTTCACTTCTGCCGGTACAAAAGCTATAATACCGGTTGTGTATACAGCAATTACTTCCTGATATTCATTTAAATACATATCAACTGTCAATCCATTACCACCGTCGCCAATATAAGCCACATCTGAAGTAAACGGCACCGGAACCATTTCACTAACCCGGATACCATCCTCCGTTGCCACATAAGCTACAATAGTATATGTACCTTCCTCTGTACACTGTGGTAATGTAAATTCTGCTGTCTGTGTTAAACTAAATGATGCACCTGACTCATAGGTTGTCATTTTTTCGTTGGAAGTCTGCATAATAACTGCACCGGTGTAATCCGCGTCTTCTGAACCGCCTAATGTTACCAGGTCAACCAGAGTAATATTATTATTCTGAATTGTATTCGTCTGTTTAATGTTGCTTTGTGCACTGTCTGCGTCTAATTTTGCAAGTGCAAAATGAACAGTATATTCTTCGCCGGCATCCATAACATCAAGATTTTCAATGGTTACTTTCATGTCACTGACTTTAACCATTCCGTCTTCAAAGGTTACCTGTGAGGATGCAAGGAAAGATACTTCTGCAAACTCAAATCCCAA
The DNA here is from genome assembly GCA_045632875.1 of Lachnospiraceae bacterium. Lineage (GTDB taxonomy): Bacteria > Bacillota > Clostridia > Lachnospirales > Lachnospiraceae > XBB1006. Next base: position 34,988 of record JAZQXN010000017.1, read on the forward strand.
ATAATTTACACCCTTGGAAGTCATTTCTATCATCTTGTTGTCTTTGATTTCTTCGTAGGCATCCAATAATACCTGATGCTTCTGGGAATCAACTTCCATAGCATTTTCTACATTATCAAGATTGTTCATTGGATATCCATTCCAGCTATAGTAACTGCCGAAATTATTTCCAAGGTCATATGCGTTATTCGCATTGGCTAAAATAGTTGATGTATCATACTTACAGGTAATACCCAATTCTGCCATGTATGCTAATGTTTTTTCCACTCTTTCTCTTGGCGTTGTTTCTGTATTAAATTGAACCATTAAAGTACCACGGGTAATTGTATCATTCATTGCTACACCTGAATGAATATAAATATCCGGTATATCTTCCGGCTGTGCATTTTCATCAAAAGGCTTTGCTGTTTCCGGAACAATGGTCACACCTGAAGTTGTAGTAAATGATGTAATAAAGTTATTTTCATCTGTTTCAACAGAAGCAATTCCATTAAAGGCAGCCAAATTAATCTCTACACAACTTTCAAAAATTGTCACCAAGTCACAATTACGTCCTGCATCGGAAACCATTGTATGATTATTAAATTTGTAGCCGGAACGATAAATTTCGCCAAAGTTTACATAGGTACTGTCACCTGTGGAAATAAGATTCTGAGTATTGGTACGTACCTCTGTTGGATCATTTATCCAATAAGTTGTAAACATGTTCCAGTATCCTCTGGTATTCTCAACCACGATAAACATATCCGCATTTTCCTGATCTTTGTATCGGAAAGCATACTCATACCAATGTCCCGGACAATAATACAAATACAATTCATTTCCGGATGCCTTTTCATATTGCAAAATCTCATATACATCATTTGCATTATCATCGGTATAACGACGGCAAATAAACAAAGACTCATCACAATCATTGAATAAGGTTTCCATATTAGCTTCTACTGTTAACATGGTTTTGCCGTTGGTTCCGTTTCCTGTAGACACCCAAACATCAGTATAAGCAATGGTTTCTTTCATTTCATCAATAGATGCCGCTGCCATTTCTGCCTGACTTTGAATCGCATCTGTATAAGACCGGAAGAAAGATAACATATTACATTCTTCCTGGAAGGATGAGCCTCCAAAAGAACCTACCGGAACAATTCCTCCACCATTGGAAGCTAATAAGGTATATGCATCATCATAATTATTAAATAAAGCAAATTCCTCTGCCTCATTGTCAAACTGAAGTTTTGAAGAATCAAGTCGCTCCTCTGCCAATAACAACTTGGCAATCTCTTTTCCGGTATAATCACCTTTTTTATCTTTGTCTAATCCGCATCCTGAACATATGCCCATCAGTAAACAAAGAATCATAACTGTACTTATTACTCTTTTCATTTTGAATGCCCTCCTGTAATTTGATTATTATATTGTATCGCCCAACTCAGATAGTTTTTTTAATTATAGCACTCTTTTATTTATAGTTACAGAGAAAATTGAATGATATGGCTGTTTCTTGTTTTTTTCTTCTGCAAATAAATTCTCCAGTCATCGGTTGGACATATGGTCATTTTAACCTACTCTACTTCCGTATTAAATTGAGAAACCTGCAGCACTCGAGTTTTCTTCGAAAATCCTCGTTCTACGCTCTTTTATGTTTCTCAATTTAATGTGGAAGATGGGGCGCACGAGGTCCGGGGGACCTCAGCTTTGCGCGGACCGGAGCGAAGCGGAGATTGAACCCATGGGTTCAAGAACGCTTCCGCTCCAAACACAAAAAAACCAGGTCAATCGACCTGGTTTTTTATGTTTCAGATGCGGAAGATGGGACTTGAAAGTTCCACCAATGACCAGAATCCAATAAAATGAAGGGTTTGAGCGGCATCGACTACACTGGTCACACCTCTGGTCACACCTGCATGCTATTTGTTCACACAAAGAATACCGCATTTACATTAATACCTTATATAACGCGATTCATATTCTCGAATTGCATCTAACATACTTGCAGGTTGATATTTTTCTTTTAACTCGTGTTTTATCTCAAGCAGAGATGTAATTCGTCCATAGTCATTTCCAGAAGGCTCAACTATTGATTTTAGTCGCCTTAAAAGACAATTCCTTGCTTCTTCTCCATAAATATTTTCTCCGCTTCTATAATTATGTATACTATTTGGAAGTTTAGTTAAATCCCCTTCCTTAAGTACCATTTCCCAAAACTCTTCATAATTTGTTTTATATAAATCTTCCCATTCTGCATCCGACAATTTAATTGTACTACTATTTTTCTTCAATTGTTTTTTTAGATACTTTTGGGTTTTTCTCTCATGCTCTTCCTTTGCATCTTCAATTATTCGCTTCCTTACTCTATCACTTAAAGAAATATTATAATGAAAAGCATGGTCTTCTCTTTCCGTTTCATGAGATATATACATGAATCCATCTGTAAAACACACAGTTGTCTTATATTGCACACCATTTTTTACATATTGAACCTTCTCTGTTCTAATATCACAAATCATTGCATCCAAAGATGGCTTTGCATCTTTTTCCCATTTTGAATGCTCTGTGAAAGACCATAGTTCTAAAAAGAGACCATATATCCCCACAATTAAAAATCTTATAGCAAAAAAGCCAAAAACAATAACAAACAGAAACATAATAATTTCATACATAGCAAACACATCCTTTTGATTATATTGTGTTTCTATTTTATCACACCTCATGAGCAAGTTACAACTTTTCTATTTTTTATCATATATTATGTGTGTTTGAAAATATGAATCCATCTCTTCCATCGTTTCTGTTTCAATTATTTCAATATTAGTTTCTATAAAGTTTTCACAATATTTTTCAAATGCTATCACCAATTTCTCTAGTTCATTTTCATAAGTTTCATTTTTATAATCCATATAACATTACTCACTTTGATTAAATCAAGTATTTGGCGTGTTCTATCACTCGATTCACTCATCTTATCTCTTGCAATTATACAAACATACATATATGCGCCCTCCTTTTTTATACAATAACATAAAGTTTATTAGCATTTCTAACCCCCTACTTGATATTTTTGAAAACTTTGAAAAGCGACTTTTTTCATCATCTAAATTACTACTACACAATTTTTGTGAGCAAATGCACCTACATTTGCAGTTAGTAATTAGACTAATTGATTACACTCGTTCTTTAGTAAAAAGAGAAAGTATATATTGGGTGGCGCATTAAACTCGTATATACCACTTGAGACGATACAAGTATAATAACGAAAGTCTGGTATGGCTTAATCAATAAATATACTCGGTTCAAAGTAGCGAACAACAATCCGCAAAATGATGACGACAGGGGTTAAAGCTGGAAGAACGACCTCGTAGAGATAGGGATTCGAACTCAATCTCCCCGAATTTTTGAACTAAAAATACTGATAGAAAGGGCGTTCCGTATCTCGTATAAATTATGTGTAACTAAACTGTAACTTAAATATGGTGCATTCTTAAACGAATGCACCATATTTAAATATTAATCTTAACGAACTGATAACAAAAAGCTATTACTAGATACAATCGTATTATTAGTATCGTAGTTAATTATATCATTATCATTACTAACAATGATTGCATTGTATTTATTTGCTATTTCTACAATAATTGCATCATTAAAATCATAAGAAAATTTATACTCTAAAATTTTTGCAAATGGCATTTCGTTGAATTTATCATCAACATATTCAAATTTCCCTTGCCATTCATTTTTTATAATATCAATTATAACTTTCATACAATTATTATAATCGTCTGTAATTCGATAATGTTTTTTAAAATTTGTGCATTCTGGATGTTCTTGCTTATATAGTTCGAACTGAAATCGAATACATCGATTTACAAATTCTGAGATTTGTATAGCTGAAATAATTATATGAGCTTCTGACTTTTTAATTTTTTTATATAAATTTGAAACTTCAGAGACATCTTTTCCTACATCCATAGGATAAAATAAATCAATGATAATATTAGTATCAAATAAAATTATATCATCTTTTTGTGGATTAAAATCCTTCATCCTTACTTTCTTTTTTGCCATTATCAAACTGCACCTTCTACAATTTTTTTAAAACCGTCTTTGTCCAAATAATACTTTTTGGCATTATTAATAACCATATTAACAGTTGGAATCTTTTCAGCTGGTAAATTTACAAATTTTACATATTTACCAATTACTTCTCCATTATATTTTCCATACAATTTACCAATTGCATTGTTCAAAAATGGAGATATCATACTTTCAATATCTTTAAAATCTAATTCTATTATGTTTTCTTCTTCAATAGCATTACAAATTTCAGTATATATAATATCGCCTGATTCTTGTGTAATCGCAGAGGGTGTGCCAATGCATTCCATGACATTTAAATATTTACTCATTTCCTTTTTCTCCTAAAAAATAATTTGTTCTATCTTATCATCTATTGCTAAATATGAGAATGAATCACTCATATTAATTGCTACTGTAACAACTGTACCTCTAAACTTATGCCTAACTTTTGTCGTTCTATACTTTCCATTTATCCATTCATAACATTCATCATCAGATAATATAGATAATTGGCCTTTATTAAGTTCTACAAATTGACTAAGTACACTAAATCCTAATCCTCCTGGACTATCTACTTTTCTTGTTGAATTTCCTTCTTTAATAGCCCATTCAATACAACTACAATTTTCTAATTCTTCCTCAATATTTCTATCGGTCATTTTAAAGAAATCAATAACATTTTCCTTTATAGTTTCTCCAATATCAACAATAGTAAAAAATAACATTTCACTTTTTGGAAAAAACTGACCACATATATATACTGTTGAAGATGATGTGTGTTCTTTAACATTATTAAAAACTTCTAAAATATTATCAACAATAGTATTTTTTGCATTCTCTGACATTGAAGGAATATCTGCTCTTTGAAAAATGTGCATAATTAAATATTTTTCAAATTCAAAACTATCATTTATTCCAAATTCCATATATGGTATTGTTGTATTGAACCTATCCAATAAAGGTTCATATCCTAACCTTTTACCAAAACCATTTTTTTGCATAACAGTTTTTAGTTGTGTGCTTAAATTGGCAACATAAATATTTTTCTCTTCTGCGCAAAAATCGTCAAATAATGCTCCTAGAATAGCAAATTGGTTAGCTGCAATAAAATTAACTTTTTCAAAATCAAAACATACCTCTTTATCGTTAATATTTGATAATTGTTCTGAAACACTTGCCATAAGATTTTTAGTTTTTAGTCCATTATCAATGTTTGTATTTATTCTTACTATTTCCAAATTAATCTCCTAATATCATTATTACTGAAATAATAACATACCATTTAACTTTTTGTATACATTTTTGTTAATTTTTAATAATTTTCTTTTTGAATTTTTGAGTATTTGATATATCTATATAATAAATATTCTTTTTTCTATCGTATAATGTTATAATCGTTTCAGTAAACTTAAATTAGCAGAGGAAGTACTATGGAATATAATATAGATATATTGGTAGCAGGGTGTAATACAACCTGTATGCATTGCTATGTAAATGGAGGAAAAGCACCTTCTATGAGCCTTTCTGATTTTTACCTATGCATAGATAAGCTTAATCCTGTATTCGAAAAGCTTAAAGATAAAATTTCATTTACATTAGATAACGAAATTTTTAATCATCCTAATGCAGTGCAAATATTGGAATGTATTGAACAAAAATGTAAAAATAATTATTATCATCACGGAAGCACAACAGGAATAGCCTTTTTAAATCATCCACAACAAGTTGAGTTGTTTGACATCTTGAAAAGAAATAATTGGAATTATATTAGTTTTGCGATTCACGGCAACAATGAAACACATAATCAAATTGTAAATAACAATATTGGTTTAGAGTCTATTATTAAGGCAAGTAAATTATTTAGAGAAAATAAGTTTGAAATATGGATAAGTTTGATGATTACTAAAAAATTAGCAAAGGAATTAGACGAGGTATCCTCTATACTTGCACAAATACAGTATGATAATATTTTGCCTGTAATCCCTGATTATTTTCCTACACCTAGATTAGTTAAATATCAAAATATACGTTGCAACCAAAAAGAATATGAAAAAATACTAGAATTTCTAGTTTCTAAAAAAGTGGATATATCTGATATTAAAAATGCAGTTCAGTCAAACAACGAAGAAGTGATTATTCAAAACCTGAATGTCGATTTGGTAAGTAATGAATTACTAAGCAAGAGGACTGCTTTCTTTCATATAGATAATAAACTAGATTTTTATCTTGGTAACACAGGTTCTCCGCTAAAGTATTTAGGAAACATCAAAGATTTGAGTTCGGATGAAATCTATTACAATATTATCATAGCTGAAGATAATTATTTTGAAACTGCTAGCATTCACTACAATGATATCATTTCATATGTTTCCAATAATAGATTAAAACGTTCTAAAGAAAATTATGTTTATCCTACACAGATAGCTGGTATTATAGCAATGATTCACAACCATTAAAACTTTCAATCTGTAAAATTCTTAGCACACCCTTTGGGGTGTGCTATTTTTATATAGTCAAAACTCCTTTTTAGCTAGAACCATTATTTTTATTAGTTTATCATTTCTTGCATACCATATTATAAAGGAGGTGTTCCAAGATGAGCAAATATGAACAATACCAAAACCTTGATAAATGGTATCGTAAAAAACTTATAACAACATATCCAACATATCTACTTGCAAGATTGAAATATCTCTTTTTCTATCGTCCATAGATTTCCCTTTTGTAAAACACTGTTAAGCATTTCTTTTTTATTGTTCTCAGTTAAATTATATCTATCATAAATAAAACCAGTCTCTGAAAAACATTCACAAAACAAAAAATAATCTGAATAAAAGAAATCAATATTTACATCAAATATCTTTGCAAGAAGAAACAATTGCTTTGTGCTAAATGTTCTGTTACCCTGTTCTAATTTTTGATATAGAGATAAAGAAATTTCTAACTGTTCTGCTATCTCTTTTTGGGTCATTTTCTTTTTTACTCTTAACTTTTTTATGTTCTCACATATCTTTTTTTCAATATCTTTATAATCCATATTCCACCCCTACCACAATTGTATCACAAATAGTGATCGTCGCAATAGCAAATACCTATATTTACTGTATCTCTTTCTGTTTCATACTTCAAAGTTACAATTAAGAAAAAAATCAAGAGACACATCTGCTGTCTTTTTGATATTCCGGAATTGAAGAAAGTCTATACATAAAGGGAAACCATTTTTAAACAGATAATGACCTATGCATATGAAGAAGAATTAATTGAGAAAAATCCTTTTGAAAAAATCAAAATACAACGAAAAATTTATTTTAAAGGCGAAAGTAGTAAAAACAACCATAATCGCCAGAACAAAAAAGAAGTCTTCTCAGAAGAGGATATTAAAAAAATAAAATTAGCAGCTTGGGAAGATTATTCTTCTAAACCCAATTTTACTACTGCAACTGCTGGTCTTGGAATACTATTACTTTTTCAAACAGGTCTAAGAGTTGGGGAACTTGTTGCATTACGAGAAAGAAACATTTTTGAAGACCATATCTTTATCGAATCTGAAGAAAAACGAGAATACAATGTCATTATAGACAACGATAAAAAAACCGTTCATTGTGAATATCTCGGTACCAAAGTTAGTAATGCAAAAACCGATGCTTCTTATCGAGAAATTCCACTTACTACAGAAGCAAAACGATTAATTGCCTTAATTCGTGAAACCAATAAAAAGAATGGTTTTAAGACCGAAGATTTCTTGTTTGTGAACCAAACACAAAGAATGCAAGAAAACACTATCCTAAAAAGAATTTATCGCTATTGTGATAAAGTTTTCATTGATAGAAGGTCTCCACACAAGGTTAGAAAAACTTTTGCATCTCTGTTGGTCACTAATGGAATTATGGATATTAGCGAAGTGGCAAGTATTTTAGGTCATACAAATGAAAAAACCTTAATTGACCATTATTTGTATAGCACTAAAACTCAAAAAACACAGCTTGAAAGAATTGAATTATCTCTAGCTGTATAATAGAAAAATAGGTTGGGAACAACTTGGGAACAATTGGGAACAACTTCTATAGAAAATAAAAAAGTGGAAACCTTGATTTTATAAGGTTTCCACTCATTTAGACCAATGCGGAAGATGGGACTTGAACCCACACGTCTATACGGACACAAGATCCTTAGTCTTGCCTGTCTGCCAATTCCAGCACTTCCGCACGCGCTATGTCGCGACCTATAAATAATATCAAATTATACCAGAGATGTCAATAGATATTTTATTATTTTTGTGACTATTTTTTGTAATTATTAATCGCTGTTTTTCTTACTTTTTATCAAGTAAAATAATGAATTTCTTTTCTTTTTATATTGACTTATTTCCTTAAAAACAGTAAAATAATCCTTGCAGTTTAACTGTGCAGGAGTGGTGGAATCGGCAGACGCGCAGGCTTCAGGTGCCTGTGGTAGCAATACCGTGTGGGTTCAAGTCCCATCTCCTGCATCTTTAGGTAGTAGACAATATGTCTGCTACCTTTTTTATTTCTCTGCAAGAAAAAATGCGACACATTTGATTAATGTGCCGCATTTTTCTTTTTTATTTTTATTTAGAATTTGAAAAATCTCTTAAGGATAAGTCCAAACCAACCAAGTTTGAATCCAACAACACCTACTGTAGCTACTGCCACTGCACCTACTGCTGTGCTGATTGCGATCACTGTAGTTGGATTAATTTCAGTTACTTCACCCGGTGCCTGTGGAGTTTCTTCATCTTCAATTTCAGTTTCTCCCTCACCTGGTGCTTTTGGAGTTTCTTCTTCTTCAATTTCGGTTTCTTCTTCTGTTTCAGTTTCTTCCTCTACTTCGGTTTCTTCTTCTGTTTCAGTTTCTTCCTCTACTTCGGTTTCTTCCTCTACTTCGGTTTCTTCCTCTACTTCAGTTTCTTCCTCTACTTCAGTTTCTTCCTCTACTTCGGTTTCTTCCTCTGTTTCAGTTTCTTCTTCATCTTCTTCCGGAACTACCGGTAATGCTTCGATAACTTCTGTGTATTCATCATCACAGTTTTCACATGCGTAAAGAATGTATCCTTCAACACCTTCCTGAGCTTCTACTCTTTCAGTTTCAACCCAGTTATGACCTGTTGCTTCAAGCACTTCAGTTGCCTCATAATCACATCTTGTACATGTTGTTACGATGCTTCCGTCTTCTTCACATGTTGCTTCTGTTGTCACTGTAACATGATTGTGTCCAAGTGCTTCTAATACTTCAACTTCATGGAAGTCACATTTTGTACAGGTTGTTGTTACGTGTCCGTCTTCTTCACATGTTGCTTCTTCTGTAGTGGTTACAAAGTTATGACCGGTAGCTACAAGTGTTTCAACTGTTGTTTCTCCACATGTTTCACATGTTGTTACAATGCTTCCGTCTTCTTCACATGTTGCTTCTGTTGTTACAACATGATTTTTATGTCCTAATGCTTCAATTACTTCTGTAGTTGTATCATCACAACGTGTACATGTTGTTACGATGCTTCCATCTTCTTCGCATGTTGCTTCTGTTCTGGTTGTTACATGATCGTGTCCAAGTGCTTCAATTACTTCTACATGGATATAATCACAATTTTCACAAGTTGTTACTACACAACCATCTTCTTCACAGGTTGCTTCTGTTGTATTTACGTCATAGTTATGACCTGTTGCAAAAAGAATTTCTACAGTCTGGTCGCCACAGTGAGCACATGTAGTAATTATGCTTCCGTTTTCTGTACATGTTGCTTCGGTTCTTTCAACGTTATATTCGTGGCCGATTGCAGGAATTACTTCCACAATTTCATCACCACAATGAGCACATGTATAAATAATGCTTCCATCTTCTTCACATGTTGCTTTAATGATTTCAACATTATAGTCATGGCCAAATGCTTCAAGTACTTCTACAGTTGTTTCGCCACATGTTTCACATGTTGTAACGATGCTTCCGTTTTCTGTACAGGTTGCATTTGTAATTGTTACTTTATGGTTGTGACCAAGTGCATCATAATCATCTCTGATTACATCACCACAGTTAGCACATGTGCATTCTCTGTAACCATCGTTTTCACATGTCGCATCAACAATTACTTCATTATAAGAATGTCCGATTGCTTCAAGTACTTCTACAATTTCATCGCCACAGTCAACGCAAGTATGAACTTTGCTTCCTACTGTTTCACATTCCGGTAAAGTAATTACTGTGTTATAAGTATGACCTGTTGCTTCAAGAACAACTTCATACATCTGATCACATCCGGCATAGTTACATGTATATACAACTTTACCGTTTTCTGTACATGTTGCTTCAAAAATCACAGAATCATAAGAATGTTCATGATTTTCAAATGCGTATAATTCATCGTACTGTTTCTGAGCTGCTTCTCTGTATGCTTCAGCATCTGCTAATGCTTCTTCTGCATTTGCTAATTCTTCAACTAAGGCATCACGACGAGCCTTTGCTGCTGCTAAAGCTGCTTCTGCTGCATCTAATGCTTCAGAACCAGGATTTGTAACTTCTACTGCTGCTAATTCATCTGCGCTTGCTCTTAAATCAGCTTCTGCTGCTGCAAGTTCATTCTGAAGTGCAACGATTCTGCTGTCTAAAGCTGCAAGAATCTTATCAGATGTATCTAAAATATCACCTGCGATTACTAATGCTGCTACAGTTCCTGTTAAAATTTCATTTTCAATCTGAGCGATCATTGCTTCGATAACTGCGTCTTTTACTTCAGATGCTTCGTAAATAACAGTTAATCCTGCATTGATTGTATTGTTTGCTTCTTCAACAACCTTCAAACCGGTCTGAACAACCATAAGTTTTGCGTAGGTTGCTTCAATCCATGCCTTTAAGTATTCATGCTGGAAGGATTCTTCATCAAATAAAGCTTTTCCTAAGTCACTATTTCCAAACTCAGCCCAGAATTTAATCTTTTGGAAGAAATTCATGTTCTCATAATCAGCATCAAATACCATATCGTCTAATGCAAAGTACTGAACAAGTGTGTTATATGCTTCAAGTTTCTTTGCCTGACCTTCAAAATCCAATGCATCAACTTCTGTGTTAATTACTGCAATTGCTTCAATAATTGTTGCAATATCGCCTAAAGATTCGATATTGGAGTTCTTGTATAAATCTTCAAAATCCTTTGGAAGTTTTGCAAGAATTCCAAGGTCTTTTTCATCAAAGTTTTCTTTTGCATCCACTAATGCAAGGAAAGTAGCTTCCTTCTCTGCATATGCTGCTTCAGCAACTGCCAAAGCTTCTAACATAGCTACATGATGTAACACTGCCTCTGCATGAGCACCTTGAGCTGTAATAAGTAATTCTTCATAATATGCAAGATTTGCCTGATATTCTGCCCAAGCTTCTGCTTTTGCTTTAAAATAAGTGTCAGAGTTTACGCCCTGATATTCACCGATTACAAAGGTTGTATCTGCATCACCACCTGCACGGTAAGTTAAAATAATGTCTTCTGAACATTCAACAGTGTATTCGTGAACATGTCTGTATGGATATGTTAATACATCGGTGTCAATGTTTAATTCAAGTGTATATTCTTCTCCATCAACAAGAATATATTTCTGTCCGTTTTTTTCCAACAAATCATACTGCTCATCGTTATATAAAATAACAGTTTTATCCGGGTATGTTACCGTTACCGGGATAGTTGTTTCTGTTGGAACATACTTATAAGAACAGAATGCATGTAATAACTCTTCGCATGTTGCACTAATTGTTTTTGAAACTTTTTTTCCAAAAACTGTTACTGTAATAGTCTTTGTATGTCCGCCCGGACAGTCGTCATAATTTCTTTCATGAACAACTGCTGTCCAAGTCTTATCTTCGTTCATACTTGCAACTAATTTCCATAAGCCAATTTCTTTTGAATAAGTTCCATCTGCATTTTTCTCGGCAGTTCCAAGCTTATATTCTGTTCCCTCATAAACAACTGCCAATGTATCCGGTTCTACATCTGTATTTGGTACACTCTGGCTTTCGTATTTATATACATCTGTCTTTTCTTCTGTCCATTTGTTAACGATGTAGTATTCTACATTACCGTCAACTGTTCTGGTATTTACATCGAGTTTGTCTTCACCAACAATAATGAAGTATCCATTATCGTCTTTTCGAAGAACGTATTCTTCCTCATTATATGTTACAAAGTTTGGAGCATCGCCTTCAGCCTGCATTGTATAGATGTTAACAACTTTGTTTCCATCTTCATCTGCTTCTACTAAATAGCCGTAACGTGCACGAATTGTTTCGCCTTCTAATACAACGAAAAATTCAACATCAGATTTTCCATAGGTGCCATCATTTAAAACGATTTCAAGACCTTCTGCATTTGCTAACTCTCTCTTAATAACAAGAAGAGCCAGTTTTCTTGCTGCGTCATCTTTTTCTTCTTCATCATTAAGGAGAGCAATGTAGCTATTTAAGGTTTCTGCATATGCTTCTTCTTCTGCAGAACCATATCCGTTCATCCAAGCATCGTGTGCTGCCTGAATTTTTGCTTCCATATCTGCAACATTAGTTTCTGCTGCGATCATTGCATTTTCAGCGGCTGAAACTGCTTCTTTAGCGGCTGTAATGTTTGCTTCTAAATCAGCCATGATTGCAACTGCTTCTTCGTAGGTAACACTTTCTAAACCGTGTTCCACTGCGAAATTTACTAATGCAACTTCATATGTTGCTAAAACTTCTTCGTATTCAGCATATAAACTGTCTAAGATTTCCTGTTTTGCCTGTGCATCTTCAATTGCTGCAACAAAAGCATTGATAGCTTCAACAAAAACATCTGTCTGAGCCTGGAATGCTTCGATAGAAGTTACCAATTCAGCATTTTCTGTTTCAAGAGTTGCTAACGCATCCTTTAAAACTTCATTGCTTTCTTCCAATGCTGCTTCAGCTTCTGCTAAAGCTTCGTCACTTGCTGCTTTCCATTCTGCTACATATGCTTCAGCAGAATCAACAACGCCCTGAATAATTGCCAATTTTTCTCCGGCCAATTTTACTGCATTAGCTGCTGTCTCATAAGCTTCTTTTGCAAGTTCCAACTGAGCTGCCGCTGCTGCAGCTGCTTCTTCAGAAATAGCAAGTGCTGCTAAATATTCAGCTTCTGCAACTTCTACTGCAACTTCAGCTGCTTCTAATTCTAATCCGGCTTTAGCAAATAATTCCTGTGCTGCTGTTCTTGCTCCGGTTAATTCACCAATTAACTGTGCTGCTTCCTCACTTGTTGTAAAGCCATTTTCTAACTGTACATCTGCATCTGCCATAACATCATCAAGCATACCAAATGCTTCATCCATGTTATCTTCTGCTGCATCCATAATTTTTTCTGCAACATCTACAGATTCCATAGTTGCTTCTTCCAAGAAGATTTCAACTACGTCTCCTGCTTTTTCTCCGCTACAGTCGATACTTGCAATCAAGTCTGCAACGATTTCATCATTTTCAGGATGATTATGAGTTCCGGCGTTAACCAATGCCGGTGTAACACTACCCATTACCAAGATTCCTGTCATTGCGAAACATAAAATTTTCTTGAGTAAATTCTGTTTCATCGGTGTTCTCCTTCTAAATAAAAATAATATTTTTATATGCCCTGTGTCCATCTATGTAAGTATCCGTTAGCACAATAACTGACGTTAGTTTATCAAAGAAAAGTCACACAGTGGTCACACCAAAAATATTCGTGATATTTATCGAATTTATCAAAATTTTCCAACAATTCACCCGACACAAAAATATTTTTCTCTTCTCTTGCAAAAAAATACACCAACGTCATCGTTAGTGTATTTTTTGTATTTTAATTTTATGTATTTAATTGCAATAAACTCTCATTTGATACTTTATTTAACCGGAATAAAGTCCATATCATTTTCCTCTTTGAAGAATACTTCATCGAACATATGGATACAATTTCTGCCACGTTCCTTGGAATAATATAATGCTCTGTCGGAGAAGTTTACCACATCCAACATATTGCTATCATTTTCCAAAGTCAGGTTCAACACACCAACAGAAACTGTTACACGGTCAATAACCTTAGAGGCTTCGTGAACCATATCGCACTCTTTAATCTTGTTGGTAATTGTGAGGGCTTTTTCTTTGATTTCCTCATTTGTAATACCATAACCAATACCAAAGAATTCATCACCGCCATATCGGATGAAATGCATATTATCCCCTTCTGCCAATTTACACGCTTCAGCAATATTTCTCAAGCAAACATCACCTTGCACATGACCATATGTATCATTAAACTCTTTAAAGCAGTCTACATCTAAGAAGATACATCCTACCGGCTTTCCTTCTTTCCGGGATTGTCCCACATACTGTTCCAACAATTTTGGCAATGCACTTCTGTTTAACAATCCTGTCAAGGCATCCTTGCTTGCTAAAATTTCCAACTCTTCCTTTTCTTTTACGGACTTCTGGAAATCTTTCATCTTCTTAACAAGCATTTCATTGTTCTTTGCAATACGTAATTGGCTGGCAATCATTTCCTGACTGCGTTTTTCATTAATCTTGTCCATCATACGGTAATAATACAATGCCATTCTGGTGTTATCCTGAAGGTCAAAGTATCTTGCCTGCATTCTGGTTGCCCGCAACATATCTAACGTATTCTTTGATTTCTGGGAAGAATCCCACAAATAATCTGCAAAAAAGTCTGCACGGTCATGTTCTCCTGCATCCAACTGCATTAAAACAATATTTTCATAATCTCTGTGAAGTTCAAAACTATCGACGCCGGTGCGGATCAATTCCGTAATCTTATCGGACCACATATTTCCCTGCTCAATATTGCCCATTTTATAGTAAACCTTTGCGGTAACAACATTCAAAGCCAGGTACTCTGTACCTCGAAGCATATCCTGGTCACAATTCTTCAAATATTCTTCCCCTTCTAAGCAATATTGTAATGCCCGCTCCATATTATCCATTTCACAGTTGGTATCTGCCAAATTGTACATAATGTTCATAACAAAAGACGGGTCAATCTTATCATATCTGTGCATTCTCTTACAAATGCCTTCCAAAATACGCAATGCCCTACGACGATCACCTAAGGAAAAATATGTAGCAGCAAGATTTCCAAGGATGATGTCGCGACGATATTTACTCTTCTCCACCTGTTTCGCCAAATCATAGGCTTCCCTGTAAGTTGACAACGCCATCTGGAATTCGTCGGATGCTGTGTATGCAATACCCTGAAGGTTTAAGGCTCTAACCATCATAACGTCATTATCCGCCTCACGGAAAAAGGCAACTGCCTGGGTGGCATGAACCATAAGTCCCTGCTCTTTTCCCATAACGAACATGGCACTTCCCATAATATGATGTCCAAAAGCTGCTGCCTCAAAATCACCGGTGATTTTACCGATGGCCAACATCTCTTTTCCTAGTTTAAATGCTTTTCTTGGATTATTAAACGCTTTTTGCGCTTCCAGATATAATTCATGACACTCTTTATTCATGCTGCTCTCTCCTCAAAATCGGAAAAATGTCCGTTTATATTATAATTAGAAAACGGCTGTTTTTCAAGCAATTCTGTTTATTCTTAATGTTTTTTCTTGTTTTTTATAGACGGTATTTTTCTCGTTTTTTATAAAAGGTATTTTTCTTCGAATTCTTCGATGGTAATCGGCTTAGAAAAATAAAATCCCTGAATCAAATTTACCTGAAGTTCTTTCAGATGCTCATACTGGACTTCTTCCTCTACACCCTCAACACACATATTTAAGCCCATGGCAGTGGCCAATTCGGCAACCATCTTTACGAAAACCCGGGAATAAGAATCTTTTCCCAAATCCTGTACAAAACAACGGTCTACCTTTATGGTATCCAACGGCATTTCTCTTAAATGGTTTAGGGACGAGTATCCTGTTCCAAAATCATCTAATGCAATACGAACACCCAGTTTTTTAATTTCACCAAGAATCCGTTTCATGTAATTCATATCGTTTACTGCAAGACTCTCTGTTACTTCAATGGTAACATTGTGAGGGTTCACACCGGTTCTCTTCAGTACTCTGGCTATGCTGTCTACAATTTCACTTTGTAACAACTGGACAACGGAAAAATTAACATTAATTTTATACTCCGGATGTCCCATATCATTCCAGAATTTACAATGTCTGCAAGCCTCTTCCAATACGTACTGTCCGATTGGATTAATCAGGCCCAGATACTCCGCTAAGGGAATAAATTCTTCCGGTTGGAAATTCCCCATGTTTTTTGAATGCCAGCGTACCAAAGCTTCTGCTCCCACGCACGGATTCCCTTCCAGAGAAATATCAAAAATCGGTTGATACACTACTTCAAACTCTTCCGCCGGATTAATACATGCATTGCGCATAAACTTTTCCATATCCAAGCGTCTGACATCTGAAGTTGCCACACCGGAATCATAGAATTCCACCCTGTTTTTCCCTGATTTCTTTGCTTCCCGCAAGGCAACATCTGCTTTACGGATAATGTCCTCTACCGTATCTGCGTCTGTTGGAAAACGACATACGCCCATACTCATGGTGCAGTAGTAGTCTCCGTTTTTCAAAAACCATGGTTTCGAAAACATCTCCTCTATGGAAGAAACAATTCCTCCCATGCGGTCGTACACATTATTTGCCACGATTACCATGAACTCATCACCGCCAACACGGTAACAAGTACTTTCAATCCCCGGAATTCTGCGTAAATCTGCAGAGATTTCCTTTAGCAAAATATCTCCATACTGATGTCCCAATCCATCATTGATATGCTTAAAATCATCCAAATCTATGAAAAATAAAGCTCCTTCTCCACCGTAATTCGTAGTCATTTCCAAATATAGGCGGATATCCGCTTCGCAACGGACACGATTGTATAGCCCGGTTAGAAAGTCGCTATTTACCGTAACTTCCATCTGTTGCTCATAGTTTTTCATTTTTGTAATCTCATTAACGGTAAACAATGAAACCATGTTACCGTCAACCCATTTAATATCTGAACGGTATATGTGGAACCATTTATCATCTTCCTCCACATATAACTCTATTTCATCCTGTCCCCCTAAAAATAAGGCCTTTGTATCTTCCCTTTTCTGTAATTTCTCCGGGAATTTATCCCCAAACTTACGATTATCAAATAAAATCTCTCCCGTTTGAGGTTCATAGGCAAATACACCATTACCAATGTTATCCAATATCTGTTCCATGGATTCCAAGGATGTATATAATGCCTTTTGCGCCATCTTCTTACCAACTATTGACTGGATAATCTTCTTCAAATCATATAAGAACTTGCTTTCATCCATACTCCAGTTCCGATATATATTTCTACACTGGAAAGTCACATACATTGGAGCCTCATTTTTTATAAGAATCGGCATAGCAATAATTGCATGAATCTGTTCTTTGTTCAAATACTCACGCCATACGTCCGTCACTTTTGAATTTCCTGAAATAGTATAGGTCAATCCATTCATGAACGGATAGTCTGACACTTTACCTGCCGGCTGTAAAAATACCGGTTCCTTCCCACGAGTATCCCATTTCACCAATATCCGGACAGTTTCTTCATCCGGTCCAATCTCATATAGATTAGCCTCTTCAATATCCATAAATACACAGATTTTTTCAAAGATATCTGCAATAATACGATTTAAACTACCCTCTGCATCCAAATGCTGCATAACGTCTGTCATAAGTGAACTTCTCACCCACTCCTGACGGACTTTATTTTTTTCTTCCTCTGCATCGGCCTGAGCTTTTAATGCTACCCTGGCATGGTTCTTAAACTCCATTAAGAAGTTGCCCAAACGAACCAAATCAGCAATGTTTTGCTCCATTTCTTCCGGCGTAGTTCTTAAAATCTGCTCCGGAACTCCTTCTCCCGCCGGAATTCTATCTCCAAAAAAGCCTAGCACATAGGTAACCCCTGTAGCTCTCCGGTCATATCTCCATATAATTTTACGCAAAGAAAGATATGAAAGAGGGGTTTGTACCGGTACGATTTCCTCGATGCTATAGTCATGTAAATCCTCTGACAAATCTGCACCGGCATACTCTTCCAAAATACTTCTTACATAGTATACTTCTTCCTCTGTTCCCGACCAGTCTCCGCAAGGTTTCCCTTCCTCGTCAATACTGTACAAATACAAATTGCCGGAACGATAAAAAAATTGTTGCAACATTGAAAAAAAGTGGGTAGTCATTATTAAATGTCCTCTACTCTCCGCTATACTGAATAATAAACAGCCAGTTTTCTGACTTTCTGTCTATTTCAAATTCTCTTAATAATTTATACTTTTTGAAAACACGAAGGCATTTCTTTACTGTGTTCTTTTCGTTGCCATAAACTACCATAACACCGCCCTTTGCAAGAAGATGTTCTCCTCTTTTAAATAAAAGGGTATACAATCCATCCACATCCTTGTGGGTAAGATTTCTTGACTTGGTAGGCATATTAGTAACAATTTCATCAAACTTGTAATCATGTCTGAAGTCCGCAAAATCACGATTAATGTAATGAATGTTCGGGCCAACCTCTTTGGAGTTTTCCCTTGCTTTTGCAATTGCCTCTCCAAAAATATCCAAGCCATAAACATCTGCAGTTTTCATTGCCATACGACGTTCAATTAGCATGGTTCCCACACCACAGAACGGGTCTAACACCTGTGCTTCTGGGTCCAAATACGGTTTTGCCATTTCCATCAAATTAGCCGCCAAATATGGTTTTATAGATGCTGACACATGCTCTTTTCTATATGTAAAACGATAATCCGGCATAGTATATAACTTCACAAAAGCATTCCAATTATCTTCTTTTCCCTGGAGAAGACGGATTTCCATCTCATAACCGCTTGTGGAGTTAATTAATTTTCCCTCGGTAACCTGTTCCAATTTTCTGGAAAGCTTCTTGGTAAAGGAACTTCTCTGTTCCACACTCATGGCACCCTCTATCTGAATTCTGAAGTAAAAAGGTGCTTCTCCTTCATGGGTTTGTTCCATAAACGAAACCAGCTCAGATTTACCCAGCATTTCTCCGATTTCTTCCGGTTTGTTCGGATACTGGGTCGCCGGCATTACGCGGATTAATGCTTCTTCATAAGTACGCACGTCACGGAACGCCTTTTCCGAATTCACTTTTACCATAACACCTGCCGGTACCGGTTTTTTCGGACAGGCAAGGGCATTTAATGTCACCTCACGCAATTCTTTCTTCGTTGTAAGCAACACTTCACAACTACGCCTAATTCCGGTGAATTTATGTTTTTTCACCCCTTCATAAGCCACAATCATTTTCTGAATCTGGTGCATTTCTTCTGCCACATGCACCTGTTTGGTTTCTTCCACCTGTTCTTTCAGTAATTCCTCATATCTGTCCTTCAACTGTGGAAGAAGTGCCTCATAATCCAATTCAGCAATCGCTGAAAGATAGTCTTTTTTTACAAAAAGAGTTTCCTCGGTTAAGTACACTTGAAAAATCGGTTCCATAGCTTCTTTAATTTTCATTTCACCTAACACTTTTGCCGCTGCCCTGCGTACCTTTGGATCCTCATGTTGTAAAAACGACAAAAAGAGGGTCTCCTGTCCCTCTATTAATGTCTTGCATTCTTCTTTTTTTTCTGTATCTTTAATTAAGGTTTTTAACTCTATCAGATTTTCTTTTAAATTAATTCCCTCTACAATGTTGCGAAATAACGTTATCATCTTAATACTCAATTCCCTTTCTCGCCGGTGTTCCTGCATCAAATGGATGCTTTATTTTTTTGATTTCTGATACATAATCTGCCAATTCTATCAATTCCTCTGCAGGTGCCCTACCACTGAGCACTACTTCTAAGTGAGGATTTTTATCCCGTAAAAATTTACAAACCTCATCTCTGTCTACAAGGTTTTCATTATAAACAGAAATGATTTCATCAAAAACCAATAAATCGGCACCGATTTCTGTGGCACGGTCAACCGCTTTTCTAAAATGTTCTCTGTAATACTCTGCCGCCTCTGCCTTTTCCTGCGGTGTCATAAGAAAGGTAAATCCAAAGGTTCTGTCATTTGGAACAAATTCTACATTTGGGAGTTTGGAAAGTAGTTCAATTTCAGACGATGTATTATCTTTCAAGAACTGGGTAAATACCACTTTATTCCCTGCTCCTGCACAACGGACACTTAGTCCCACACACGCTGTTGTTTTCCCTTTTCCGTCTCCGGTGTAAATATGAATACATCCTTTTTCCATACTATTTAACTCCTTCCATATCTTCTTTTATTTTTCGCACATCTACTGCAAGTAATTCTTCAAAGTTATCCTTTTCTTCTTTGGTTTCTACAACCGTTTCTTTTTCTTCCACAATCGTCTCCGTCTCTTCAATACGTTGGATTAAAGAGAATGAAAAGGTTGCTCCCTGTCCATAATCACTGCTGACTTCCAGTTTTGAGCCCATCAACTGCAAAATCTGATTAGAAACCGTCAAACCAAGGCCCACACTGTCAAATCCACTGTTCAAATCCTTTTCATCCGTGTGGAACCGGTAAAAAATCGAATCAAGGTCTTCATTTTTTATTCCGATACCTGTATCTGACACGGATACATTTAATCGGACGGTTTTGTCGGTAACTGCTTCTTTCTCTATTTTCAAACGCACTTCTCCCACAGCGGTGTATCGAATCGCGTTAGATAACAGATTCATAATAATTTGACGGATTCTTTGAATATCTCCCCGCAAGCTTCCCTGAGAAAGGTTTTTATTTTCAAAAACCATCCGCAGTTGTTTTTTCTCTGCCTGCATCTTCATAATATCATGAATTTCCCCAATTTCTTTGTGCAAAGAATATACTTCATCCTTTAATGCAAATTCTCCGGATTCAATCATAGACAAATCAACAATATTGACAATTACGGAGGAAATATTTTTACCTGCTGCATTAATTTCCATTCCAATGTTTCTGTTATCTTCATTGTCGGATGTTGCAAGCTGATCTCCTTTTTCCAAAATCACGGAAAGAGGCGCATTCATACCATCGGACATACCTTTCAAAAAGCCGGTTTTTGCGGCATTTATTCTGGCGGTATGATCCTTGGATTTTTTCAGTTCTTCAATAAGGCGCTCAAGCTCTTTTTCTTTAACTCCGTTTAATTTCAACTGTTCTTCGTACTGATTTCTCTGATATAAAAGCATCAGGCTTAATCCCACAGAGGCTACGATAACACTGACTGCCACAATAAACAGAGCTGCATTTGCATTATGAACCTGCCAAACTGCTCCCGGATGACGGTAAACCATATAAAACAGGACAGCATATACCAAAAATACCGGTCCCAACAAAATGTAAACCATTTTTTTCGGTAAAATATGCACACCCAAAATAATACTCGCAATAATCCAAACATCCGCACCAACATGAAAGCCGCCCATTTTCAAATAGGCAATAGGCATTAAAACAACATTGATACAAATGTAAAAAATGACTGCCCACAGATTGTAATTTTCTGTAACTTTCGCCAATCCGCAGAAAATCAGGCAAAGCATAGAAAAGACCAAAGTCCCCCATGTGATTCCCTGTTGCACATGAAATACAGAACAAACCACAAAACCGATTACACCTACAGCGGCATATAACAACGTTGTTAAATTGTAAAACCGATGTTGTATCGGAAGCTGTTTACTTACTAATAATTCCTTTAAATTCATGCCAGTCTCTTTTCAATCTCTTTCTTCAGATAATCTTCTATTTCAGCCAATGGAATTTTTTCATCTAAAACTTTATCTCTGCTCTTTACTTCCAGACATCCTGCTTCTAAGTTCTTCGGACTTACAACAACTCTCAAAGGAACACCAAGCAAATCTGCATCGGAGAACATAGCTCCCGGACGAATTTCTCTGGTATCTATAATCACTTCAACACCGACCTGTTGCAATTGGGTGTAAAGTTTTTCCGCATAAGCCTTAACTTCTTCCACGTCACTACGGATACAGCAAATATGAACCTGCCACGGAGCAATGCTCATCGGCCAGATTGGTCCGTACTCATCGTGATGTGCTTCACATACAGACGCTGCCAAACGGCCTACACCAATACCGTAACAAGCCATGTATGGGGTCTGTCTTTGACTATTTTCATCCAAATATTCCATATTCATAGGAATGGTGTATTTTTTGCCTAACTGGAAAATATTACCTACTTCAATTCCTCTTTCTAAATTGATAATCGGCTTCTTGCAGCACGGACACACGCTGTCCTGCTGAATCTTGCCGTAATCTCCAAAAACAAGATTCGGTAAATCTCTCTCCATATTTACATGGGTAAAGTGATAATCTTCCTTGTTTCCGCCCATTGCCACATCCTGCAAACCTTTTAAAGAAGCATCTACAAGGATTTTACCTGTATATTCCAACTGATATGGTCCCATAAATCCGGCAACCAAACCATGTCCCGGCTGAATATCTGCAACCACCAGGTCTTCACCAACCGCATTTTTCACTTTGGTTTCATTTACTTCTAAATCCCCGCGAATAAATACAAGTACATATTCCCCACTGGTTTCCCCCTGATAAGCTACTGCTTTACAGGACTTCTTCACATCGGTCTTTAAGAAATTACATACATCTTCAATAGTTTTGCAATCCGGTGTATAAACCAATTCCGGCATAACATCATTTTTCTCTGCTGCCGGTGCTTCATAAATACATTCTGCAGATTCCAAATTAGAACGATATCCGCATTCCGGGCAAATAGCCAGTGTATCCTCTCCCACCGGAGTTACTAACATAAATTCATGGGAAATGCTTCCTCCCATCATACCGGAATCGCCTTCCACATCGATCACCTCAGGAATACCTGCTTTTGCAAAAATACGATGATATCCTGCTCTTACTTTTTCATAGTACTGCTCCATATCTTCTACTGTTGTGTGGAAAGAATAAGCATCCTTCATGGTAAACTCACGTACACGGATTAATCCCGCACGTGGTCTGGCCTCATCACGGAATTTCGTCTGAATCTGATATATCATAAACGGATATTTATTATAACTTCCGCCATATTCTCTTACTAACTGTACTGCTGCCTCTTCGTGAGTCATACCAAGAACCATCTTGGAATCGCTTCTGTCGGAAAAACGTAAAAGTTCCTTCCCTACGCTTTCATATCTTCCTGATTCTGCCCAAAGCTCTGCAGGCATAACTACCGGGAATAAAACCTCCTGTCCGTCTAACGCATTCATTTCCTTGCGGATAATGTCGCTGATTTTTTGAGTAATTCTTACCAATGGCGGATTGGATGAAAAAATACCGTTTGCCACCGGCTTCATATATCCTCCACGAATCATAAGTGCATGACTGTCAATCACACAATCTGACGGTCTTTCTTTAAATCTTTCCCCTACAAGCTGCTCCATTCTCATGTCTGTCTGTTCTCCTAATTCTTTATGTTAAGTTCTATCGGGCAGTGATCCGAACCCATAACTTCCGTATGAATCTTTGCATCTGCCAGTCTGTTTTTTAATTCCTCTGATGTGACAAAATAGTCAATTCTCCATCCTACGTTTTTTTCTCTTGCTTTAAAACGATAGGACCACCAACTGTATATATCCGTCATGTCCGGATAAAAATAACGGAATGTGTCAATATATCCTTTTTCTAACACTGCAGAAAATTTATTTCTCTCTTCGTCTGTAAATCCGGCACTGTGGTGGTTGGTCTTTGGATTTTTAAGGTCAATCTCTTTATGGGCAACATTTAAGTCCCCGCAAAAGATAACCGGTTTATTTTTACGCAGGTTTTCCAAATATGCCAAAAAATCATCTTCCCACTTTTGGCGATAATCCAAACGTTCCAATTCCTGCTTGGAATTTGGTGTATATACCGTTATGAAGTAATAATCTTCAAATTCCAACGTGATAACACGGCCTTCTTTATCATGCTCCTCCATGCCGATTCCATATGCAACCGACAATGGTTCTGTTTTTGTAAAAATCGCAGTTCCGGAATACCCTTTTTTCTCCGCATAATTCCAGTACTGAAAATATCCCGGCAAATCAAGCTCTATCTGTCCGGCTGAAACCTTGCTTTCCTGAATGCAAAAAATATCCGCATTTTGGGATTCAAAAAAATCCATAAATCCTTTTTGCATACATGCACGTATTCCGTTTACATTCCAAGATATAAATTTAAGCATTCCATTCCCCTATATCATTTCGTTATATTTTTCAATAAAATCAGCATAGGCATTTAAAACTTCTTCTAATTCTGCCGCAACATTTTCCAATTTATCATATCTTAATGATTCCACCAGATTACACATCCGGCTATATACCGGTATGATTCCCAAATTGCCTGTAACGCCTTTGATTGCATGTGCATGCTCAAAAGCTTCTTTATAATTTTCTGCTTCAATACTTGCTTTTAATTTGTCAAATCCATCCTCTTCAACAAATTGCTGTAAGCACTCACGAAACAGTTCTTCATCTTCAACAAACCGGTCCATAACTCCTTTTACATCTCCCCCTGCCATACGGAAGCCTTCTAAAAACCGACTCATCTTATCTGATTCCTCCTAAATCTCTATATGATTGATGGACCATTTCCATATTAGTCACAAATTGCCACGCATCGTAATTCTTTATTCAGCTGAACAACTTTACCGTGTACCTCTACTAACGGATACATAAATTGTCTCTTGTCAATAAATTTAATGATAGCAAATGAACCATCTGACAAAATTACACGTTTTCCTTTAAACTCTTCTGTCATCATATCAAGAAATACTTCTATCAATTCAATATCCAGTTCTGAATATTTCTGTTTTGCAAACAAGTCCAGTACCTCTAATGGAGATACTGCCTCTTTGTATGTACGCTTTGCAACCATGGCATCATAAATATCAGAAATGGTAGTAATCTTAGTAAAAAGGGATAACTGGCTGCCTACCAATCCGTCCGGATAGCCTGCACCATTCATTTTCTCATGATGTCCACGGACTGCTGCGTAAATCTCTTCATCTCCCACACCTGCTTCTTTTAACAAGTCAACAGAGAACAATGGGTGTAACTTCACAATCCGGTATTCTTCGTCGGTAAGCTTTGCAGGCTTGTCCAAAATGGTAATCGGAATCTTAATCTTTCCGATATCATGTAACAGTCCTGCTAAAATCAAACGCTCTGAATCCACCTTTGATAAATTCAGCCATTTTGCCATAAGACCGTTGATTAATGCAACGCTCATACTATGCTGGTATAAATACTCACTGGTATCGCGCAAATATGTAGTACACTGCACCAATAAAGAAGCATCTACAAAGTTAATCATATTCTGAATCTGCTTTGACAGACGCTTTGTTTTATTTGATGACAACGCGCCGGACGCGTATACTTCATCAAAAATTTCTTTTACCTGTTCTTCATGCTTCACATAATCATTAAGGATATAGCTTTCATTTTGTGCAAAATACTCGTACTGCTGGATAATTCCGTCTGCAGCTTCTTTTTCAACATATAAAAAGCCCATAGCCTCTTCGTAATTACTTAAACTCTCCAGAATATTTTTTGTAATAATACAATTTAAGCATAACAATACCGGGACACCTTTGTTCATGAAATAAACTTCTCCTTCCACAAACATGCCCTGTAAAAAATAATCTCGCTTTACTTTGATATAATTTTCCTTACTGTACGCCATATTTTTCTCCTATTTGATTATTCGCACTCACTTCTTCAAACAAATATTATATCACATTTGCCATTCATCATAAAGCACAAAATATATATGTATTACATTATTTGATTAATGCACTGAATGTAGCAAACACCTCATCCGGATTGATTGGTTTTGCCAGATGGGCATTCATTCCTGCATCCATGCTGGCTTTTCTGTCATCTGAAAATGCATTTGCCGTCATAGCCACGATCGGAAGATTTTTGTCAGAACGGGCGGATGCACGGATAATTCGGGTTGCCTCCATTCCATCCATTAGCGGCATACGAATATCCATCATAATGGCAGAATAATAATTCAACGGAGATTCCTGGTACATCTGAACGGCACGCACACCATTTTCAGCCACCTCTGTTTCCACGCCCCATTTTCCTAAAATCTTCTGAACTATCATCACGTTCATCGGCTGGTCTTCAGCAATAAGAATTCTCTTTCCAAAGAGTACAGAAGTATCCACAGCAGTTTGTGACTGTTCGTTACTTTTTTGTGTCACGGGCACACTTAAGGTTACCGTTGCTTTGGTTCCTTCTTCTACAACACTTTCCAATTCTATCTCGCCGTTCATTAAATCAACCAGCTGTTTTACAATAGCTAATCCCAGACCGCTTCCGTCTCTTCGGGCTGTAATGGCTACACTTTCCTGGGCAAATGCGTCAAAAGCATTTACTAAAAATTCTTCTGACATACCCTGGCCGTTGTCTTCTACCACAAATCGGATTTTCTTCAGCCGTTCTGTCCCGGTAACGATTTTAGCATCAAAGGTTATCGTGCCGTACTCCGGAGTATACTTAACCGCATTGGAAAGCAGGTTGATAAAAATCTGATTAAACCTTAACTTATCCACATGGATACACAAATTTTTAATATCATCAATGCGGAATTGGAATTCCTGTCGTTTCTGCCGGCACTGTTCTCCGATAACATTTTCAATTAATTCCCCGAATTCCTGCATATCATAACTTTCCGGATGAAGCTCCATCTTATGGCCTTCAATCTTGGTAAAGTCCAAAATATCATTAACCAAAGAGATCAGTAACTGACCGGAAACCATAATTTTTTCCAAATATTCTTTGATATTTGCCTCCTGTGTCTCTTCCATGGCGATACGTGTCATACCTAACACACCGTTTAATGGGGTACGGATATCGTGACTCATACGGGATAAAAATTCTGTCTTTGCACCTGCTGCTTCTTCTGCCTTTTTTAAGGCTCTGCTTAATTCGTTTTGTTTTTCCAACTCCCGGAAATAAATATCAGAAATATCCTGGATGGTAATCATCATCTTGTTTTCAAAGCCTTCCAATCGGGAGCAAACTACTTTTTTACGGTATAATTTTCCGTCATTTCCTCTTACTGAAAAATAATCTGTATATTCGCCTATAGTAAACATTTTGTCTCGAAGATTTTCGATACGGAAGCTTTCAAACAAGCGCTCCCTGTCTTCTTCTACCACAAAACATTTCTGTTCCACAGCGCTCTCCTGGTAATAATTATGATTAACCAAAGTATTCCTAAACTGGTTGGAGAACATGTACCGATCCGCAATTTCACCGGTATACATGTCAATAATTACTACCACTTCATAACTGATTTCTACAATAGAGTTGGTGATAGCTTCACTTTGTTTACGCTCTGTTTCATCAGCAACAAATACATATCCTTCCAATCTGGAGGTTGCAGGATTTAACAATAATGTAGTGGTAAATCCCAACCATGCTTTATAGTCCGGCTGCAACTGATACGGAATAAGGATTTTAAACCTGGTGTAACCTCTTTCAAACCGTTTTCTGAGATTTTCCTGGTTAAAGTTTTCCATAATGGCATTTCTGCCTTCTTCACTCAACGTATTTTTACACAACAACTCTGTCCAGTTTTCAATACTATGGCCGTCTACACCTTTTCTGAGAGAAGGATATTTGGTTTTTACGTTGTCTAATTTATTTTTGTCAACTTCAATTTCTACGTAGGCAAGGGAGGATTTTTTGTAGTTATCCATGTACGCTAACTGACTCTTGTAGGAACGTTCCTTCTTGACCTGTTCATTAATTTCTTTACAAGTACCCAACAGTTTATCCGGGTTTCCTTCGGAATCCCATGTCATGGTAAATGCCAGAGCATAATAACTAAATTCTCCGTCATCTTTTTCCTGAATACGGACAATGATCTCTTCATGTTCCTGACCCTTTTGCAGCTTCTCTATTGCATTTTGTAAAATATGCAAATCCAAAGGATGAATCTTTTCCTGTATACGAATCATTTCCAGGCTGTTACTTAAATCTACCTCCTGAACTTTACCTTTTCGCTTAGTTTTATAAAACTTTGCACGCTTTGTTTCAAAGTCGTAAGTGAACAAACGCATCTTGTTCTGCTCCGAAACAATGGCAAGGCTTTCTTCCATTTCCTTGCTCAGCTGGGTATTTTCAATGGTACCAACTGCCTTGATACGGTTGTGTTTATCGTCATAGATTGTAGTAAGACGAATTTTTCCCCATTGAACGCCGGAAAGATAATTAATACGCATTTCATCAGCAACGTCATCTTCCCCATTAATCAGACGATTATACAATCTTTTCAACTTAGGAATATCAGCCTTAACAACCATTCGGGTTTTATCAACCTCTGCCGGAATATTTCGTGCGATTTCATCCCCACCGATCATTTCCAGGTAATGTTCCCCTCTTCGGCACTGTTTTTTTTCAAAATCATATTCCCAATATATTAAGTTTGAGTGTTCCAATGCTACGGATAATGTCTGGGCACTTTCATCGCTGGCTCTTAACGCATTATAGGTTTCCGTACGGTCCAGCATGAATTCAACGTGATATCTTTTCCCATTTTCCGTAAAGTTGTAACCCTTTAACATGAACCTGGATACTCCCGACACATTGCGTACATTTCGGCATACATCCTGCATTTCTCTGGCTCTGATACAATGACCACAAACCTCATCCTGATCCAATAAAACCTCATAACATTTTTTTCCAATATAGTCTTCATCCATATGGGTCAACTCTATAAATTTTTGATTTGCAAACACCATTTCACTGGTGTCTGCGTCAATAATTAAAACACCTTCGTTCAAATGTTGGATGATTTCTTTCAGCATAGTCTTCCCCCACAATATTTTTATGTAAATGCAATCTTCTCGTTAGATATAAATTCTCACTATAAGAATAATACATTAGACGACGATATTCAACAAAAAAACTCTTTAAAAAATGAAAAAAACACCTGAAAAATGAAAATCATTTCACAAGGTGCTCTCTTCGGAGATTAAGTTTGCCGGCAATGAGATGAATTCACACAATCCATGAATACCATTGCCGGATATTATCATGTTATGAAGCCACAGTAAGACGTTCCAGACTCCTGCCGTTTGCCCAACAATCTCTATACACATCTGTACATTTTTTGTATTTGGCAAAAAGTTTTTTGGCAGCTTCTTCATCACCGTATACTTTCCAACATCCGACACATTTACTGCAATTTGCGTTATTCATAAATCCACAAACATCTTCAAGAGGGTAGCCGAGAAACAGTCCAATCTCGTGAGGGAAATCAAGGGAATCGTTTAGTTTGTGAATTAGTTGCACCACGCATCGTTCAGGATTATTGCAAGTATAACCCTTTGCATGAAGAAGCTGACATACTTTTTCATCTTGAAAGTCCTGGATTAAGTGATTTGGGCGGTAAATATAAATTAAAGCTTTACCATCTTTGAGCCGTAGTGGTAATACTCTTACGCCCTTTTTCACAAATATGCGGTTCAAACGACGAATCATCTCCTTCATTTTCTCTTCATCAGGCACGTCACAGGAAAACATGCTTCCTGTTTTCATTCCTGCAAGAGTAGGTGAACAATGAAGTAAAACAAGTTCTTCCCACATAATTAATCCTCCTTTCTTACTGCTTTTCATATTCTAACAGTTAGCGTTTGCTAACCGAAGGCAAAAAATGTTGGTTAGCCTTTGCTAACCAACACCATAATATAACATTTATTTACTGTTGTCAATATGCTTTTTTTATATTATTTTTATTTTTTTGCTAATGCCAGCATAATTTCATTGCTACGATTTACAAAACCGGTCATTTCTTCCGGATTTAACGGACGATTTGCGATTAAGGCCAAATCATAAATATGAGCCGCAAATAAATTTGCATCCTCTTCATCCTTATGTTCTAAAATATACTGAACCAAAGGACTTGCAACATTTAACGTAAGGCTCTCTTCTCCGGCAAACATATTCGGATCCATTCCGCCCATTCCATACATTCTCATCATTTCCTGCATTCTTCTGCCTTCTTCAGACAGTGTTAAAATGGCAGAAATTCCGGAATCCTTCAATCGTTCCACCTTTACCTGCAATGCATCTTTTTTCAATGCTTTTTTCATCACTTCAGATAAAACAGATGTGCTTTCCTCAAGTTCTGTGCTATCACCTTCAGCCTTTAATTCATCCATAACCTCAGCATCAATACGCACAAAACGATAATTGCTGTTGCGATGTTCCAACTGTGTAATAAATGAATTATCAATGTTATGATTTAAGATAACAGCCTGTTTGTTACTGCTTTTAAACATATTAATATACTGACTTTGCTGTACTTCATCTGTCACATAGTAAATTGTGGCCGGCTCAGTCTCCGCTTTTTCACCGGCGTTATCTTCTACTTCAGGATTGTCCTCCGGCTCTTTTTCTTCTGCTACCAGTAATTCCGGCAAAGTAATGTATTTGTGTTCCAAATCCTTAAACAAAATGTAATCATTCATCTTATCGCAGAATTTTTCATCTTTTAAGCAACCAAATTTAATGAACGGACTAATATCATCCCAGAATTTTTCGTAATTTTCTTTATCCGTCTTGCACATTCCGGAAAGTTTGTCTGCCACTTTTTTGGAAATATACTCTGAAATCTTACGAACAAATCCATCATTTTGCAAAGCACTTCTGGAAACATTTAACGGCAAATCAGGGCAATCAATAACACCCTTTAACAACATTAAAAATTCCGGAATAACTTCCTTAATGTTGTCTGCAATAAACACCTGATTGTTGTATAATTTAATGGTTCCTTCCAAAGAGTCATATTCCGAATTAATCTTTGGGAAATATAAAATACCTTTTAAGTTAAACGGATAATCCATATTTAAATGAATCCAGAATAAAGGCTCTTTGTAATCATGGAATACTTTACGGTAGAATTCCTTGTATTCCTCATCTTCACACTCGCTTGGATTCTTTGTCCAAAGTGGATGAATGTCATTTATTGCCACCGGCTCTTCCTGAATAATATTACCTTCTTCATCTTTTTTCGGCTCTGCGTTTGCATTCTTCAAAAAGATTTCTGTTGGCATAAAGGAACAATATTTATTCAGAACTTCTCTTACACGGTATTCATTTGCAAATTCTAAACAATCTTCATTTAAGAAAAGGGTAATGGTAGTACCAACTTCGGTGCGTTCCCCTTCTTCCATCTCGTACTCCGTACCTCCGTCACATTCCCAATGAACCGGAGTAGCACCCGCTTTATAGGACAAAGTATCAATGTGTACCTCATCTGCCACCATAAATGCGGAATAAAAGCCCAAACCAAAATGACCAATAATCTGGTCTTCATTGGTTTTGTCCTTATATTTATTTAAAAAGTCCGTTGCTCCGGAAAAAGCGATCTGATTAATGTATTCTTCTACTTCTTCCTCAGTCATTCCCAAACCGTTGTCTACAAAAGTCAAGGTCTTTTCCATTGCATCAGCAATCACTTGAATCTTCGGTTCGAAACCTTCCGGGAGACGGTATTCTCCCATCATATCCAGTTTTTTTAACTTTGTGATGGCGTCACATCCATTGGACACTAACTCTCTTACAAAAATATCATGGTCAGAGTATAACCACTTTTTAATTATAGGAAAAATATTTTCACTATTAATCGATAAGCTTCCCTGTTTCATTCTTACATTTCCTTCTTTCTGTCACTTTCATTTTTGTGTATTCTTTCTTCTTCCACAGTAGTAAATGTGAAAAAACGCCACAATGCCAAAAGCAAAAAGGCTATTCCAAAACTTCTACCGATCCGGACCGCAATCTCCGGCATGGACACATACAGCGGAACCATTATTAATAAAACGGCTAAAAGTAAATACACCGGCAAACGGAATAAAACAGATTTTTTATTTCCTTCATTGCCAAATATTTTCTGAACCATCCATTGGTCTATAAAAATCAAACCGCCCAAAACGAACATAGCTCCTACATAGTTCACCGGTTCCGTAAGTTTTCCTATAAAACAAGCCCCAATACTGATTCCAATTCCTGCCAGCATACTCAAAATACTGTTTCGGATAATCTTATTCATTTATATAATCCTCAATTATTCCTTAATCTTCACTGTTTAAAAAGCCACAGCGTTCTTCGTAAATCTTAAATAATTCTACCGTATCTATTTCCTCAGAAAAATCAACCACGTACTCATCCCATTTCTTTTCGTTGAAAGATGATTTTAAGGTTTCTCTGAATTCATGATATACATCATCAAAAGCAATTTTTGCACGTTCCACCAAAATAGCTTCTTTGTTTTCTTCTGTCATTTCACGGTTGATTTTTTCTATACATTTATAAATATAGTATTTTCCGTCTACGTAGATGCTTTCACTGATGTCGTTTTTCTCTAACTTGTTCAGTACATTTTTTTCGTCTTTGGACAAATTTTTCCAATACAAATAACGGCTGCATTCTTCTTCAATACTGTAGTAGTTTGCCGTCGCCTGAAAATCACTTCCTTCTGCCAAACGTTCCTGAACAGCCTGAGCGGTCTCCTGGTTGTCCACAACGATACACATAACTTCCATTACCCGGGCTTCATCGTCGCTGACTTCTTCATCAATGTCTGCCGTAAGCTCTGCGTAAAGTTTATTTGCCAAAGCATATTCCATGAAAAATTCTTTAATTTCTTCTTCACTAATGCCCAGTTCCTTCATTTCAGTCTGGCTCAAGGTCTGAATAAAGGTTTCTGCTGCTGCTGTTACTGCCTTTTTTTCATCGCCGGAAAGCACAACGCCTTTATTTTCCGCCAGCAAACACATGGTTTCAATTTTTGCCAACTGGGATACTACCGTTTCCTTCAGATAGTTTTCAATCTCAGCAGACAGCTCCTGCTGTAACCACACATTTTCTCCATACACTTCCACATAAAGGTTTTTGTATGTTGCAAGAAGTAACTTGGCAACGCCAAAAGTACATTCTCTGTTTTCGATTTTAAATAATGTATTTGCATCTAAGTCCTGAGACCAGACAACCTCTACATCACTGTTTCCGCAACCGCTCATAAGCAACATAACAGCCAATAATAAAGCGGCAATTCCTCTTTTGTAAGTCATAACTGTTTACCCCTCTACAACCAAGTATCTCCCTTTGGATAAAGGAAAAACTTCACTTTGTGACAAAAGCTCATCATCGTCCATACCATACGCATCCATTCCTGCGTCTTCCAGATACTCCCGTACTTCCTTTAACGATTTACAAACATATGCACAACTGTCCTCTAAGAATTCTTCTGCTTCTTCAAAGCTTTCAATTTCTTTTCTTCCAAGCAACTGCTCCTGATGCTTCAAAAACACTTCTACACATTCTTTATCAATTCCCATAAAATAACCTCCTTAACATTTATCCTTATTCACGGAAAAATCCATGTTTTTTCAGTTCTAAATATACCTGTCCTACCGGCAGGCCGACTACGGTGAAATAATCACCCACAATCCCCTTAATATAAGCCGCACATTTTCCCTGGATAGCATAAGCTCCGGCCTTGTCCATCGGTTCCCCGGTTTCAATATAATCCCAAATTTCCTTTTCGCTCATACGGAACATTTCCACACGGGTTTCGGAACAAAATGTACTGCTCCATTTAATTTGTCCCCGCTCCACTGCAACAAACGCTACTCCCGTACACACAGAATGTCCTCTGCCCTGAAGTCCTGACAACATTTGAAAAGCATCTTCTTTGTCTTTTGGCTTTCCCAAAACAACCTCGTCCTTGACCACAATGGTATCGGAGCCCAAGAATACCCATGTATCCAGGCCCAGTTCTTTGTGTTCCATGTAATATCGGGCAACTTCTTCAGCTTTCTGTCCGGCCAATTCCTGAACCAAAACGTTAGGTTTACTGTCCGTAATAATTTCTTCTCCTTTTGCCGGGAATATTTCAAATTCCAATCCGATTTGCTCCAATAATTCTTTTCTTCTTGGAGAACCGGAGGCAAGTACTAAATGATTGGTCATTGTTTCCTCCAAATATTATAATTTTGTTAAACTTCTACGTCAATTGTTTCCTCAAGTGAGAAAGAATATAATACAATCCTGTTAACTTCCTTGCCGGTAGCACGCATAATAGCTTCCTTGTACAACTCCATCTGCTTTTTATACCGGAGAATTAATTCTTCACCTGTCTTTACCTTATCAGTTTTATAGTCCAACAAGGTGATTTTTCCCTCTTTTTCGTAGAAAACGTCAATAATACCCTGCACTAAAACAGTTGGCTGTTCTTTTACCGTTTCCGGCAATTCGATTCCTGCCTCAAAAGGTGAGATTCCCATAACAAAAGGCTGCTCTTTTCTCAGTAATCCTTTTTGGGCCGCCTCATGCAATTCGGCAAACAGCGATGAAGTAATAAAATTAGAAATCTTACCGATGTAAATCAGGCGGGCTATCTCAGGGGTTATCAGGCCTTCTGAAAGCTGTCTCTCCAATTCAGCCAAAACCTCTGCATCCAAATCTTTTCTGGTTTCCCTGCTTCCTAATTCTATCCACTTATTCTCTTCAAATCGCATACATTCCATCACTCTGTGGAAAGCCGTACCCCTTAAGGCCCCCGGATTTTCATCCGGTGCTGCTTCTCCCTGTAAAAACACAGGAACTCGTTTCTCTTTATCTTCTACAAGGAATTCCGGAACAATCTCTTCCACCCGGTTTTCATCCGTCAAAAAGATTTCTTCCATAACATGATGTTTAATATCCGATACGGACATCTTCAGCGGAACCCTTCTTGCATCTTCGTATGCGTAGATATAAGAAAACTGCTGTTTAATATCTTTTTGCATTTCGTCAACAACAGCCTTGTCCGCTTTCACCGGATATTCTTTGTTACTGTTGCCATTGTCACCTTCAATAAACCACGGTGTTTTGTCTGTTTTAATCATCTTTTCAATAATTAATTCTTCATTTAATTTATCAAACGTAGTTAATTGAATGTCATATTTGTTTTGTAGCGGTGCCAATATTTTAAGGAGCCATTCCAAGTAGGACTTTCCACGAAGTTTATCCGTATAACTTAAAACCCCGCTCTTGTGTTCATAACTCCTAAACACCTCTTCCACCGCATCCTGATTTTTCACAACTCCTGTAAGTATTAGTTGTTCCTTTGCTCTGGTCAATGCAACATACAAAACTCTGATTTCTTCCGCCAAATTTTCCTTATGAACCATACCCTTCATAGCCTGTTTAAAGAAACCTTGTCGTCTGGTTCTTCGGATACCATCGGTTATTTCTAAGGCTGCGCCATATTCCGGATGGGTAATCAGGCGGGCTTTGGTGTCAGATGTATTAAACTGTCTGGAAAGAGCACTGACAATAACCACCGGAAATTCCAAGCCTTTGCTCTTATGGATGGTCATAATCCGAACAGCATTTAAATCCAGATTATCTCCGGAAATCGGAAAATCAATTTCATATTTTCGTATTTTGCTGATGTAACGTAAAAAGTGATACAATCCGTGATAACTGGAATTTTCAAAGCTATATGCTTTTTCGATTAACATATCTAAATTCTGCATTCGAATATGCCCCTGTGGCAGAACACCCATCTGATAATAAAAACCTGTTTCTTCATATATTTCTTCCAGCAATTCATATACAGGTTCATATCCTGCTCTTCTTTTCAGGTCATCGATCAATCCAAATATTTTATTAAGTTTCGATTTAATTTCTTTCCGTCTGGAGTTTAATCCATTTTCCTCTTCCTCAGAAAACAATACACAGGCTTTACAATACTTTTCTCTTGGATATTTATTCTTAATAACCGCCAAATCCTCTTTATTCAAACCGCCAATAGGCGATGTAAGTACTGTCACAAGCGGAATATCCTGCATACGGTTATCTATCACCTGCAAAAATGCAAGAATAGTAATAATCTCTATGGAATCAAAGTAGCCGGTATTTCCTGTAATAATAGCAGGAATATTCTGTTGGGCTAGAACCTCTTTCAAAGTATCCCACCAAACCGTACTACGGGACAAGACTACAATATCTTCAAATCTGGCAGGACGCAACTTACCGGTTTCTTTATCGGTAACCATACCTTCTCTTACTTCTTTTAAAATACGTGCGGCAATTGCAAGTGATTCTGCTTTTTCCTTGGTATAATCAGTCTCTTCAAAGGAGGCTTCGTCCACTAAGAGCACTTCTGTTTTAAAGCGTTCTTTTTCCTCCTCTGAATACCTTGCTCCAATCTTTAACTCTGCCGCTTTATCATAGGAAATGTCTCCCAAATCCGCCTGCATCAAACTACGGAATACATCATTTGAAAAATCCAACACCTGAAAGCGGCTTCGGAAGTTTGCATCTAATAATACCTTCTGTTCCTTGGAATTTTCTAATGTATACCGGTTATATTTATCCACAAACATATCTGGACGGGCCAAACGGAATCTGTAAATACTTTGTTTAACATCACCCACCATGAAAATGTTATTTTTTCCTTCACTGCAGGTTGAAATAGCTGTCAAAATATATTCCTGAAGCAAGTTGGAATCCTGATACTCATCGATCATAATTTCCTTATATTGCTTTTGACATTCCCTGGCAAAAGCAGTTTCCCTGCCTTCTTGATCTACCAGAATAGACAACGCTAAATGCTCTACGTCATTAAAATCCACCCTGTTTTTCTTACGCTTGGCCTCGCCAAAAGCATCCATGAAGCTCATGGTTAAATCGCATAAAACCTTCATCATTGGATAGGCAAGTTTTTCTTCTGTTACAAGATTCTCCGCCTTGGAAGAAAAATATCCCGCTGCAAGTCCCTGTATCTGTTTCTTTGTCAGGTCTCTAACCTTCTTGGCAGCCTCTTTTACTTCCAACACACTTTCGTCCTTGGAACTGATTCGCGGCATGGTAGCAAAATTAAAGTTTCTGACAGCCTCCCCCAATTCAGCAAAAGTCTCTTTATTTCTAACTGCCAAAACGTCTTCTCTTATATTCGTTAAATCAAGATATAATTTCTCCAATTCCGGTATAGTGGCAACTTCGTCATTTATCTCTGCCAATTCATCCGCCAAATCTTGAAGAATCTGCTTTGTCTCCTGCCAAACTGCGTGTAATAACGGATGGTTTTCCACGCTCTCATCCTGATATCCTTCTATACATTCCTTCAACCAATGTTTTGGCCAAGGATGGGAAGATGCATTTTGATACATGGAAAAAACAAACTCTGCCAGTTCTTCATCTTTTTTACCTGTGCAATAGTTTTCCACAAAAGAAATAAATTCCGGAGTCCGTTTTTTATAGTATTCATTTACTACCTGGTTGAACACATCTTCCATTAACAGCTTCTTCTCATTTTCATCCATTACCTGAAAGCCCGGTTCCATATCCAATAGGTAAAAATGCTCTTTTAACAGATTTAAACAAAATCCGTCAATCGTGGTAATTTGTGCATTTCTGGATAACACCACCTGTTTTTGCAAATGGGTATTCTCCGGATCCGCCTCTAATCTTTTTTCCAGACTATCTGCGATTCTCCCCCGCATTTCCGCCGCTGCAGCTTTGGTAAATGTTACCACCAAAAGTTCGTCAATATTACAAGGATGCTCACGGTCCATAACACGCATACAGATTCGTTCTACCAACACTGCTGTTTTTCCGGAACCCGCCGCTGCGGATACCAGTAAATTTCGGTCTCGTAATGTAATTACTTTTTCCTGTTCCGCTGTCCAGTTAAATCCCATGTTCATCCCTCCTTTTTAAAAATTATTTTCAGATTTAATTTTTGCGAGAATTTCTTCTTCGGAAGCATTTTCAACTTCCCGATATTCGTATCCTTCCATTTTTTCATCAAATCTGCAAATTCCTTTATAGGAACAATAGTCACATCCTGTGCTGTCTCCCAACCGGTATGGTTTAGCTTCAATATGTCCATCCAGTATTTCTTCACCAATTTGTTCCATTTTCTTTTTGGCATAAGCTACGACTTCTTCAATTTCTCCAACACTCGGCTGAAGTTTTTTTGTCTTTATGCCACGATCTTCATTATGGTTTCGCCCAAAGCCGGCCATTTGCAGTTCTTTTTCCAGCATTTCAGAAAGAGTTTCATCGGAAATTCCATTATCATCTTTCAACTCAACCATAGGGTCTTTGGCGATATAATAATATGCTCCATCCGGTTCATAATTGGATTGTGGATAGTGCTTTTTCATAATCTTATCCGCCGCATCCAGATAAATCATAAGCTGCAACTGTAATCCTGCATAAATCTCTTTTAAATCCAGTTTTGTGTTACCTGTTTTATAATCCACGACACGATATGAATCATTTTCATTTTTTGTAACATCAATTCGGTCAATCACTCCCCGAATCTTTACATTGGATTGTTCTCCGATTTTTTCATCAAAACGTTGTTCGAAAAATCTTGGGACATAACTACTTCCCTTAAACTGTCGGGTCAATCCCCATACGCTCCGATGCACCAGTCGGCTGATACGCTCCATCTGGTACTCACTCCGCGCATTCTCATATAAAGCAGAATCCATTTGCTCTCCAAGGGCCACAGCTACTGCCTGTCGAATAAATTCTTCCTGCTGTTGTTCTGAAACTTCAGCAAAATCAATCCCTGCTTCCTGCACATATTTTCCGTAAAGTTCCAATGCCTTATGAACGATAGTTCCCAATTCAGTTGCTTGGAATTCTCCTTCTTCCCGCTCACTTAAGGCAATGCCATAGTCCAAAAAGTGCTTCATGGCACATCTGGAGTAATCTTCAAAACGGCTGATACTACCGGCTAATTCCTCTCCATAAATTGCCTTTGCCACTTCTGCACTTAAACGTTCCTCTTTATAAGCATAAGTGGCCTGTTGAATCAACGGTTGTAATCTTTCTTTCCATTCCGGCTGACTCTGATACCAGTCATATAACAACTTCACGGAAATATCCTGGATTTCCTGGTCTCTTAAGTTATCAACAACCTTTCTAAAGGAAAGTTCCGGACTAATAAATCCACGGGTTTCTCCCGGTTGTTCCTCCAATTTGGGAAACATGTGATGTAACTGGGAAATAATATAAGCAGGCTTAGCCTCCACGCCTTCCCCATTACTTTCTCCATAGGTGATAATTAATTTTTCTGATGGTTTTGTCATAACCAGATACAAATAAAACTGTTGGATAAAGCTTCTTTCCTTTGGCGAAGCCGCCAGTTCTACCTGCATTTCCCCCAACAATTCCCTCTCCTTTTGGGATAAGCACATACTTCCCGTAGTAA
This sequence comes from Lachnospiraceae bacterium, assembly GCA_045632875.1. Classification (GTDB taxonomy): domain Bacteria; phylum Bacillota; class Clostridia; order Lachnospirales; family Lachnospiraceae; genus XBB1006. Next base: position 74,310 of record JAZQXN010000017.1, read on the forward strand.
TTCTTGGGATAATACCATCATTTACTCCCACGAAAAACAATACCTTAATATGTTCCAGTCGGGTTCTCTCCATGTCTCCTATAATGACACAGTCACGTCCTGCCGGAATCGCACCAATCTTGGAATGTTCAATTCCGGCGGTAAGAATTTCTAAAAATTCTTCCGCGGACATGATTTCATGCCCAAGCAATGCCACGCATTTATCCAGCAAATCAATAACTAAATCGTAGCTTTGCTCGTATTCTTTGCTTCTCTTTACTTCACCCCGGTCAAAAAGATAGTCTTTTTCCTGAGATAATTTCACATCTGCATGATAATATTCCAATAACACATAAAGGGCTGTTGCATATTCCCTTGGACCTGCATTTTTTGTCGTAACCATTGCAAAAAACGATGTCAAAGGATTCATTAATTTTTCTCTGATTTTATTTAAATGCTGCAAGTCTTCCTCTTTATAGGTTCTGTTTCTGCGTACAAATTCTGTAGCATACATTTGATGTCCTTTAATACGAAGAGCCAGCACGTAATTTTCCAATTCATCAATTTCCAATTCTGTCAGGTCTGTCATTCCGGATTTCAAATAACGGAATACGCTTTCCTGGGAAAAATCATCTATAACCATTTCCAGGGAACCTTTGATAAACTCAACAAATCCACTGTAAATAATAGAATCTTTTTCATCTAAAAAATATGGAATATGGGCTTTGTCAAATATTTTCTTTACATAACGCCCATAGGTTTTTAAATCTGCTGTTACAATGGCACAATCCTCATAACGGTATCCCCGTCGGATTAATTCATGAATCCGACCTGCCACGTAATGCAATTCTTTTTTCGGATTAAGACAACGGATAATCTCCACATTATCCTGCTTTTGTTCGAAAATTTCCTTCTTTGGATGAAAAATATTTTTTTCCAATGCCGCCAGTCCCGGGGCATTTACAAAACGACGGGCGGCCGGCTGTGGCATAATAATATCCTCTCCAACAAGGGTACCTGTTTCATCCGCTAATTTGCTCATCTGGCGGATAAACTTTTTGCTAATATAAAAAAGTTCGTGATTTCCACTGCATACCCGGGCATCCTCTCTCACATCCAGTAAGACTGTCACATAAACATCCTGTGCCAACGGGAGAAGCTTTCTCATAAACAGGTTCTGTACCGGTGTAAAACCTGTATATCCGTCAAAACATACCACTGCATCTTTTAGCATCATGGAACGCTCTGCCACATCAGCCAGTAACACTAAGAGTTTTTCTGCAGTAATATAATTTCCTCTTAGGTAATCTTCTAAACCTTTATAAAGCACGCACAAATCCTGCAATTTATAATTAAGAATGTTCTTCGGAGTATTCTCAATCATTTTTTCCAGGTCTGTTACAGTAACATTGTATTGGGCAAATTCCGTTAATAAGGACTTCACCTGGTCCAAATATCCCGGTTTTTCCACCTTATGCTTTAACACCGTAAGTTCGTCTCTGTGTTGCTGAACAATTTGACGAAGGACCAACATTTTCCCGGTGTCTTCCAATATGGTCAAGTCCGTCATTCCAAGTTCTTCAAAAACACGATAAGCCAGTCGTTCAAAGCTAAGAACATCAATGTTCATAATACACTTTGCCCCACTGGCCTCTACATACTCCTTCTGAGTACTCATGGTGAATTGCTCCGGCACTAACACAAGGTATTTTTTCTGCGGATTCTTCTTTGCTTCGTCCAATATGAAATTCCGTAAAAAAGTGGATTTGCCGCTACCTGCATTTCCTAAAACGAAGGTTAGTGCCATTTGCAATTCTCCTTTCTCAAGCGCCTCTTTGCGCTTTATTTTTTCTTTCTGATACCTTTATAGCACACCCGATGGGTTGTTTTTTTGCCATGAACGCCTTATTATCATTCTTGGCTTATCTGTTTGCCATAAATGCTTCGATTTCTTCTGTGGTGCGGATAATATCTTTAGAAAGATTAATGCATCCGTCTTCTGTGATTAATAAGTCGTCTTCAATACGGATACCGATATTTTCTTCTTCGATATAAAGACCCGGTTCATTGGTAATTACACAACCCGGACGTAATTTTACACCCTCTGCTGTATTTGCATCATGCACGTCAATTCCTAAGTGGTGAGATACACCATGCATGTAATACGTAAATAATTCGCTGTCTTCTTTGATTAAACCTAATTCTTTTGCACCTTCTGCAAGAATCTTTTTACAAAGGTCGTTTAATTCCTTTAAGGTCATGCCCGGTTTTGCAGCCTTTGTTACTTCTAAGTTTGCTTTGAGAACTACATCATATACAGCTTTCTGTCTTTCGGTGTATTTACCGTTTACCGGATAAGTTCTTGTAATATCAGAACAATAGCATCCGCTTCTTGCGCCTAAGTCAAGGAGTAACAAATCTCCGTCCTTACATTCGCAACGGTTGGTTTCGTAGTGTAACATGGTTCCGTTATATCCGCTTCCTGCAATAGTTGGGAAGGACGGCCCTTCGGAGCCCATGTACTTAATGCGATGTTCGTAAATAGACTGTGCCTGATATTCCATCATCCCCGGCTTTAAGTTCTTCATAACATCTTCAAGGCCTGCCTTAGTCATTTCAACGGCACGTTTGATGGCTTCTACTTCCGCTTCATCTTTTGCCATACGAAGGTATCCAACGATTGGGTAGATATTTTCTACCGGAATACCAACATACTTGTCCATAAATTCTTTTGCTTTTACTGCATTGTAATCCGGCAAATCTTCTTCACCGCAACGGTAGGTATCAAAATATGCTTTTTTCACCCATGCACTACGGATCATTCTGCCGATTGTGGAAGAAAATGCATCGATAAACTGAACATTTTCAATCTGTGCTTCTTCTTTTGCTTCATCCTTCGTTAATTTCTTGCCATACCATTTTTCCATGGTTGGATCTGCTTCTTCAATGAAGAGAATGCTTCTTTCTTCTTCCGGATTGGTCTTATCAAGGAAGAGAATCATATTCTCTCTGTTAATTCCTGTTAAATAATAGAAGTTACGGTTTGCTTCAAAATGATAATACGCATCTTCACTTCTGTGAAGTGCAATACCGGAATAAATGATGCAAACACTTCCGGCTTCCATTCTGTCTAATACGGCCTGTCTTCTTAACTGTAATTCTTTCATGATGTATCTCCTTATAAAAATATTTATTTCCTTGTCTTACGACATATTTTTGTACGACTTGATTTTTCTCGCACATTTAGGATGTGCTTACTGCTTATCTGTTTATCTTTGGCTTTTTACTATACTTCTGTTACTCTGCTATAAAACGATAGGAAGTACTTGTCTTATAAACCTGCCCCGACATTAAAACATCCGCCGGAAATGCTTTACAATTTACTGCATTCGGGTAGGTCTGGGTTTCCATGCAAAAGCCCTGTCTGTGTTGATATGTGGCTCCCATTTTTCCTTTTTGGGTTACAATAAAGTTTCCTGTGTAGAGCTGCATACACGGTCTGTCTGTATATACGGTCATAGCAATTCCGCTTTGTTCTCCATTTACCGTTGCTACCGGGCACCATCCATCTTCTTTATCAAAGACAAAATTGTGATCATAACCTCCACCAATGATTAACTGCGGATGGTCATCCTCAATATCCCTGCCAATACTTTTTACTTCTCTAAAATCAAATGGTGTATTTGTCACCTCCGCCGCTTCACCGCTTGGAATCATATTCTCATCCTTAAACGGAGTGTAATGACCTGCATTTATTTTCATCTCATGTCCTAAAATATTTTCAGAATCATGTCCATTCAAATTAAAGTAACCGTGCCAGGTCATATTTACCGGAGTTGCTTTATCCGTGGTTGCTTCGTAGGTAATGTTAAATGCATTATCTTCTGTCAATTCATAAATAACCTTTAATTGCAATGTTCCCGGGAAGCCCTGAGTCTCTGCCATACTTTCCGCATTTTCTTTTTCTACACCATCGTTTTTGCCATGCAACACTAATCGATATGGTTTGCTTTCATCATATTCTGCTTCAAACAAATACTGATGAAATCCATTTTTTCCGCTGTGAAGATTGTTACGGCCATTATTAATTTCCAACGGGTAAGTCTGTCCGTCTAACTCAAACCGTCCTTCTTCGATACGATTGGAATATCTTCCGATAATTGCTCCAAAATAAGTATCGCTGTTTAAATACTCCTGTGGAGTATCAAAACCCAGCATAACATCAACATGATTGCCTTTTTTGTCTGGGACCTGCAAAGAATAGACGATTCCGCCAAGATTTAATACCTCCGCCTTGAGACCGCCCCGTATCAGAGGGTAACATATTACTTCTCGCCCGTCCGGCATATTTCCCCATACAAATGGTTTATTATTACTCATAGTTTTTTCCTTTACTAGAAATGCTTTTTGTTTGATAAGCAAACTTCACCTATTACATTTCAGTATAACATATTTCCACAAAAATAGAATATTTTACTAAAAAAAAGAGAGACTATTTTTGTATGAATTTTGTATTGAACTTTATATGAAATATTGTATTGAAACCAAGGAATTTTCTCCTATTTAAGAAAGGAATTATCTTTCGTTTCAGAAAGAATTTTTCGTCCGTTTCAGAAAGGAATGGCTAATGTTTAGAAGAAAGAAAAAGAAAGTTTCTGAATTAACTCCTACAGACAGAATTTTAAGAAACCTCATGCGACCTGACGGTGACCTGTTAGATGGTTCTTTTATTAATAACGATGATGAAGATACATCTTTTAGCCGTCGTGGGACGTTCATTGACGGAATTGAGCAGGATGCAGATGATTTATAAGGTACTCTGGCGGATTCTCGTCTTATATTGCTCCGCTCTATCTGGCTCGCGGGTATATAGAGAAAATGTAACTATCACTACCCGTAATTTCACCAATTTACCTATATTTCCTTTTATATTGCTTGCATCAAAATCTATATACAGAAAAAGTCGCAATTACTACCCGCAATTTTTAAAAATCGCGGGTAGTAATTAAAAGATATTTTCTATATAGATTTTTAACACTATCTTGATGTACCTTTTAGCCTGGACGGTGTTCATTTTCGGGTAGTAATTCAGACTTATTCTGTATATACCCGACGGCCCTTATCGTATTAAACAAAATAGACACCCCTAACCACAAAAACACATGTTTATCTTATTAGCAACTGATAATTCTCTCTTTACAAAACCAAAAAACCATGTTTAAATGTACCTATTCTAAACATTTCACTTCTAAAATTCTATAAAATCACTTAAAAGGGGAGACAACATATGACTACTTATGAAAAAATGGTCAAAAAAGGCAAAGACATAGAAAAACAAATTGATTCCGCAAAAAAACAGCTAACCAAATGTCCGGCCGGCAAGTTGGTGTGCGCCAAAAATGGCAACGGAATAAAATGGTACAACTGTAATGACACCAAACCGATTTACATCTATAAAAAAGATCGCCATTTCGCAGAGCAACTGGCCAAACGAAAATACCTTGAATTACAAATCAAAGAACTAAAAAAGGAAAAACACGCAATTGATTTATTTCTAAAACATAGCACCAAAGATATCTATAAACATCGTGAATTGCTCTATTTACCCGGTTACGAAGAACTTCTTTCTCCATATTTCCAAAGCACTTCTCAAAAAATAAAAAATTGGATTGATACCCCATACGACACCAACCCTTTCCATCCTGAAAATCTAATACATAACATTGGATTCGGTCAGAAAGTTCGCTCCAAATCTGAAATGATGATCGCCCGTATATTAACAGAAAAAGGAATTCCTTTCCGTTATGAATGTGCATTGCACCTTGGTCACAACACTTATTACCCCGATTTTACCCTTCTTCGCCCAAGTGATGAAAAAATACTTTATTGGGAACATTTTGGTTTGATGGATGTTCCAGAATATCGTCAAAGTGCATATACAAAGTTAAAAACATACAATGAATATGGAATTTACCAAGATATTGATTTGATAACAACTTTTGAAACCCAATTTCACTCTTTGGATTACGATAGTATTGAAAAGAAAATTCAACTATTCTTATATTGAATCCGTGCGGATATTGTACAAAACAGATAGGGTTATGTGGCAAACAAGCAGAGAGCGAGATTCGCTTTGCAAATCTCGCTCTAATGTATCGTTCTATAAAACGTATTAATATATACCTACTTCATTTTTTTCCTTAATACTACAAGTCCGATGGATGCAACTGCAATGGTAAGATATAAAGAAATATCAACACCCGCCGAGCCGGTATCCGGTGCAGTAACTTTAGTTTCAGTTAAAATGTATGTACTGAAATGATTTGTTTCAAAAGAAGCAATTCCTTCATCATCAAAAATGATTTCATCATGTACTTCCAGCTCATTTTGACTATTAAAATAATAAACAGCAATAGTTTTTCCGCTTAATGCAGTGCTTACAGGTATAGAAACAAGGAACATACCATTTTCTAATTCAGTAATAGAAGCACCCTTTCCGTCAGAATAAAGCTTAATATCGTATGCTTCGTATTCATCTGTACCCCAATAGTCATTGATTCTCTTCTGTGCAGCTGCAATATATGCTTTCGGAGTATCTTCTGTATCTTCCGGAATATAAAGAACTCTCTTTAAATGCACACCCTGAGACTTTGATTCGTAAGCATAACCATTAAAGAAAACAGCCACTTCTCCATATGCACTCTCATACATAAACTCATCGCCCTGTCTTCCCATACCTACTTCCAATTGAAAAGCATAGTTTCCGCCATCGGTTAATTGGATTACTTCATCCGAGAATTTGATTGCTCTGGAAGCAGCACCTGCAGGTTTTTCTGCCTTAAATACCGCATTTTCACCATCCGGTGCAATTCTTTTAATTAATGACTCCTCATATTCTGTGGCATTTACCGTAGTAATACCTGCAAATAATAGCATCACACACGCTAACGCCAAGCTTAATAATGTTTTTTTTAGATTTCATATTTCCAGCTCCCCTCTGTGAATAATGGAATACATCGATTCGTTTTAATTATAGTACAAAAAATGTTTTATTCCAAATCTCACAAAGAATTAACAGAGCTACGGGTATAAAAATTGCATTTTGGTCAACTCCGCAAAAAACTCAATGATTTTCTGCTTTATATACCTCATAACATTCTTTTATAGCCCAGGCCTGCATTTCAATAACCATTCCGGTAATGGCTTCTTCTACAGGAAGCCACATCATAAAATGATCCTTCTCTACAGGTTCTTTCACCTTCTCAACAAAATTACCAAGATAATAGGATTGCATTGGATGATAGTACTTTAAAGACTCAATCCAGCAGTACGTCTCACCGGTACAGATTTTCTCACCGATGTCCACGGTGTACCCGGTTTCCTCAAGGCTCTCCCTGATAATGCCGTCGGTTTCTGATTCGCCTTCATTAAGGCCACCGCCTATAAGATAATATCCTTTTGGTGCCTTTGTAACTGCTACTTTATCACCGGAAAAAGGGACAATATATGCCCCTTTCCGATGAAAATATTCTACATTTTCTTTATGTCCGAAGACTTTGTGCTTCATTTGTTATTCCTCTTATGCTTGATACTGATGCTTTAAAAACATAATCTTTCCATCTTTTATATAAATCTGCATCAATGGCATGTGCCCACCTTCATATCCGGCATCAACAATAGTTGGCAATTGCTCCAAATTAATTTTACCATACTCTAAGTAGGAAGAATCTTCAACAAATATCCAAGTTTCGCAACCTTCGTCAAGGATAAAAGTTTGTTCTCCCATGTCTTCTAAATAATACCCCATAGGATAATCATTTTCCTGACAATACTCTTGGCTCACCGTAACCCATTTCTGGATATTGAAAACTGCTTCTCTGGTTTCCGGATTATAAGATATTAAAGTACCATGATTATAAAATTCTAATTTACTTTGCTTATCCTCGAAGTAAGTATCCCAAAGTTCTCTGATTGCCTGATAATCAGATTGTTCCAATTCACGCATATTATCCAATCGCTGGAGACGATATTTTTCTCCGTCTCTAATTAACACATAGATAAATACCCCACTACCTCCCTGGCGTTCAAATGGGAAATACCCTTCTTCATCCATCAGTGAGCCTTCAACTTCCATTCTATGCTCCATGTCCACCATATCTGTACCATCATACTTGTAATAACCATTGATGTAATCAATCAACCAAACATTATCACTTACCTGATACACTTTATGTTCTTTGAACTTATATGCGGTAATCGTATATGGAATGTAATGATCTGATGTGTACTCTGCATCTGTTAGTGGCTGAATCATCGCCTCTGCCATAGTGTTTATAATTTCCTGTATATTATCACTTTCTGTAGAATAATATATAACATCTCCTCTAGTTGCCGGTCCCACCTGTTCAAAGCGTCCGATTCGCTGTATCTCCTCTCCGTTATAGGATTCAAAATAAGCAGATACATCCGTAAAAAGACTCTCTATCCACATAGCAGTTTCATAGTTCATATCAAAACTACTGTATGGACACCATTCCGGAAGTTCCTGTTGTACGTACTCTTCCTCTTCCCCCTGGTTTTCTTCTGTTTCCCCGATTATATCCCCGGATTCATTTCCCGGCTCATTTGTTGTATCAGAATTTCCACTGTTTTCCGTTTCATCATTTTCAGACTCATCACCGGAATTTTCATTATTTCCTTCGTCCTGAGTCAATTCACCCTCTGACGTGTTTCCAACTTTTGCCTTGGTAAATGTACATCCCACGGCTACAACAGAAAGTAATAATACAACTACTAATATATAAATTGCCATTTTCGGTTTCTTTGCTATCATAGTAACACGCTCCTTTATGCTGCTCTTGCTACCACTCATAGACGTTGCTGTTAAAAGCAATGCTTCCGGCTTCGGTTTCATATAAGTCAGACCAATGACAGTACGGCCATAAGCGGCGCGCTTATCTTCTCCCAATCTTGCAATGGTTCCTTCATCGCAGGCAAGTTCTGCATCCTGCTTTGAAATCATTGCTGCTATCCAAACCAATGGATTATACCAATGAACCACCAAGCATAAACAACGGAGGATTGACCAAATGTGGTCTTTATGTCTGTAATGGGTTTCTTCATGTGCTAACACATGTTCCATCATATCTGCATCTTCCATTACATCCTCTGTCAAATAAACTGCCGGTCGGAAAATTCCTGATAAACACGGAGTTTCGATTAAAGAAGAAGAATACAACGGCAAATGCTTTTCTTGTTTTCCTTGAATCATGACACGGCTTTTTCTTAAAAGATTACCAAAGTACACATTTGAGAAAAGGAAGCATAATCCTAATGCCAGCATTCCTCCAATCCAAAGTGTTGGTGCAAAGGCAATAAACTGCTGCCACATCATCTCTGCAGTGACTGGGTGTTTATCTACTGTATCACTTTCATTATCTTCCACGGAGTTACCTGTTGAAGGTGTAACTGTGGTTGTGTTATTTCCGGTATTAGAATTACCTGCATTGGAATTACCCGGATTTTGATTTTCGCCGGTGTTTCCTGTTGCGTCAGTTCCCGTATTTCCGGAAGGCCGAGTACCCACTGCATTATTTCCGGTAACCGGTGCTTTGTCCTGAGCGTCTTTACCATCTTCCCAGGATGTAGAAGGATTAAGCATTGTTCCCATGCCTAAAAAGTTCTCATTCTCATCAGCAAACTCCTGATTCTCTGTAACTTCCACCGCATTCATTACACTGAAACTACTTTCCATAATGCTTCCCGGGAACAATAAACGTACCAAAACAATTGCCCACAGTGCATATTGCAGTCTCATGCTGATTTTACCTTTAAATGTCAAACGTATCGCCAGTATTGTAAGTATTAATACGGAAGACGAAATAATCCATGTGAACATTATTTATCTCCTCCTTCTGCTTCTTTTAAAATGGCATACAGCTCATCAATTTCTTCCTTTGTTAAGTCCTGCTTTTTAGTAATGGCACTCATTAACATGCTGACACTACCCTTATAAACTCGATTTAAAAAACTCTCTGTTTCATTTACCACAGAAGCCTCTCTGTCAACCAACGGAGAGTATGCGTTTATCCCATCGATTTCCTCACATCGGATCAATTCCTTCTCCGTCATTCTTCGAAGTAAGGTTAAAGTGGTTGAACGGCTCCAGCCCACGCTGTCCTTCAAGTGCTCTACCACTTCCCTGCCGATTCTTGGGGACTTCTCCCAAAGACACTCCATCAAATGCCATTCTGCAGAAGTGAGATTAACATTTTCTCGTTCCATTTGTGTACCTCCGATTCATTTCAATAACAAGCTTGCTGTTTACTTTGTAAACACATCGTACCACTCCCTGTTTATATTGTCAACACCCAATTGTAAATTTTTTCATTTTTTATTACCCACACATCAATTTCGCACAATTTTCCCTTTTCTCCCGGGATTTTTCAATCTATTCATCACGTTCCTCATTGATACAGCACTTTTCCCTCTCATATAACACTTTCTTTTTTCATATATTGGGACAGACCAAGAAAAAGAGGAATTTATGAAATATGATGCAATCGTTATCGGTGCCGGCTTATCCGGTTTAACCGCCGCTTCATTACTGGCAAAAAGAGGCCTGCACGTGGCTGTAATTGAGCAGGACCAATCTCCGGGCGGAGCCTGCGGTAGTTTTAAAAGAAACGGCACTACTTATGATAAAGGAGCTGCCATGTTATACGGCTTCGGAGAACAGGGATTTAATGCCCATCGTTTTCTATTTAACTGTTTGGAAGAACCTATTCAAATGATAAAACATAATCTCCTTTACGTTGTAACATACAAAGGAAAAAGAATTCATTTTTACCGGGATGCGGACCGCTTTATCGATGAACTCTCCATGCACTTCCCCTCTGAGAAAAAGAACATCCGGCGTTTCTACAAAGATATGGAAACCTGTTATAACCATGTTATAAGTGAAACCCCAAATTACACCACTCCGGATGAAACGGATCCTGTAGCGGGACTTAGATCCGTTCTCAAACATCCTGTCTCTTACTTACGTTTTTTATCTTACTTAAATATCAGTGCTGAAAAGCTATTAAAAAAATATTTTAAAGACCGTGAACTTTTGGATTTTTTCAGTAAACTCACTTCCACTTATTGTTATGCCACCATAAACGAAGTTCCTGCCATATTGGCCTCGGTTATGTTTATCGACAATCATGTTGGAGGAAGCTATTATCCTGCAGGCTCCACCTCATTTTTACCGGGAAAGTTGGAAAAAATCATTGAAGAACGCTTCGGCGACTTCCTATATGGCCACACTGCTATAAAACTGGTATTTCATGAAAAGGAAATTGTAGGTGTAGAGTTGGACGATGGTCAAATCATCTACGGAGACAATGTTATCTATTCCGGAACCGTATGGAATCTGTATGAAAAATTATTGCCTGCCCAAAAGGTGTCCCCTAAAAAACGTAAATGGGCGTCTGCTCAGGTTCCTACCTACTCCAGTGTGGTGCTTTATGCTCTAGTAGAAAAAGAGGCACTTCCCGAAGATTTAAATCCAATCGAAATGCTCTGTTCGGATGGTCACACCGATGAAACAGAACTAACCGTCTATACTTTAAGTCTTGACGACCACACCTTATGCGACACCGACAAAGCAGTTATGGTAGTTATCGGACCAAATTTTCAAAGCTGGAATTGGGATAACGAAAAAGAATATAAAGCACAAAAAGAAATGGAAAAGAAACGGATTATTACCTTGTTGGAAAAACGCATTCCGGGATTAGGTGAACATCTTCTGTATTGGGAATTAGCCACACCTGCTACCATAGAACATTTTACCTTAAAAAATGGCGGTGCCTGTGCAGGCCCAAAACAAGTCTTAGGTCAACACATGCTAAAAAGACAGTCCATAAGAACTGCCTGGGATAATTTATTTGTTTGCGGCGAATCTACAACTATGGGAACCGGAACACCTACCGTCACTACTTCCGGAATTGCTGCCGCAAATGCCTTATTAAAAAGATATGGTTTGGCTACCTACAAATGGCAACCGGATATGAAAAACTATGTAGAAGTCCTTCCCCCGCCTGTCTCATCCAATTGGCAATACTCCTGCTATCCTCCGGAAGATGCGGATCTTATGACACTGGCCGGACGATGCAACTTCTGCACCCATCCAACCTGTTGTAAAAAGGAAATTTTAAATATGCCTGCCGTTATGCGAAGAACCTCCTGCGGAAACTTTGCGGGGGCATATAAGATTTTAAAAGACTCCGAAATTATTTTTACGGAGAATTTAACCAAAGACTGGGAATACCGATGCATCCGAAGGATAGAAACCTCCACATCGGTATCCATTACGGAAATTATAAATCTTCTCACCAAACGATTTGAACAAGATATTTAACGTTCCTTCATTTGTGTAAAATGCAACACTGACAATATCAAAAAGACCATCCCGCAAAGGACCATGAACCAACTATGAAAAGAGGATGTGACAACGCCACCATTATGGGAATATTCTACACCCATATAGGAAATAAAGGCCTGTCGCTCCTCTTCCCCTATTGGTATAAAGTCTTCCTGCAAAAATGGAGTCATAAGATTCTGTCGAAATAAAACCACTCCATGTGACATTGGAAATGCTTTTACTAATTCTTGGACATAAGAAGGTAAACTTCCCATGGGCAAATAGATTCCTGTCAAAAAGCCCAGCAAAGCCCCCAAAATCGTGCAACAGGATGCCAAGGCATTGCTGCTTTTTAAAAAGGAAATCAAAAATAAAACCATGGAAGAATCACAAACTGTCACCAACAGAATATAGAAAAACAATTCCACACCATTTCCTGTCAATAAGGTTTCTCCATAACTTTGTCTCATATAAAATTCTGCAAAAATAAGCACTACAAACGACATTATCGCCCCTATAAGAGTTGCCGAAAGTATGTATCCTCCCACCATTTCCCATTTTTTCACCGGAGTAATCATAAAATCTCTCCATACTCCCTTCGCCCGATCCTCTACCATAATTCCATAAGCTCCCATCGTCGTGGTTACAGGAGTAATTCCAAGAATTCCTGAAATCATCCATACATCCATCAACATTTCTCCATTTTTTATATAGGAAAATTGCTCCAAAAGATTATCCCGGATAAATATCACATACAAAATTACTACAATTCCCTCGGCCAAAAGGGACATTATTACCGTCGCTTTATCCCGAAGGAATAAAAGCAGATTTCGATTTGCCAGCTCAAACATTTTTTTCTCCTTCTTCCATAATTGATAGATATACACCATCCATCGTTCCTCGAAGCACCTCAAAGTCCGTAAACATTCCTTTACAATATTCTAAAATTGGGAGAGCGCTTTTGGTATCCTTTAAAGAAATGACTATCCCTGCGCCTTTTTCTTCAAAAAGAATCTTTTTGTATCGTAATACTCTTTTTAATGCTTCTTTCTTTTGAGAAAATAGCCATAGTTCATCCCGTGAAAATCTTTTCTTCAACTCCATGGGCGTCCCATAGGCCACAACATTTCCGGCCTTCATAATCATAATCTTATCCGCACAGGTTGCTTCTTCCATATAATGCGTGGTTAAAATCAACGTCACCTCGGTCTGGCGTTTAATTTGATGAACGGTATTCCATATTTCCTGACGCATCTTAGGGTCCAAGCCTGTTGTAGGCTCATCTAACAGCAATATTTTCGGCAATGGAAGTAGCGCCCTGGCAATATCACAGCGTCTTTTCTGTCCACCGGATAGCTTCCCATACGGTCTATGAAGAAAAGCACTGATTCCTGTCAGTTCTGCCACACGACTTATGCGATGTTGCAAGGTAATATTACTTAATCCGTACAATTTGCCACGTACATGCAAATTCTCTTCCACTGCCAAATCTTCATCCAACATCCCCTCCTGAAATACAATCCCTAAATGCTTTTTAATCTCTCTGTTCTGCTTTCCTAATTTATATCCTGCCAAATATGCCTCTCCTGTATAGCCGGATAATCGGGTGGATAATATATTTAAAGTCGTGGATTTTCCGGCTCCGTTCGGTCCCAACACAGCAAATATCTCACCTTTTTCCACAGAAAAACTGATCCCTTTTACTGCTTCATGGTCCTTATATGTTTTTCTCAAATCCTTCACTACAATCATGCTTTGCAATAGACCTCACCAGTTATAACTATGCAAAAGGACAGGGCATATATGAAAAAAAGGGACGATAACCCAAAAAAAGAGCCCTTGCTACAGCAAGAGCCCTTTTGTCATCTAAAAAATCATTTCTTATTATTCGTATTTTTCAACGATTGTGGAACATCCCATTCCGCCACCGATACATAAGGTAGCAAGACCTCTCTTAGCTTCAGGACGTTTTGCCATTTCATGTAACAAGGTTACAAGGATACGGCATCCTGATGCTCCTACCGGGTGTCCTAATGCAATTGCACCACCGTTTACGTTTACTTTGGACATATCGAAGTTTAAGTCCTTAGCAACTGCTACAGACTGAGCAGCAAATGCTTCGTTTGCTTCTACTAAATCCATATCTTCAATGGTAAGACCTGTCTTTGCAAATACTTTTCTGGTAGATGCTACAGGACCAACGCCCATGATTTCAGGTTCTACACCGCCTAAAGCGCCTGCAACCCAAACTGCCATTGGTTTAACACCAAGTTCTAATGCTTTTTCTTCGGTCATTACAACGATTGCTGCTGCACCGTCGTTAATACCGGAAGCGTTACCTGCAGTAATAAGACCATCTGCTTTTCCTGAACAACATTTTAATTTGGATAAAGCATCCATTGTCATGCCTGCTCTTGGGCCTTCATCTACTACGAAGTCAACGATTTCTTTCTTAACCTTTACAGGTACAGGAACGATTTCGTCATTGAATCTGCCTTCTGCCATAGCCTTTTCACATTTCATCTGGCTGTTTAATGCAAACTCATCTAATTCTTCTCTTGTAAGACCATATTTTTCACATACATTTTCTGCTGTGATCATCATATGATAGTTGTTAAATGCATCTGTTAATGCGTCGTTTACCATAGTATCAACGATCTTTCCGTTGTTCATACGCTATCCGAAACGAGCTTCCGGTAATGCGTATGGAGCCATAGACATATTTTCCATACCACCTGCAACTACGATATCTGCCTGTCCTGACATAATAAGTGTTGCTGCTTCGTTTACACATTTAAGACCTGAACCACAAACTACGTTTAAGGTTACTGCAGGTACTTCAATTGGTAATCCTGCTTTAATAGAAGCCTGACGGGCAACGTTCTGTCCCTGTCCTGCCTGAATTACACAACCCATTAACACTTCGTCAACCTGTTCCGGTTTAACTCCTGCTCTGTTTAAAGCTTCTTTAATAACGATTGCTCCTAAATCTGCTGCCGGAATGTTGCTTAATGCACCACCCATTTTTCCGATTGCAGTACGACATGCGCCTGCTAAGACAATTCTTCCTGCCATTTTTTCTCCTCCTAATATTTATTTCAAGTAGCAATTATGTACCTTACTACTAAGTTTACACATTTCACATATTTTTTGCAACATTTGATAAATAATAAACATACTTTATTTTTCACTGTTTAAGTTCTAGAAAGCCTTAACCTTTGTAATAGTTTCCAACCAGGTTTTTCCACTGCCCCTTTTTGTGGACAAAGTGGTTACCAGACAAGTCTGCACAGACACTGCATCTCCTGTATCGGAGGATGCCGGCACAAAACTTCCGGTTGCGCTAATTACATAGAATTCTCCTTCATGCTCACCCAAATACAGCATAATATGTCCCGGAAAATACACAATGGCCCCCGGATTTAACTGTTCAAATACAGCCTTTCTTTCCTCTATGGTTTTACCGTCTAAATCATAAGTTGTGGTTGGCATCATAGCCTGGTCCGATGAATTTCTTCCAATATAAAGACCGAAGCAACGATAAACTTCCATTGCATACTGGGAACAGTCCCTTGCATGATGCATTCCACCCCAGCCATAGCGGTCTCCGTTAACCTTAAACAACTGGATCAGCATATTTGCCGGAGTATAATCCAAATATCCCACATGCACATCCCTGGACACCGGAACAAATGCATACTCATAATACAATTTACCTGATGCGTTTCGTGCAGGAATTTTTATAATATAACACTCATACGGCAAACGTTCATCATCTACCCCTGTGTAGTCCTCATATTTTACCAGTTCATATTTGGTGCCCATATAAAGCATCAATTCGGAAGTAACGCTGTTAGTATTATCCACTTCCAACATTACCTTATCTCCGGTTATCAGCAAAAAGTCCCTACAAGCCCTGATTTCCTGCCATTGTTCTTTATTATCGCACAAAGCAACGCTTTCAGCCTTTATCCAACCTTCCGTGTAAGTACAAAAAATGTAATACCACTGACCATCTTTACTTGTATGAAGTATCATTACCGGTTCATTTTGCAAAATGGTACTTTCCTGCAACTCACAATGCTTCAGATTTCCTTTTTCCGTGGTAACGGTTCCGTCGTAAGGAAGCATGCGGATGTCGTCTCTGGACACAGTGATTCCAAATCGGATAACATTATTATCTTTAAGTCCCAGATAATTATTGTTTTTCTCCAGTTCTTTCCATTTAATGTCTGTAATCACATTTCCGTATTCGTCGTAAACGATTCCCGTTGGTTTGTAAAAAGACGCTTCGATGGCTTTTTTCAAATCAGCCATGCCGATTGTTCCCGGCTCCTCTAACTCATCATAATCATAGAAACCATCCAGCTTTTCTTCGCATTCCTCAGCATAAAGCAGATTCCATTCCTGAATTTTGGCACCGTTCATAAGAATCTCATCCGGGTTACTAAGCTTTTTGATCCAAAAATCAGCCGTAATCATCTCAGGTGTTACGCCATCTGCAAGATACAAATAATCATCCATATTTGTACTTCCATCCGTATCCTGTCCCCCCTGAGTGTCCTGCGGCACTTTATCCGTTTCATCTGATGTGTCTTCGTTCTTCAACTCAGAATCCTGCTCCACCTTCTGCTGTGTATCTTCATTTGCCGGTGGATTTGCTCCGCAACCGGTTAAGATTAAACCGGCCATAAAAATAGCAAAAAATCTTTTTCTCATACTCTGACACCTCATTTTTTTACCTTTTTCTTGTCTGCTTCCATCCTGTAGATTTCTTCTGTAGCAAAGGCAAGTTTTGTAATCACATTTTCTTTTGACGGACAACAGTAAAAACAGTCTTTTTCCGTAACCACATCAAAACAATCCGTAATTTGATCCTTTCCGTATAGATTCATTCTACACGATTCATCATCTTATGACAATAAATATATTTCCGCCGAATTGAATTCTATTTTCGTCAGTGTTATAATATTTTTTGTTTTAGGAGGTAGAAAATGGACCTATTTCTAAATATTATATGCGTACTGGTAATCATTGCTTTAATTGTTTTACTTCTTTCATATATAGCCTTTTATATCGTGTTTTTTGAACCAAAAATCAAGAAATATAATAAGGATGAATACATATTCCCCCGTGGGAAACTATATGAACCGTATATAGAACTAATGACTCAGTGGCAGAAAAATGCCCGGGACATTGGATATAAAGAATTCCGGATTACCTCTTTTGACGGATTGGAACTGTATGGAATGTATTTTGAATACCAACCGGGAGCACCGATGGAAATTATGTTCCACGGATACCGTGGATGTGCTATGCGGGATATGGCCGGTGGTATTGAACGTGCTTTTTCTGTTGGCCGGAATGTACTATTGGTTGAACAACGCACCAGCAGAGAAAGTGAAGGACATGTCATTACTTTTGGCATTAAGGAACATCGGGATGCTCTGTCCTGGGTAGATTTTGCAGTTGAATATTTTGGTAGTGATGTAAAAATCATTTTAACCGGAATATCCATGGGTGCTGCCACCGTTATGATGGCTGCCGGATGCGAATTACCATCACAGGTTGTTGGTATATTGGCAGACTGCGGATATACTTCACCTGAAGAAATCATCAAAGTAATCATTCGTCAGCTTCATTTGCCTGTTTTCCCGGTTTATCCATTAGTTAAACTTGGAGCAAGATTGTGGGGACGATTTGACCTAGAAGAATACTCTCCTATTGAGGCCATGAAAAAATGTAAACGTCCAATTCTGTTTGCTCATGGAGAATCCGATGCCTTGGTTCCTTGCTATATGAGCCGGAAAAACTACGACGCATGCACCTCTCCAAAATGTCTGTTAACCGTTCCCGGCGCAGGACACGGATTGTCATACGGTGTGGAACCGGAAAGATACTTAGAGGTTGTAGCTGACTTCTATACGAAAAATGGTATTCCTACAGAAATAGTAAGAAAATAATTCCATTACTTAAATTACAACAATAAAAAGACAAGAGCTTTTCTCCGCAGTAACATCTGCAAGAAAAGCTCTTTTGATTATAAAATCATCAATTTTTATTTTCAGCAATTCGATTTATGTGTTCTTCATAATAACGGTTTCAACGCATTCACTTACATGCTCACAAGCATCGGCACATTCTTCAAAGCAATCAAAAATGTCACGGAATGCAATGGTGGTCTGCAAATCATACTGGCTCTTTGTAATTTCACGCATAGATGTAAGATAAAGCTGGTCGCAATCTTCTTCCACGTTATTAAGTTCAATAACAAGCCCTCTAATCTTTTTAGAACGTTTAAAGTTTGAAAATTCTCCCATCAATTCGCAAAGAAGATCACAGAAATTTACAAGTTTCTTTGCAAATTCAATAGCAGACGGAATTACTTTTTCCACATCGTAGATATAGAATTTCTGTAAAATCTCTTCAATCTGATCTGTAACCTGATCCAGATTATGGCTAAGCATATCCAAATCTTCACGGTCAACCGGTGTTACAAATGCCTTAGCTAAAGCAGCGTCCATTTCATGTTTCTTTTCATCTGCCTTATGCTCAATTTCGTGCATTTCTTTGAGCATCTTTTCAATATTTTCCGGTTGATAGTTTTCAAGACATGCTACAAGATATTCAGCTGCCTTTTTAGAAAGTGCTGTACTTTCCGAAAAATTGTCAAAATAAAATTTATCGCCTTTTGCCATTTCTTTTATTCCTTTCTATTTAATAAATATAAACATAAATAATTTTGTCATAAGAAAACCTACAAGTCCACATCCCGGGAAGGTTAATACCCATGTAAGAACCATGTCTTTGACTACGCCAAAATTAATTGCGGACACTCTTTTTACGGCTCCAACACCCATGATAGATGTTGTTTTCGCATGTGTGGTAGATACCGGCAAACTGAATATGGAACAGAATAACAGAGAAATCGCTGCAGCAATATCTGCTGAAAATCCCTGATATTTTTCTAATTTTACCATATCCATTCCCACGGATTTAATAATCTTCTTGCCACCCATTGCAGTACCTGCAGCCATAACCACAGAACATACAACCATCAGCCACATATACTCGCCGGCAATGTCAATATCAGACGGCAGGGCCTGTCCTTGTGACATATATACACAAAGAAGAATAACACCCATGAATTTTTGTCCGTCCTGTGCGCCATGCATAAACGCCATGGATGCTGCTCCCACAATCTGGGCACCTCTGAAAAACGGCTCTGTTTTCGGTCTGTTCGCTTTGTAGAAAATCTTTGTAACTGCCTTACATACTAACCATCCCAAACCAAATCCAAGGATAACGGAAATCGCAATACCATATACAACCTTAATCCATTCCGCACCATTAACACCTTCAAAGCTGTTATGAAGCGCAATGGCACTTCCTGTAAGCCCTGCAATCAATGCATGACTTTCACTGGTTGGAATACCAAATACCCAGGCCAGGGTCGCCCACAAAACGATGGCAAACAATGCCGCGCTTAATGCAATAATCGCATGATCTGCATTAGAACCGAAATCTACCATTTTAGTAATAGTTTCTGCAACTGTTGCATTAATAAGTGTCATTACAAAAACACCAAGAAAGTTAAATACTGCTGCCATAAAAATCGCAGCCTTTGGCGGCATACATCTTGTTACGACACAAGTAGCAATGGCATTTGGTGCATCTGTCCATCCATTAACCAGGATAACACCTAATGTCATCATTACAGCAATAAATAACAATGGATTCGCCGTCATTTGATGCCAAAAATTTAAAATTGATTCCATAAATTTTCATCCTCATAAAAATCATTTTCGTGCTGTAACACATCTGGTACAGCACTATTATGATTATAACACATTCCCGGATAAAATACAGTAAAACTTTTCTTATTATATTGTATTATTTTATATTATTAACCATTTGAAGTTGCCGGAACATATCCTCTTCTTTAAGAATTGCAATTCCTCTTTCTTCATCCCCTAAAATAAGGAGCCTGTCCCCCTCTTTAATATCAAACACTTTTCTGGCCTTTGCGGGTATTACAATCTGACCTTTTTCCCCAACGGTCACCACTCCAAAGGCGTACTTTCCCTTCGGCGGTACACTAAGGCCCTTCACTTCACTATCATAATTCACCAACTCATCCAACGAAACACCAAAAACATCTGCAAGAATTTTGCATTTTTCAATGTCAGGAATACTCTCTCCCGTTTCCCATTTGGACATCGTCTGTCTGGAAACATCCACTTTTTCAGCCAGTTCCTCCTGTGACAGATGATTGATTTTTCTTAGTTGTATCAAGTTGTCTTTAAACATTTTTCTTCTCCTTCTTGAGTCCCAACACGCACCATCGCAAAAACGGAATTCTGCTGATGATTTCATTTAACAAATATCCACCGCCGTAAGCTCCCACTCCGGCGATAACATATGCCAATAGTGCCGGTATATCCGTGTATTTGTTCATACAGTACGCTATCACCGCCAAAGGCAAATAGTGAAATACATATAGTCCAAAGCTTTTTTGCCCCATCCATTGTAATACGGAATTTGTGGTATTTCCCCATTTTTTTGCCACTGCAAAAATGGCTAACACTGCCATCCAACCATAAGCGATAGCCAACGGACTATTTACTACCGGTTGTTCTGCATAGTTTTTACCAAAGTAGCATACGGTGTAAAAAATGCCCAAAGCAAGTGCTAGAACTGACAATATATGCCAATACTTGCTTAATTTATCCATTACAGTCTCGTTTGCAAATAAAAAATATCCCAACAAGAAACAGAATCCGTAAATTCCGAAACGGTACACCACAATAATAGGTGTATTCAGCACTTGTGCCGATAACCATACCGGAATGACTAACGCAACTAAAAAAATAACATTTGCCTTCTCACTTAATTGATAAAGCTTGCCTCGTTCCAACTTTTTAATTGGAATAAGAAGCATGGAAAAAATCCATAGCATCTGAATATACCACAACACTCCTGTTCCGGAAACTGCCATAATCAGGTACAAAATCAGCTTCGGCATGGTGTCCGGCATTGCTTCAAAAGCAAGACTGATGGACATATTAAAATATCCTAATATCCATTGAAACACAAATAATCCAATCGTGGAGGGAACCAAAAGTTTTCCGGTTCTGTTACGCCTAAATTCCTTTGTGCTATGCCCCTCCAAATAATATCTGGAGCTCATACCTGATATCACAAACAAAATCACCATAAACCATGGGTATAAAAGGTACTGTAGTCCATCCTGAATCTGAAATTCATAAAACGGTCCGATAACTCCTGCTGTTGCTACTCCGTTATACATATAAATCACATGATATAGCACCACCAACAGCACCGTTAATGTTCGAATGTTGTCTATGTAGTATTTTCTCATATTTTTCATACCTCCGCTACTATTTTTAACACATTATATCCTCTGTGGAGGCTTTGTTCCACCAAGTAATATTAACATTTATACGGCAGTTTTGTTATAAATGCTGGCAATAGTGGTTTTTCATCCATATTATGTATCCAAAATTAAGTCAAGCCCTTACTCCGTAGCAACAGAGTAAAGGCTTTTGATTTTAGTAATTCTCTTTGCGAACTTCGAAATATGCTTGTGGATGCTTACATACCGGGCAAAGTTCCGGAGCTTCCAAACCAACTACAACGTGCCCGCAGTTTCTACATTCCCACATTACTACACCACTCTTTTTGAATACTTCCATTACTTCTATATTGTGAAGTAATGCACGATATCTTTCTTCATGCATTTTTTCAATGGCTGCAACACCTCTGAACTGCTCTGCTAATGCCATGAATCCTTCTTCCTCTGCATCTTTAGCCATACGTTCATACATATCGGTCCATTCTGCGTTTTCACCTTCGGCTGCATGAAGTAAGTTTTCAGCGGTATCCCCTAACTCTCCCAACGCCTTAAACCATAACTTTGCATGCTCTTTTTCATTCTCTGCTGTCTGCAAAAATAAAGCCGCAATCTGTTCATAACCTGCTTTCTTTGCTACACTTGCAAAATAAGTATACTTATTTCTTGCCTGTGATTCTCCTGCAAATGCCTCCCAAAGATTTTTTTCTGTTTTTGTTCCTGCATATGGATTCTTGCCCATTTTTTACCCTCCTAATTATTCGTGATGTTAATTTCTACTTATTCAATAATTTTAAATTACAAATATTAGTATGTCAAGCAATGCAATTTATGATTTATATCTTCTACGTATTTCTTTAAACCTCGTTTTTTCCTCATTACTAATCCTAAAAGAATCGCATATTTTTTGAATTGCCTTTCCAACAATATTATAATTCAGGGAACAGCCTTTTAAATAAGCTAAGGTCTTTTCCGGCTCATACACTGCCAGATAAGATATCAGCCACGCTTCCGCCATCTGAACATAATATTCTTCATCATCTTTAAATAACAAAAAAAGTTTTTCTGCCGCGCCCTCTTCTTTCACCAGAGTCGGCATAAACATCACATATCCCCATCTCCTTGCAAAAGGCAACTCGCTTTTTATATATTTTTTTGCTTTCTCATAAGCAAAATCGAAGTTTAGTTCCTTACCTAAAAATTGCGGTAACTGATCAACATGCCACCAATCCTGCAATTTATCAAAATGCTCTTCTATAAATTCAATCTTTGCCTCAATCCCTTTCAACTGGGCAAGGGATACCTGGAAAAAAGTTCTATGGTATTGTTGCTTTGTAAGAACAATGTCTTTAAGAAATGATACATCCACTTTCTTTTTTATAAGAACACGGTTAAAACGGTCTACATCGTTTGTTTTATAGTTATTTCCAAGTTTTGAAAATTCCGCTTCAAATTCTAAGAAATTCATTGTATTTCTTTGCCTTTCTATATCTTTTTAGGAAGAAAAAAATCCTCCATCTTAACATTTTCATGTTTTAAAAAATACACTTTTTTATCCAGTCCTCCCACATAACCGGTTAGACTTCCGATAGGTGCCATTTCTAAATCGGCGATACCGGGTCTATTACCGGCAAAATATCGGTCCAGCCAGTCTTTTGTTTTCTTATTATACCACAATCAAAACGAAAAAGAGCCCTCGCTCCTACGATTTTTCAATCATAAAAGCGACAGGCTCTTGTTAAATCACATAAATTAGATTGGTGCATTACCAATAAGAACAAAGGTTGCAATTAAAAGCATAAGTGTAGCAAATACTTTCATGCATACTGTTAAGATCTTTTCAAGTCCCGGACGTTTGATTAATGTTATAATCATAGATGCAATTGCAAGACCGTTGGCAGAAAGTGCAAAAAGCAATGAGAAGATTGCGCCGGTTCCGGTCGGTTCAAAATATCCGTAACCATAAATAGAATATGTACCGATATTTACGTTTACATCAATATAAGCATTTGCTATAGCCGTAAATGCACAGAACAAAGACATAATAACTGAAAAATCAGTACCAAGGTTCATGATCATCATGAGAATATTATTATTCTTCTTTGCAGGTGCCGGAGCTACCGGTGTTACTACTGGTGCCGGTGCTGGCGCTGGTGCTGGTGCCGGAGCTGGTGCCGGTGCTACCGCGTTATTACATCCATCACATACTACAGCTGAATCTTCAAGCTGTTTTCCACAAAAACTACAAAACTTCATTGTCATTTCCTCCTAAGAATTAAAGTTAACTTAATTATATCCCTTCTAACCAAAAACGTCAATCATCTCCGGAAAAATTATCCATGTTTTCAGTCAAATAATTTAATGAAATCTAAGTTATACCGGATAAAATTACTCTTTGATTTCTACAGTTCTTTCATCTGTCTTTCTTTCATCTTCCGCCAACTTAAAAACCCATAAATATCATTGAAAAGAAATGCGATGAAACATACTACTACCGATACATATTTAATATCATACAAACTTGCTAATACCCACAAAACAATTAGCACAATATCATTTGCAGCATATGCCAAAGCAAAATAGGGACTTCTTCTAAAAGTTAAATATACCGCAAGGAAACTGGTAGTAACAGAGATTGTGCTTGGGATTATATTTGCCGTGTTACAATACTCTAATATGAAATAAAAAAGCACTGTAATCAAAAATGTGCCTACCCACATCCAGAAGTTCTCTTTTCTGCTAATATTATTTACCCGCACCTCGGACTTATTTCCATTATATGGATTCCTTAACCACGAAATCAGGGCAAATACAGCCATTGGCATTGTCATTCCCAGATAAGTAATCATTTCACCATAATATGAAAAAGTATACGAAATAATCCCATATAGCAAACTAAATACAATCATTAACAACTGGCCAAATGGGTTTCCTTTTGCATTGAAAATTAGGGATGTTACTCCTATGAGAGAAGCACACAAGGTCATATAATTCGTCCTGTCAAAAGCACAGAACGAAATAATAATTCCTATCACAGAAGATAACCATAAAATGATTTCAGATTTTGAAAAATAATTCTTTAACTTTAACATATTAACCTCCAAAAAAATAAGCATCCGCGTGCACATCTTCTATGACCTAACGATGTACCAACGAATGCTTTTCGCATCTCCTACCCACTGACCATTTTTGTGGACTATTTGGGTAGAAAAAATCAGTAAAAAACGGGGCAAAAATATCTCTTCGTTCTCATCTTCGAACTTGTATTCGCCCCTGTTTTATGATGTAATGATCTTAGTAGCTATATTGCTACTAGGCGATCGTGTTACAGGGTGGTTGACCTTCATTCTACATAGAATGGAGGTGATGCTTATGAAGCGATTCAACTTCAGGGACTTAATGTCTTTTGGTATGTTTCTTATAGCGTTGCTGACATTCGTTTACTTGATTTGTCAGTAACGTAACAAACCCTTCCCTGTACTTTGGCTAGTGAGGGAAGGGCTTGTGTTTTTCCTTTAGCTTGGTCAACCACTCTGTGGCGATTGCCTTTTCTAATTATATTATAGCAAAATATTTTGGGTTTACAACCCTATTTTATCTTTTCATTTATTAGACAAATTGGAATTTGCATCATATATCATTTCTTTTTTGACATCACAACCACATAAATTAATGACCATACAAGTGTCACTACTATCATAATGCGAAATGCTGGCATCGCAATTGCTTCTTCTACACCATATCTATATGCATCAGCAAAAGAAATCATAAGCAGCAAAATCACTGAGGCACCAAATCCAGCTCTTGCTGACTTATTTATAGCTTCATTTTGTTTTTTCATTTCAATCATATTTTCATCTGCTCTTTTTTGATAGTTTTCCATAGCAATCCTTTCTCCACTGAGCAGTTCATTTACGCTAATATCAAGTATTTCACATAAATCAAGCATTATAGACGCATCAGGAACACTTTTTCCCGTTTCCCATTTTGACACTGCTCTATTGGTAATATTAAGTTTTTCGGCTAGTTGCATTTGAGTAAGTCCTTTTTCTTTTCTACAAACCGAAATGAACTTTCCTATCTCTTTTTGATTCATTTCTTTTACCTCCTTGCAATTAGTATATATTCCGCAACCTTACTATGGAACGAACCAACAGTTGATTATAGATAGTTCAACTGGTAGTAGATTGAAATTTACTACTTTTTTACTTCGACAAATTCAAGATTTATATAACTCATTATAAAGCACCACACAAATTTGCACAACAATATTTCCGACAAGCACCTCGAATCCGTTCCGCTTCGCTACACTTCTTCTCGGTGTTCGCTGAATGCCGAGTAAATATCGATGCTTGTATTGCGGCGGTTCAGGCTACAAAACTATCGACAACATAAACACTAATGTGTAATCTACGCATGAAAATATCTGCTTCGCAGATAACGAGGCTACGCCTCTACAAAACAAAAAAGACATGAGCCTTCAAATAAATTTGAGTCTCACGTCTTTTCCGTTTTTATATTTTCATGCTTAGTTTATCCAATCAACATATCATTCATCG
>JAZQXN010000018.1:0-53343 GCA_045632875.1 Lachnospiraceae bacterium
AGAGTACAAGGTAGATAGGGCAGAGGTGGAAGTGCAGTAATGTATGGAGCTGACTGTTACTAATCGGTCGAGGGCTTGACCAAAGCAAGCCAATGGTTTGGAAGAAAATGATCTGTATGTGATTTTCAAGGTATACAAAATGTTGACAAAAGTGACGTTTTCGCATATTATTGTGTGGTGACGTCATAAAATTTTATATAGGGGTGTAGTTCATCGGTAGAATAAGAGTCTCCAAAACTCCAGAGAGGGGTTCGATTCCCTTCACCCCTGTTCTAAGTTCTAAATTCCTTTTATAGAATTTAGAACTTTTTTTGTATTTGTTCCGTAAGGAATGACTGTGAAAGAGGTATATAATTAATTATGCCGGTTGGAGAACCAACCGGCATATAAAATATAAGTCCAATATAATAGAAAAATGATGTCTATTTTTCCAGAAAAGTTTTCAGCGCAGCTAATGATTCATCACTGATATAGTGTTCCATTTTGCAGGCGTCTTCGCTGGCTACATCAGGAGAAACGCCAAGCTTGGTAAGAAATTGTGTAAGGATAGTATGACGTTCATAAATTTTTTCGGCCATTTCTTTTCCTGAATCAGTGAGAGTGAGATGCCCGGAAGCGTCCATTAGGAGATAGCCGCCTTCTTTTAAAAGGCTTACAGCGCGACTTACACTTGGTTTGGAGAAACCCATATATTCGCATACATCAATGGAACGTACAGCATCCCCTTTTTTGCTTAAAACGTAAATTGTTTCTAAGTACATTTGACCGGATTCTTGTAAATGCATGATAGCCTCCTAAATGTTATTCGGTAAAAGATATGGTAGCATATTTAGAATGTTTTTTCAAGTTTGAGTTTGGCTTATATGCTATAAGTAGATTTAATAGAAATAGTTGACAGTATTTGGCAAGGGGAATTATAATAGTTGAGGCAAAAAATGATGAAAATACGAGAATAGGGAGAAATGTATGTTGGAATTTTTTCAGAGTTTGTTAAATAATCAAATGTTTTTGATTTTTATAATTGCGATTTTAGGATATTTAGTTGGCCGCATCTCTATTGGAGGGCTATCTCTCGGAACGTCCGGGATATTGTTGGTTGCACTTGTCTTTGGACATTTTGGCTATATAATTGATAAATCGATTCAGGATTTGGGATTGATATGTTTTGTGACTTCAGTTGGTCTGATAGCA
Source organism: Lachnospiraceae bacterium (assembly GCA_045632875.1). GTDB lineage: Bacteria > Bacillota > Clostridia > Lachnospirales > Lachnospiraceae > XBB1006. Next base: position 1,192 of record JAZQXN010000018.1, read on the forward strand.
GGGCCGGTGTTTTTTGAGAATTTCAAGAAAAAGGCATTTGCATATATTATCATTGGATTGTCAGTAGATATTATTGGTGCGATATTAACCGGGGCTGCGATTGCAATTTTTGATACACCGGTCGATGTTACTATGGGTATCTTCACCGGAGCAATGACAAGTACTCCTGGGTTAGGGGCTGCGAAGGAGATTACGACGGATGCTGCAGCAACAGGTTATGCTATTGCTTATCCGTTTGGTGTTATCGGAATTGTTTTGTTCGTACAGTTAATTCCGAAGTTGTTAAAAGCCAATATTCAGGAAGAGGCTAAAAAGATTGCAATAACCACAACGGAGAAGACCGGAAATGAGAAAAATGAGAAAAATAAAATTTTTAAAATAGATCCTCTTGGGTTTGCGCCATTAGCTTTAACCATTGTACTTGGAATGATTTTGGCAAAAATTGTTATTCCTTTGCCGGGAGGTCTGAATATTAGTTTGGGAACCAGCGGAGGACCGCTGATTATAGGATTGATCATCGGTCATTTTAGGAAAGTGGGAAAAGTGTCTTTGGAAGTACCGAAGAACCTGCTGGAAGTATTGAGAGAGTTTGGTTTGGGCTTGTTTTTAATGGGGGCAGGAACAACCGGTGGACAAGGATTTGTAGAAGTTTTAAAAGAGCATGGAATTATTCTGTTTTTGATTGGTATGGTTATAACGTTGGTGCCAATGATTTGTGTGTACATCCTTGCACGTTACGTTCTTAAATTGGAAATGTTTAATTGTTTGGGGGCTATTTGCGGCGGCAAGACAAGTACGCCTGCATTAGGATGCTTGATTGCGACAGCAGGAACTACAGATGTTGCGGCTGCCTATGCGGCAAGCTATCCGGTTGCTTTGATTACGATTGTCATGGCGACACAAATCATTGCTATGATTTTTTCTTAAAAATTGAATTTTAGAAGCTCATCTTAATGAAGATTAGGATGAGCTTTTTTGCTGTATAGGTATACAATAACACCGCCAGCTAAGCTGGTGGTGTTGATTATGGCGACGAGAGAAATTGGACATCGTGCAAGCGCGGAATAGCATTTACTTTTAAACACAAAATGTAGTTGAAAATTATGTGAATATACTATATTTGGATTGACGATTGTATGAATATGAGTTTATAATTATTATGTATAAATATATACTATGCGGAACTTTGCGCTAAAATGAGTGCGTGTTATTGTGGCGAAAGAAGAGGATATAAATGAAGCAATTTAAGATAAATGTAGTTCGTAAAGTAATTTCCATTTTGTTGTTGTTTGTAATAGTAATAACTTCTTTGAATTGGAAAGGTTTGCTTGCTTTTGCGTACGAAGAAAAAAAAGGTATGATTTGCAGGAATGATGGCGAATTAACGATTACAAGAGTTGAGCCGACAGACGAATCGGAGAAGGTTAGTGGTTTAGTGTATGGAAAGCCGGTAACGGTCATTGACGAGGTTATGGTTGACGAAGAACTATGGTATTTAGTTAAGTATACTCTGAAATCGAATGGCAAGGAGAAACAAGGATACTGTAGGGCAGAGCACGTGTTGTTGGATGAAAATGCCGTGGTTTTTGCAAAAGGAACCGTTATAGCAGATAATGTATATGTCAGAAACGATGCCGGAACAACGGGCACCTATATGCTGGTTGCCCTAAACAAGGGACATGCTGTAGAGCTTTTAACCCAGACAACAGTTGATGGGGAAAACTGGTACAGAGTACGTTGTGTGTATGAAGATGTTACATATATTGGCTGGATAGCCGCTTCTTATGTGAATATTAGCGAGTATGTTATTGAAGAGGACATTGAGTTTGAGGAGCATTTAAGGAATATTGGTTTTCCGGAAAGTTATATAAACAGTCTGATGATGTTACATACCAAATATCCGGAATGGCAATTTGTGCCGGTTATAACTGGATTGAATTGGAAAGATGCAGTTAAGGCAGAGTCTGCAGCAGGTGTGAATCTGGTCCCGACATCAGCAGATGATGCAAAAAAATCAGTGGCATCTACAGAATACAACTGGCTACTTAATAAATGGGTATTAAGAGATGGTGTTAGTTATGCGAATGGTTGGGTAACTGCCCATCCGGAGTATATTGCTTATTGCATGGATCCGAGAAATTATTTAACAGAGACCCATGTTTTTGCATTTGAATCCTTAAGTTATGCATCAACGCATACAGCAGAGGGCATTACAGCAATTCTTGAAGGCACTTTTATGATTGGTGATGAGACCGGTGTGGTACTTCATACAAGTGATAATACCAGCATTAATTATATAGAAACCTTTTTGGAAATCGCACAGAAAAATAATATTAGTGCGTATCATTTGGCGTCCAGAATTCGTCAGGAACAGGGAGTGTCCGGCGGAAGTTCATTGATATCCGGTGTATACCCGGGATATGAAGGCTATTATAATTATTTTAATATTGGTGCTTATGGTACAGGAGATACCTTAATTATCAGAGGATTAACCCGTGCCATGACGGAAGGTTGGAACACCAGGTATTTATCTCTTGATGGTGGTGCTGCATTTATTGCAAAAAATTATATTTCGGTGGGACAAGATACGTTATATTTCCAGAAGTTTAATGTGGTGTACCTGGATAAATTGTACACACACCAATATATGACAAATGTAACAGCATCCATTACAGAAGGCAAAAAAATGGGAGAGGCCTATACCGATAAACATCAGGCTTTTACCTTTGAAATTCCGGTTTATGAAAACATGCCGGAGGAACCGGTGAGTTTTACTACCACGGGAAATAGAAATAATTATTTAAGTAGTTTGGATGTGTCAGGGTTGGCATTAACACCTTCATTTACCGGAGGGACTACCAGCTATGGTCTTATTGTAGATTACGAAACGAGTTCCGTAACAGTAAATGGTACTGCAGTTGTAAGTAAATCCGAAGTAACGGGTAACGGTACCTACGAATTGGAAGTTGGCACAAACGTTATTACAGTGGAGTGTGAGTCCCAGACAGGAGATGTGAAGACATACACAATCACCATAGTGCGTGAAGAACAGAAGGAACTTCCGTCGGAAGAACCGGAAGAGACATATTCTTTTTCTACGGATGTGTATCAAATGGGAGATTACATCACAGGGGTTCAGCCGGGTATGACAGCAGAAGAGTTTTTGGCGGGCTTCTCAGTAGAAAACTGTGTGCTGAAGCTGTTAACAGCAGAGGGTGAAGAGAATACCGGTGTTGTTGGTACGGGAAATAAGTTGGAACTTTATTTTAAAGAGAAATTGATTTCATCGACGGAAATTGTGGTGTACGGCGATGTAAATGGAGACGGAAAAATCCGTATGACGGATATGGCAGTGATAAATAGACATATGCTGGGGATTTCTAAATTGGGCGGTGCATGTTTGGAAGCAGCAGATGTAAATCATGATGAAAAAGTTCGAATGACAGATATGGCATTGATTAACAGACATATGTTAGGACTTGCAACTATTGAGCAGACAATCGGTGAATAGGAGTGGTAGAAAATGAAGAAAATGAAAAAAATAGTTAGTGTTTGGATATTGGTAATGGCTATGATAATAGCACCGATACAGTATGTACAGCCAGTGCAGGCAAATGGCGCTATTACACTCTCCGGGATACCGGAAAGTGCAAAGATTGATGACACTTTTACAGTAACAGTGGCTATCCCAGATGGGTATATGGCAGGGTTAATTCTTGAGTATAATGCGTCAGTATTATCTTATGAAAGTTGTTCTGTGGATGCGACGGGTGGAAGCGGTGATTTGCATTTTAATATTTTTAGTGGTAATTCAGCAACAGTGACTTTTAAAGCAATTGCTGAAGGTGAATGTACAATCAAGGTATATGTGAATGGGAATATAGGTGCTACCGATGCGGAAGCAAATGAAGTTGACTTGACCGAAGCAACCGGCAAGGTCACTGTTAAAAACGAAGTGGTAGAAGAGGAAGAGCCGACCAAATCAAACGATAACTCATTGCAATATATTAAGTTATCCAGTGGTACCCTTTCACCGGAATTTAAATACAATATTGTTAATTATACTGCAACGGTTGATTATAGCGTTACCAGCATTGTTGTAGATGCAAAAACTTCTAACAGTAAAGCGACAATTGAATCTGTTACCGGATATGACAATCTTCAGGTGGGTGAAAATACAATTACAATTGTAGTTGTTGCAGAAAATGGAGTGAAAGCTACCTATCGAATTGTAGTAACCAGATTAGCAGATACAGAAAATAATGGCGGAAACGAAGGCGACAATGGAAATGAAGGAAACACCGGTGATAATGGTGAAAACGGTGAAGAAGGAAAGAGGGAACTGAACTATACATATAATGGGCAGGACCTTTCCGTTAAAAATGATATTCCGGAGGATTTGATTCCGGTACATTTTAAAGAAACTGTCACTGAAATCAGTGGCCAAAAAATCGGAGCTTTAAAATTCGAAAAAGGTGACGTGACTCTTTTATATCTGGAAAATGCAGAAGGCTATGGAAACCTGTATGTATATGATGCAGAAGAAAATGATGTTTATCCGTTTATTAAATTAACCGGTGAAAGTAGTTATGTCATTGTGTTGAGACCTGCAAAAGATACCACAATGGAGGGATATACTCAATGTACTCTGTCTATTGAGGGCAAAGGAACAATTACTGCATTTCAAAAAACAAAAGAGATTAAAGATGGTAAAAACGACGGAATTTGGAAAATTTTCTTCAATCCACTGGTGTGCAATGCTGCAGAAGTGAATATAAGCGATTTTTATTTAATGTATTGTATAAACAGCAAGGGAGAAACCGGATGGTACTTGTATGATGCTGTGGAGAATACTTTCCAGCGTTATTCAAAAGATTTAAAGAATTCAGGTGTTAGCGGAAGCGGCGAATTTACAGATGAGGAGATTGCTGATATGGCAGCAACGAATCTGGCATTGAAGAACAAGCAGGACCGTATGCAAATGGTGCTTTATGCATTGGGTATTGCAGTTGCTGTTTTACTTGTAGCACTTATTATCGTAACTATCATGGGAATGAAAAGTACTAAAATTAAAGATATTGAAGAAGAGGACGATTTTAAGGAAGAAGTAAAAAATACACCATATGGAAAACTTCAGAGAGAAGAACCGGTTCGTATACAATACGAAGAACAAAAACCGGGAGAACCGAAGAATAGTCCATATGGAAAGTTGATACCGGAAGAAGCGGAAAAAAGGGACGATTTTGATATTGAAATATCTATAAATGATGCTTTTCCGGAAGATGAAGAAGATTATGAAGACGAGGATTTAGAAATCTTGGATGTGTAATAATCCGATATATAAGAATTGAAGATTAATTGGTGAGGGAGAAAGAAATGGCAATTTTGGTTACAGGCGGAGCAGGGTTTATTGGTTCCCATACATGTGTAGAACTATTAGAACATGGTGAAGAAATTGTTGTTGTAGATAATTATTACAACAGCAAGCCTGAGGTGATGGACAGGGTAAAAACCATAACCGGCAAGGACTTTCCTGTGTATGAGTTAGATGTTATGGACAAGGAAAGCTTGAGCAAGGTTTTTGAAAAACATAATATTGAAGCAGTTATTCATTTTGCAGGATACAAGGCAGTACCGGAGTCGGTTGCAAAGCCTATTATGTATTATCACAATAATATCACCAGCACATGTATATTATGCGATGTTATGGCTGAACACGGGGTGAAAAAACTGGTATTCAGTTCTTCTGCAACTGTGTATGGTGTGCCAAAGAGTGTTCCGATAACGGAAGATTTTCCATTAGCGACCACCAATCCGTATGGAACTACAAAGCTGATGATTGAAAAGATTCTTGGAGATTTACAAAAATCAGATGAAGAATGGAGTATTGCGGTTTTACGTTATTTTAATCCAATCGGAGCGCATAAAAGCGGATTGATTGGTGATGATCCAAACGGAATTCCGTTGAACCTGATGCCATATATTACCAGAGTTGGTGCAGGAATCTTACCAAAACTAAATGTGTACGGAAATGATTACGATACACCGGATGGAACCGGAGTGAGAGACTATATTCACGTGGTAGATTTGAGTATTGGTCATGTGGCTGCAATTAATTATTTGAGAAAAAATAAAGGCATAGATTATTTTAATCTGGGGACAGGAAAAGGTTACTCGGTTCTTGATATCGTTCATGCTTATGAAAAAGCAACAGGTATACCGATTCCTTATGAAATCGGACCAAGACGTCCGGGAGATATTGCCCAATGTTATGCGAATCCGGAAAAGGCAGCGCGATTGCTGGGGTGGAGAGCAGAGCGGGGGTTGGAAGAAATGTGTGAGGATTCTGCAAGATGGCAGAAAAGCACAAAATAGTATTTCTTTGGCAACAAGATTAAAAGAAGTTGCTAAAAGTTGCCAAATTTAGTATTATAGTATGATGAATATAAACGGAAGTTTATAGTTGAAAGGAGTAACCAAATAAATGAAAGGTATTATATTAGCGGGAGGTTCAGGTACACGCCTTTACCCTCTTACAAGAGTAACCTCAAAACAGTTATTACCAATTTATGATAAACCAATGATTTACTATCCTATGAGTGTTCTTATGAATGCAGGAATCAGAGATATTTTGATTATTTCAACACCGCAGGATACACCGAGATTCCAGGAATTATTAGGTGACGGAAAGCAATTCGGTGTAAATCTTTCTTATGCGGTACAGCCAAGTCCTGACGGATTGGCACAGGCATTTATTATTGGTGCGGATTTCATTGGTGATGACACTGCTGCAATGGTATTGGGTGACAACATTTTTGCCGGCCATGGATTAAAGAAACGTTTGCAGAAGGCAGTAGAAAATGCAGAAACAGGAAAGGGCGCAACGGTATTCGGATATTATGTAGATGACCCGGAACGTTTTGGTATTGTTGAATTCGACAAAGAAGGACGAGCTATTTCCATTGAAGAAAAGCCTGAAAAACCAAAGAGCAACTACTGCGTAACCGGTTTATATTTTTATGACAACCGTGTTGTTGAATATGCAAAGAATTTGAAACCATCAAAAAGAGGCGAGTTAGAAATCACAGATCTTAACAGAATCTATCTTGAGAATGGCGATTTAAACGTAGAATTATTGGGTCAGGGCTTTACCTGGTTGGATACAGGAACTCATGAAAGCCTTGTGGATGCTACCAATTTTGTAAAAACAGTTGAGACACATCAGCATAGAAAAATTGCATGTTTGGAAGAAATCGCGTACTTAAACGGATGGATTACCAAAGATGAAATTATGGAAGTGTATGAAGTGTTAAAGAAAAATCAGTACGGACAGTATTTGAAGGACGTTATTGACGGAAAATACAAAGAGAACTTGTACTAGTTAATACGTTTGCATGTTATTGATGAAAGATATGATATAGAGCTTATATTTCTTATAAGTCAAAGGAGGAACCAAATATGACAATTTTTGTAACCGGTGGAGCCGGATTTATCGGAAGTAACTTTGTTTTTCACATGTTAAATAAATATCCGGATTATCGTATCGTATGTATCGATAAATTAACCTATGCCGGAAATTTATCCACATTAAAGGATGTAATGGACAACCCAAATTTCCGTTTCTGTAAGACAGATATCTGTGACAGAGCTGAAATTTATAAATTGTTTGAAGAAGAGCATCCGGATATTGTTGTAAACTTTGCAGCGGAATCTCATGTTGACCGTTCCATTGAAAATCCTGAAGTATTCCTTCAGACAAATATTTTAGGAACCCAGGTTATGATGGATGCATGCCGCAAGTACGGAATTACCCGTTATCATCAGGTTTCCACAGACGAAGTATATGGTGATTTGCCATTAGACAGACCGGATTTATTCTTCACTGAAGAAACTCCGATTCATACCAGCAGTCCATACAGCTCCTCAAAAGCAGGTGCGGACCTTTTGGTACAGGCATACCACAGAACATTCGGATTACCTATAACCATCAGCCGCTGTTCCAATAACTACGGGCCATATCATTTTCCGGAAAAATTAATTCCGTTAATGATTGCAAATGCGTTGAATGATAAACCGCTTCCGGTATATGGAAAAGGTGAAAATGTACGTGACTGGTTATATGTAGAAGATCATTGTAAAGCAATTGATTTAATTATTCACAAAGGTCGTGTAGGCGAAGTTTACAATATCGGTGGACATAACGAAATGACCAATATTGATATTGTTAAAATTATTTGTAAAGAACTTGGGAAACCGGAAAGTTTAATCACATATGTAGCAGACAGAAAAGGTCATGACATGCGTTATGCGATTGACCCGACAAAGATTCACAATGAATTAGGCTGGTTACCGGAAACCATGTTTAAAGATGGTATTAAGAAAACCATACAGTGGTATTTGGATAACAAAGAATGGTGGGAAGAAATCATTTCCGGCGAATACCAGAATTACTATGAAAAAATGTATTCCAATCGATAATTCAGGAGAAGTGTGATGAAAGTTCTTGTAACAGGTGTGGCCGGTCAGTTGGGCCATGATGTAGTAAATGAGCTGATAAAACGCGGATACGAAGCAGTAGGTAGCGATATTGCACCGGAATATGCAGGAGCACAGGACGGTTCTGCTGTTACTACGGCTCAGTATGTTGCGATGGATATTACCAATAATGACATGGTAGAACGAATTGTGTCAGAGGTGAAACCGGATGCGGTAGTTCATTGTGCAGCTTGGACAGCAGTGGACTTAGCAGAAGATGCAGAAAATATTGACAAAGTCAGAGCTATTAATGCTACAGGTACGGAATATCTGGCAAATGCTTGCAAGAATGCAGATTGCAAGATGGTTTATATCAGCACAGACTATGTGTTTGATGGACAGGGAGAAGAACCATGGAAACCGGATTGTAAGGATTATAAACCGTTAAACGTGTACGGACAGACAAAATTGGAAGGTGAACTGGCAGTTTCAAACACCTTGGAGAAATATTTTATCGTGCGTATAGCATGGGTGTTTGGTGTTAACGGAAAAAATTTCATTAAGACCATGCTAAATGTAGGAAAAAACAGAGACCTTTTAACTGTTGTGTGTGATCAGATTGGAACACCAACCTACACCTACGATTTAGCACGTTTGCTTGTGGATATGATTGAGACGGAAAAATATGGCTATTATCACGCAACCAATGAAGGCGGATATATTAGCTGGTATGATTTTACCAAGGAAATTTTTCGTCAGGCGGTTGAACAGGGATATACTGTTTACAATGAAGAACGCTTAACGGTAAAACCTGTGACCACAGCAGAATATGGTCTGTCTAAGGCAGCCAGACCATTTAACAGCAGATTGGATAAGAGTAAATTGGTGGAAGCAGGATTTACGCCACTTCCTACCTGGCAGGATGCATTAGGCAGATATTTAAAAGAAATTGAAATATAAATATTAAATGGAGAATGACATGGGACAGATACGCGTAGAAAAAAACGTTGGCGGAATTGAAGGATTGTGTATTATTGAACCAACCGTTCATGGAGATTCAAGAGGATATTTTGTAGAAACTTACAATCAAAAAGATATGCAGGCAGAAGGCTTGAATATGGTCTTTGTTCAGGATAACCAGTCTTGCTCTGTAAAAGGTGTACTTAGAGGCTTACACTTCCAGAAGGAATTTCCACAGGGAAAATTGGTTCGTGTAATTAAGGGAACCGTATTTGATGTGGCTGTAGATTTGCGAAAAGGAAGTAACACCTATGGTCAATGGTTTGGCGTTGAACTTTCAGAGGAAAATAAGAAGCAGTTCTATATTCCGGAAGGTTTTGCCCATGGATTTCTAGTCCTTTCCGATATTGCGGAATTCTGTTATAAATGTACGGATTTTTATCATCCGGGAGATGAAGGTGGTTTGGCATGGAACGATCCGGCTATCGGAATTAAATGGCCACGGGTAACAGGCGATTATAACGGAACTGCAAGTGCAGAAGGTTATTGTTTGGAAGACGGAACAAAGCTTGTGATGAGTGATAAAGATCAGGCTTGGGGAAATATAAAATAACATAGAAAAAGCGTTGCTGTGTGAAGCAACGCTTTTTTTTAAAGGGAAAAAATAAAAATTCCTATAACAATTATTGCCATTCCAATGAGGCGTTTTTTGCAAATTTTTTCTTTCAAAAAAATATAACTTAATAATGGAACAATAATTTGTCCGGATGCTGCAAAGGCAGCGCTTAAAACCAAAGGAATATAGCGCAATGCAAGAACACCTAAAATAGTCGTTCCGAAAAGCAATCCGTAAGATGTGATAACATAGGGATTTAAATATGAACGCAACCAACTGGAATAAGTTCTGCCTGCAGATTTTTTTAATAAAATCTGTGAGATACCTGCGACTACATTTGAACATAAAATTAAAGATACACCAATTAAAATATTTGTATTATTCATGATTTGTCATTACCATCCGCATTCCAAATAATATAATTACAGCACCTACAACCATATTCCAGGTGACTGTTTCGTGAAATAAGGCAACACCCCAAACCATACTTAACAGCGTTGAAAGAGGCTTTGCCGAATATGCAACAGACAACTCAAAACGTTTTAAAACAAGCTGCCATAATAATGCATATATGAATAAAATCATAATACTGCATCCATAGAAAAATAAAAATTGAATGGATAGAAGTTCGTAGCCTGTTGCAAGTTTATTACATAAGGAACAGCAAGAATAGATACCGATTGCAAAAAATAACAGCAAATATTTTGAAATACCATTTTTTTTCATTTCTTTACTCCATCGAAGAAGAAGAAGAATCTTCTCTGCTTTCTTTTGTTACTGAATCTTGAGATATTAATTCTCGGACAACAAATTGCGGTAAATCACTTAAAATCATATAAATTGATCCGACATATTCACCAACAAGCCCTAAAACAATTAAGATTAAACCACCAAGTAGTAATAAAACTACCATAATGGATGTATAACCCAGCACTGCCGATGGCATAATCAATTTTTTGATAATGAGGAATAGCCCATACAAAAAACCGATCGCAGCAATTACCATGCCTAACACTGCGGATGCCCGGAGGGGAATTGCAGTAAAATTGGTAATTCCTGTTAATGCAAGGTTGAACATTTTTGAAAGTGAATATCCGGAAGTTCCGGCAATTCTTTTGCGATGTTCTGTTGGTACATTAGTGATACGGGATGTCACTTTTAAAAGGTATGCTCCGGTGGCAGGTGTCGGACTATGATAGCTTTTCAATGCATCCACGGAGAAACGGCTCCATGCAACAAAGGAAGATGAGGCAATGCCTTTTGGACGAACCCCTAACCATTCTAATAACTTTCGATACATACTGCTGGTTGTACGTTTGAATAAAGAATGTTTTTTGTGCTCAAACTTAGCGTAAACAACATCATAACCTTCACAAATTTTTTCTACTAAAGGGAAAATTCCCTGCGCTGGGTGCTGACCATCGTCATCCATATAAACAGCACAATCACCTTTGATATAGTTTAATGCAGCCATGCGGGCACGTGCCTGTCCGAAATTTCTGGACAAATCAATGCCCAGAACCTTAGGGTCTTTTGCACAAATTTCTCGGATTACATTGCACGTTTCAATATGTGTGGGACTATCATTTACTAAAATAAGCTGATAATCATGTTCCGGATGTTGTGCAAAAGCATTACGGATTTCCAAAGTTACAGCCGGCAGTGTATCTGCGGAGCGATAACAAGGAATTACTACAGAGATTAACAAATTCATTCACTTCCAATCTTTATAATTTAGTGGGTTGAACCGGAACCGTAAAAGTCAAGCATCATAGGTTTATTATTTTCATCATATGCAATGACTTTATTTCCTAATTCTTTAATGGCATTCATCAGCTTTTCACGGGAATCTTCTTTAATACAAATTCGGGCGAGCACCTGGTTTTGTGTACCCTCAGCCACAATAGTTTTTCCGATATCGGATAACTGTGCAACATCTAAAACGCGAGGATCGTTTCTTACCTCATCTATGCCATCAATTTTGCTTATAGTGCCTGCTGAACAAATGAGAACAAGGTCACAATAATGGTGGTTGTATTTTGGAGAAAGGCGGTCTACTTGATCCACATGCATTTCGCCTGTTAATGCATATTCAATAAGTGCAATAACTTCATTGGTTCCATATTCTTCGTTAACAACGAAATACTGGCGTCCACCGGTAAGGCGGAAGCCCATCTCGTAAAAATAATATCCGTCAGCATCGTGGAATGCCTGAATGGATGCTCTTCCGTTTTTCATACCTAAGGATTTAAACATTTCTATTGTATTGGCATCTGTTGTTTGCATATATTCGTCAACGAAAGCGGATGGTGCAATAACAGCAGATGTTAAAGGAGCCATTCCTTTTTGTTGTGTATTTGTATAACGGTCTCCGTTATAAACCAAATAAGGTGTTCCGTCTACAAACATATAGCAAATGCCTACATCCTCGCAGAAAGATGCATCCATATAACGCTCTACAATAACCTGCCCTGCAGCGGAAAAGGTTAATGCCTGTTCTACTGCAATTTTTAACTCGTCCTCATTTTGACAAACACGACATCCCTTGCTTGCATAACTGTCTGCAGGTTTAACCATAACAGGATATTTGATTTTGCTTAAATGTTCAGGAAGACATCTGCTGTCCAATTCATATTGAGGAACTGTTGGAACATTAAACTTCCGGCATAATTCTTTAAACTGCAATTTATTTGTGGTAACTGCAATCTGTTCTCTGGTAGCGTAAAATGGCATATTTAATCTTTCACAGAGATCAAGTGCAGAGTGAAGGTTTACATCAGAAAAACCGGTAAAAATACCGTCGATATTTTCTTCGTGTGCTATTTTTTCTAAAGCATCAATGTCTGTTGTACTTACATCATAGCTTTTGTCGGCGATTTTTTTCGCAGGAGCATTGGAATAGTAGTCGGTAACAACGGTGTAAATGCCGAGATCTTTGGCAATTGCCACAGCATCACAAATTAGACCTGTGGCACCTAAAATGAGAAGACGTTTTCCTTTTAAATCAGTCATGATAAAATCCTTCCTGTCAATAATAGTTTATGATTTGTTTAACACCATCTGGTATAAATGTTTGTTTGATTATATTTCAATTTTCTTAGTAAGTAACTGAATAGCGTCTTTAGCATAATCAGAAAGCGGAAAGTCCTTTCGTATAGCAATTACCGGTTTTCTGCTGAAAGTACAATGTTTAATTGAAAAATATGACAAACCACTGTACATTTTGTTTTTCAGCAAAACAGGTAAAGGTAAAATGGTCGCTCCCACACCGGAAAGAGCCAGATGCAGGGCCGTGGTAATACCGACGGCTTCAGTACAGATAGTAGGGTGCAAATGAGAAAGAAGACAAAGTTTATCAAACAATTGTCGTAATTCCTGATGCTTGCCTAGTACGATAAAAGGGAGATTTTCGCATTCTGCCAAGTTAATGACCGGATAAGGATAGTCACCATCATTTTCAGCAGGCGGAAGAGCGGGAATTAATTCATCCGGCACAGCTAAGACAATCGTTTCCGGCTCTAATGGAAAAATGTCCAATAATGTTTCGTCTACAGGTAAGTTCATAATTGATATATCGGCGGAACCGTCCACAGCATTTTTATGCAATTCTTCACTTCCGGTTTCTTGCAAAACAACCTGCAGATTTGGGTAACGTTGTTGTAAAATTCTAACAACATCCCCAATCATATAAGAACAACGGAATGGTGAAATACCAATTGTCAATTTTTTGAAATTGTTGTGACGATAACCATCCATGAGTTCCTTCAATTGGTCTTCCTTAAAAACCAATTCTCGGGCATGAGAAATGAATGTTTCACCTGCGGGGGTTAGCGATAATGGATTAGAACTACGGTCAAACAAAGTTACGCCCAATTCTTTTTCTAAGTTAAGAATTTGTTTACTAAAAGCAGGTTGAGTGATTTTTAATTGCTCAGCTGCCAGAGAAAAACTCCGCTCTCTTGAAAGTAATAAAGCATATTGAAGTTGTCTTGTGTTCATAAAAATTCCTTTACATAATATAAGTATAAACACAAATAATATACCATAAATAACATATTATTACAATATTTAATCCGTTGTTTCCTTGATAGAGTCGGAACGGAAAAAGAGTATTGACATAAATTATAAAATATATATAATATAACTGAAAAGGAATGGTTACTATATCCGAAATGGAATGATGAGAGGAGAAAAAATATGCCGTCTGCTTTTTTATATCTTGGAATTATGCTGGCAGTAATTATAGTTTGGTTCGTATTATTTAAACGTCCGATTTATGAAGCAGTACTTCTTAGTTTTGTTGTATTACTTACGGTTACCGGAACATGGGGAAATGTATTTGGCTACATTAATAAGGGACTTTCTACATCGTTGATTTATTCGATGACAGCCTTTGTAGCAATGTCTATTGTGTTGACAAAAACGAAAATTGTGGATAGTTGCATTGCAATTATTTTATCGATTCTGGGAAGAATTTCCGGAGGTGCAGGCTACGTTGCGGTTATTGCAAGTGCTTTTATGGGAGCCCTTTCCGGAAGCGGCCCTGGAAATGTAATGGCGACAGGTGCTATTACAATTCCGGCAATGAAAAAATCCGGTTTCCCGGCAGAATTGGCTGCAAATATAGAGTCTAATGCCAGTTATATGGGGAATATGATTCCACCTTCTTCAAACATTGTTGCTGCTCTCGGTGCCTTCATGGCGTTATATCCGGACAGTAATATTACCACAGGGCAGTTCTGGGTGGTTTTATGGGGGGTTTCACTCTGGTTTGTTGTGCAACGACTGGTCATGGTATATGGATTCTGCAAATATTATAAAGTAAAACCAATGCCAAAAGAAGAATTACCGAATTTTAGAGAATCTCTAAAAATCGGTTGGCAGGGACTTCTTTTGCCGGTTATTATATTACTGCCGTTTGTGCTGGATTATTTATTGAAGGATAATTTTTTTACGGCACGTTTGGGCGCGACGGGAGCAAAATATTTTTCAAACAGTTTGTTAATATTTATTCCGGGCATTACAACGATTTTTGCATGCCTGATGAACAAAAATAAAAAGGAAGTTTCATTGCCAAATATTGCAAAAATGTTTGGGGATGGGGTTAAAACGATTGCGCCATCCGTTGGAGTATGTATTATTGGATATATGGTTGGAGCATTGTTTAGTGATTTAAATGTGGCGACAGAATTAGAACAATTTATTGTATCTATGAGTTTTGGTAAACTGGGCATGGTTTTGTTTATTTGTGTATTTACCTGCTTTTTAGGAATGGTTATTCCTGGGTCTTCTTTGGTTGTTATTTTTGGGCCTGCGTTTATTTCGACTCTGGCATCCGTAGGTGTTTCACCGTTATTAGCAGCTGCAATGCTACCATGTATCTGCGGTGTTATGTGCGGTATTACCCCACCATTAGGACTTGGTATGTATGCGGGTATGACCCTTGCAGAATCAGATTTCACCAAAACCTTTAAAAATAATTTGTGGTGGGTTGCAGCACAGTTTATAATGCAGGTCCTCGTATTAATGAATTGGTTGCCGATATTAGGATTATAGGAGGATTGGAGAATGAAAGATAAGATAAAGAATATTTCAAAAATAGGTAAAGTGATTTTTGGCTATGGCATTATGATTAGCTTGTTTTTGGGTGGTATTTCTTTCTTCGGGTATCTGATAGCCCTTTGCATTGGTGGTGAAATAGCAACTGCAATTTGCGTGTTTTGTTATGAGAAAATTATTCCGGTTGCAATTTATTTGGCATCCGTAATGGTATTGTTCGGTTTGATAACAATGTATATGGCGGGAGAGGTTGCATTAACAGCTAAAAAAGAAAAAAAGAAAAGTTAGAAGGATGATTGGAAGAAAGGCAGATAATCTGTAGATTATCTGCCTTTTTAGTTTTTTTGTAGAGTCTTATGACTAATATTTTTGTTTGAATTCTGTATATTGTGTGGTATAATTATTCTGTATAATTGCGTGCAAAAAAGAATTAACCGTTTAGAGAATAAAAGTACGAGTAATATGAGGTGCTTCAGAATATGAAAAGAAAATTGGCAAAATTAATCAACTCCATAGTGTTTTTTTTGAAAGTGGTATTATATGCATCTATGTTGGCAACATTTATGCTTATGTTTTCCATAAATTACTTTGCGGTAATGACATTGTCCAGAACCATGGCAACTACCGTATTAACATTTGTGGCAACCGGACTTATGATGGTAAGTATTTATGGCAGTTATGATATTGGCAGAAGAAAAAGCAAACCAATTATATACTCCCTGTCGTTGGCATTTATGATTACTGATATAGTGACGTATGTGCAGTTGATAATTATGAGTACAATTACGCCGGATACGTTTGCCTTCCAGCTAAGTGATATATGGATTTTACTGGGTGTTATTGGAATTCAGCTTATTCTTATCGTTGTATTTTGTTATGGGGGAAATGAATTGTTTTTTGCGATTATTCCACCGGAAAAAACAGTTATTATAACTACCAGTGAATCAAATTTAGAAAAGCTTTCTGCCGGTTTACAGAAGTATAAAAAACAATACAACGTACTTCGGGTAGTAGATTACAGAAGAAGTGATTTGAGGGAAATCTTATCTTCCATGTCAGCGGCAGTACTTTATGATTTGCCAAGGGAAGAAAGGGAAGCGTTAGTAACATACTGCTATGAACACATGATTAATATTTATGTTAATCCTGAAATTTCCGATGTTGTGGAAAACTTTGCGGAGCATTACTTATTGGATGATGTTTCATTGCTGAATGCCAATGTACAGGGCTTGACTTATGAGCAGCGGTTTATAAAAAGAAGCTTTGACATTGTGCTGGCTACTCTTTTGATTATTTTGTGCAGCCCAATTGTTTTGGTGTGTGCAATATTGATTAAATTGGACGATGGCGGAAAAGTGTTCTTCTTCCAAAAAAGAGCCACCCGAGGCGGCCGGGTATTCAGGGTTGTAAAGTTTAGAACCATGAAAGAAAATTGCGGAAATGTTTCTGTAACGGAAGATGATGACCGTATTACAAAAATCGGCCGGGTTCTTAGAAAGTACAGATTGGATGAGTTACCACAGATGTGGAACATTCTTTGCGGAGATATGAGCTTTGTGGGACCAAGACCGGAAATGATGGAAAATGTCCGTAACTATACAAGAGACCTTCCGGAGTTTAAGTATCGTTTAAAGGTTAAGGCAGGACTCACAGGATTGGCACAGGTTGTAGGAAAATACAATACATCACCAAAGGACAAGCTGATTTTGGATATGATGTATATTGAAAGATATAGTTTTTGGAGAGATATCAAATTGCTGTTCCAAACAGTGTTGGTTTTACTGAAAAAAGACAGCACCGAAGGATTTAAAAAGAATCAAAACACATTTGTGGTTGAGGAAACTCCAAAGGAATTCAGATTATAAATGTTTGTGCTTGCCGGGTGGCAGGCGTAAAAGGGAATTGCTATGAAAAAAGTTGTAGTCATAAGTGGAACAAACCATTATGAAGAACGAATGAAGAGTGTGATTAGGGAATATCAGAAGGAACATGAAGTAATTTATCTTACATCTGATTTTGATCACGTTACAAAAAAATGTTATAAGGTGGAACTTCCATTTGCACAGCAAATACATGTGCCGGGATATGAGAAAAATCTTTCTGTTTCCAGAATCTTGTCCCATGTGATGTTTTCGGTGAAAACCCACAGAAGATTATGCAAAATAAAGCCGGACATTGTATATGTTGAGATTCCTCATAATACATTGGCTGTTGCAACAAAATGGTACAAGCGGTTCCATAAATGCGAACTGATTATAGATATTTTTGATATGTGGCCGGAATCCTTGCCGATGAAGAGCAATAATCCGGTGTTTAAGTTGATATGTAACGTATGGAGAGACTTGCGAAACCGAAATTTAAAGTTTGCAGATAAGGTATATACAGAGTGTAATTATTATCAGGAACTGATCCGGGAAGAAGGCTGTAATGTACCAATGGAAACAAAATATCTCACCAGAAAAAAGGTAGATGTTAACATTCAAACCCATTGGGAAAATGACGTAATCCATATATGTTATGTGGGTAATATTAATAATATTATTGATGTTTCGTTTATTGCCGACTTTTTATCAAAGATAAACGAACATAAAAAAGTTTGCTTTCATTTGATTGGAAATGGAGAGAGCAGAAGCAAGTTGATTCAAATGCTGGAAGAAAAGGGAATACGGGTGATTTCCTATGGAGTTGTGTACGATGTTCATCGACTACAGGAAATCTTAAATCAATGTTATTTTGGCATTAATTTCCTACTACCGGATTTGGCAATTGGGCTGACCATGAAATCCGTTACTTACTTAAGAGCCGGGTTACCATTATTGAATACAGTGGATGGTGACACATGGGACATGGTGAAGAACTTTGGCTGTGGAATGAATATTGATAGGAATTGTGTGGATGACATGGTTTCGGAGATATTAAAGACAGACGAAACAACAATTCAGGAAATGAAGAAAATTTCCCGCAAGGTGTTTGAGGAACATTTTGCGGAGTAATAGGTGCAATATGTATCAAACAGAAAAAAAAGCCATTTTACTGGCTACGTACAATGGAGAAAAATATATTCCGGAGCAAATAGAATCCATTCTTGGTCAAACAAACAGAGACTGGATGCTATATATTCATGATGATGGTTCCAAGGACCATACTTGGGAAATTATCAGAAACTATGAGAGAAAATTTCCGGAACAGATTATAGTGGTTGAAAGTGCTCCCACAGGAGGAGCAAAAAATAACTTTTTTTATCTGTTTGAACAGGTAGAGGCACCATATTATTTGTGTTGTGATCAGGATGATGTGTGGCTTCCGGAGAAGATTGAAAAGACGATTGAAAAAATGAAAACTGTAGAAACCGAAAGCAACGTACCATGTATGGTATTTACAGAGTTGATGGTTGTGGATGAAAATCTGACGGTCGTAGCAAATAAAATGAGCAAGTATCAGGGGTTGGATTGTGAAACGGTGAATTTCAATCGTTTGCTTATTCAAAATGTGGTAACAGGATGTACCATGATGGTAAACCGTGCCCTGAGAGACGAATTAATAAAAATAAATGATTATACAAATGTGTTAATGCATGACTGGTGGGCAGCTTTGGTAGCTGCAAGGTTAGGAAAACTTGAATTTATAAAGGAGCCGACGATTCTATACCGCCAACATGGAAAGAATAGTGTAGGAGCACAGAATGCAAATACTCCGGGATATATGTTTAAACGTATGTTGCAGGGAACTGCGATTAAAGAATCTCTTGAAAATACCCGGAAGCAGGCGGCTTTATTTGGAGAAATCTATGAAAAAGAACAGCCGGGGATTGCCTGTGCATATGCATCTGTAAAAGAACTGGGAAAAGGAAAGAGACTGGATTTTTACAGGAAAAATAATATTAGAAAGTCTACATTTGCGAAAAATTTAGGATTATTTATTTGGGGCTGATAATGTTGAAAAGATTATTGAAAGATAAAGAAATAGTAAAATTCTATATTGTAGCAATGATCATTGGCATCCTTATGTCATGGATAATTTCCGTATGGATGATTCCGGATGAAGATAATCACTTGGAGCTGATTGAAAAAGCCATCCAGAACCCATTGTTTATGGATAATATTGAGAAAAGTCTGGGGATGGACAGAGCAAGAGTAGAGTGGGATGAAAGTCAGGCGATTGATGGAAAGCAGTTTTTATCTGCCCTTGTAAAGAAACCGGACTACTCAGTAAAAGAAATGCTTCCGGGAGGATTTTCTTTATCAGTTTTAAAATATCTGCCTTGCGTGTTGGGAATGGAATTGGGGATATTACTCCATCTTCCCACCTTGTGGGTCTTACAATTGGGAGAACTTTTTTCTCTGATTGTATATGTGGTGATTTGTGGACAGGCTTTGAAAGTATGTCCGTTTAAAAAGGGTATTATGGCAATCTTTATGCTGGCGCCTATGATGATGCAGGGCGCGGGAAGTTTTTCCCATGATGCCATTGTAGTACCTTTGATTTTCTGGATTATATCTTATGTGTTTTATTTAAGATACGAGAAGGAAACCATTGAACTTAGAGACGTTGTTAAATTAGTGGTAGCATGGATTGTGGTGACATATGTAAAAGTGCCATACACTTTTATCATATTATTGGGATTAATGCTACCATTAAAGAAATTCTATGTCCGACTGGGAAAAAGGGAAATTAATGAAGGAGTTATAAGAAAATTCCGTTGGCCGGTATTGGCAGTGATTCTGATTGTTGCCGGCATAGGAATCTACATGTTTAGGAACAATGTATGGATTCAGGTTATTTACGGAGTGATTGTTGAATTCCCAAGAACCCTTTATCTCTTGGCAAAAACAGTTCAAAATTTCGGAGGACATTTGATTGTATCTTCTGTTGGGAATTTTGGTTGGTTAAATGCACCGGTATCTCCGGTATTTGGGGTTGTATTTTATGTAGTATTGCTTGGGATTGCTGTTTTGGGTACGGATGGTTCCAAAAAGCAAATGACAAAATGGGACAGAACCGTGATTTGGGGCACGTTTATCACATTAACCCTCATGATTCTTTTCTCTATGGTTAATCATACAATTACAACGATTTTATTTGGTAGCGAAAGCTCAGCTTTTGAATATAACATCAGAGAAGCACTGTATCAGATTCCGTTTATCGGTGGTTTACAGGGACGATATTTTATGCCGTTTGTTTCTCTGTTCTTCATGCAGTTTGGATGTATGGAAAAAATGAGTA
This sequence comes from Lachnospiraceae bacterium, assembly GCA_045632875.1. Classification (GTDB taxonomy): domain Bacteria; phylum Bacillota; class Clostridia; order Lachnospirales; family Lachnospiraceae; genus XBB1006. The sequence continues at coordinate 22,025 of JAZQXN010000018.1, forward strand.
GAAAAACAACAAAAATCGTAATCACTGTCTTTGGCGTTATCACATATTTGTATGTTGGTTATGTGTTGATAAATCGTTTTTGGATAGCATAACGAATGGAGTGTATCAATGAATATATTACGAAAAATCCAATACAGTAAAGTTGGACGAATGTTATTTAAAAAAGGACCGTTACTGGAACTGGCAAGAGCATCAAGAAGAACGGTATTAAGTGTGGCGGAGAAACTGGAAGATTATAAAAACCGTCATTCGGATTTGAATACCGTGTTAAATGAAATTCTTACCGAGCAGGAATTTCTCATGCCGGATACAAATGAAGTTATTGATGTTATCGTGCCTATTTATAACGGCTATGATTATCTGGTAAAACTTTTTGACTGTATTCAAAACACAAAGATGAAATGCCGTATTATTCTTGTGGATGATAAAAGCCCGGATGAAAGAGTACATGCTTTGGAAAAAGAATTTGCAGCAAAGTATGATAATGTGGTTCTGTTGGAAAATGAAGAAAATTATGGTTTTGTGAAGACTGTGAATAACGGATTGGCAATTGCAGAAGGTCACGTAGCGATTGTAAATACAGATACAGAATTGCCGGAAGGCTGGTTGGAACGTTTAATGTATCCTATATTGTTTGAGAAAAAAGTGGCCACATCCACTCCATATACAAACAGTGGAACCATTTTTAGTTTCCCCACAATAGGTGTGAACAATTCCATATACGGTGGATTGGATGTTGATGCAGTTGACAGACAGTTTGCCCGGGTGAAAGCGCGATATGCATCCGCACCTACCGGTGTAGGTTTTTGTATGGGTATGAATAAGCACGCCATTAAGGAAGTGGGATTCTTAGACTATGAAACCTATGACAGAGGTTATGCAGAGGAAAACGATTGGTGTCAGAAGGCGCTGAAAAAAGGTTACCGTAATGTACAGGTAGAGAATCTGTTTGTTTACCACAAACATGGTGGAAGCTTCTTAAGCGAAGAAAAGAAGCATTTGATTGAAAGTCATTTAAAGAAATTGAAGGAAAGATTTCCTAATTATGACGGACAGGTTGCATCCTTTATGGCAAAAGACCCAAATAAAGATGTTCGTATTTTGATGCAGATGTTAATTGATACGCATGAGAAAAAGTCTTTGCTTTGTTTTGACCATGATCTTGCAGGCGGAGCAACCAGTTATTTGGAAAAGAAAAAGAAAGAATGGTATCAGCAGGGAATTTGCGTTTCAACCGTTCGTTATAACTATATTCAAAGAAAATTTTACTTGGATTTTGAAAATGGAGACATTAAGCATACTTATGTGTTCCGAGAATTCAAAGAATTGCTTGCAGCCTCCAAGTGGTTACATTGGGATGAAATCTGGATTAATGAGTTGGTGACCTATCCAAAACTTTGGGACTGTATGGAATGTATCAAGGAATTAAAGCAGAAGCATGGTGCGAAGTTAATTATGCTGATGCATGATTATTTTTCCATTTGTCCAACCATAAATCTGGTTACAGAAGATTTTCATTACTGTGGTATGCCGGGGGGAGAAACCTGTCAGGCATGTTACAACAAGAAAAATTATAAAGAAGAGTATGGGTGCGCATCACAGAAGGAATGGGTGGAACATTGGGCGAAATTTTTTGAAGCATGTACGGAAATCCGTTCATTTTCCCAAGATACCTACGACCGCGTGGTACAGGCTTTTGGTACAGACTATCCGTTAACATTAGTTCCTCATCAGGTAAATCATATGATTCCGATTCATAAGGAGCATACCCATAGTAAGACCATTACCATCGGTTTACTTGGAATTTTAATCAATCATAAAGGCAGTGATCTGGTTGAGGCAATGCTTAAAAAGATTGAAGAGCAGAACTTGGATATCCGCATTGTATTAATCGGAAAAGTTATGGGAACCAGCATGAATAAGTATAAAAACTTTTATGCTACGGGTACTTACCATGTGTCTGACTTACCAAAACTTGTTTATGAAAATGATATTGATATCTTTATGACAGCTTCTATTTGGCCGGAAACATTTTCTTACACCACCGAAGAGGTTATGAAAATGGGATTGCCGATAGCATCTTTTGATTTAGGCGCGCCGGCGGAACGAATCAAACGTTATGAAAAAGGTTTAATCCTCTCTGACAGAAATGAAGAAACCGTATTAGCGGAAATTTCTGAGTTTGTTTTGAACCGGTTAAAACTGAAAGAAGAGATTTTGCCGGAGAAGAAAGTCATTTATATTGCTGAATACATCTCATTTTCTTCCAGATATCGTTTGGAACATATGCAGGAAGAACTTTTGTATATGGGAATTAAAGGAGAAATGTGGGAAACAGCAGCTCTTCCGAAAGAACGGAATTGGAACGGTGTTGATGGGGTTGTAATTTACCGTTGTAGGGATATGGAACCGTTAACCGGACTGATTGAGGAAATTAAGAGTCACAATATTCCGATTATTTATGATACGGATGACTACATTTTTGAGTATGAAGCGATTAAAGAACTTCCGTTCCTGAAGACAGAGGAATACAAGGACTTTGATGTTTATTCCAAAGGTATGTATGACTGCATGGCAAAATGTGATGCATTCACTGTTTCCACAGAAAATATGAAAACTGTGGTTCAGAAATGCTTCCCGGAAAAACCGGTATTTGTAAACCGGAATGTAGCCAGTGCCAAAATGGTTATTTGTTCTTTACTTGCTTATGAAAACCGAAAATTGCATCCGGGAAAAGTTGTGTTGGGATACTTTAGCGGTTCCAATACTCATAGCAGGGATTTTGAACTGATTTCCAATGTATTGGTATCTGTAATGAAGCAGAGAGATAATGTATATTTGAAGGTTGTGGGATGTCTTGAATTGCCGGAAAGTTTTGCCGGAATGGAAGACAGAATAATCAGGGAAGGCTTTATGGATTGGACACAACTTCCTGCATCAATAGCAGAATGTGACATTAACTTAATGCCATTGGAAGATACTCTGTTCCATAGATGTAAGTCGGAGAATAAGTGGATGGAAGCAGCGTTGGTACAGGTTCCAACCATTGGAAGTTTTAACGATGAACTTGAACTTTCTACAAAAAATGGTGAAAACGTATTCTTGTGTAAAGATGAACAAGAGTGGGAAGTAAAATTATTAGAACTTATTGATAATGAGGAATTGCGAAAGGATATGGCAGGCAAGGCTCATGAGTATGTTATGAAGCATAAGACCACTTTGGTGTCTCATGACCAATTATTATCTTTTGTTATTCATTAAAGATAAGAGGAGAATTATGACAGAAAACGGAACTTTTTTTCAACTGATTTTGTTTGAAAATAATGCAACCAAAGCGCAACAAAAAAGATGTTTAAAAAGCATAAAAGAACAGAAATATGAAAAGTTTCAGTATACGGTTGTGTCTGATGAGGGATTATCATGGCAACAATTAAAGTCCCGGCTGAGCGGAGATTATGTGCTGCTTATGAGTATGACAGACCGGCTTTCAGATGATGCTTTGATTCAGTTTGCAAAAAAGATTGAAGAAGTTCCGGAAGCACAATGGATATACGGGGATGAAGAGCTTTTTAGATGTGGAGATAAAAAGAAGGGGGTTCCCCATTTTAAACCGGAATGGTCAAAGGAAACCTTTTTGTCATTTTTTTATACGGGAAATGCGGCGGTATATCAAACCCGGTTGTGCAAGAAAATTGAGACATGGGATATGTCTTGTCCGGTAAACAGAAATTATGATTTTGCAATTCGTTTTTTGGAACTGTGTGACGAGGATGAGATTTACCATATTCCAAGTATCTTATATCAGAGTTACCAACTTGAAAACGACGAAACTACAGAATTATATCTTCGTCGCATCAAGGAAGATTATGTAAAAAGAAACGGACTTGCCGCAAAGGTAGAAAAAGAAGAGCGGACAGGAGAGTATCGCCTTGTTTATCAGGCTGAAGGAAAGGTAAGCATTGTAATCCCGTCTAAGGATAATGTGGATATATTGCTTAAATGCATTGATTCTGTTGAAGAAGTTACAAACTATGAAAACTATGACATTGTTGTAGTGGATAATGGCAGCAGTTCGGAGCATAAAGAATATTTGGAAACTGTTTTGAAAGAAAAAAATATCCGGTATCTTTATGAACCGATGGAATTTAATTTTTCACATATGTGCAATATAGGTGCACAGGCTACGGATGGAGAATTTATTCTGTTTTTAAATGATGATATTGAATGTGTGGATGAGAAATGGCTGGGGCGCATGGTTGGACAGGCAATGCAGGATGGCATTGGAGCGGTAGGAGCGAAACTGTTATATCCGACGGAAAACCGGATTCAGCACATTGGTGTTGTGAATGTGGGCACTCAAATCGGTCCGGCACATGTTTTAACAAAAGAAAAGGATGATAAAGTCCTGGCCTATGGCCGTAATTGCTTAGACTATAATTATGATGCTGTCACAGCAGCGTGTATGCTGGTAAAAAGAAGTGTTTTCCGACAGGTAAACGGATTTTGTGAAGAATTTCCAATATCCTATAATGATGTGGATTTCTGTTACCGGTTAAGAGAATTGGGTCTGCGAAATGTGGTCCGTACCGACGCAGTACTGATTCACCACGAATCGGTTAGCAGAGGTTTAGACAGCAATGATGAAAAGAAAATGAACCGTCTAAAGAAAGAACGGGAATATTTATATCAACGCCACAGTTGGATAGTAGAAGAAGGGGACCATTCCTACAACGAAAACTACACTGTGGAAAGAACGGATTTTTCCTTAGCAGACAAGGATGTTCCAAAAGAATATAATTGGCAAATAAAAGGAAAAAAATATACGAATAAGCCATTTAGTGTTATAATAGATAGAATGGTTGATTCTCAGGATGGGAAGATTTGCGGATGGTTTTATTTCCGCAATGATACATACACAAATCTAAGTGATGTGTATCTGGTATTTAAGAAAAAAGAAACCAAGGAAGAATTGTGGTATTCCACTTACAAACAGGCCCGTCCGGATGTGGCAGAAGTCATGAATCATCAGGCAGTAAATTGTGGCTTTGTATGTAAGATTCCGAAGGAAGATATAAAGAAACTGCAAGGCTTTCAAGTTGGTGTATGTATCAAATTATATAACTTTAAAATCAATCTGATGACATGGACGGATGTCGTAGTGGATTAGCGGAGAGAAAAATGAGAATAGTAGAATCTGTAAAATCAGTATTAGAAAAAAGAAAAATTATAACAAGCCTGGCAATGGATGATTTCAAAAAAAGATTCGTAGGGTCTTATTTTGGGATTTTCTGGATGTTTGTGCAACCGGTAGTAACAATATTTATTTACTACTGTGTATTCCAGTTGGGATTTAAATCTGCACCGCCATCCGGCATTAACGCACCTTATGTGTTGTGGCTGATTCCGGGTATTGTGCCATGGTTTTACTTTAATGAGGCAGTGAATGCAGGTACATCGGTATTATATGACTATAGTTATTTGGTGAAAAAGGTTGTATTTAAGATTACGATCCTTCCGATTATCAAAAACTTATCCTGCTTCTTTGTACACATTATTTTCTGGTTCATTATGATGGTGGTATTTATTTTGTTTGGATACATGCCAACCATTTACTGGGTACAGACTTTGTATTATTCATTCTGTGCTTTTGTATTGGTTATCGGCCTTACCATGATGACCTCTGCAATCAATGTTTTTTTCAAAGATATGGGACAGATTGTAAATATCTTTTTACAGTTCGGCATGTGGATTACACCGATTATGTGGAGTTACACCATGATGGGTGCTAATTCGGGAATATTAAAAATTAACCCATTTTTCTATATTTCAGAAGGCTACAGAGACAGTATGTTAAATGGTGTTTGGTTCTGGCAAAGACCGAAAATGACAATTTATTTTTGGCTGGTAACCCTAGTTATTCTGCTTATCGGAACCAAAGTGTTTAAGAAGATGAAACCACATTTTGCGGATGTATTATAGTCCTTGGAGGAAGTATGTATTCAATTAGAGTAAATGGAGTAACAAAAGTATATCAGTTGTATGACAGACCAATTGACCGTTTGAAAGAAGCTTTGTCCATTACCAGAAAAAGTAGACATAAAGACTTTTTTGCATTGGACAAGGTTAGCTTTGATGTAGAAAAAGGCCAGACGGTGGGAATCATTGGAACAAATGGTTCCGGAAAGTCAACCATCTTAAAAATTATTACAGGAGTTCTTACACCAACAGAAGGAAATGTGGAGATTAACGGAAAAATTTCCGCTTTATTAGAGCTTGGTGCCGGCTTCAACAATGAATACACCGGAATTGAAAATATTTATATGAACGGAACCATGATGGGCTATACAAGAAAAGAGATGGATGAAAAACTTCCGGAAATTCTTGAATTTGCCGATATTGGAGATTTTGTTTACCAGCCGGTGAAAACCTATTCCAGCGGTATGTTTGTCCGTTTGGCGTTTGCATTAGCAATTAACGTTGAACCGGAAATCCTGATTGTAGACGAAGCGTTATCCGTAGGAGACGTATTCTTCCAGTCAAAATGTTTCCGTAAGATTGAAGAAATCCGTAAAAAAGGTACAACAGTGCTTATGGTAACCCATGATATGGGAAGTGTTATTAAATACTGTGAAAAAGTTGTACTGTTGAATAAAGGACATTTTGTGGCAGAAGGGGAAGCCGGTGAAATGGTGGATCTGTACAAGAAAATCCTTGCAAACCAGTTTGATGAGCAGGATGATGAACCGGCAGAAGAAAGCACTGAAACTGGAAAGCAAGCCGGAAAAGAAGTTAAGGAATACAAGGTATGGAAGGAACGCCTTGGATTAAATGCACAACGCCTTGAGTATGGTGATAAAAAAGCAGAGATTATTGACTTTGGACTTTTTGACCATAAAGGAGAACTTTCCAATATCGTAACAAAGGGCGAAGAATTTACGATTCGCATGAAGGTTAGATTTGCAGAGACTCAAAAGAATCCTATTTTTGCTTATACATTTAAAGATAAAAGAGGTACGGAAATTACCGGAACCAATACAATCTTAGAGCATTGTGAACTGGAAGTGGCAGAAGCAGGACAGATATATGAGATTGAGTTTAAACAGAAAGCCATTATGCAGGGTGGAGAATATCTCCTTTCTTTAGGTTGTACTGTTTTTAAGGGAGAAGAATTGTCAGTAAATCACCGTTTATACGATGTGACATATTTGACAGTACTTTCGGAAATCAACACCATCGGATACTTTGACATTGGAACAAAGGCAAGCATTACATGTGCGAAAGAGGAGTAAACATGATTGATAACATTTTAAATCTGAAGTTTTATAAAGGTGAAGATTTATACAGCGACGGAGATATTGAAGATGAACTTCTTGAAATTGTGCAGAACAATGAGGATTATACAGATATTTTAAAAAAGGATAATCGGTGGGCAATCCTTTATCATTTGTCAAAAATCAGACATAACTTATTGGAGTGGTACGAGTACAATCCGGAAGGAACGGTGTTAGAAATCGGAGCCGGTTGTGGTGCCGTGACCGGTGTGCTTTGTGAAAAAACCAAAAGAGTTGTGGGAATTGAACTTTCCAAGCGTCGTGCAACCATAAATGCAACCAGAAACGGGAAGTACGGTAATTTAGAGATTATGGTAGGCAATTTTCAGGACATTCAGTTAGAGGAAAAATTTGATTACGTTACATTGATTGGAGTGTTGGAGTATTCCCCTCTTTATATCAATAGTAAAACCCCGTTTGAAGATATGGTACTTAAAGCAAAAGAATATCTGAAAGAGGGCGGAAAGTTAATCATTGCCATTGAAAATAAAATGGGATTAAAGTACTTAGCCGGTGTGCCGGAAGACCACACAGGAAAAGTGTTTGACGGAGTAAATGATTATGTTGGCGTTTCCCATGTAAAAACACTGACAAAAAATGAGCTTCAAACACTGCTTTCCAATGCAGGGTATAAAGAACAGGAATGGTATTATCCGATGCCGGATTATAAAATGCCAACGGTAGTGTATTCTGACGAACATTTGCCGGTACCGGGAGAATTGCGTAATGTGGTAAATGTGTTTGACAGAGAAAGATATCAGACATTTAACGAAGAAACCGTGTACGACCAGTTGTGTAAAGACGGAAAGTTTGATTATTTTGCAAATTCATATTTGATATTTGCAACAAAATAGGAGAAAACCATGAAACAAGTATTGTATTCAAAGTATAATCGAACCAGAGAAAGCCGTTTTCAAATCGGAACTCGTATTTTTGTGGAAAATGGGAAGAAATACGTAGAGAAATATGCCCTTGAAAAAACAGCATATGAGCATATTGAAAATATGGAAAAATGGGGTAATGTTCTGCCGAAGGTTTATGTAAATATTCATTTTCCGGAGGTTATAAAAAATGAAAATGGGCGAATCTTATTTGGATATGTAGAGGGAGATAAACTTTCAGACACTCTTTCTGAAAAATTGGACAATAAAGAACTGTTTGTGGAAGAACTGACTCGATATTTAAATCTTATGGTGGCATTTCAACCGGAATATACTTGTAAGTTTACGCAGACAGAAAAGTTTAATGAAGTATTTGGAAATGCAGAGGAGTTAGAAGGATTAGAGGCAGTCTCTTACTGCAACATTGATATGATTTTGGATAATGTGTTTGTTGCCCAAGAAAGCATATCTTTAATTGACAATGAATGGGGAATGGATTTCCCGATTCCTGTAAATTTCCTCAAATACAGAACATTGTATTACTATTATGTGGCGCATCAGTATGAGTTGCAGAATTGGTATTCTTTAGAAGCGTTCTTAAACTGCTTTGGAATAGAAAAAAGATACAGTGATATTTTTGCATGCATGGAACTTAATTTCCAACAGTACGTACACGGAATAAAATATCTGGAACAATATATACAGAATAATGCCAGTCTGGAAGCGTTGTTAAACACAATACAACGATTGGAAAAAGATGTTGAAGATAAGAATCGCAAAGTTGAGGATTTGAATATACAATATGAAAATACCAAAATAGAATTAGACCTGGCACGTGTAGATAACAGGGAAAAGCAAAAGTATATTAATTTACTGGAAGGTCTTAAGGAAGAGTATAGAATCGAATTGGACAAAATCCGATATTACAAAAAGCATCCGGTAAGAAGAGCTTACCGCATTGCAAGAAGAATCGGGGGAAAGGTTTCTCGTAAAGTAAACCCGGTACTTCGTAAAATTCTTCCGGACAGTATGTATTATAAAAAACTTGCAGTTCCTACTTTTGAGACACCGAAGGTATCTATTGTGATTCCGGTTTATAATGAGTTTGATTATACTTATAAGTGTATTAAATCTATTATTGAGAACGTAAAAACGGTACCGTATGAAATTATTATCGGAGATGATGAGTCCAAGGATACAACAAAGAAAATAAAGAAAATTATCAAAAATATAAAAGTAAATATTAATCATTCAGACCATGGCTTTTTAATGAATTGTAACAGAGCAGCCAAATTGGCCGAGGGTGAATATATTGTATTTTTAAACAATGACACCCTGGTTAAGGAAGAATGGCTGAAAAGCCTTGTAACACTGATTGAATCAGATGAAACTATTGGGCTTGTAGGTTCCAAACTGGTATATCCGGACGGAAGTTTACAGGAGGCCGGTGGAATTATCTGGAAAGATGCAACAGGCTGGAACTACGGACGGGGACAGAATCCGGATATGCCGGAGTACAATTATGTAAGAGAATGTGATTATATTTCCGGAGCATCCATTATGATTTCAAAGGCATTGTGGGAAGAAATCGGCGGTTTCGATGAACGGTTTAAGCCGGCATATTGTGAAGACTCTGACCTTGCGTTTGAAGTGCGCAAACGGGGATATAAAGTGTGCTATCAGCCAAAGTCTGTGGTGGTACATTTTGAAGGTGTTTCTAACGGTACGGATTTAAGCGCCGGATTAAAGAAATATCAGGTTGAAAATAATATTAAGTTTAAAGAAAAATGGAAGAATGAGCTGGAAGGCCATTATGAAAGCGGTCAAAAACCATTCTGTGCCCGAGAACGTAATTATGGTAAAAAAGTGGTACTTTTTATTGACCACTATGTACCGACCTATGATAAGGATGCAGGTTCAAAAACTACATTCCAATATATTAAGATGTTCCTGTCAAAAGGATATGTAGTGAAGTTTATCGGCGATAATTATGCCCAGATGGAACCTTATACAACCACTCTGCAACAGATGGGTGTGGAAGTGTTGTATGGTCCGTGGTATATGGAGCATATTTTTGAGTGGATTGAAGACAACAAAGAAAGTATCAGCTTTGTTTATTTAAACCGACCACATATTTCCATAAAATATATAGACTTTTTCAAGAACAGAACAGACATTAAGGTGATTTATTACGGACACGATTTGCATTTCTTAAGAACTCAGAGAGAGGCAGAACTGACAGGGAATAAAGAACTGATGAAGGAAGCGGAACATTGGAAGAGTACAGAACTGGGATTGATGAGAAAAGCAGCAATTTCTTATTACCCGTCTGTAATTGAAGAAAATGCAATTCATGAGATTGATGAATCCATTCCGGTGAAGGCAATTACCGCGTATGTGTTTGATAAGTTTATTGAAAATTATCAATACGATGGAGAACAAAGAAACGGAATCTTATTTGTTGGCGGTTTTTCTCACGGACCGAATGTAGACGCAGTAAAATGGTTTGTTGAAGAAATTTATTCAAAAGTAAGAGAAAAGAAAGATATTCCATTTATTATTGTTGGTTCTAATGCGCCGGAGGAAATCAAGGCACTTCATGGCAATGGAATTATTTTTAAAGGTTTTGTTTCCGATGAGGAACTTACAGAACTTTACCGCACATCAAGAATGGTTGTGGTACCATTACGTTATGGTGCAGGTGTAAAGGGAAAAGTTGTAGAAGCAATATACAACGGTGCTCCGATTGTTACCACAGGTGTGGGTGCCGAAGGTATTGTTGGAGTTGAAAATGTGTTGTCTGTAAAAGATGATCCTACGGAATTTGCAGAGGAAATCCTAACGCTTTATGACGATATGGAAAAACTTGCTACTATGGGCAATGCAACACAGAAGTTTATTAAAGAAAACTTTAGTATAGAGGCTGTTTGGAAGAATATAGAAGAAGATTTCAAATAGACCCGATTAAGGAGAATACTATGATAATTACAAAAACACCTTTCAGAATGTCATTTTTCGGAGGCGGAACTGACATGGAGGAATTTTTCCGTGAACATGGAGGAGCAGTTCTTTCTACCACATTTGATAAATATTGTTATGTAAATGTGCGCCATTTGCCACGTTTCTTTGATTACTCAACAGAGTTATCTTATTCTAAGACAGAGAGAGTTACTAATGTGGAAGATATTCAGCATCCGGCAATCAGAAATGCTATGAAAATGTTGGATATGCACGAAATCCGTCTCACTTATGAAGCGGATTTGCCGGCACGTTCCGGTCTTGGAACCAGCAGTTCCTTTGCAGTAGGTATGTTAAATGCATTTTATGCGTTAAAAGGAAAATACGCAGATAAGAAAAAACTCTCCGATGAGGCAATTTATTTGGAAAGAGTGTTATGTAATGAAGCCGGTGGCTGGCAGGACCAGATTGCAGCAGCTTATGGCGGATTTAACAGAATCAATTTTAATGCCGATGGGTATGAAGTATTACCACTTATTATATCCCCGGAGAGAAAAAAACAACTTAACGACAATCTTATGATGTTTTTTACGGGATTTACCCGTTTTTCTTCAGAGGTACAGCTCGCAAATGCGGCAACTAAGGTTGATAAGACTGCCCAGTTAAAAGAAATGTTGTCATTAGTAGATGAAGCAGAACAGGTATTGGTAAATAAGAATGCCGATTTAAACGAATTTGGCAGGTTATTAGATCATACATGGAAATTGAAACGTCAGACCGGGGCAGCAGTATCTACTAACAGCATTGACGGACTATATGAAAAAGGTATTCAGGCCGGAGCATTGGGTGGAAAACTTCTTGGAGCCGGCGGAGGCGGTTTCTTAGTATTTTATGTGGAACCGGAACGTCAGGCAGCAGTGAAGGCTGCAATGTCTGATTTATTATATGTTCCGTTTGAGTTTGAGAATGGCGGAACCAGGGTGATTCATTATTCGCCGGAAAGTTATGAACCAATTGTTTAAGTAAAGAGAGAGATCATATGAAAGTAGTTATTATGGCGGGCGGTAAAGGAACACGTATTTCTTCCGTTGCAAGTGATATACCAAAACCAATGATTCCGATTGAAGGGAAACCGGTCTTAGAACATGAAATATTGTGCCTTAGAGAACAGGGATTTACAGATATAATCTTAACAGTAAGTCATCTGGGACATATTATTATGGACTATTTTAAAGATGGTTCGGATTTTGGAGTCAATATCGAATATTATTTTGAGGAAGAGCCATTGGGCAATGCCGGAGCACTGTTTCGTATCAAGGACAAGTTGACAGAAGACTTTTTGCTGTTGAATGCGGATGCGGTGTTTGATGTGGACTTTAACCGTTTCGTGGACTACCATAAAGCACATGGTGGTCTGGTAACATTGTTTACCCACCCGAACAGCCATCCTTATGACAGTGGATTAATCATTGCAGATGAAAAAGGAGCGGTATTACAGTGGCTGGCGAAGGAAGATGAGAGACCGGAATTCTACAGAAACAGAGTGAATGCCGGACTTCATGTGATATCTCCAAAAGTGTTGGATGTAGAAATTACAACTCCGAAGGTGGATTTGGACAGACAGTTGTTAAAACCACTATCCGGTACAGGAAAGATGTTTGCTTACGATAGTCCGGAATATGTAAAAGACATGGGAACACCGGAACGTTATGCGAGTGTATCCCGTGACTTTAAAAATGGGAAAGTAAAAGCTAAAAATTTGCACAATAAGCAGAAAGCAATTTTTTTGGACCGTGACGGAGTTATTAATAAATTAGTAGGTTTCCTTCGGGATATTAATGAGTTTGAGTTGTTAGACGGTGTTCCGGAAGCAATTGGTAAGATTAATGCAAGCGGTTATCTTGCAATTGTAATAACAAATCAGCCGGTAATTGCCAGAGGAGAAGTAACCTACGAAGAATTACAGGAAATTCACAATAAAATGGAAACCTTGCTTGGAAAAGAGGGGGTATATCTGGATGGAATTTATTATTGCCCGCATCATCCGCATAAAGGATATGAGGGAGAAATTCCGGAGCTGAAGTTTGATTGTGACTGTAGAAAGCCGAAGCCGGGAATGCTTTTAAAGGCTGCAGAAGACTTTAACATTGATTTAAGTAGGTCCTGGATGATTGGTGACAGTGAAAGCGATATTATGGCCGGTGAGGCGGCCGGTTGTAAGACGGCGTTCATTGGAGAAAGACCGGAATTTGATTGTTATAACAATCTGATAGAATTTGTGACAGAAGTTTTAGAAAATATGTAGTCGTGAGCGACGCATGGGTAAAGGAGCAAAAAGATGAAAGTCTCTATTGAAGAATTAATCGAAAGATATCCTAAATTAGATGCAGAAAAAGGTAATATTGTACAAGCCTTGGATATAATGATCAGGTGTTATAAAAACAAAGGTAAATTATTGGTTGCAGGAAATGGCGGTAGTGCAGCAGATGCAGAGCATATCGTTGGCGAATTAATGAAGGGTTTTGTAGAACCAAGAAAATTGCCGAAGGAATTTGTGGACAAATTGGTGGCAGCAGATGCACAGATGGGTGCAGAATTAGGTGACAAGCTTCAGGGGGCACTTCCTGCAATCGCATTGGTGGATCATGTGGCACTTTCTACGGCATACTTAAATGATGTGGATCCATTATTAGGTTTTGCTCAACAGTTAAATGGCTATGGAACTGCGGGGGATGTATTTTTTGCAATTTCTACTTCCGGAAATTCTAAAAATATTCTTTACGCCTGTACAGTTGCCAAGGCAAAAGGTATGAAGGTAGTAGGACTTACCGGTGGAAATGGTGGTAAGTTGAAAGATATGGCAGATGTAACCATTGTAGCTCCGGAAAAGGAAACCTATAAGATTCAGGAGTATCATTTGCCGATTTATCATTGGTTGTGTTTAGGGTTAGAAGAGGAGTTTAAATAAAATTACGGCTTTTGAAGGTTTGACGAAAAGATGAGAGAGAAATTGTGTAGGTACTATGAAAATATAGATGATAGGTATTTCGACAAAGGAAAAAAAAGGTTTGATTGGGTAGATATTTGTAAAGGAATCTTAATTTTAGCGGTAGTTTTTGGACATGCATCCGCAAAAGTGGCCCCGTATGTCTATATGTATCATATTCCTTTGTTCTTTTTTATGTCCGGTTATGTGGAGCGTTTAGAAGAGAAGTCCTTTGTACAGATATTTGTTCAGAAGCTTGTATCGCTGTATGTACCATTTGTTGTGGTTAACGTGTTTTATTTTGGGCTGAGAATTTGTCTAAATTTATTTGATATACAAGAACTTTTTTATGATTTAATATTGGGTAAACACCAAATGATATCCATTATTGGATATGTTGCGAAAATGCAATGGAGTTCCGACCTTGCAGGAGCAAGCTGGTTTTTAGCATGTTTATTTGTCGCATTTTTACTTGCAAAGATGATTGTCGTAATAACAAGAAAGTCGGTAAATATCTTTTCAGTTTTGCTTGCAGCAATTTGCTATGGAGCGGCTTGTCTTTTGGATATGCTGAACGTTCATCTTCCGTATATGTTAGGAGTTGCATTTGCGGCAGTATTTTATCTGATGTTGGGAAGTTATATTAAGAAAAAGAATCTATTTGATTACGTGACAAATATTCATGCAGTTTTGTGGTTGATTATTTTTTTGATTTACAGTTATGTGTTTTCGCAAAAATTCCAAGCCTGTGTGGATTGGGGGGGAGGAAAACTAGGTCATCCGGTTTTGACGACTGTCTCTGTGATGCTGGCAGCAGTTATACTTATGAATGTGACAAAATCCCTTCAAGGAACAAAGGTTGGGGAGGGTCTTCAGTTTTTAGGAAAGCGGACACTGCCACTAATGCTATTACATTTTGCCTTTTTCCGCTTGATGTATGTTGTGTTATATGTGTTGGGAGTTTATCCGATTACTATATTGAAAAATGTGGTTCCCCCAGACAATGATTGGAGGGGGTGTCTATATGCAATTTTCAGTGTATTGTTGTTTATAGGAGTGGACAGGCTGTTTTACAAATTTCTACCATATCAATGGTTTTTTGAGGGAAAAATACCGGTTCCAAAAAAAATAAAAGAAAATCATTTTAAAAAATTGTCCGGAATATTATTTGTTATTCTGTTTGTTGCATTAATTTATGTTATACCATTTCGAAATATTGTAGATAGTGTTATTAAGTACAACATGCCATATAAAATTGAAGGAGTGTATGAGGATGGCTTTGTTGGTGAAGAACTCTATATCACGGTTGAATTGACAAAATCATCAACAGTAAGATTTGCATTATCGAATCCACTTGGCTTTGATAATTCTTGTCAGGTATTTGTAGATGGTGAACTATACGAGGAATATGATATCCATGCAGAGCTGTTGTGGATTGATGTTCAAATGGAAGAAATCGGAGAACACACGATTCGAGTAATTTTTGAACAAACCTTTGTTCCAAAAGAGTTAGGGACATCAGAAGATATTCGGGATTTGTCGGTGATTTTGCTGAATGGTACGATTGAAATAAAATAATTGAGGAGAATGGACAGGAGATGCAAAAAAAAATAAGGGTAAAGAATGTATTAATTTTAATAGTTCTTTTTGTATTTGTGGCGATGTTTATGATTCCGCTAATTAAGCAGGGAATTATGTGTAATGACGAACTTCAACTCCGTCTGTTACGAAAAAGCGGATTGTTCGAATTTATCAGAGAAAATATTGAAGTGTCGGCAAGTAAGGGGAGATTTTTATCAGCGATTATTCATACAAAAATATTGAGTTATGTTAGTGGTAGCAATATGTACATTAGCAGAACCGTAGACTGTATTTTAATTTTTGTTACGGTGCTTGCTGCAATCTATTTAATCTACAATGTTACAAAAGAAAAATACTTTAGTTATTTTGTGGGAATTTTACTATTGGCATTATTGCCGATTACTTATGAACACACATTACCAAATGCGTTTATTTCAGTTATGTGCATTCCAATGACGTTGTTATTTATGTCGTTAGCTTTATTAATTAAGGCGGTTTCCGAACAAAATAAAAAGAAAAATTTTGCAATTTCCATGGGACTTCTTTTTATTGCGTTGGTTAAATACGAATTTGTAATAACTTATGCACCAATTTACTGGATTATTATTTATGTATATACCAAAAGAAAAGACGAGAATCTGATTCAACACGTGAAGCGTGTTTGGAAAGACTACTTGAAACCATTTCTTGTTTGTGTTGGATATTTAATTATGTATTTTGGCTCAGGCAAGATTTTTTCATCGGGTTATTCGGGTAATAGTTTTGGTTTTGAATCCGTAAAGGAATCTCTTAAGATTATTATTCAACTTTTAAAGAGTGCAATTCCGGGATATTACTATTTTAATAGTAAATATAGATATTTAATGATCGTAGATAATGGGAAGATAACTGCCGAAAACATTAGAGATGCACGATTTTTAATTATGCTACTGACCTTTGTAATATTAGTGGGATTTGTTTTTCTTTGTGGTAAAAAATTTAGGGTATCTCATCTAAATAAATTCTGGAAACGAGGAATTCTCTTGGTGGTTGGCTTATTGGCTATGGGATTGCCTACATTACCACTTTCCGTATCAGCAGGATACCAGGGTGTGGTAAATGAAGAACAGTTTATAGCGTTACCGGTTACATTTTGTATATATTTTGCAGCAGTATTTGTTATTGCGCTGGTAGCTTGGGAAATGATTACAAAAATGAAATATGCAGGTATGGTAGTTGTTATGGTTGCGTTATGTATGGTCTTTACACAGACGCAAATCATGAATAATGCGTTTTCAGAGAAACAACATGAAGCATTTGAATTGTTGGAAAGTAAAGAAAAAGTATTTGAAACTGATGTATTAAAAGATTTAGGTATTGAGAAATTGTATGCTAAAGATTTATTTACCCAACATAGAACGCTTGCTTTTCACGATAGCTATTGGACTGCCTACGCTAAATTGGTCGGTCATAACATGTCTGTAATTAGAGATGTGGGAACGGAAAGTGATTGGAGAATGTATTCTGATGAAGATGAGATTCTTTCTTTAACAAATGGAAGTGTGTTATATGTTTTCACCGATAAATTGATGGAAGGGCAGTATCTGATTCAGATTGGAGAGGAATATGAAATTGAAGTAACACTTAGTGATGGAAAAAAAGATAATGAAAAATATGTTTATATCATTGAACTTAAAAATCTAGTCTCAAATAATGAATAAAAATATGAGGGAGAAGAAACAGATGATTAAATTTAATGTGCCGCCTTATGTAGGCAGAGAAGAGGAATATATTAAGGAGACTATTACTGATAGAAAAATATGTGGTGACGGAAGTTTTACAAAAAAATGCAATGCGTGGTTTGAACAAAAAACCGGTACAAAGAAAGCCTTATTAACTACTTCCTGCACCCATGCACTTGAAATGGCAGCTTTGTTAGCTGATATTAAAGAAGGCGATGAAGTGATTATGCCGTCCTTTACCTTTGTATCTACTGCTGATGCATTTGTATTGAGAGGTGCAAAGGTAGTCTTTGTGGATATCCGCCCGGACACCATGAATATAGATGAAACATTAATTGAAGCAGCTATTACAGAAAAAACAAAGGCGATTGTGCCTGTTCATTACGCAGGTGTTGCTTGTGAAATGGATACCATTTTATCAATTGCAAAAAACCATAACTTAGTGGTTATTGAGGACGCAGCACAAGGGGTTATGAGTACGTATAAAGGACAGGCTCTAGGTGCGATTGGCGATTATGGTTGTTATAGTTTCCATGAAACAAAGAATTATAGTATGGGAGAAGGCGGTGCTTTACTTATTAAAGAGGCAAAAAATGTGGAGCGTGCTGAGATTATTCGTGAGAAAGGAACGAATCGAAGTAAATTTTTCCGTGGTCAGATCGATAAATATACTTGGGTAGATGCAGGCTCCTCCTATTTGCCAAGTGAATTAAATGCGGCATATTTGTATGCTCAGTTAGAGATGGCCGATGAAATTAATGATGCACGTTTGGATAGATGGAATCAGTACTATGAGGAACTGTCCGAATTGCAGGGGAAAATTGAATTGCCGGTAGTTCCGGAAGAATGCAAACATAATGCCCATATGTTTTATATTAAGGCAAAAGATTTAGAAGAAAGAACCCGCTTAATTGACTTTATGAAAGAGAATGGAGTTATGGGTGTGTTCCATTATATTCCGCTTCATTCATCCCCCGCAGGAGAAAAGTTTGGAAGATTCCATGGAGAAGATGTCTATACGACAAAAGAGAGTGAACGATTAGTTCGATTGCCGATGTATTATGAATTGACAAAAGAAGACGTTCAAAAAGTGACTAATGTAATAATGAAGTTTTATCAATAAATGTGAGACGGTTTTATGAATGTTGATTGGAGAGCACAATTGTAAAAGAATTGTGTTGTCATAATTTGGTGTTTGTATTCGGTTGAGGAGAATGATACAATAAAAGGGTTGGATGACGTTTATATCCAGCCCTTATTACATTGGGAGTGGTTTAACAAAATACACAAGAAAGAGAGAAAACTATGAGACGATTTATTGCGACATTATTAATTTTTGCGATGTGTATTGGTTCATTAACCATGGCGGTTCCACAAGTGGCAGAAGCAGCGGGCGATGTGGTTATTGTATTGGACCCGGGACATGATTCAAAACATACCGGTGCGTATCAAAATGGTTTGAAAGAGCATGAGTTGAATTTGAAGATTGCACAATATTGTTATGAAGAATTATCACAGTACAGAGGTGTGAAAGTTTACATGACCAGAACGGAGGCTGGGTGTGCCGCAGGAAGCGGAGCAAGTACAGAAAAATGCCTTGACTATCGTGCAGAGTTTGCAGAAAGTAAAGGAGCAGATGCCCTTGTTTCATTTCATTTAAATTCCAATTCCTCCTCCTCACCTTCCGGCGCGGAAGTGTATTATCCAAATTCTAATTATGATGCCAACTGCTACAATGTTGGAAAAGGACTTGCAACGTCTATTTTAGATAAATTAGGTGATTTGGGATTAAAAGAAAGAGGAATTACAACCAAGAATTCATCTTCAAGAGTGTACCCGGATGGTAGTACAGCGGATTATTATCGGGTAATCAGAGAGTGTAAATATAGAGGCGTTCCGGGACTTATTATTGAACATGCATATATGTCAAATATCAATGATGTTAATAATTTCCTAAATACAGAAGCTGAATTAAAAGCTTTAGGTGTAGCAGATGCGAAAGCTATTGCAGAATACTATGGCTTACAAAAAGGTTTTGGATTTAAGTGGACAAATCTGGGAGCCTCTAGTTTTACAATTGATAAAAAAGCAAAACTGTACTATGCAGTTAATGAATCTGCAAGTATTACAGTACAGATGTATGATGGAAAAGATCGTTACATAAAAACAATTGTTTCGAATAAAAAAGTAGGAACCAATGATCAGGTGGTATATTGGGATATGACAGATGCTAATGGAAATTATGTGCCAAACGGAACCTATCGGTTTACAATTATTGCCAAAAATAACGATGGTGAAACCGTTAAAGCACATAAATGGTTTTCTGTAACAGGAAATTCACCACTTGAATTTAAATGGACAAATCTGGGGTATAGTTCCAGAAAAGTGGGAGAAAAGATGCCACTATATTATGCAGTGAATAAAGCTGCAAATATAACGATACAGATGTATGATGGTAACGATAAATATATAAAAACTATTGTTTCAAATAAAAAAGTAGGAACCAATGACCAGGTGGCATATTGGGATATGACAGATGCCAATGGAAACTATGTATCAAATGGTACCTATCGATTTACAATCATTGCTACAAATGAAGCCGGAGAAACGGTTAAATCCCATAAGTGGTTTAAAGTGACCGGAAATGAACCGCTAGGGTATAAGTGGACAAATTTGGGATATAGTTCCAGAAAAGTTGGAGAAAAAATGCCATTATATTATGCAGTGAATAAGCCTGCAAGTATAACCATACAAATGTATGATGGTAATAATAAGTATATCAAAACCATTATTTCCAATAAGAAGGTAGGAACCAATGATCAAGTAGACTATTGGGATTTGACGGATGGCAAAGGCAAATACGTGAAAGATGGAACTTATCGGTTTACAATCATTGCAACAACCACAAGTGGAGAAAAAATCACTACCCACAAGTGGTTTAAGGTATCCGGAAGCGTACCGTTAAAATATAAGCAGTTTGAAATGGTAAGTAACGGTGTTGAAGTGGGAGATATGGCAGAACTGAACTATTCGGTGAATAAATACTCCAACGTTACTGTACAGGTGTTTGATGGAAAGAATAATTTTATCAAGACCTTAGAAAGTAAGAAGGCAGTAAATACGGAAATACAGACTGCTATGTGGGATTTGACGGATAAGAATGGCAATTACATTCTTGATGGAACCTATCGATTTACCATTATTGCAGAGAGTATTGATGGAGAAAAAATTACCTCTCATAAGTGGTTTACTACGACAGGGAACCCGCCACTAGTATTTGACGAAGTGCAATGTGCCAAGGAAGAAGAAGGAGTTACCAAGGTTCCGTTATATTATTCTGTAAATAAGGATGCTAAGATTACCGTTCAGCTTTTTGACGGAAAAGATAATTTTGTCCGTACATTGGAGTCCGGAAAAGTGGTTGGTACCGGTGAACAGGTTACCTACTGGGATTTGAAAGATGGAAAAGGTAATTTTGTGGAAGCAGGCAACTACCGTTTCACTATTATTGCAGAAAATGAACTTGGAGAAAGAGTGATTGCCCATAGATATTTTAAGATTACTAATTACTCAATCATGGGAACCAGCGATATCACTTTGGAGCAGTTAGTGGCATACTATAATGCAAATGAAACATACCCTGCGTTTTATGAAGATTCCGGTGCTCCTACCATTGAAGA
This sequence comes from Lachnospiraceae bacterium, assembly GCA_045632875.1. Lineage (GTDB taxonomy): Bacteria > Bacillota > Clostridia > Lachnospirales > Lachnospiraceae > XBB1006. The sequence goes on from JAZQXN010000018.1 coordinate 43,163, forward strand.
TTTTTGCAAAATCTATATGGAAGAGTGTGAGATTGAAGGTGTAAGAGTGGAAGTGGCTTTTTGCCAGGCAATGGTGGAGACGGGCTTTTTAAGATTCATAGGAGATGTGGATATTTCCCAATACAACTTTGCGGGAATCGGTGCAACCGGTGGTGGTGAACCCGGTCATAGCTTCACTAATGTAAGAGAAGGGATTCGGGCACAGGTTCAGCATTTGAAAGCTTATGCATCTACAGAAGAATTACAGCAGGAATGTGTGGATCCAAGATTTGATTATGTAACCAGATATTCAGCACCGTATCTTGAGTGGCTGGGCATAAATGAAAATCCATATGGCGTAGGCTGGGCGACAGCACCAAATTACGGAATTATAATTAAAAACAACTATTTAAGGAAACTTTTTACCTATTAGGAAAAGAGTTGATCCGGATAATTAATGTAGGCTAATCGGAAAATATACCGATTAGCCTTTTCTTGTATAAGTGACAAAAAGATGTTATAATGTATATTTGGATAAGACTGAAATTGGTTAAGATAATATAAGGAGAGAACAACTATGACATATACCTCAGATACCATAAAAAAACTGCAGGATGTTCAGTTGGAAATATATAAAGATTTTGAAGAAATTTGTAGGAACCTGGAGTTGCCAATGTTTGTTATTGGAGGTTCTGCCATAGGGGCTTTTCGTCATGACGGATTTATTCCCTGGGATGATGACATTGATGTATGTATGGTTCGTGAGGATTATAATAAACTTATGGCTGCACTGGAACAGAATCCCCACGAAAAATATGAGTTGATTGCCGCTGAAAATCAGGAAGGATATGTACTTAGTTTTGGTAAATTTTCAAAAAGAGGTACTGAATTTATTGAAGGTGCCCATAGCTATCGGAAATATATTCCGGGTATTGCTATTGACATTTTTCCTTACGATGCAACGATAGAGGATGAAAATGCCAGAAGAAAGCAAATAAAGAAATCCTGGTTTTGGAATCGCATTATGGTTTTGGCTGAATATGGAACACCTACACTTCCAACCAATATGAATCCTGTTTTAAAGGGAATCGCATCTGCCGCATGTTGGTGCATCCACTGGGGACTGAAGTTAGTGGGGATGACCAGAGAAAAAGCGTATAATAATTATTTAAAATATGCGTCTATGTATAATGGAAAAACGGATAAATATTATGCGGACTTTTCTCATCCGAATCCGGAAAGTGTGCGAGTGGCAAAGGATGTTATGTTCCCTGTTCGGGAGATACCGTTTGAACAGACGACCATTCAGGTAATGAATCAGGTAGAAGTTCACTTAACCGGAGAATATGGAGATTATATGCAGCTTCCGCCGGAAGAAAAACGGCTGAACCATCCTCCAAAGTATGTAAACTTTGGAGATGGGGAAATCATAGGAGAAAAATAATGAACATTTTATATACGGTGAATAATGGTTTTGTGCCACAGTTGGCTACAGGAATCTGTTCGGTATGTGAAAATAACAAAGAAGAACAGGTCATCCATTTTTATGTGTTATCTCTGGGAATTACACCGGATAACAAGGAAAAATTAAATAATTTAGCCCGCCGTTATAACCGGGAGATTTCTATTATCGAAATTCAGGATATGAGCCAGTATCTTGATTTTGAATTTGATACACTTGGCTGGAACCCGGTAATTCTGGCAAGACTGTTTATGGGGAAAATTCTTCCGCAGGAGGTGGAAAGAATCCTCTATATGGACGGAGATACCATTGTTATCGGAAGCCTGAAGGAGTTGTGGAATCTGGATTTGGGAGATAACGTGCTGGGAATGAGCGTAGAACCGACGGCGGACCGAAACCGGAAAAATGCTTTGGGATTGGAGGATTACTATTATCATAACTCCGGAGTATTATTGGTTGATTTGGTAAAATGGCGTCAGGTAAAGGCAGAGGAGCTTTTAATCAATTTTTATCGTGAAAAAGAAGGGAAGCTTTTTGCTGCAGACCAGGATGCTTTAAATGGAGCGTTAAAAGGACGGATTTATCCGTTGTTGCCGAAATATAATTTTTGCAATATATATTACCAATACCCATACCGGTATTTAAGTAAGTTGATAGCACCGAAAAAATATTTTTCGAAGGAAGAATTTGAGGACTGTGTTAAGAATCCGGTCATCATTCATTTCCTTGGAGAAGAGCGTCCTTGGCGCAAGGGAAACACCCACAAATATCAGGACGATTACCGGAAATATCTGGGGATGACAGACTGGAACGATACTTCCATGGAAGAGGGATGGACCACATATTTTATATGTTGGAGACTGTTTAACTTCTTTACCAAGCCATTTCCGGCAATCCGTTATAATATTATAAATTCTTTAATTCCGTGGTTTATGAAATACAGAGCACGACAATTAAAAAAGGTTAAATAAGATGCAGGAAAAAAAGTTATCGATTAAAGAGAGTGTTCTTTGGAATACATGGGGAAGCGTATTGTATTTGGGTACACAATGGCTCCTAACGGTGCTGGTGACCAGGCTGTTGGGCTATGATGATGCGGGAATATTCAGCCTGGCAATGTCAGTGGCAAATATTTTTTACGCTTTGTCCATATATGGAATGAAGAACTTTCAAATCTCAGATTTAAAAAGAAAATATTCTCCGGGCAATTATGTGGTAAGCCGTATGGTGACTGCTTCCGGTGCGTTTTTATTATGCATTGGATTTGTTTTAGTCAATGGATATGAAATAAAGCAGACACTTTGTATTATCATATACATGTTGTTTAAACTTTCGGAAGCATTTTTTGATGTGTGCCTTGGTTTTTATCAGAAGAACTGGCGAATGGACTTTATGGGAAAATCCATGACCATGCGTGCATTTTTAATGATATGTACTTTCCCGGTAGTGATGATAATTACACATAGCCTTTTATGGTCAATTGTGGCTATGGCAATTGCTGTATACGGTGTCATCATTTTTTATGACATGAGAAATGCCATGAAGTTGGAAGAGATTCGTTTAACGCCGGAATTTAAGGTTATTGGAAAACTATTGGCGGAATGTGCACCATTGGCAATTTACCTTATTTTATCTACATGTATCGGTTCTATTCCAAGGTACTTTTTGGAGATGTTTGAAGGAAATGAAGCTTTAGGTATCTATGCTTCTGTTGCCATGCCTACATTAATTGTACAAATGGCGGCAACCTATATATTTAATCCTATGATTACAGTGTTCTCTGAAAGCTGTGACCAAAAGGACAAGCCAAGATTTTTAAAGACTTTAAAACAGTGCTTTATTGCATTGTTGTGTATTGCCGTGGTGGGCTTAATCGGTGGAAAATTATTAGGTAAAATTGGTTTGTTTATCTTATATGGAGAAAGTATTCTGGCGTATGAGTATTTATTATTACCGATTATTGTTTGTACCATTACTACAGCCTGTGCATGGTTGATGTATGACATTTTGACTATTTTCAGGGATTTTAAAGCATTGTTAATTGGCAATGGACTATCTGTTGCAATTAGCATAGCCATGTCTTTGGTACTGATTCCGGCATGGGGCATGCAAGGAACCACATTTGCTTTGATGATAGGGAATGTTTCAGGCATTGTTGTTTGCATCATTGCATTAGTAACCAATACTAAGAAAAAGTTTGTGTAAAGATAAAAGTGAGGTAAAGGGAATGAAACCGTTACAACACACATTTGTTATATGTGCTTACAAAGAAAGTGAATATTTGGAAGAGTGCATCCTGTCGCTGAAAAATCAGACAGTAGAATCCCGTATTATTATGGAAACATCTACGCCGAATGACTATATTGTGAATTTGGCGAGAAAATACGGAATCTCTCTTTTTGTCAATCCAAACGGCGGAATTACCCAGGACTGGAATTTTGGACTTTCCCATGTGGAAACAAAGTTCGCTACTGTGGCACATCAAGATGACATTTACGAGCCGGAGTATGCAGAGTCTATTTTAGGAAAAATGACAGAGGCAAAGCAGCCATTAATCGCTTTTTCCGACTATTCTGAATTGCGGGACGGCCAAAAGGTTCATAATACAACCATATTAAAAATTAAACGGCTTATGCTGGCACCATTAAAGATAAAAGGATTTTGGGGAAGTAAATTTGTAAGAAGACGTGTTCTTTCCATTGGAGATCCAATCTGTTGTCCGGCGGTGACTTTTAATCTGGAATTGGTAGAAAGACCGATTTTCAGAGATGGTTTCCGTAGTTGTGAGGATTGGGAAGCTTGGGAGTTGATTTCCAGACAAAAAGGAGAATTTATTTATATTCCAAAGCCACTTATGTGCCACAGAATTCACGAAGAATCGGCAACAACGGCTATTATTAAGGATAATGCCAGAGTAGAGGAAAATTACGTTATGTTTTGCAAATTCTGGCCAAAACCAATTGCGAAATTTATTAACCATTTTTATACAAAATCGGAGGATTCAAATCAACTATGAAGAAATTAATTATTATTCCTGCGTATAATGAAAGTGAATGCATTGAAAAGACCGTCAGAGACATTACGGAGAACGCTTCAGACTTTGATTATGTGGTTATCAATGACTGTTCCACGGATAATACCAGGGAAATCTGTGAAAGAAACGGATTTAATATTGTAAATCTTCCGATTAATCTGGGAATCGGAGGGGCGGTCCAGACCGGTTATATGTATGCTGTGGAATATGGCTATGATGTGGCAGTACAGGTTGACGGAGACGGACAGCATGACCCACAGTTTTTACGTGAAATGGCTGAGTATCTGGAAAACCATAAGGTGGATATGGTTATTGGTTCCCGTTTTATTGAGAAAAAAGGTTTTCAGTCTTCATGGCTTCGCAGGGTGGGAATACAGTATTTTACTGTATTAATCAAACTTTGTACCGGAAAAAAGATTACCGATCCTACATCAGGTTTGCGTATGGCAGGGAAAAATGTAATCCGTCTGTTTGCAGAATGCTATCCGAAGGATTATCCGGAGCCTGAGTCCACAGTGGCAGTATTAAAGCACAAATATGTGGTGGATGAAATTCCGGTTGTTATGAGGGAAAGACAAGGAGGAACATCCTCTATTACTATGAAACGTTCTGTTTACTACATGGTGAAGGTAACAATGGCAATCCTTATGGAAGCATTAAGAGGAGGTAAGCGCTAATATGATGACATTAAAAGTAAGAATTATCATTATGGTGGTTATTCTTGTGGGATTGATTGCCATGATAAATATGATTCGGAAAAGAAGTTTGGAATTAAAATATGCTCTTACCTGGATAGTGTTGGGAATAGGTATGTTTGTGGCAGTTTTGGTGCCGGGACTTTTAGATAACATTGCTACATTCTTTGGAATTTATAATCCGATGAATATGGTATTTTTCCTAGGATTTATTTTTTCGTTGGTTCTAATATTTGTGCTTACCATGTCTCTTTCAAGAAATTCTGACAGAGTCCGGAAAATGGCACAAAAAACGGCTTTAAATGAGTATCGTATCAGGAAAATAGAAGAGGAAAAAGCAAAATAAGGAGATAACAAATGATATATTTAGCACTTGCGATTTTAATCAGTGCCGCATTTAATGTAGGACTTACATGGGCAAAAAAATGCGGTTGCGAAGAACAGCACATTACTTGGTTTAATTATTTGGCGGCAAGCATTTGCGGAATAGGAATGATGATTTCGGGTAATGTTTTTCAGAAATTAGAGGGTTTAAGTTTTGGGGATTTGTTTGCAACTATTGGGGGAGCAGAGCCAACTGCAGCAGGAAGTATTGCATTTAGCGGTGTGCTGGGAGCTTTTACCGGGGTGTTTTATATTACCGGTTTGATTGCAATGCAAAAATCTATTGAAAAAAACGGCCCGAGTCCAACAGCTATATTTGGGCGTCTTGGAATTTTGATCCCTATTTTAATCTCTATTTTATTGTGGAGCGAGATTCCTACACTCGTATGCTGGATTGGTATATTTGTAGCTTTCGCAGCTTTAATCGTGTTTAATTACGATGGGGGATTTAAATTTAATATCCTGTTACTTGCGGTATGGTTTACCATGGGTATGGGAGAATTAATGAATAAATTATTTACCAAGTGGTGCATAGTGGATTATAAACCACTGTTTTTATTCAGCATTTTCTTTAGTGCATTTATATTGTGTACTGTTTGGATGGTAACCTCCAAAGAAAAGAAGAAAATTACCATAAAAGAAGCTGTTATGGGGCTGGGTATCGGTATAGTAAATCTCAGCAGTTCCGTATTTATTATCCGTGCGCTGGAAACGTTACCATCAAATGTGGTTTATCCGGTATTATGTTCCGGTGCAATTTTAGTGGTAGCATTGGCAAGCAGAGCCTTTTTTGGTGAAAAATTAGGAAAAAAAGGTTTGGTTGCTTTGGGACTTACCATTATCAGTCTTGTACTGGTAAACCTATAAATATCCAACCGGGAGACACTTATGAAACCAACAATTCGTGTTTCTGTCCGGACGTTTGTGGAATTTTTGCTCCGTAGCGGAGATATTGATAATCGGCGCGGTGGCGGAAACTCAGGAGAGGCTATGCTGGAAGGTAGTCGTATTCACCGGAAAATCCAGCAATCCAAAGGCGCAGAATATCATGCGGAGGTTCCGTTAAAGTTTAAACGGGAAACAGCAGAATATTTCTTTTCTCTGGAAGGCCGGGCGGATGGAATTATAACTGAAGATAGCGGTATCACCATTGATGAAATCAAAGGAATTTATGGAGATCCGTACAAATTAGAAGAGCCTGTTTCAGTACATCTGGGACAGGCTAAATGTTATGCTTATATTGTTATGATGGAAGAGGAACTGGAGCATATTAATGTTCAGATAACTTATTGTAATTTAGATGACCACGAAATAAGGATTTTTTCTCAGGAGTATGAGAGAGAGGAACTATCCTGTTGGTTTGAAACTCTGTTGGCAGAATATCAGAAGTGGATTGAACTGGAACTTGAGTGGAAAAAGATTCGCAAGGAATCTATTAAAAAACTGGAGTTCCCTTACGAGTACCGTCCGGGGCAAAATCAGTTGGTAAAAGATGTTTATCGCTCTATTGCAAGGGAGAAAACCTTGTTTATTCAGGCTCCGACAGGAGTTGGAAAAACCATATCTACCGTATTTCCTGCAGTAAAAGCGGTAGGAGAGGACCTGGCAGATAAGATATTTTATTTGACGGCAAAAAATATTACAAGAACAGCAGCCGCGGATGCCTTTGGGTTATTAATATCAAAAGGATACCGTGGTAAAATCCTGACCATAACTGCAAAAGATAAAGTGTGTCCTTTAGAGGAAAGAAAATGTAATCCGGTAGACTGTCCGTATGCCAAAGGATATTATGACCGTGTTAATGATGCAGTTTATGAGTTTGTTCAGGGAGAAGGCTTATTTGACAGAGAGCGGGTTGTTGAATTTGCTATGAAGAAGGAATTATGTCCCTTTGAATTTTCTTTAGATGTTTCACTATGGTGTGATGGTATTATTTGTGATTACAACTATGTATATGACCCAAATGTTTATCTGCGAAGATTTTTTTCGGAAGGAATCAAAGGAGATTATATTTTTCTGGTAGATGAAGCCCATAATCTGGTGGAGCGGGGCAGAGAAATGTATAGTGCCGTATTGTATAAAGATGATTTTTTGAAGATGAAGCACTATATAGAGCCGTTAAGTAAGCGGATTGCCGGAAGCTTGAAACGGTGCAATACACTGCTGTTAGAATACAAAAGAGAGTGTGATACTTATTTGATTCCAACATCGGTTTCTCCGTTTATACTCAGTTTAAACAGGCTTATGAGTGATATTGAAAATTATAATAAGGATCATCCGGAGTTTACCGGTTCGGAGGAATGGTCCCAGTTTTATCTTGATTTGAGACATTTCCTTAATATGAGTGAACTGATGGATGAAAATTATACGGTATTCCTTGAGCATAATGAAGCCGGACAATTTTACATTAAATTGTATTGTATGGACCCGTCCGGAGTGTTGACGGAAATGTCCGACAGGGGAAAAAGTACGGTTTATTTTTCGGCAACGTTGCTTCCAATCCGATATTATCGTGAAATGCTCACAACCCATGAAGAGCATTATGCTATATATGCTGACTCTGCATTTTCTGCAGACCAGAGCCTGATAGTTGCAGCGATGGACGTTAGTAGCAAATATACACGAAGAAATCGAAACGAATACGAAAAAATTGCCCATTATATTGAAAAAGCGGTGACTGCCAAAAAAGGAAATTATCTCGTATTCTTTCCATCATACCAGTTTATGGAAAATGTTATGGAGGTTTTTCTTGAAAAGGAACAACAGTCAGGAAAAGAAGAAACCATTCAGGGCAGCAGTCTTTTACAATATGTGTTGGAAAAATACACCTTGCTTCCACAGACAATGAATATGTCAGAAGCAGAAAAAGAAGTTTTTTTGGCTGAGTTTTCAGATGAACGAAGAGATACACTGATTGGATGTTGTGTTATGGGAGGCGCTTTTTCGGAAGGAATTGATTTAACCAATAACCGTCTGATCGGGACCATCATTGTTGGAACAGGACTGGCGCAAATAAGCAATGAGAAAAATATTTTGAAAGACCATTTTGAGGAAGTGGGAAAAAATGGTTTTGATTATGCATATCGTTTTCCGGGAATGAACAAGGTGCTTCAGGCAGCAGGAAGAGTGATTCGGACGGTGGATGACAAAGGTGTTATCGTCTTATTGGATGAACGGTTCGGTCAATGGGAGTACAAGGAACTGTTTCCAAGAGAATGGGCAGATCTTTCGACCTGCCGCGTTGATACGATTGAGGATAAATTAAATCAGTTTTGGGATGGTAATCCATCCAAGAATTCCTTTACTACAGGAGAAGGTGGCAGAAGACTGGAATAAGCGGCTGTAATATGTCGCTTAGGAAGGTGTTCTGCTATTTTTACTTTAAACAGATTATGAGTCTTTTTCGGAACACAATAGTCCGGGACGAAGGCAATGCCAAGGTCGATACGGGCCAGGTCTAACAGTAAGTCATTACTTCCGGCTTCCAATTCTGGAGATAATTCCAAATGATGTTCCATAAACAAATGGTGCAAAAACTCACTGGTGGTACTTTTGCGGTCTAAAGTCATAATTGGATATTTGCTCATTTCTTTTAAGGGGACTTCCCGGTTTTTTAAATGTTCGAAGCCTTTTCCTGCAATAAACACATCCTGAAAGCTTCCTACAACCTTGGAAATAAACTCCGGCTTCAAATGGGAGTTTGGTGTGTTTACAATAATACAGTCCACCTGACCTGTAGCAAGCAATTCTACACACCGTGGAGAAGTCTGGTTTGTTATTTTTATGGAAACATTAGGATGTTTCCTATGGAAGTCCTGCAAATAAGACAGAAGGAAGTAACGGCAAATGGTATCGGAAGCACCGATGTGTAAGGAGCCGTTTTCCAAGGAGTTTTCCTGTGTCAGACGGTGTTCTCCCTGCTTAATCAGCCGAATGGCAGGCTGTATGTGTTCCAACAAAGTTTCCCCTGCAGGAGTTAAAGTGATTTTTTTTGTGGTACGGATAAACAAAGGGGTGCCAAGCTTGCTTTCTAAAGTTTTGATAGCCTGGCTGACTGCAGACTGGGAAACGTAAAGATTCTTTGCTGCTTCTGAAAAACTGCCACTGCTGGCAACCTGTTCGAATATTTTATAAAGTTCTATGTTTATGTCCATACGATTTTCTCCTTTTTGTAAAATTCTGCTTTTTTATGATTTGTGTTTTATACAATGGGCTATATTTTTGTTCTTCCGTTAATCTTGTCTGCAAAGAACAAAGCAGGTAAAATACTGATTTTTTGCTTGTATATGCATATTATACCTCTGCTATTTTTGCGAGTCAATGAATATATAAGAAATGCTTATAAATGAAATAAGATTTATTAACTTCCCTTATTTGCACAGATGCGATATACTAAATATATCTGTGAAATTGGGTAATGATGATGTGAAAAATACTATTGCCCACGAATTTGCAGGAAAGTTTGGGCATAGGAAAAAATGAAGGAACATATCGCCAAATTCACAGCAAATTGGTAGAAAGTTTGTGTGAGAAAATTAATATAAAATCTTAAGACAAAACAGGAGGTACTTATGAGCAACTTACGAAGAGTGTATGTTGAAAAAAAGGCTGATTTTGCCGTGGCTGC
>JAZQXN010000019.1:0-12644 GCA_045632875.1 Lachnospiraceae bacterium
TAACACCCTGACCGCCGAATCCGGCACAGAAAATACGATTTGTGTTACTCATATTATTTACCCTCCTCTGTTACGTCCTTTTTAACTCCCATTGGGTAGTAAGGCATCATTTCATCTCTTACGAACTGTAAAGCATCAACAGGTGTTTTGCCCCAGTTTGTAGGACAAGCACACAATACTTCTACGAAGGAGAATCCTGCGCCTGATTTCTGTACTTGTAACGCTTTCTTAATTGCGTTCTTTGCTTTGATTACGTTTGCAGGACAATCTACTGCAACACGTTCAACATATTTTGCACCGTCTAATGTGGAGATTAATTCAGCCACACGGATTGGATATCCGTTTAAGTTTACATCTCTACCTAACTGAGCTGTTGTTGCCTTCATTCCCGGAAGAGTTGTTGGTGCCATCTGACCACCTGTCATACCATAGATACCATTGTTAATAAAGATAGTTGTGATCTTTTCTCCTCTTGCCGCTGCATGAACGATTTCACACATACCGATAGAAGCAAGGTCACCGTCACCCTGATATGTAACAACTGTTTTATCAGGATGTACTCTCTTGATACCTGTAGCTGTTGCCGGAGCACGTCCGTGAGCAGCCTGGATACCATCAAAATCAAAATAATCTAATGCCAATACTGCACATCCTACAGGAGATACAGCGATTGTATTATCAAGTTCGCCTAATTCTTCCAAACACTCTGCTAATAAACGATGAACGATACCATGAGAGCATCCTGGACAATAATGAGTTTTTACGTCTGTTAAACCTTTAGATCTTTCAAATAAAACGGACATTATTTTGCACCTCCCATGACTTTTTTCGCAAATTCGCATACTTCGTCAACGGTAATAAGTACACCACCTGTATGTCCAAAGAATTCAACTTTTTCTTTGTCTCCACAAGCAAGTGCAACGTCTTCTACCATCTGACCCATATTTAATTCCACATCTAAGAATTTCTTAATCTGTGGTCTGTTAAATGCTTCATCCGGGAATGGCCATAATGTTAATGGACGTACCATACCAATCTTATAGCCTTCTTCTCTTAAACGATCTACTGCAGAACGAACTACACGGGAAGCTGTACCATAAGCTGCAAATGCAAATTCTGCATCATCCATCTTATAGTCTTCATGACGTTTTTCGTTTGCTTCGATAACTGCATATTTTTTGAACAAGTCAATGTTGTCCTGTTCCAAATCAGGAGCCTGTAATTTTAAGTTGTAAACTCTGTGAGTTTCTCCACCATTACGTCCTGTTAATGCCCAATCTTTTGCCGGAAGATTTCTTGGAGCCGGTTTTCTTAATTCAACTGGTTCCATCATCTGTCCAATCAAGCCGTCTGCTAAGATGAATACTAAGATTCCGTACTGATCAGCAATATCAAATGCTTCCTGAACCATATCAACAAGTTCCTGAACATTTCCCGGTGCTAATACGATGTTTCTGTAGTCACCGTTACTTCCGCCTTTAACACACATGCGATAGTCGGCCTGTGATGGCTGGATTCCTCCTAAACCAGGGCCCCCTCTCATCATGTTTACGATAACTGCAGGCACTTCTGCCTTACAAATATATCCAATACCTTCCTGCATCAACGCGATACCCGGTGATGAAGAAGATGTCATTGCTCTAGCGCCCGCTGCTGCTGCTCCGTATAACATGTTTACAGATGCAACTTCACTTTCGCCCTGAACAAATGCTCCTCCGATTTTTGGTAATTCCTTAGAAAAATATTCCGGAATTTCGTTCTGTGGCGTTATCGGATAACCGAAGAAATATTTACATCCGGCTTCGATAGCGGCACGAACAACTGCTTCATTACCTTTTAATAAAACCTTTGCCATTTTCTTGCCTCCTAATCTTCTTTCTCAATTCTGATCGCCACATCCGGACACATTCTTACACAACTCTGACAGCCTACACACTCGTCCTGGTTAACAACTGCTGCCGGGAAATATCCTGCTGCATTTGCATTTTCCTTGTCAATTGCAAGAACACCTCTTGGGCAAACGGAGACACAAAGTTCGCATCCCTTACAACGCTCTTCTCTGATAGACAATATAAATTTTGCCATTTCATACCCTCCTTACATCCAGATTTTTCTCAAGTTATAATGCATTGGGAAGATTTCTCCCTGCACTTTTTGACTCAGTTCATCAACATTCATTCCGTCATCCACCATACATGTAGTATATCGCACTGGGACACCCATTTTTTCCGAAACCTGTCGGATAAAAGCATCTCCCTCAACAATATCTTCCACTTTGGTTTCATGGATCAGATTGGAGTTGTTCACCAAACCCGTAATCTTTAAGCCGGATGCATATTCTAACCGATGCATCTGCTCAATAATCTCATCCACCGTACCGGTTTCCGGACGGTAAACGTTGATTACCATGAGAAAATCTACTTCTTTTTTATCTATGTCATTGCCATATCTTTTTAAGACATTGGCACCGACTTCGCTTCCTCCAAGGTCTATCACGTACTGATAGCTCTTGTCTAAGAACGGAACTACAATCTTACTGGACAACGCCGGCATATCACAGTTGTCTTCCTTTACAGAAGAGTTAATACACTCGATACCCAGTTCTTCTAATTCCTGTTGTTTTTCCCTTGAACGGAAATATACATTTACAATATCTAAATCCGCAATTGCGACTTTATTTTCAACCTTCGCCAGCTCTTTCACGTAATTTACGGCAAACTCGGATTTTCCACTACCATAATATCCTGTGATAATTCGAACTCTTTTGTCTTGATTTACCATATTTTACTACCTTCTACATATAAAATCCCATACAATATCACAATATCCCATACGTCCTTTTTTGTCAATGTTTCCCGTCAAAACTCTTTGTATTTCTTTAAAGCCATTTTTGTTCTCAATCCGTCTAAACCCAAAAGTAAAGGACTGCATCTAACATAGATTGCAGTCCTATTTTCTATAAATATATTTCTTCTTGATAATCCGCCGATTATCCTCTTAATTTTCCCTCTTTCCAGTGTTTACGGCACAAAGCTATATATTTATCATTTGCCCCCAACTCAATCTGTTCTCCCTGACGGACAATTCCGTTTTCATTATACCTGGCATTACAAATAGCCTTTCTTCCACACCAGCAAACGGTTTTTATTTCTTCAATGCTATCCGCTGTTTCTAACAACCGCATACTTCCCGTAAAGGCATTATTCTGAAAATCTGCCCGAAGCCCATAGCACAAAACAGGTATTTTTAAAAAATCAACAATATCTGAAAGCAAATCAATCTGTTCTGCTGTTGCAAATTGAGCCTCGTCAACGATAATCGCATCGCACAATAACTTTGTTCCAAGCAGTTCTTTGCGGACTTTTTCCGCTTTATTTCCTTCCGGATTTTCCCGGATGATTTCCAAACCGTCAACCACTTCCTGACAAAGAAGTTCTTCTAAATAAATACAATTACTTGCCAATCCAATACGGGACTTTATTATTCTTTCCCCATCTCTGGTATCAATACATGGTTTTGCAATAATAACTTTTTTTCCGACTTCCTTGTAATTGTACTCTGTCATTAGCGCATTTGCGCTCTTTGAACTTCCCATCGCACCATATTTAAAATACAATTTCGCCATATTGATTCTCCTAACCGGTTTTTTCACATATTACAATGCCATTGTACATTTATTTTTTAACTTTGAAAAGCCCCTCTTTTTCAAAAAAAGAGAGGCCTTTCAATCAGGTAATATATTAAAATTTCATGTAGTCTTTTATTTCAACTTCAGTTGCCAGCATCTTACAATGTTCTGCCATTTGCCTTGCTTCTTCACAAGAAACCTCCGCTAACGCAGCCTTTACTCTTGGGATACAACCTGCTGTCATACTCAGTTTTTTTGCACCTAATCCCGCAAGCAGCACCGCAGCCTTCGGATTTCCTGCCATTTCTCCACAGACAGATACCGGCTTTCCTTTTTTCTCAAAAGCTTCAAATATATGTCCTAAAATGCGGAGCATTGCAGGCGAATAGTTTTCATAATAAGATGTAACCTGTGGATTCATTCTGTCTGCCGCACACATATACTGCGTCAAATCATTAGACCCTATACTTGCGAAATCTACCGCCTCTGCTGCCAAATCTGCAATCATGGCAATAGACGGAATTTCAATCATAATACCAAGCTTTATATTTTCATCAAAACTATACTCTTCTGCTCTTAACTCATTCTTTACAGTTTCAACAAACGCCTTTGCCTGATAAATATCTTCCATTCGTCCCACCATTGGAAACATTATTTGCAATTTACCATGCACAGAAGCCCTAAGTGCTGCACGGATTTGAGTCCGGAAAAGTTCCTTGTCCTCCAAGCATAAACGCAATGCCCGTTTACCCAAAAATGGATTTTCCTCTGTCGGCAATTCCATATATGGCAAAGACTTGTCTCCTCCAATGTCCAAAGTCCGCAAGGTTACCGGTTTGTCTCCCGCATTTTGAAGAATCTTCTTGTATGCCAAATACTGCTCTTCCTCTGTGGGAAAATGAGTATTTTCCATATATAAAAACTCTGTGCGGAATAATCCGATAAAATCATACGCGCCCTTTACCACATCGTATTCCGGTGTCCCCACATTAATACCAATCGATATTTGCGCACCGTCTTTCATCAGACCCGGTTTCTCCAAATACAATGCTTCCAGTTTCCGCTTGTCATTAAAGGCTGCTTCCTTTTCTATTAAAACCGTTCTCTCTTCCGCACCAGGCTCTAATACAACATTTCCCTTAATCGCATCCATTCCCAACATGATGTCCTGTTCAATCATCTCCATGGCGTTTTCAACACCTAAAATTGCCGGAATGCCGTAGCTTCTTGCCAAAATTGCGGTATGGGAATTATCTCCACCGATTTCTGTCACGATACCTTTTACATGTTCTCTGTCTAAGTTTGCGATGTCGCTTGGGAACAAATCGTGAGCTATAACTATTACATCTTCTTCTAAGTCGGAAAGTTTTCTCTCTTCTTTCCCCTGATAAATTCGGATAAGACGATTTTTCACATCGTATAAATCAGCTGCGCGACCCGCAATTAATGGATTATCTACCTTCTTCAGCATCTCTGCAAAAAAGTTAAACACCCTTTCAATTGCATAGTCCGGTTCACAGTACTCATCTGTAATAGCCATTTCAATTTCTTCCAACATATCTTCGTCTTCCAAAATTTCCTGGTGGGCTAAAAAGATTTTTGCTTTGTCTTCATCCTCTTTATGAAATTTTGCCACAAGCTGCTGCAATTCTTCTTTGCCTTTTTCCATGGTCTTTTTATATCCGGCAAGCCTTTCATCCAACTTGTCTTTTTGAAAAAAAGCTTCCTCCACTTCCAAATTCAGAGGATAATATTTATACGCCTTCGCTATGGCAATTCCTTCCGAAACCGGATTTCCTATAAGGCTTTTTTTGTTTAACTCCATCTTCTTATCCCACTTCCGCTTTGATGCTTATTCTCCGAATCCCGATTCAATAAGAGCCACTAACTCTGTTGCCGCCACTTCTTCATCCGGACCGTCAATGATTAATTCAATCTGTGTTCCTTGCCCGATACCTTCTGCTAGCAAACGAACAATGGACTTTGCATTTACCGGTTCTCCGTCCAACCGACGAATAGAAACTTTGCTTTCATATTTTTTCGCAGCTAACACAAAATCCGACGCCGGTCTTGCATGTAGACCGGTTTTATTTATAATTTCTACCTGTCTAGTAATCATAACACTTCTCCGTTACTTTCAATACACTTTTTATACCAATAAAAAGAATCTTTTTTTCTACGCTCCATGGTTCCCGTTCCATCATCCTGTTTGTCCACATAGATGAATCCATATCTTTTTTTCATTTCTCCGGTACTTGCACTTACCAAATCAATACATCCCCATGGTGTGTAGCCAATTAATTCTACTCCGTCTGCTATAGCTTCTTTCATCTGCAAAATATGCTGGCGCAAGTAATCGATACGATAGTCATCATGAATTTCTCCGTTTTCTTCTACTTGGTCCACTGCCCCTAAGCCATTTTCCACCACCATAATCGGAACTTCATAACGACTGTATACTTCATTTAATAAATATCTTAATCCCTTCGGATCAATAATCCAACCCCATTCGCTAGCTTTCAAATATGGGTTCTGTGCTCCCAGCATCATATTACCCGCACTTTGTTTTACCGTTTCATCTGTAGTTGCACATCGTGAACTGTAGTAACTTAACGAAAAGAAATCCACCTTTCCCTCTGCTAATACCCTTTCATCTCTGTCAGTCTTTCGAATCAACACCTGGTTTTCTTTAAAATACCGATTCAGAAAATAAGGATATTTTCCCTTCACACACACATCTCCGCAAAACCAATTGCTTCGATTCATCGCACGCTGTGCTTCCAACATATCGTCCGGATTGCAGGTATATGGATATACTCCTGCCGCAGAAATCATACAACCCACTTTATTTTCCGGATCGATTTCATGTGCCATTTTTACTGCCATCGCAGAAGCTACAAACTGATGATGCAACGCCGTAAACCGGTCGCTTAACTCTTCCGGCGTTTCTTTTTCTTTCATACGTCTCATACCGAATAAATCCTCACCATCTTCCGGTAAGATTCCTCCGCCCAGTACGTTTCCAAAACGACTCATCAACGTATTCATTTCATTAAAGGTTAGCCAATATTTAACTAACCCTTTATATTCCGTAAATACTACCTTACAGTACCTACAGAAAAAATCAACCACCTCACGACTCCGCCATCCTCCATATTTTTCACATAAGTGGTATGGAATTTCATAATGAGATAAGGTTACCAATGGCTGAATGTTGTACTTTTTACATTCTAAAAATACATCCTTGTAATATGCCAACCCTTTCTCATTCGGCTGTTCTTCATCACCCTTTGGAAAAACCCTGCTCCATGCAATAGACATGCGGAACAGCTTAAATCCCATTTCTGCAAATAGTTTTATATCTTCCTTATAATGATGATAAAAATCTATACCTTCGTGACTTGGATATTTTTCATTGTCCAAAATATTTTTTGTAAATTTCCGCGGGGCCTTTAAACTCCCCGCGGTTATGTGATCTGCTACAGAAGGACCTTTTCCATCTATGTTCCAGGCTCCTTCACACTGATTCGCTGCAACGGCTCCTCCCCACAGAAAATCTGTCGGGAACCCTGTTACACATTCTTTCATTAAGCTTCTTCTCCCTTTGCTGCAGACTCTTTTTCAATTAAGCCTTTTTCGTAAACTTTAAAGAATGGATAGTAGCAAATAAACGCTACAACAAATGCAATTACAGGGATCAACAGGTTGGTCCATGATAACGTTGTTAAGTACTGTGCAAAACCAATTGGAAGGTTTGCTGTAATAGAAATAAATGCCGGTTTAAAGATTCCAAGTGCATATCCTGCATAACAGATAAGCATTGTAATGATTGGGTTAAAAATAAATGGAATTGCCAATACTGGGTTATACATAATCGGATAACCAAAAATTGCAGGTTCATTTACGTTAAAAATACCAGGAAGGAGAGCTGCCTTACTAACAGCTTTTACCTGTTCTGATTTTGAGAAAAGACCCATTACACAAAGTGCTAAAGTATTACCTGTACCACCACAACAGTTAATGATACCGAATAAAGCGATTGGCATAAATACTAATGCTGCCCCTGCTTCATGATTTGCATAGTTTGTTGCATAGTACTGCATAAGAGGTGCTGCAATTGCTGCATAAACTGCAACTGTTCCGTGAACACCCATGGTCCAAAGAAGACCTGCGATAAGTACGATAATCATAATACCAGGAACACTGGTTAATGCTTTTAACGGCATACCCAATAAACCGGTAACTAATACAGGAAGTGCTGTACCTGTTAAAGAAGCGCATCCTGCTCCAAGTACGGTCCAAATTGCTGCATTTACAACTAATGGAATTAATGAACGGAATGTATCCTGTAAAAACTGCGGAACTGCTTCCGGCATCTTAATTACTAAATTATGTTTTTCAAAGAAATGTGTTAATTTTACAGATGTAAGAGCAACAATAATTGCTACGAACATACCTTTCGCATCAAGTGCTATAACATCCAAACCAGTAAAGGTGCTTGCACCGTCTGCCAATGTAACTGTTTTAACAGGAGCTGCTGCAATTAAGAATAATACAATCGCATTAAGACCTGCTGTTAATGGCTGTAACTTTAAAGATTTTGCATAAGAATATGCAATAGTAAATGCTACATAAACAGAAATAAATCCCATTGAAACTTTGTAAGGTGCCATTAATGCTCCGTAAATTCCTGAAGTTGCATCAAGAACACCAACTGCTGCTAATGCATAAGCAATTAACTGGAATACTGCACCCAGCAACAAAACACCCATTGTCAACATCATTCCGGCTGAAATAGCCTGAATACCTTTATTGGCTACTATTTTTTCACCTATTTTTTTTACAACCTGCATAGGTTTACTTTCATATATTTTACTCATTTTTCTTCTCCTTTCAGACACGCTTCATCTTTTTCATTATAGTTTAGTGTACAATTCATCCACTTGCTGCATGATATTTGCTGCATTTCCAACCGCATAATCATATGGCGCAATGGCCGCTATCGGCTTTCCTGTGCATTCTTCGATTTCTTTCATTTTGTAAGATACCTGCGGTCCTAACAAAATAACGTCATAATTCTGATACACATCTTCATATGCCGACATTCCAATTGCCTCAATTGCCAGATTTTCTCCACTGTCCGCACAATACTTTTCCAATTTCTTCATAAGTATTCCTGTAGACATTCCTCCGGCACATATCAACAATACTCTTTTGTCCATTTGTAACCCCCTCCAATTTATTTTTTTATACTCTTATAAAGTTCTATCATTTCCTTTATAAGGTCTCCAGCAAGAGCACTTCCCATGAGATGATCCTGTGCGTGACATAATAAAATCCCCACTTTGTCAACTTCACCTGTCGCATCCATCTTCAATAACTCTCGATGTGATTCGTGTGCCACCTGCAAACTTACTTCTGCAGATTTCATTAATTCCTCTGCCCCTGTCATATTGCCGTTCTTTGCTTCCTGCAAAGCTGCAAATGCATTTGAACGGGCAGCCCCTGAGTTCGCAATAATCATCATTGCAATCTCTTCCAGTTTTTCATTTAACAATTCGTCCATACTTCTTCTCCTCGCTTCAATAACTATTCCTGATAAATTATGGTAAATATATTTGCAATTTCGTCATCATCGATAATCACTCCGAACCCCTTCTCTAAAGGCTTCAATATCTTTAAAATGATTCCCAACTGATTGTGATGATTTTTAAGAATTTCGTTTTTTCGAATATTCTTTACGGTCGTTTCTCCGCCTTGCAAACGTTCCACACAACACGCAATATGTACTAACAAACCAACTTCTGTATCCAATGAAAGTTCTTTGATTCCCTCGTTAATTCCCTTAATCGCAGCCGGCAATAGTTTACGCAATTTATTCATGTTCGTATGTTTAAATTGCTCACTGAGATATTGGAACATTGCTTCATAATCAATATTCTGCTTCGCTCTTTTCTCAAGTTTTAATACACTTGGTACCCTATCCTTTGGAACTCCGAACACCTCACTTATAGAAATGAACGGAATAGAAAAGATATTTGGATTAAAAGTTCCTACCACACATTGTATGGTTCCACGTTTCATTATTCTTCGAAATTCTTCTTTAATAACAGCTCTATCTGCTATTCCAATAGCAACCACTTCTGTGTCTTGTAATTGACCGTGTTCTTCAATATATTTCTTTAACTCTTCAGCGCCACCTTTTCCGGTAGAGCAAAGTGTAATTATTATTCTTTTCTGCTTCTGCCCCGGATAGTTTATCCTATTAATGGCTTCTTGATATAATCTGTCAACACTCTGTTCTGTCAATGATTTTCGTGCCAACTCGATTCCCACGGTTGTTATCGGAATTCTCAGCTGCCTTATCTCAATTCCCAGCTCATCCCCCATGTTCAATAACATATCTTCCAGGTATTTACTATCAAATACAACAAATACACCTTTTCCTTGATGGATTCTTTGAATTTCCAAACAAAGCTCATCATAAATCTCCTCGGTCTGTTTTCCAAACGGAACTTCAAAAGCGTACACGTTATCTTGTTTTGTTATATCTTTAATAGTTTTCACGATTTCTGCAGCAATTCCTTCCCCAAAAAAAGCAAACAGTATCGCCGGTTTCCCAATCGGTTTTTGCTCCGGGGTTTCATAACAAAGAAACAAAGTCATCAGCAACACTTCATCCATGGAAATCTCCACATTGAATGTCTTCTCCAGTTTTTCTCCCAATGCAGAACTTAATAAATATTCCTTCTTATAGTTCGTTAAAATCTCTGTTAATTGCTGTTTCTCTACCTTCCTTGGTGTTTCAGTTCGTCTTATTACTCCTTTTACATGCAGACAGAGCCCACAAAAAATACTTTCCGAAAACTTTCTATCTAACTTTTGTTCTGCTTCAGCAAGAAACTCTTCCACCAAATCGATAATTTCTTTATCAACCAAGGCAAAAAGCATATCCCGATTCGCTACTTCCTTAGTAAGCTTTCTGCGGTATTCTGAAAACACACGCTCTATCTCTGTACTCAGTACAAGTGTTATCTCTTCTTCGCTCAATCCCCGTAAATTCAATTCTTTTATCTTTTTGTTTATAGTTTCATATACATTATTCTGCTCTAAACTATTCTTTGGTCTTTTTCTTGCATCCTCACTCTTTTCGATTAAGGTTTTCGTTTCATTTATTTCAAGCTTGTTTTCACCAAACCTATAATCAAAATTTTCCAGTATAAGACTCTCGATTTGTTCCCGATACAAATGATACTTTAGAAAACCCTTTCTGACCTGTGGCCCAAAATCCGTAACGTACAAAGGGATTTCTCCCGTATTTTTATATTCCCTGACATATGCGGTTGCACAGGCCAACTTTATATCTCCTTTTAACTGATAGCAGTTAGACTCACATTCGTACAGCAAAAGACATCTCATCAATTCTTCTCTGACAACCAACGTCCTCTTAATAACTTTGGCTTCTTCAAAAAGAAATTTTTGTATCATTTCCATTCTTTCTTGCAAAGATCTTTGCGATAATAAAGGTATTTCTATTAAAACAGGAAAATCTTTTGCCAATGCACTATCCGAAAGATTACTTTTGTTAGTACAACTTACAATTATTATTGGTTTTACTTTTTCTTCTTCATATTTTTTTGCTATTATCGCCTTCGCTTTAGCACTCAAAACATGAATGCCATCTAAAAAAATCACTTTCCTTCTATCTTTTTTATCAAAAAATGACTCCTTGTCATCTATAAAATTTTTATCAAAAATATCTCCAACAATATCTTCGTCGTTATTTAGATATTCTCTGCAATCAATATTTATGAACTGTGCAGATGGTAAAATAATCTTTTCCTCTATCGCAAACTTGTATAAACAATGTGCAAAAAGACTTTTTCCTGTTCCTTTTTCGCCAACCAACGCAATATTCAACGTTCCCATAGGATATAGCAAAGCTGCTTTTGCCAATTGAATACAATGTTTTAAACTTGAATCAAACCCCACCATTTCTGAAAAAGCTGACATCTGATTATTAGCTTCTTCTTCATTAATCGAATATAAAACCGGTCGACCATTTGACTTAATGAGACGTCCTTCTTCAACCAGTTGATTAAGCAAGCTACTTACATTTGTTCTCTGCAAATTTAGAGCACTAGAGATATATGAAGTAGACATATTACTAATTTTCTCATTAACACTATGCATTTTTATAAAGTCATATACTTTATCTTTATTCTGTTTCATACTGTACCTCGCTTTTATACTGTTTTTCGCTAAATAAAATATACACTTTATACAATAAAAAAACTAGCATTTTAAACATTAAAAGTCAAAAATGCTAGTGTATAATCCGCAGGGCAAAAAAGCAAACACTATCTAAAACATTTCACCAAAAATTGACAGTATTTTTGTGCATCCTGTACAACGTCGGGGGGGGGGGACTCTTTGTCTGTTTCACTCCGATCTGTACAAAGCCGATGTCCACCGAACCTCGTGCTTCTTCGTTTCAATCTGGTCCGCGCTGATCGAACGCCTCTGGACAACGTAGTTGTTGGAACTTCTTATCCTCAAATATTTAATTAATAAAAAAAAGATATCACAAAAGTGATATCTTTTCTGTTAATGGGCATTCTTTTTTACCCTTTTATGTCTCCCAGGATTTCCCCATGTTTCCCCCAAATTTCCCCCCAAAAAAATATCAAGGTAGAAAAATCTTTCCCCCATTTTTTCCCCAAACGCATTAGTTTTTTTCAAGATATTTCCGTAAAATCAAGTACAATACCTCAAAATAAAAAAATCTCAAACTCTGAAAACCTCGTAAAATCAAGGGTTCTCAAAATTTGAGAAAAGAAAAGCTCCTAGGAAAACCCTAGAAGCCGTAATGAGACACCGGGGACTCGAACCCCGGACAACTTGATTAAAAGTCAAGCACCGAATGCGATAAAATCAATGATTAGAGCGGTTTAGTGTGCGTAAAACGTGCGCAGCAAAAAAGCCCCGGCACGAGGCCGGGGTACTTTTCTGCTAT
>JAZQXN010000020.1:0-3143 GCA_045632875.1 Lachnospiraceae bacterium
TATTTTGACTTTCTCTAGGAATTAGCCTGAAGTACCTACATTTCCAGCACCAAGGTCTTAATGGATTGATTGGAAGTGTTTTTGGATGTATCATTTTCCTATACCAAGTGTAAATTCCTACACCACCGTGTTTTTTTTAAATGCGGTCGCCTTTTTTTAAAACGCGGTCATCTTTTTTTAAAACGCGGTCATCTTTAAAAAAAAGATGGTGTGTAATCCTAGAACGATTACAAAAATCCTCGATGAAATGGGGTGGAAATAGCATCTACTTCATATTAGTGGTATTAAATGAAAATCTTCTGATTTCAGAAAGAGCTCTGACAAATTTCAGGAAGATTTCAGATAAAAGATTTTTCTTTCAATAGAATCGGAAATACTTTTGTGAATAAATAGGAAGATGTTCATATGAGAAAAATTATTTTATTATTATTTATTCCTTTGGTTTCATGTCAGGATGTGGAGAAAACCAATTCATCGGTAAAGAATGTTTTATTGGACATTAATACGGATAGGGAACTTCGTTTTTCGGAAATAGCTGATACGGTTGAGGTAATTCTTCTGGAACAAACGGATGATAGTGATATTGCTTTGGTAGAACGTTTTATTCCATACAAGGACAGATATTACGTGATGAGTTCGATAGGCTTTTCTAATGGCCGGGTTCATGTATTCGACAAGGATGGTAATTTTATACAGAAAATAGATAAGAGAGGGGGAGGTCCTGGAGAATATGAGGATTTGCAGGATATCGCCATTAATCCTCGAAATGATGAATTGGTATTCATGACACAGCCTAAAGGTATTTTTAGATATGATCTGGAAGGTAATTTCATTTCGAGGGTTCAAGGCGGGTATGGTATGAATGTAGCAGCCGATGCGCAAGGAAATTTTTATAAGACCGGCAGATGTTACGAAGAAACACCGAATAGGTTGCTGATGGTAAATGAAAGGGATAGTATATCTTTTGGCAAGGTAGAGGCAGATTATTTTGTCATGGTCAATCACTATAGTTTTACCAATGAATTTGATTGTCACGATGGTCGGGTTTATTATTCCTATCCCTGTTGTGATACCATTTTTGATGTGACTGGTGGAAAGAAAACTCCTGTTTGGTACATTGATTATAATGGAAAGAATTTGCCGATAGATAAAATATTTGCGAAAGATAAAAGTATGGATGAATCCCTAAAAATGAATGCTAAATATCCAGATTGTTTCCGTACGGATGTTTTTCGAATAGCAGATGATTTTTTGTATGTAGGTAGTGTTGATGGAGAAAAGCATGGAATTGTTTCCCTTTATTCCTTTAAGACAGGAAAAGTCTTGTCTGGTCATCGTTTTGTGGATGATATGTTTTTCCCAGATAACAAATTTACATTAAGACCCCTTAGAATGCCTATTGCCGTAGAAGGAAATAGTATGTTATGGCTCGTCGATCCTTCATGGCTTTTGCAAGGTTATGAATACTATAAAGAGAATTTGAGTCCGGACAAATGGAATGAATATTGTAAGCGGCATCCACAGGTAACAGAAGTATGTAGTAAATTGGATGAAGAATCTAATCCTGTTCTTTTGAAAATTAAGTTGAAGGATTTTTGATAAGAAACGTAATCATTCCGGCATTTAGTGGAAGAGCGTGAAGAAAAATGGAGCAATCTCCGTGAAGAACGAAAATCTGTTTGAGCGAAGCGAGTTCTTTTCGTTTAGGAGATTGTTTCATTTTTTAGCTCTGGAACGGGAGCCGGCGCTTTTTCTTTTTGTTTCTTTTTCTTTTGTGCGGACAAAAGAAAAAAGAAAATCCGCATCAAAATACAGAAAAACCGATGAAATGGGAAGTTTTTGAATGTCCTATACATCTTTAAGAGTAATAAGAGAAAGATAATATTCCTTGTTACAACGATGAGTTTTGTCCACTTAAAGCGATAAAAATAAACATTGAACAAAAGCCATTTGTCTGAATATCAAACGTTTTGAAGCAGATTTATTTGTCCACCTCCATTCCTTTTATCATAAATGGAAATTCATTAACTTTGCGAGTATACAAATTCTATGAACTAATGACTCGTATTCGAATTATATGGTTGTTTATGCTCCTGCTTTCTCTTTGGGGAGGATATGCCTGTAAACCTGTTGGTGGTGAAACCAATAGGGAAGATTTATACACTCTGTTGGGAAAGGCCGATAGTTGTAGCCAGCATAAGGAAGAAGAACGAGCCATTCAATATTATTTTGAGTGGTTGGAACAATCGGAAGGCAAGGTCAGTTCCCTTTCTAGAGCCGAGGTGTATGATAAGATAGGTACGCTCTATCTCTATAGGTATTTGTATTTAGACGCTATCGACATGTTCCGTCGGAGTGCAAGCATATTCCGGGAGATGGGCGACTGGAAGGAAGAGGCCTTGGCTTGGAGGAACATCGGGCGAGCCAACTTGATGCGGCATCGGTCGGATAGCATCATTCCTTTCTATCAACGGGCTATCAGATTAGCGGAAGATACTGGAGAACAAGATCTCTTGAAAGAAATTCAGCAGGAATTTCAGTTTGTTTGCTCCAAGATAGCCTTGCTTCATGGAAACACCCGTTTGTGGTTGAATTATTTGGACAGGCTCGACCAAACGGATGCATCATACTTGCTTTTGGGTAGTGTAATGACTGACCAACCAAGTAATTACGAAGAGGCGGAAAGATGGTTACTGAAGGCTGCGGATAGCGAAGACCTCTATATCCGTACCAATGCCTATCGGAAACTATACGATTGGTCGAAAAGAGTGGAAGATGCAGGGAAGACAGCACGTTATTCCGACCTTTATATCCAGTTGGCGGATTCATTGGAGCAAGCGTATTCCACTTCCTTGGCTTTCCGAGATTTGGGACAAAGTTATGAAAGGCAACGCATGGAAATGGAACACGAGCGGTTGAAGAACCAGCAGCTTCGTAGAACAATATTGCTGCTTCTGTTGATGATGGGATTGTGCTTGATGTTGTTGATTGGTGTTTTTCTCTATCATCGGGAGAAGCAGAAACGGAAAAGGGAACTTGCTCATCTGATACAACAAATTCGTGAGAAAGAACAGATTATAGAAGACTTGCAGATTAGTTTGCCTGCTCCTTCATCTAAATATCAGACTTTTGATTTGCTATAT
>JAZQXN010000021.1:0-7165 GCA_045632875.1 Lachnospiraceae bacterium
ACGGATGGATGGAATCTTAAACCTCCCTTGTATGGTCCAATAGCGCTATTGAACTGTACACGGTATCCTCTGTTAACCTGTACTTTACCCTGGTCATCTACCCAAGGTACTCTGAATTCGATTACTCTTTCAGGTTCAACCATTCTTTCAAGAATAGCTGCTGCTTCGTATTTTGGATCGTTGTCAACGATTGGGCGAAGAGAGTTTAATACTTCTTCTACTGTCTGAATAAATTCAGGCTCATTTGCATTTTTAGCTTTAGTAGCTTCCAAGACTCTGTCTACATATGACATATTCAATGTCCCCCTTCAAAGTTTGTTCTTGTTTTATTTGTTTCCCCTGTAAACAATATCTCCTAAAAAATAAGGTTTGCAGTGCTAATTTTGTATGCGAAGGGCATACAAAACCTATCGACGTATCAATTATAAGGTAATGTTTGGGTTTTTGCAACCCCATTTTGTTGTATATTTATATAAACTTTAGGTCAACTTTTTGTATATTTTTTCTGCCGTCTTTTTGTCTCCATCAAATGTCCGCTGCAGTCATACACTTTAGTATTTTTTCCCTTTTTATCTTAACCAAAATACATCATCGTTGATTTTCTGTGCCTGTTCAAAAATACTTTCACAATTTTCCTTCATGTAAAATTCCAATGCTTTACATTCTTCCAAAGTAAAACCGATAGATTTTTCAATCAAACATTCCGGCAAAATTCCTTCTGCAAATTCTGTTTTCCCATCTACTTCACGCTCAAAGCGTATATGCACTACTTTTTCCTTACCCTTTCTCATAACACTGGAATAAGTCATGCGCATCTCTTCATGTTTATTCTGATTTTCCATAATCACCCGCTCCTTTCTCTCCCTATCTATTATAATTATTTTTTTCGAAAAAGAAAGTATTTAACACAATTGTTTCACACCCATTCCGTATAATCTTTGAAAAGACTTATTGTAGGAGATTTTTCATGAGAGATTATTGCTTGGCAGTAGGTTCATCTGCAAACTTTCCGTTTTCTTATTACGAACAACGTGGAATTATGTGTTTTGATGTTCCGTATACCCTGGACGGCGAAATATATGACCGCCACAATCCGCTTTCTTATGCAGAGTTTTATGCTCGATTGCGTGCCGGACAAACCGCAATCACACCGGCTCCTTCTTTAGAAGATGCAGAAGAATTTTTACGTAAGATTATCATAGAAAAAGACGAAGATATCATCTTTTTAACCATCTCGTCAAAACTGGGCTATATCAATGATGTCATGCATCGTGCAGCAAGAAATGTCTCGCTGGAATTCCCAAACCATAAAATTACGGTTATTGATTCCATGTGTGCTGCATTTGGAGAAGGCCTTTTAGTTAGCATGGCGGCCCATTTTAAGCAAAAAGGGTTCAGTTATGATGAAAATATCATGTGGATCGAACAACTTAAGCATCACATCATTCACTTTTTCTTTACCGAAGATTTGAATGCTTTGCAACGAAACCATAAAATTTCTCGTTTCGCTGCGTTCTTAGGAATTATTGCTGATGTAAAAGTACTGTTTCATTTGGATGCTTCCGGTACTATCACACCTTTTAAATTAATTTCCACTCGCAAAAATGCCATGCGTACAATGGTAGAAGATATGGCTCCCCGTTTGCAACGCAACAACTATAAAAAGAAAAACAAAACCATCTATATATGTCACGGTGACTGTGAAAAAGATGCCATCATTTTATCCGAAATGATAAAAAAAGAATACGGCTATACAGACTTTGTTATCGAACCATTGAGTCCTATTCTTGGAGGATATACCGGTCCGGGAACGTTGGCCATATTCTTCATCGGAGAATATCGCTAAGTTTGTAAACTTTTTATGAACATACACTCTCCGGTATTTATTTAACTCACGCTCATACAAGCATAATAAGACTTGAGCTTTCCAAATCACAAAAAGACCCTTAAATCGGGTCTTTTTCTTTTTTAACGGGCAAAAAATAAAGAACCCGCAATGCGGATTCCTTATTTTCTAGGATATATAAAGGGAAAAACGTAATTAATTACTTAATATATTATGAGTATAATTCATTTGTGTACGTTTGTCAACAAAAAATTTACAATTTGTTAACTTTTTTCAAAAATATATTTTTTTCTAACATTTCACTCTTTGTCGTATTTCTTTATCATGGTTTAGCGCAGAAGAAACCAATATACTATGCTGGCACATCCGATTCCAATTGCCGCACCTGCTAAAACCTGATAAATCGTATGTCCCACAAATTCTTTCAATTTTATTTCTGCCACTTCATCTGTAAACATAATATCCATACTGTGAATGATTTCTTTTAATATAACCGCCTGTTTTCCGGTTTCCAATCGAACTCCCATAGCATCATGACATACGATGATTGCCAACATCATACTTACAGCAAACTCAAAACTGCCTAACCCGTACAAATATGCTGACAAAGTTGCCATTGAAACCACTGTAGCGGAATGGCCGCTTGGCATGCCCCCGTCACCAAACAAACGGGATAAATCAAGTTTTTTATAAATCAACGCGTGTATAATCACCTTTGCGATCTGCGCAACACCCCATGAACATACTGCTGTCACCAAAATTTCATTCGTTATCAAGTCATATAACAAGTTCATTTTTTCCTCCTTAGAATGCGGTAAACAAAAATCCGCAACCCCTGTTTTAGGATTTACGGATTTTTAATTTTTAACCAAAATGTAAAATACGGGCGACAGGACTTGAACCTGCACGGTCTCCCACCAGAACCTAAATCTGGCGCGTCTGCCAATTCCGCCACGCCCGCACATCTAATGAAAACACGTCGAATTTTTCCGTATCTGCCACATCAGATTTCTTTTTAAATCTATCACATCTATCTTAAATAAGCAAGACTTTTTCTCCATTTCCACTATTAGTCATAATGTTTTACAGCCACATCGCCGGAAACTGTACTTCCATACAATTTTCAAAAAAAGAACCCTCTCAAGTCATACCAACTTAAGAGAGTCCACATATTCTTTTTATTCTAGCAGCCTTCTTTTCCTGCCATATGATCTTCGATAGAGCAAGCGATTACCTGTTCCACATTTCTCAGCCCCACCTCTTCCGGATCAAAGGTAATATCGCCTTCTTCAGTTAAAAAACACGGAATTCCGGCCCGGCCGTCTTTTCTGATTTCAGCAAATTCGTCTCTGGTATCCCGAAGTCGCAAAAACTCTTTTAACAATCTTACATGACTTCCGATATCAACATATTCAAACTCATCTTCCCGTCCTAATAACTGTGGTTTTACTGCCTGACATCCCGGGCAAGTTTCCATACCATAAACTTTGATCATAATCTTTCAAGACCTCCTTATGCCTTTTGGGGTTTACTTTTCTATTAGTTAATTGTCATATCACCCAAATGTACTTCATCCCATAGCTTATCATTCAACACGAAATCAAGCTCTACTTTTGTCTTTTTAAAGAAATAGCTATTAATACCGTAATATGCTGACAAAACTTTTTCCGTAAGCGTTCTTCCTTCTTGTTTTGCCATCATTAACACCCAGTCATCTGCCAATTGGTTATTGTACAGTGCCTGATAGATGTCTTCTTCGGTAAGGCCCAAATCCAACTGTTTTTCTGTCAGTCCTTCGTATATGTTTGCGGCTTTTTGCCTCAAATCATTTACCACTCTTTCACTCAGTTCCATACCGATTTCCGAAGCTTTGTATGCGTATAAAATATCTCGGACACAATAATTAAGCGCCGTTTCTTTTGCCTTCTCTGACACATAGCTTTCATTTAAATGAAGGTTCCAATAGGAATTAACATTTTGCGGATCATATTCCTGTGCTGATTTATTTACAGCCTCTTCCTCTATCATAATATAGTAAGTGATTTCCCGTAATTCCACCTCTTTGCCTTCATATAAAAACAGGGTTTCATCCAGGCATTTTGTATAAGAAAACTCCGTATTCCACCGATAAATGCAGATAAAAAGAAGTGCAGCCACAATCATTCCGGCTACCGCTATAAACTGATAGGTTATCTTTTGTTCCTTCTTCTTTGCTGCTGTTTTTCCTTTTACAGTTCCGGATACACCATTTTTTGTTGCCGGTTTTCTCCCTCTCTTCTGAGGAAGTACATTTTTACACACACCAACAATTTTGTTCCAGACTTCTGTCAGCTCATCTACGATTATCTCCCATATTTTTCGGATAACCGGTAGCGTCTTTTTTGCAAAAGATTTCAGATAATCCCCAATTTTTTTAATTGTATTCATAAGCCTATACTGCTGCCGCAGATACTACGATAGACATGTACTTTTCATCTGCGGAAGAACCTCTGGAGGTTAATACGATTGGACATTTAGCACCAACGATAAATCCTGCCATTCTTGCCTTTACAGTAATTGTAAGCATTTTACCCATAATGTTTCCTGCGTGAATGTTTGGAGCAACAAGTACGTCAGCATCTCCTGCAACTTCACTCTTGAAGCCCTTTAATTCAGCAACTTCTTTGCTCATTGCACAGTCATAGGAAATTGGTCCTTCAACCACACAGCCTGTAAGCTCGCCATTTAAATTCATCTGCTTTAACGCGTCAGCTTCTACAGTTTCCGGCATCTTTGGATTAATCTTTTCAACACAGGCAAGTACACCAACCTTCGGGTTTTCATAACCAAATGCATGAAGTACGCCAACTGTATTTTCAATAATTGCTTTTTTCTGCTCCAATGTAGGATATGTAACCATACCACCATCAACTGCAACTAAGATTTTTTCAGCACCCGGGATTTCAAACATGGTAAAGTGACTCATTACGCCACCTTTTCCTAAACCGGTTTCTTTATTTACAACAGCCTTTAATAATACGCTGGTATCAAGGTAACCTTTCATTAAGAAGTCGCCTTTTCCTTCACGAACCAACGCTACAGATTTTTCTGCTGCTTCCACTACATCCGGAACATCATAAATATCTTCTTCCGGAACTGTTTCACCTAATTTTTCTAAGATTTCCATAATCTTAGCTTTATCACCAACCAATACCGGAGTTACGATTCCTTCTTTTCTTGCATGAAGTGCTGCTTCCAAAGTATGCTCTTCGCCTGCTGCGGCAACTACCATACGCTTTGCTTCCGGATACCCTTTTACTTTGCTGATTAATTCATCAAAATTCTTTACTACCATGATATTTTCCTCTCTATTTCTTTTGTTTTTATTTTTCTCTTTTGTCTTTTTATCTACCGTGCTTTCTTACATGGCGTTCAAAAAAAGACCACACACTACCAATTTACCACCAATGTATAGTCCTTTTCAAGCCTTATTTCCCATAATTTTCACATCGTCTATTAAATTCCGCAAAAAAGTCCTCGTCTCCCCTATAACCTTGCATATAAAATGTCTGCAACACTCCCATACTAATCGCTTTCATCTCTGCCTCAGAACCGTCTTTTTCCACGATTTGGGCAACCTGTTGGCGCAACTGTACAATGAGTTTATGCCATTTTAATATGTAAGCATCGTACTGCTCCAAATTTGGAGTATCCAGCCATTTTTTCACCTTGACTTTAGTACGGTTCTGCTTGGTACACTCATTGGTTTGTAAAAAATAAGAAAAAGAATCTTCCTCATAAATTCTGCCCAACGGAAATAGACGGCAAATCCCCGGTCGATGCGGATGCACACCACATCTTCCTTCTTCATTTAAAAAGGCGCATGCTTCCTCCGGTCCTTTCATGGCAAGACACGGTAAGATAAGTCCGTCCACCACCGTAAGTTCAAAGACTTCGCCAATCAAGCTTTCAAATGTGCAATTCAAATGCTCTGTCAGTCGGTGTACATCGTAAGGATCAAGCACAATTGAATTTCCCATCCCCTTGCAACAATCAGAACAGCCCTTACAATCATTACAGCCCAATTTTGCCATGTCGTTATTCTTATATAATTCTCCATCGGATATTTCCTTGATATCCATATCTCTTAACATAATGATTTCTCCATTTTCCTTACTTGTGTTCTAGTAAACCGCTAAACGCTGCTTAGATGCTATGTCTTAGCGTCCTTTTAAATGCTCCTGACAATTCTCTTTCAACAAATACTTCTCATCTCCCCTAATAATCCACTCATGTAAACCGGTATCTCCTGTAGCAAACACAACACCATCCTCAATGGGCAATTTCAAAAGTGCACGGAACAATTGGTTAATCATTCCTCCATGGGATACTACCAGTACAGTAATCTCTTTCTTATCTTGTGATAACGCTTCTTCCTCTTTTTTTGCTTCAGAAATTATCTTAGAAATTGCCACCTCTGCCCGATGACGGAATTCTAATTTTGACTCCTGTTCGTACACCGCCTCATGGATTGGAAGGTTCGGAATGTACGGATATTTCTCATCGGCCTCTTCTCTGGTAAGTCCCGCAATCAACCCGTTATTAAATTCCATTAATAATTCTTCCTTTATAATAGACACACCCATTTTTTCACTAATATGTTGTGCAGTTTCATAGGCTCTTTTTAATGGACTGGCATAAATTCTGTCAACCTTATAATTCTCCTTTACATATACCCCCAATGCCTCTGCCTGTACATGTCCGCGCTCTGTTAAATGGAAATCCGCTCTTCCCTCATGTACATTTAATATATCCCCTTCTGATTCTCCGTGTCTTACGATAATAAGGTGCATTTTCTTCCTCCCGATACTGCCAAATGATTGTATGCAAAAGATACACTCACAAACAATTAAAATGTGACTTCTTCATTCAATATACCTTTTTTTACTATGTTTTTCAACCTGTGTTGTACTTCTTTCGGGGACTCGGTCTTCGTTTCACTCCGGTCCGGGCTTTAATTCCAGATGATTGCATTAAAAAAATAGGACATCGCAAGCGACGTCCTATTTTTTTAATGAGACACCGGGGACTCGAACCCCGGACAACTTGATTAAAAGTCAAGTGCTCTACCACCTGAGCTAGTATCCCATTTTATGATGCTCAAACTCATTGAGCATATTTTTTACTGCGTTCACAGTTAAACTGGGCTGGCCAGATTCGAACTGGCGACTGCAGGAGTCAAAGTCCTGTGCCTTACCGCTTGGCGACAGCCCATTATTCTTTGACACTGTATTGCCATTGGCACAGTCCCAAGGGTGGATAGAGGGATTCGAACCCTCG
>JAZQXN010000022.1:0-28028 GCA_045632875.1 Lachnospiraceae bacterium
ACTTAGATAAAAGGTTTTGCTGTTTGCGGTACGTTTACTTTCTACTTCCCCTAAGATATAGGCGGTGTTTGTTCCCTCCTGCAAATCTTCTCCTGCAGGATTTGCTCCTTCCATTTGGGAAGTACTTTCTCCCATATCTTCTTCCTTTGTACCTTCTGCTTCACTTGTGGTTACTTCTGTTGTGCTTGATTGTGCCAACATCTCCAAACGCATGGATGTAAACAAGGTGGTCACACACAACAAGAGTGCAAGAATTCGCAGTACTCTTTTGTTCTTTGGCATTTTTATGCCCTCCTTTTAGATTTTTGACAATCTCATCATAACCTAACATCTCCATTTCTAACCCCCACAAAACAGTTAAAAAAACAGAAAAATGGTACTGACAATATCTGTCAGTACCATCATACAACATTTTTTGACCAGGCGACTGCTACTAAACAGTCAATTCTTTAAGTGTTTTACAGAGACGAGACACGCTTTGCGTATCTCGTCTCTGATGAGCGGTCGTCAAATGGGCATTTGTGCAAGCACAATGTCCATTTTCCTCGTCGCTTTCACAAAAAACCTCCTTATCAACTTGTTCGATAAGGAGGTTTTCAAAATTTTACATTGTAATTACAGTTCCGCTTTCACCATTCATTGCCTGAATTGCTTTTTCCAAAGAACCGATAACGGCCTTTCTACCAGCCTTAGACTGAGCAAAATTCATAGCTGCCTGTACCTTAGGAAGCATGCTTCCCGGTGCAAAATGGCCTTCTGCAATATACTGATTTGCTTCTTCAATGGAAAGTGTTGTCAAATCTTTCTGTTCCGGTTTTCCAAAGTTAATGGAAACACGATCAACTGCTGTTAAGATAAATAAGTAATCTGCATCAACCAATTCAGCAAGTTTCGCTGAAGCAAAGTCCTTATCAATAACTGCAGGAATGCCGATGTAATCCCCATCTTCGTTTTTATAAACCGGTACACCGCCACCGCCGGAAGCAATAACGATAAACTCATTATTCAATAACTGTAAAATAGAATCACTTTCAACAATGTTGATTGGCTTTGGAGAAGCAACTACTCTACGGTAACCTCTGCCTGCATCTTCTTTTACAGAAACAGTCGGGTCCTTCTTCATCATTTCATCTGCTTCTTCTTTTGTATAAAAAGCACCAATCGGCTTTGTAGGATTATTAAATGCCGGATCATTTTTATCTACTTCTACCTGTGTTACAACAGTAGCTACATGCCATGGCATGTTATGTAATCTTAATTCTCTTAAGAGACCCTGCTGTAAATGGTATCCAATATAGCCCTGGCTCATTGCGGTACATTCTGGTAATTCAAACTTTGCAATGTTGCTGTCATGTTTGCTTGCAACATCAAATGCAAGGTTAATCATACCTACCTGTGGTCCGTTCCCATGGCTGATGATAATTTCATGTCCCTGTTCAATTAAACCTACGAGAGAAGGGGTTGCCTGATGAATCATCTGAATCTGTTCTTCAGGTGTTTTTCCTAATGCATTACCACCTAATGCAATAACTACTCTTGCCATTACTCTTCTCCATTCAAATTAGTCTAAGTATGCTAATCTTTCTTCGATGAAAGCATCTAATTCTTCTTTAGCTGCTGCTTTCTGAAGTTCAGTGGAATCTTTCTGATATCTTGTGAAGTAAACAAGTAAACCTCTCATAGCTGTTAATCTGTTACCAGCTTCTTCAAATGCTACAGATACATCAGAGTCTAATACTTCATCAGTAACATCTTCGCCACGTGTTGCAGGTAAGCAGTGCATGAATTTACATCCTAAAGCACCCATCTGCATTAATTCACGGTTAACCTGGTAATCAGCGAATACCTGTACTCTTTCTTCTTTTGGCATTTCGTTTTCATATAAACCATACCAAACGTCTGTATAGATAAAGTCAGCGCCACGGATAGCTTCTTTATCATCTGTAACTACCCAAGTACCGCCGGATACTTTACAGTTTTCTTCCATAATTCTCTTGTGGTCTTCATTTAACTGATGTCCTTTTGGTCCGTAATGAACGAAGTCCATACCAAGCTTTGTACATAAGAAACCTAAAGAAGCACATACCTGTGTTCCATCACCGATGAATGCTAATTTACAATCTTCAATCTTCTTTCCTTTTGGAAGGTTTTCAAGCATTGTACATAAGTCACCGATTTCCTGTGTTGGATGGTTGTAATCAGACATAGCGTTCATTACAGGGATTGAAGAAGCTCCTGCTAAACGTACTACTGTGTCATGTTCAATAACACGTGCCATAACTACATCTACTAACTGGGATAATACTCTACCTGTATCTTCAATTGTTTCATGTCCGCCTAACTGAATCATACCTGGTCCCAAGTACTGGGCATGTCCGCCCATCTGTGTCATAGCTGTTTCAAAGGATACACGTGTACGTGTAGAGGACTGCTGGAAAATCATACCTAATGTTTTGTTTTTCATTAATGGTGGATAGTATCCTGCTTTGATTGCTTTCTTAATCTTTAAAGATAATTCAGCAATGTCCATAATCTCTTCTTTTGTGAAATCCTGTGTGTCAATAAAATGTCTTAATCCTGCCATTTTTTCCTCCTCGCCATATTGGCTGTTTCATATTTTTCTTTATTTTTTTACAGAACTTTCTTTGTTCTATTTCATACTATTATGGTCTCGGCATATGCTGGGTAATACAATGAATGTTTCCGCCACCAAATACCACTTCTTTGGTTCTTACACCAACAATTTTTCTATCCGGGAACATTGCCTGAACATTTTCCAATGCCAACTGATCATGTTCATCGTCATACTGCGGAACAATTACCCCACCATTAACAATTAAAAAGTTAATGTATGAAGCAATACACAATTCCCCGTCTTTTCTTGGAATGGTTCCCTCTACCTGTGCAATAGTGTCGGCACCGCTTAACAATACCGGTTTCTTAGTTACGCAAATCTTATGTACTTTTAATTTACGTCCCTTTGCATCAGTAGCCTCTGACAATGTCTTGTATGCAGCTTGCGCCGCCTCATAAAACGGATGCTCTTTATCTTCTGTCCAGATACAAGCAACCTCTCCCGGTCTTACATAGCAAGCCACATCGTCCACATGGCCGTTGGTTTCTTCCGGATCAATTCCGTCTTTAATCCAAATGACTTTTTCAAGATTTAAATACTCCTTTAAGGTGTTTTCGATCTCTTCTTTCGTCATATGTGGATTACGTCCTGCACTTAACAAGCACATTTCTGTGGTAATCAATGTACCTTCCCCGTCTACGTGAATGGCGCCGCCTTCTAATACAAAACCGTCAGTTCTGTAAGAGTCAACTCTTTCCAGCTCGCAAATCTTCCTTGCAATCATGTCATCATTGTCCCATGGTGAATACAAGCCGTCTACCAAACCGCCCCATGCGTTAAAAGTCCAGTCAACACCTCTTATGTCACCCTTGTCATTTATAACAAAGGTTGGTCCGCTGTCTCTTGCCCACGCATCATCATTTACCATCTCAACCACTCTTATATGTTCCGGTAAAGATTCACGGCAATTAAGGTACTGTGCAGGTGATGCGATTACTGTTACAGGTTCAAATTCAGAGATTGCAATTGCAACATTTTTATATGCTTCCTGCGCCGGTCTTGCACCATCTCTCCAGTTGTCCGGTCTTTCAGGCCAAACCATAAATACCTGCTGCTGAGTTTCAAATTCACCCGGCATACGGAATCCGTCCTGCTTCGGTGTACTTCCAATAATCCGCTTAGCCATTTCCAAACACCCCCTTATCCTAGATTCGTGACCTTCCCTTTAGCCACACTAGATTACATTACCATATTTTGAAATTTAACACAAGATTTATTCCTTATATAAAATTACAATTCTTTAGTACAAAAATCCATGCAAAAACAGTGACAATGGACATAATAGTTGTAGCCGCAACCACACCTGCCGCCAATTGTTCGTCTGCACCTTCTTCCTTTGCCATGGTAAAGGAGGATACTGCGGCCGGCGAAGCAAAAATACTCATTAATGTAACAAGAGATAAACCTCTTAAGCCTAACATTATCCCCGGAATAATAACCATTGCCGGAACCAAAACCAAACGTGTAAAAGATAACGCCAGAATTCGTTTTAAATGCCCCATTAAGGACTCAAACCGGATAGACGCTCCCAACACTACAAATGCCAATGGTGTTGCAACCTTTGCCATAGATGTTAACGCCGATTGTATCGGGACTGCCACCGGAATGCGTAAACTCCAGAACAGAAAACCTAAAATCGCTCCCACAACCAACGGATTCTTTAGGACATTTAATAAAACCTTTCCAAAAGAAACTCCCACGCCTTTATAATCCTGAAAAATAATCACTGCACTAATATTAAACAATGGCACAATAATTGCAATCGCCAGATAAATCATAGACAAGTTCTCATCCGGATAAAGCAACTGACATACCGGTAATCCGAACAAGACAAGATTACTACGATATATTGCCTGAACAATCACCGGGTAAGCATCCCTGTTCTTTGTTCGCTTTCTTAAAATAAGCATAGGAATCAGGATTAAAATTAAAATCCAACATACCGCATATATAATGGTAAACATATTGTCATGGTTAAACAAATTGTTTCTATCCATTGTGTATATATTCATAAACAAATTGGTACTTAAAAAAACACGGAAAGTCAGCTTATTCACCTGACTCAAACCGGATTCATTAAGAATACCGCATTTTTTTACGACAATACCTACACACAAGATAATTGCCAATGGTAAAACTACGTTTAAGGATAATATTAAATTGTCCATTTCCTTCTCCTTTAAGTCTTATCTTTCTTTGTATTTCCGACTCAAATTTCTTATAATTTTAAAAGGATTACGTTTAACTTCTCTGTGAAATTAAATCCTTTATTACTTCACCTGCAATAATTAATCCCGCTACTGATGGAACAAATGCAATGCTTGCAGGAGTTCTTGGATCCTCTGCTTCCGGATTTTTTAATGGTTCTTCTTTTGAATAAAGCACCTTTACCCCACTAATCCCTCTGCTTTTTAGTTCCTTGCGCATTACCTTGGCCAACGGACATACGCTGGTTTTAGAAATATCTGCCACTTCAAATCCAGTGGCATCTAATTTATTTCCGGTTCCCATGCTGCTGATAACAGGCACATTTGTCCCTTTACTGCACTGAATAATGGCCAATTTGGCAGTAACTGTATCCACAGCATCTACTATATAATCATAATTTGTAAAATCTATGTCTTTTTGATTTTCAGGCAAAAAAAACATTGGGTATTCATCAATAATAATGTTGGGATTAATCGCAAGTAATCTTTCCTTCATCACTTCCGTTTTTAAGCGTCCCACAGTATGATGGGTTGCAATAATCTGCCTGTTAATATTGGTAATATCCACAACATCTTTATCTACAATTCCCAAATGTCCTACACCACTTCTGGCCAGTGCCTCACATACATGGCCACCTACTCCGCCAAGCCCGAACACTAACACTTTTGCATTTTTCAGCGTTTCAACCGCTTCTACTCCGATTAAATTTGAAGTTCTTTCAAATTGACGTTCCATATTGTCTAAATATACTCCATTTCAACTTGTTGGATTGTTTACTTTCATTTATCTTATCACATTATATCCAAAAAAGATACATAAGTATTTCTTGCGAACCACTTTTTGAAATGATAAGATGAATAAGACAACGAAAACGAGGTAGAACTTATGAATAAAAAAGAAATTGCAGAAATCAAAAAACAATTTACACCGGAACGTAGCACTGTTGACCGAATCTGTACCTGCTATGTTGATGGTGAAAAAAACAAAAAATTCTCCATGAAAGAGGCCTTCTTCTCTCTTAGTTCAGAAGAATCCTTTAAGTATTTTGAAATCTTTAAAAAGACATTATCCGGTACTATTGGCTCTAATCTGTTAAACATGGACTTTCCTTTGGTATCTGAGGAACCGGGCAATACTCAGGATTTTCTTCTTCAGTTAAGAAATTCAAAATTAACCGACGAAGCTTTGCTGGATTCCTTTTTTGACAAAATAATTGAAGCTTATCCATACGGAGAAAACTATTACATTATTTTGATCCATGTAAATTATGATGTTCCGGGAAAAACCAGCGACGGACTTGACTTAGAGGATGCTTCCGACACAGTCTATGAGTATATTTTATGCAGCATTTGCCCTGTGAATTTATCCAAGGCCGCATTAGGTTATAACACAGAAACTCATGCCATTGAAGAACGTATCCGTGACTGGGTTGTAGATATGCCAATGCATGGTTTTTTATTCCCTGCATTTAACGATCGTGCCTCTGATTTACATAGTGTGTTGTATTACACCAAAAATCCGAAAGAAGCTCATGATTCTTTTATTGAGAAAGTTTTAGGAAGTACGGTTGTTCCTACTGCTCCGGTACAAAAGGAGGTCTTTCATAATTTAATTATCGAAACATTAGAAGAAGACTGTGAATTTGAAGTAGTTAAAAATATTCACGAAAACATTCAAGAACTGATTGAACTTAATAAAGAAAATCCGGATCCGGTAATATTAACCAAGGACGAAATCAAGCAAATCTTCTATGACAGCGGTGTTTCTGATGAAAAAATGGAAGATTTTGACCGGGAATACGAAAAAAACGCCGGAAATGATACACCACTTATGGCAAATCATATTTCCAGCCCAAGAAAATTCAGCATTGAAGGTCCTGACATTGTAATTAAAGTAAATCCACAACGTACAGACTTGGTTCAGACAAGAATCATTGACGGCAGACAATGCATCGTAATTGCTGTAGACTCTCATTTGCAAATCAATGGAATTGATGTAAAACTTTTTGATATGGACGATGAAACTGAATCATAAAATTAATTTTACTTAGGATTTCTACATCATGAATCAATAGAGACGAGATAAACATTACATATCTCGTCTCTTTTTTATATCTGTATTTTATATCTATATTTTACCTGCACCGGCGCCTATATCTACCACATAGAATTCCGGTGTCTTGTTATATTTATTCTGATAATTCTTTTTAATCACACTTTGGTAATCATCAACCGTCTCATCTTTAACAATGGCCACGGTACAACCACCAAAACCACCACCGGTAATTCGGCAACCTAACACACCCGGAATCTCCCATGCACATTCTACCAAGAAATCAACTTCTTTACAGGATGCCTCATAGTCGTCCCTCATAGAAACATGAGCCTCGTTCATCAATTTACCAAACTGTTCTACATTTCCTTTTTTCAGGGCTTCCACTGCTTCAATGGTGCGTCTGTTTTCGTACACGGCATGTCGCGCCCTACGTCTGCAAACTTCGTCACGAATCAGCATTTCATGTTTGTCAAATTCTTCATTGGTTAACTCTCCCAATGTTTCAATCTTTAAAACCTGTTGTAAATCATGTAGCGCCTGTGTAGACTCTCTTCTTCTGTTATTGTATTCAGAATCAACCAGACTGTGTTTCACTTTACTATTTGTAATAACAATTTTAGCATCCTTTAATAAAATTGGTGCATATTCATACTCTAAAGTGGCAGTGTCCAAAAAGATGGCATGATCTTTTTTTCCATTGGCCGAAGCAAACTGATCCATAATGCCACAATTACATCCATTGAATTGATTTTCACTTTTTTGAGATAATAAAGCAATTTGTGTTCCGCTAATTTCAAACCCAAATTCTTCTTTTAAAATAGTACCTGTCAACACTTCTAAAGCTGCAGAAGATGACAAACCGGAACCGCTTGGTATATTTCCCCACACCAGCATATCAAATCCTTGATTTGGAATCATTCCTGCTTCCCAAAAAGACCAGATGACTCCAAGGGGATAATTTGACCAGCGATATTCTTTTTTATTCTCCGGCTTTTCTAATGGTGCCTCAATAATATATGGGTCTTTAACATTTTGTGAGTAGAAACGGAACTTATTCAGGTCATTTTTTCTAACTGCCGCATAAGTTCCTAAAGTTAGAGCGCATGGAAATACATGTCCGCCGTTATAGTCTGTGTGTTCTCCGATTAGATTAACTCTTCCCGGAGCAAAATACACCTGACAATCTTCTCCTTCACCAAAAATTTCCATAAAATCATGAATCAATGTTTGCTTCATCTTGTCTTCATCCTTCTCTATCGAATCAAATACTTCTTTAAAACGATATTCGTTTCTTAATATTATAGAATATTTTATCTGTGTTTACAACCGCAATACACTTAGTTAAGATTGTCTTTTTACCAATGGGCGTACCCAGACTAACACAAGAATAAACCCGATTAACGATACAACACCCGCAAGCAAAAACACACTGTTCACCCCGGCAGTAATATTATTTACATTTGTAGGGTCCGAAATGGTAAAAGTATTATATACCACGCCATAAATAGCCGCCGCAAAGGAACCGGACAAGGCATTCGCAAAATTTATTAATGCCGTCCCTACACCAATATCTTCCGGCTTAACACAAGCCTGAG
Organism: Lachnospiraceae bacterium; assembly: GCA_045632875.1. Lineage (GTDB taxonomy): Bacteria > Bacillota > Clostridia > Lachnospirales > Lachnospiraceae > XBB1006. Next base: position 8,494 of record JAZQXN010000022.1, read on the forward strand.
CCCCCGGCGTAATGGACACTCCTCTATAGCTTTCTGAAATACCGGTGAATGCCAATGGGATGAAATAGATTAATATAGAAATCCCCGGTGAAGCAAATCCCATAATTAACATTGGGAAGGCCGCCAACGCTGTTGCAATAGCTAATGCTTTCCATATATTTTCTCTGTTTTTACTAACCCATGTGCCTGCAAGAATAGGTAAAAACATAGTAATTATAGTTCTTGGAAACTGTAAGGCTCCTGCTGTTGCCGTTGAAACTCCCATAACCTGAATTGCTCCCAACGGTGAATATACATCCATTGCACCTCTGTAAAAATATACAAGAAAACTAATTATTACAAATGCAAGATATTCCTTATTACGAAACATTTTTAAAGGAATGATTGGATATTGTGTTTTGTTCTCCCACCAAATCAATAAAATTAAGAACAAAATCCCTAATGCCAAGCCCCCTAAAACAAAGGGATTCGTCCATCCAATGGAGGTTCCAAAGTTCAATGGAAACAGAATTCCTGATAAGGTAAGTGTCAGGAGAATAATTCCCAGAATATCAATTGAAACTTTGTTATTATTTTTATCATTTGGATAATAGACTCCAATTAAAATCACACCGATAATTAAAGGTATGGCAGGAAATAATATTGCAGCGTTTAGCATGTCCATATCCGTCAAAACACCGGCAATAATGCTACCGGCAAATCCGCCTACAGAAAGAGCCATGGCTAAATATCCCATAGCTTTCGGAACATCTTTTTTTTCATTAATTACACCCATAATAATATATGGTGCTGCCATAAATGCGCCTTGTGCCAATCCTAATCCCACACGACATACAAAAAGAATCATAAGATTTGGAGCATATGCTATTCCAATGCCGAACAAAGCACACAATATGCCTGCAATGACAACAATTGCTTTTCTTCCGAAAATATCGCCTAATTTACCACCAATCGGTGTCATAATAGTGATTCCAATGGATCCTAATACAGATATTAAAGATACATATTCCATTCCATTATGATGCTCAAGAATTGGAGAAATCAAGGTTGATAAGGCCAGCCCATAGCAGGCAATGGAAACTATCAGGGAAATTGCACCAAGCTGAATCAAATTTTTTCTTTTTCTTGGCATATCAAGTAATGCGGTTGAATGTTCTTTTGACATATATATTTTCACCTCTTTTTTTGTATTAGGGTTTGCAAAAAAAGAAAAAATATACAATCAACCAAATCTATCGCATTATACGTGATTTTTTAACCATTCGGTAGCTAAATGTGCATATCCTCCTGCGCCGATAGGACACACATCTTCATTAAATTGGACCTTTGGATTATGAGCAGGAAAGTTTCCTCTTTCATCCATGAATCCTGCGGATAAATATATCATTGTCCCCGGAACTTTATCAGCTATTACCGCAAAGTCTTCAGATGCACTTGCTGTCATTCCCGGATAAGGTGTCATATTCGGTGCACCTAACGTTGCCATATATCCAACCATTTCCTCTGTCAACTTAGAATCGCATACTAATGGCGGCACTTCTGAAATCATCTCAATTTCTGCAGTTCCTCCATATACTTCTGCTGTTTTACTAGCAACTTCTTTCATTCTGGAAACCAACAGTTCTCTGTTTTTTTTATCATTACAACGGATTGTCCCCTGCAATACTGCTGTTTCCGGTATAATGTTGGCTGCAGAACCGGCGGAAAAATTACCAATTGTTATAACGCATGCTTTCTCCGGATCGGCTTCACGGGCAATTAAAGCTTCCAGTGCAAGATAAATATGCACCCCAATGTTAATTGGGTCAATAGAACTGTGTGGGTAGGCGCCATGCGCACCTTTACCTCTGATAAGAATCTTAAATCCGTCAACGGAAAACATCATAGTGCCGGTACTATTATATATATAAATTCCCACAGGCGTTTTCCCTGAAGTAACATGAAAAGCCAATGCTGCGTCCGGCAACGGTTTTAAAATACCGTTTTCTATCATATTTTTTGCCCCTTCAAAAGTTTCTTCTGCAGGTTGAAACATAAGACGTACTGTTCCTTTCAGCTCATCTTCATTCTCCTTCAGCATTTTTGCCGCTACCAAAAGCATTGCGGCATGAAAATCATGTCCGCATGTATGAGCAGCCTTTCCTGTAGGACAGGCAAATTCTAATCCGCTTTCTTCTTCCATAGGAAGCGCATCCATATCTCCTCGCAGTAAGATGGTTTTTCCACCTTTTCCCACGGTTGCCGTAACTCCATGCCCACAATCTTCCGGTTCTAATCCATATTCTTTAAGTTTATCTTTCACATAAGCCTTTGCTTTTGGCATATTTAAGCCAACTTCTGCATTTGTATGAAAATAACGTCTGTGAGCAATAATCTCCTCCCTAAGTTCAAGGGCTCTTTCATAATAATTCATATATATTCTCCTTATAAAAAATAAATACTCCTGTATTCAGGTTTATTGTGCCCAAATACAGGAGTATATTTTCCTAGAAATAATATTTTACTGTATTGTTGTATTTAACATATTAGCAGATACTTCACTTACATGTTTACTATCATCAATTACACTTCTTAAGTTTTCCTGGTAACGTTCCATTGCCGCGGTAATTGTTTCAACCGCCGCACGGTTTTCTTCAGAGGAATCACTCATTTCTGAAATTTTTACTTTCAGTTCTTCAAAAATATGATCTACTTCCGTAACATTTACATTCTGTTCTTCAATGTTCTTGTAAAGTTTTTCAAAACGTGAAGATAAATTATCAAAGTCTCCCTGTAAGCCCTGCATAGATTCCATGGAACCACTAATGGCAGAAGAACTTTCATTTAACTGCTTTGTGGTTTCTTTGATCTGATTTTGCATAACAGCCAATACTTCATTAACACGCTTGGAACAATCAGAACTGTCTACTGCCAAATCTTGTACTTTCGTTGCAACAACAGCAAATCCTTTTCCGCTTTCTCCTGCTCTGGCTGCTTCAATAGAAGCATTTAATGCAAGCATTGTTGTGCTGGAAGCTATCTTGTTAATTTCTTCAATAACTTCTGCAATCTCTCTCATCTTCTGTTCCATAGATGAAAATACTTCATGTGTGTCAGTCATAGTCTTTTGAACAACATCCATCTGAGTACCCACTTGTACAAGGCTCTTTCTGCTTTCTATAATAGCCTCTTCACATTCACCCACTTCACTATTAAGAACTCCGATTTGTTTTTCGGTTGTCTGAATTTTAAGCTGGGCAACATCACATACTTCCACCACTTCCAAAGTGCCTTCCATAATGCTTTCAGAACCTCTTCTTAAGCCTTCTGCATTCTCTACTAATTCCGCATTAACAGAGTCCAATTCTTCATACTTCATAGTGGAATTTTTCATGCTTTCCTGAAGTTCTGCTCCTACATCTTTCATAGAAGAAACCAAAACTTCTGCATCATTGGCACGATTTTCACTAATGCCAATATATGCACGTCCACGATTAACCAATAAGTATACAATATAAACTGCCAATGTTGTAATAGCAAGGCACATAATAAACTGGCCTAAACTTTCAACATTTTCCGGATGAATAAAGTATTGTGCAATAAGTAATATAGGTACAAGAACAATCTGGATTTTTGTTACCTTTGGTTCAAAATATAAACCGGACAACGCAACAACTGCCAAATATAGTATGTAGTCATCACTATAGTAAGAACCACTGCTTATAGATATTAAAAATACAAGCACCATAATACCTAATGACACAACAATTTGCCGAATATCATCCGATGCATTCTTTTTCTTTAATACCATTAGCACTATGGAAAAAACAACCAAAACTGCTGCAATAATTAATGCACTGCCAATCGCTGCTCCAAGAAGATTTTTTACAAAATAAACAGGTGCAACAATATAAACCAGGCGAACCATTAATTTATAAATCGACGCATTACTCATAGGTCCTTTAACTTTTTTCTGTTCCATACACGGTTCCTCCTTTGGACTTTTTATAATACTATGCGTTTAAATCAGATGTACAATGCGGACACTTTACTGCTCCGATTGCAATCATGCTCTTACAATACGGACACTCTTTTTCTGTTGGTTCAGCCGGAACTTCTTCTTTTCTGGACAAACGCTGACTGATTCCATTAATGCCTTTAATCAACAGGAAAATCACAAAAGCAGTAATGAGGAAATTAATCACTGCAGTAATAAAATTACCATACATAAGAACCGGTGCTTCTTCACCCTGTCCTAATGTTACTGTCAAATATGAAAAATCCATACCCCCGAGTAATCCTAATAAAGGTGTTAAAATATCTTGATTTAAAGATGTAACAATACTGGTAAATGCACCACCTACGATAACACCGACAGCCATATCCATAACATTGCCCCGGGTAATGAATTTCTTGAATTCACCCATAAATCCGCTCTTTTTTCTTTTTCTCATCTTTTGCATCCTCCGCAATATTCTGTACTTTTTATTTAAATCCGCTTAAACAGAAAAGTCAAAGTAACGAACAGTATTATTAAAGGAAATTCCCTTAACAATTTTTTCCAGTGCCTTCCAGTCTGCCGGATATTCTCCGTTTTCAACCCATCCGCCGATTAATTCACACATAATTCTGCGGAAATACTCATGTCTGGTGTAAGACAAAAAACTTCTGGAATCCGTTAACATTCCGATAAAATTACCTAATAAACCTAAACTTGCCAAAGAAGTCATCTGTTCAATCATTCCAGGCTTATGATCATTAAACCACCATGCACTACCCTGCTGAATCTTACCGATGGCAGTAGAATCCTGGAAACATCCCATAATAGTGCCAATAGCTGCATTATCAGCCGGATTTAATGAATAAAGAATAGTTTTTGGTAATTGCTCGGTAATCGCTAATGCATTTAAGAAGTCTGCCATTTCGTTTGCAGGTGTATAATTGCTGATGCAATCAATACCTGCGTCAGGTCCCAACTTTTTAAATACACTTTGATTATTATCTCTCTTAACTGCAAAATGTAACTGCATTACCCAATTCTTTTTGTGATATTCTCTACCCATAGCAATCATAAATGCAGTTTCAAATTTCTTTGTTTCTTCCAACGTCAACACGTTTCCGGACAGTCTCTTTGCAAAAAGTACTTCCACTTCTTCATCTGAAGCCGGAGCATACATAACATATTCCAAACTATGGTCAGATATGGTACATCCGTTTTCTGCAAAGAAATCAAGACGATTTCTTAATGCTTCCAATAAAGTTGCGTAACTTGTAATTTGTACACCACTTGCATCGCTTAATCGTTTTAAATAGTCCAAATAATCCGGCTTATTAAGATTCATTGCCTTTTCCGGTCTCCATGCAGGAAGCACCTGAACATCAAAGCTCATATCTTCTTTAATTTTTCTGTGCCATTCCAAAGTATCTGCCGGATCATCTGTGGTACAAATTAATTTAACATTGGACATTTCAATCATTTTTCTGGCAGTTAATCCATTTTGAAGTTTGGCATTACATAGTTCCCAAACTTCCTTTGCCGTATCCTTACATAAATGACCTTCATATCCAAAAAATCTTTGTAATTCCAAATGACTCCAATGATATAATGGATTGCCGATTGCCATTTCCAATGTTTCTGCCCATTTCTCAAATTTTTCCCAATCAGAAGCGTCTCCTGTAATGTACTTTTCTTCTACACCATTGGAACGCATCTGACGCCATTTATAATGGTCAGCACCAAGCCATACCTGTGTAATATTTTCAAAAGAAATATCTTCATATATTTCCTTTGGACTGATATGACAATGATAGTCAATGATTGGCATCACTGCAGCATATTCGTGATATAATTTTTTCGCTGTCTCTGTTGTCAGCAAAAAATCTTTATCCATAAAGTTCTTCATAAAAATCCTCCGGATTACATTTTTATTTTAAATTAACCAACATATTTTTCTAAAGTTGCACGGATTGCACCGGTTCCCTGAATCATTTCACTGAAATAGTTACAAACCATATCGGCCATACCAACCTCATATAAATCTACACCGAAAATAGCCTTATTCTTTAATACCGGTTGTAAAATGGCTTCAACATCCATCTCTGCACCTAAGCTAAACGGTGCAACAACAGGACATACAGTATCTAACATTGGGTCAGGACTAAGTTCAAATTTATTTCCTTCATCATCCACTGCCATTAAGTAACGTAACCAGCCTGCAAATACTAATGGAATTAATTTTAAGTCAGCAACATTTAATTCCGGAGAAGCTGCATATGCTTTAATGGTTTCACCAAAACGGATTGCTAATTTCTGCGATGTGTCTGTTGCAATTCTTTGTGGTGTATCCGGCATAAACGGATTTGGAATACGTGTATTAAGTACAGTATCGATAAATTCTTTCGGATCAAGCACTCCCGGATTAACAACAACCGGAAGTCCCTCTACATAACCGATTACTTCAACTAATTTACGAAGCTGCTGATCTTTCATTTCTTCAGAAATCTTTTCATATCCTAAAAGGCATCCGTAAACAGCCAATGCAGTATGAAGTGGATTTAAGCAGGTACAAACCTTCATTTTTTCCACTTTGTCAACAGTTTCTCTGTCGGTGAACATAAGTCCGCCGGCTTCTAAGTTCGGTCTTCCATTTGGAAATGCATCTTCAATAACTAAATATTCACACTCTTCTGCATTTACAAACGGTGCAACGTAAGTGTTCTTTGTTGTAATTACCGGATTTAATTCTGCAATATTATCTTTTCTTAAAATTTCTTCTACAGAAGCATCCGGACGTGGTGTGATTTTATCAATCATGGACCAAGGGAATGTCACCTTGCTCTTATCATTTACATACGTTAAAAATCCTTTGTCTGCTATACCGTTTTCTGTCCATTTTTCAGCAAAGGTTGAAATCGCTGCATATAACTTATCACCATTGTGGGAACAGTTATCCATACTAACCATGGCAACCGGTTTTTCACCTGCCTGATAACGTGTGTACAACAGAGACGCAACCTTACCAATATAACTTGCAGGTTTCTGCGGTCCCTGTACAAAATCTTCTTCTACAGCCTTTAAAAACTGGCCTTTCCCGTCTACAAGACTATATCCTTTTTCTGTAATGGTAAAGGACACCATCTGTAAGGAATCTTTTAAAAAAATCTCTTTTAAGCGGTTGTACTCTGCTGTGTTTTCAGAATCAAGAATACAGGACTCTACAACACTTCCTACCACTGTTTTTTCGATATTGCCATCAGCCTTTAATGTAACTAAAATAGAATAATCGTCATGCGGACGATTCATCTTTTCAATAATTTCATAGTCAAATCCTTCCGCAACAACAAGTCCTCTGTCCAAAACCCCTTTATTTAAAAGGTTCTGTACTACATTTGCCTGAAATGCCCTAAAAATATTACCTGCCCCAAAATGAATCCAGAAAGGATTTTCCTTTGTTGCTTTTGTAACTTCTTCTCTGTCAAATTGTGGTAATGCATAACCTGTGGCTTCCCACTCTGCCATATTTTTCAATCCAATATTTGTTAATTCCATGACTGACTCCTTTCTATTTTAACCGGAAAAATACCGTATCTTCATCTGCTACATCAAAAATATAATCTCCATCCTTCCATTCGGTTGCTCCATGATAAAAACAGATAACACATCCGTCATAACCGATTGGCACCTGGAAAGAAAATTCGTATGTAATCAAATATGTATTTCCTTTCCATCCGGAATGGGTAAGTTCTTTTATAAATAAACATTCCTCATAATCCACGCCATTGTAGTTAACAGTAAATTTATAGGTTGTACCTTCTTCATCAATGGCATCTGCACTATGATCATGTTTTTTGATGGTGTAATAATCATCCCATGAAGTGCACCATTTTGCGCCATGAGCTAAAACATTTTCATCGGAAAACTCTAACTTAACGGAAACTGTCCGCCATTCATATCCTTCTTTTGCTTCATGTGATTCATCGGAAGAAAAAATATTATATTCATAGAAAAATAAATGTCCTACAACCTCAACATCCGGCTCCCCATTACCACATGTATAATACTCGTAATAACCGTCTATATCAGCTTCAGAATTGATTTCTAAATCATATTTTTCAAAGTCTGCTTCTAAAACATCACCCCATACATCACCACAGGTGCTACAAGTTGCAGCCGTCTGGAAATTTGCCTGGGAGTAATCATGTCCTAATTCCGAACCCACTGTTTTATCACACTGACTACATTGTTTTGGTTCAACACAGGTAGCCTCCGTCCATTCATGTTCATGGAATAAACCACATCCGCTTAATGTAATCATTAGTACTATTAAAACAACCAAAATCTTCTTCATCTATCTGCACCTCAATTGATAATTTCAAAAATTTCCTCTAATAACATTTTACTAGAAACCGAAATAAAATCAACCATTTTCCAAGGATTTACATTTTTCTTCAAACTCTGCTTTTAACTTTTCCATCTGGCCCGGACGCAGTGCAAAATCTGCCACCATATAAGAAATAATTTTTGCCCCGTTTTCTAACGCTTCATAAGCTTTTGGTGTTCTCATTGCAACTTCAAATTCTCTGGTATGAATAGATATGCCTTCTTCTACTACCTGCAAAGCCGGATGGAAAGTTGGGCAACGATAACTAACATTTCCTACGTCTGAGGAACCAAATACAATATTTTCATGTGGTGTAACTTTCAAACCTAATTCCTCGTAAATTCCTTTTAAAACATCCAGACCGGTAGGTAACATTAAAAGGTCATCGTAAATATGTCCGTCCGAATCGTCACGTTTCCATGTGGTTTGTGTGGCAATAGCGGCACCTTTTGCACAATCCTCAACCATTTTTATAACATCCTTTAAATATTTTCCATCCAAAGAACGAACATAAATCTCTGCCTTGGTTTCTTCCGGAACGATATTCGCTCTTTTTCCACCCTGGTTAATCACTCCATGCATTCTAACATCCGGTTTCACATGTTGGCGCAACATATCCATACCATGGAAAAACAACTGCATACCATTTAGTGCATTACGGCCTTCCCACGGTGCATTTGCCGCATGAGATGCCTTGCCGTAGTAATACAAATCAAATGTTTCTACCGCCAACAAAGTCGTTGCCAGCATATTCTTGTCATACATATGTATCATCATTGCCATATCATAATCGTCAAACAAACCGCCTGCCGCCATAGGTGCTTTGTAGCCCCCATGCTCTTCTTTCGGTGTACCGATAACATGAATATCTGCATTTAATTCATCCTGCATTTTTGACAAAGCTAAAGCCGCCAACACGCTAATACTTCCACTAAGACAATGTCCACAAGCGTGTCCTATGCCCGGTAGTGCATCATATTCTACCATAAGAGCAATCTTGTACTTTCTGCCCTGTGGATTCTTTTTTGCAAAAAATGCCGTTTCAAAGCCATAAAACGGATACTCAACATCAAAACCTTCTTTTCTTAAAAGTTCTACAATTTTTCTTGATGATTCATACTCTTGTCCTGAAATTTCAGGATGTTCTGCCAAGTCCGTATTTAACTTAAAACATTCCTCTTTATATCTAAAAATTTCATCATTTAAACTATTTTTAATCTTCTGTAATTCGCACATTTTATCAGCCCTTTCCTTTTTATTAAATCTTCGGATATGTATACAAAAATGTCAAGAATATATTTAAAAAGAGTGCTGTTTTATACGGTAATTTAACAACACTCTTGCTTAAATCATATATTTCATTAATCTAAAACCGACTTTTGTTCATATCCTAATTTTTTAAAGATAATGGAACCGGCAAATCCGGCTAAAATTCCGCCTGCGGCTGCAAGCAATAATGCCAATAATACTTTTCCCGGTGGGTTAAATGCAAAGGGTGCCAACAATCCGGGGATGGGCGAAGCTGTTCCCGGTGCATTATTGATAATCCCCAATAAGGCCGCCACAAGTCCCGCAAATGCCCCTCCGAAAAAATTACTGCCATAAATCGGTATAGGGTGTTTTGTAATGATGTCTGCCTGTGTCAGCGGTTCTAACATAACTGCAATTACACGTCCCCTATCTCCCAACTTTAATCGTTGAAAAATCAACGCATTGGTGAAGCTGCCTCCAAAACATGCAATAGCCGCTATTCCCATTGGTAACCCTGTCAACCCCAACATTGCGGTTAACGCCATAGAACTTAATGGTGAAGTACAAATCATTTTCATTAATCCGCCCAGTACAATCCCCATTAATACCGGCGACTGTCCGGTTGCAACAGTAATAGAATCGCCTACAATTGCAATCACCTTAGATACAAACGGATCTGTTATCACGGCAATTCCCCGTGCAAGAACTGCTGAAAATAATGTTCCCACAATGATATCCAGTCCGGCCGGCAAATATTTTACCGTATATTTCAAGATAAAATAAAGTATATACGCCGCTATAAATCCCGGCAATATCCCATAACCACTCACCGCTACCGCTGCAGCCATGGCATATGTTGGACTCATTCCCATCGCTAGGCCCACTAATCCCGCCGCCGCAACAGCTCCCATTGTGCCCGATGCAGTTCCCACTTCTCCAAGAAATGATATTCCAAAAAAATCCCCACATATATATTTAAAAATAGCTTCTACTAAAAAGGTTGCTACCGCCGCATCAGCCAAACCGCTCATTGCCTTATCACCTCTTGGGAACTTCATACTAAATAATGAAAATCCCGCCAATGTAAGTAACAACGCTCCGATTCCCTTAAAAAAAATCATAATTCTGCACCTCCGATTACAATTTATTATGTCTTTGCAGGTGCATTTTGATACATAGAAAAAGACCGTCATGACGGTCTTTTTTTGTTGCTACAAGTCATGTGCCATCATTCTTGCATGAAATGGCATTTAACTTTATAAAACTTCAATATAATTTATGTTGTAATATTTTAACATTTTTATAGCTTCTTCATTAATAATTTCACCGGAAACTACAATAGGAATTGCCGGCGGACAACTTACCAATGGTGCTCCGCAAATTCGTCCCAATGCATCTTCTACAGGTATTCTTTCGCTCTTATCCAAAATTGCCCGGCGAATACTGCAACCGATTTCACATGCTTTTATTGGAAGTAAAGGATATTCTTTATACAAAGAAGTATTTTTACCCAATGCATCTGTTAAGCATTCCAAATCATTTTTTGCATTGTGCGGTGTGATCATACATACCACGTATTTTTCATCCGCATATTCACATTCAATTTTATGTTTTCGTAAAAGACCGGATATGTCATACCCGCTTGTATCTTTTGGAGCAACAATTGTTAGCTTTAACGGATCCGATTTTTCTATATGCCAACCGTTTTCCTTTAATTGCATTTTTGTTTTGTTGATACATGCAATAGTGTCTTCTAATCGTCCACTTATTTCCTCAGCCAAATACTTATTACACATATCCAAAGATTGCAAAATCAAATATGACGGGCTGGTTGAACCAAACAAAGCCATTGCCTGTTTCGCTGATGCCTTAACAGTTTCCGGCGCATTATTGTGGATCTGCAAATATGCACCTCCTGTAAGAACCGGTAAAGTTTTATGTGCTGAATCGCAACAAATGTCTGCGCCCAAATCCATTGGATGTATCGGCTCTTTCAAAAAATGCAAATAAGCACCATGGGCATTGTCCACTGCAAGAATGGTTTTATTTTCATGGCAAATCTCAGCCAGTGTTTTTATATCCGCCATTCCACCAAGGTAATCCGGACTTGTAATAAAAACTGCCACCGGCGGTTCTTTTCTGTTTTCAATCTCTGTTTCCAAAACCTTTTGTAATACAGATGCATTCACTTCACAGCTGCATACCGAATGCATTTCCTCCGGCCACAACCATACAACATCCAAGTCTAACATGGCCACACTGTAAATAAATGCTTTATGGGCATTTCTGACTGCAATTACATATGGTCTGCCTTTTTTCTGAACTGCATTTTTCAGTGCCAAATACATCATTGCCCGAATACACTGGCTGGAACCTTCCGTGGAATACAATGTTTTTGCTGTTCCAAAAAGTCGAGATGCATTTGCTTCGCTTTCAGCGATAATTCCCTCCGGTGCATACAGTTCATCTGCACCCTGCACTTCTGTGATGTCATATTTTTCAACACCAAGAAATGCCTGACCTTTATGGCCAGGCATATGAAATCTTATTGGATTATTGTCAACATATTCTTTTACAAAATCAACAATCGGGTTATTCATTTTTTCTCCGTTATTTACAATTATTCTGCTTAATAAACTGGCAAAATTCTTCTGCCGGCAACGGTTTTGAGAAATAAAAACCTTGAATATAAGAAATTCCCATATCCCGGATGGTTTCATACTGTTGCTTTGTCTCAATACCTTCCGAAACAATTTTTAAACCTAATCCATGAATCATTGCCATCGCAGTCTCAACAACATAGTGAGCTTTTTCATCGACGAAAAAGGCACCTGTCATTCCACGGTCAAATTTTACAATATTTACCGGCATATCCACAATGTAATTTAAATTGGAATGTCCCGTACCGAAATCATCTAAAGAAAAACTAATATTATAGTCCATTAACTTGGTTATATTTCTCAATACGATTTCTTTACGACGGAATGTTGCGGATTCGGTAATTTCAAGATTAATAAATTTTGGGCTGACATTATATTTTTCCATATATGCAATATAGTTTTCCGCTAATTTATCATCAGAACACTGTACCGGAGATAAGTTAACTTCAATATAATCAACACCTAATTCCTGCAACGTCTCTTCACTAATAAAACGACATACTTTTTCAAACACCATATTACCAAGTGTGATAATTTTTCCTGTTTTCTCAGCTATCGGAATAAACACTGCCGGAGAAACAATATTTCCTTCCCCGTCACGAATACGCATCAAAGCTTCCGCTGAAGTAAAGCGTTCGTCTTCAGTTGAATAAATCGGTTGATAAAATACTTCTACTCTGTCGTACTCAATTGCCTCATCGATCAGTTTTTCCGTTTCTTTTTCCTGACGCATACGAGCCACTTCGGTCTCACCGGCGATAATATGATTCTTCTCATGCTGTTCCCCGTTTACATACTGGGAAACTCCGATATATCTGAGATAATACAAAGCCTCATCAACATCTTCGAAAATAACCGTATCGTAAATACTTACCCATAAAGCTCTTCTTAAATGGAAATAGTTATCCTGCTCATCATTCTTCATCTTTTCAAAGAATGCATTTTCCCATTTTTTTGCTTTTTCCGAATCATCAAAAACAATCACTCCGGAATCTTCCGTTTTACGGAATAAAATGCCATCTTTAGCATCTAAAGCATCTTCTAAACGGCCCCAATTAAAGCGGTTTTCATACACAGACGCTCCGTTCTGGTCCATTTGGAACAAAATAATGGCAACGTTTTTACCTGCAGACGCTTTATGCTTCAAATACGCAATCAAGGCATTTTGATTAAATATGCCACTTTGCCTATCAATGTTCATACCCGGATTTTCCAGTTTAATATAGAGGATAATCATTCCCACACTAACTGCAAAGCTTACCAAAAGCAATCTTGGGATAAACAACTGTACCAGAGCCGCAGAACACCATATGCCCATCCATAATAAAACGGCTTTTACACGGTCAGAATTCATTCTATGTCTAAAGAAAATTGTCAACGTAACAATCATACAAATACAATAAAAAGCAACGCCGTATGTAAGCATAGCTGACGGTCCATATGTATATATAACATCTCCCTCAGAATATATGTACAAAGGAAGCACCATGACACCTACAATTCCTGTACATATTATAATCATTTGACCAATAACGTTAGAAAAAAACGATCTTCGTTTGCGGAAAATATCATCATTAATATAGATTAATCCCGCAGCTAAAATCGAAATTAAGAACACCAAATAAATCTTGGAAACTACTGTAACCAAGATTGGTGAAAATTTATCCTGAAATCGAATCATATGCACAGATGCCAAATCAAGCAAGAATACAAACAAGCTGATATACAGCATTCCTGTATACATTCGTTCTGTTCTAAGTCTTAATTTTTTCTGGCTTTGATAAAAGAATAAAAGTGTAATTATAATAATAACACCACAAGTTTGTGCCATAACATTCATAAAGTCACCTAATTTTCCTCTCTACCATAATAGTATCTAAAATTTGTGAACTTTTCAACTAAGAAATATGTAGAGGTTTTGAATTCTCCCCAGAAAAACAAGGAAATTAGCCATTTTATTGCATATTTTAATGCCAAGTATCTAACACGCACTATAAAAATGTCCTCTGCCATATTCGGCAAAGGACATTTAAAATCCCACTAACGACGTGGAAAATATTCTTTTAATCTGTCATATTGTCAAAGTAACCCTGCACCAATACTATCGGTGTACCCTTATCGCCGGAACCGCTGGTAAGGTCACACAAGGAACCGATAAGATCTGTTAAACGACGTGGGGTTGTTCCCTGGGATGCCATGTTTCCAACAAGGTCATCACCTTTTTTACGGATTGCACCTTCAATTGCTTTCTTTAATTCTTCGCCTTTTAAATCTGCAAAGTCATTATCCGCAAGGTATTTTAACTTAAGTTCATTTGGAGTTCCTTCCAGGCCCTTGGTGTAAGCCGGAGAAACAACAGGGTCAGCTAATTCCCAAATTTTTCCAACAGGATCTCTGAAAGCGCCGTCACCATATACCATAACTTCAATATCTTTACCGCAACGTTTCTTGAAGTTTTCCTGCATACTGTAAACCATATCAAAACATTCCTGTGGGAATAATTTTACCATATCTTCGGTAGATTTGTTAGAACCTAACAAACCATATTTTTCATTAAAACCGCTTCCATTTACCGGTGCAGTTAAAATGTCATCCAAACCAAACACACGCTTAGCACCTGCATCACGTAAAATACGTTTTGTACGTACACGGCTGTGAATGTCACAGTTTAATACGCTGTCTGTATAATTCAAAATAACTCTTGGATCATTTGCCAAAATGATTTCTGCTTCTGCTCCGCAGGAACGGATTAAATCACCATAGTACTGGATGTAATCTACGCCTGTAAACGGGTGTGGATTGGAGCCGAACAATTCACGATATTTTGCTTCTGTTAAAACATCAGAGTATGGATTAATTCCGGCTTCATCTAACTGGTCTAAAGAAACCAATCCATTACCAACTTCATCGCTTGGGTAATTTAACATTAAAACAATTTTTTTTGCGCCCATTGCAATACCACGTAAGCAGATTGCAAAACGGTTACGGCTGAGAATCGGGAAAATAACACCGATAGTTTCTCCGCCTAATTTTGCTTTTACATCTTCAGCAATTGCTTCCACAGATGCATAATTTCCCTGAGCACGGGCAACTACAGATTCTGTTACGGCAACTACGTCTCTGTCGCGAAGTTCAAATCCTTCAACTTCAGCAGCTTCTATAACACTATCAACTACAATGCCGGCAATATCATCACCTTCACGAATAATCGGGCAACGTACGCCTCTTGAAATTGTACCTGTTCTTCTTTCCATAAAAATATCCTCCTGAATATTGACATTTCATCCTCACTTATTATAATACAAATGTAAACATAAGTAAATTAGATGTTACTTACTACAGTCATTATTTTTACTAATACCACATTCATATTAACACTTTTTCATCACATTTGAAAAATGTTTAAAATCTTACAACATTATTTATAAAGTTTTTTCCACAAAATTATTCGGAGGCAAATAAATGAAAACTAAAATAGACTACTATCGAGTATTTTATGAAACTGCGCGTTATGCTTCTTTTTCTACCGCCGCACGACACTTATATATATCCCAGTCAGCGATTTCCCAGTGCATCAGCCAATTGGAAAAGGACTTAAATACTCAGCTATTTATCCGCTCCCGTCGTGGTGTTTCTCTGACACAGGAAGGAATGTTACTTTTTCAAAAGGTAGAAAGCGCAATGCAGGCCATTGAACAGGGGGAAACCTTACTTGCTCAGCTTCATCATTTAGATAGCGGTGCTCTGATTATTGGTGCCGGTGATGCAATTACCACTCACTATCTTCTACCTTATTTGGAAAAGTTTCACGCCACTTATCCGGGCATCCGTATTGAAATGGCAAACTCCTATTCTTCACGTATGTTAGAGTACGTTAAAGAAGGGAAGGCAGAGCTTGCATTTGTGAATCTTCCATACGAAGACGATCAGTTGTGTTTTGAACCATGCATGGAGATTCACGACATCTTTGTATGTGGTCCGGAACACCCTATGAAATCTGTTTATTCATGGTCCGACATTGCTACAGAACCGTTAATTTTACTGGAAGAAAATTCTACCTCCCGTCGTTTCTTGGACAAACAGTTTAACGAAAAACATCTCCCATTAAAACCTCAAATCGAGGTAGCAGTTCATGACCTACTTATCCGCTTTGCCTCCATTCACCTTGGAGTATCCTGTGTGGTTGAAGAATTTGTGGAAGAAAGTCTGTCCCAGGGACTTATCAAAAAAATGAATTTGAATCCACCACTACCGGCACGCCATATCGGTTGTGCTTATCTGAAGCATAACACTCTTTCACTGGCGGCAAAAGCATTTTTAGAGTTGATGAACGAAGAATAAATATATCTTCAAATACACGAAAAACACGCTTTGCGAGTTTTTTATTTATCAAAATAAAAAACAGGAACTTTGCGGATACAAGGTTCCTGTTTTCTATATTTGTAATATTTAAAATTTCTACTGTGTCAGACTTTTCTTTTTTTGAATTTCCTTACCAACCGGAATAAGCAAACCGATACCAAGAAGGGCTGTAAGTAAATTTACACCTGCAAAATTTATCCAAATTCCATCAAGCCCCAGATTCCATAATGCCCCCAAGATAAGCACCGGGAAAACAAGTGCCGAAGTAACCGACATAATGGTCGCAAATAATGGTTTTTCAATGGCACTAAGGAAACTTTGTGTAGTCACTGCAAACCAACGGAATAAATACGCAACGCAAAAGATTCGAATTGCTCTGGTAGCCTCAGCTAAAAGCAATGTATCCGCTGAATTAGCAAATAAGGACGCAACTGTTCCCGGGAAAAAGAATAAAATGGAAGTAGAAACAAGTCCAACCATTGCAGTTCCTACGTACGCACATTTTACGATTTTTTTCACTCTGTCATAACTGCCGGCCCCCCAGTTGTAACCAATAGCCGGAGAAAGTGAATCACTGATACCGTATAAAAGCGGCCAGCACAGATCACTTGCATACATCAAAACAGCGTATACAGCAACGGCAGTTGTTCCTCCTCCTTCGCCAAAGGTTTTAAAGCCAAGGGCCATTAAAGAAATATTCATTAAGATGGAAGTAACACGCCCTGCCACATTACTTAAGAACACCGGCGAACCACACGCTATAATTTCTTTAAACATTGCTACTTTAAAAGTAGGCTTTGTAAACTGTAACAACGTTTTTTTACGCAAAAACGGTATCATTGCAATAATTGAGCAAAGACACATAGATGCAGAGGTCGCTATAGCAGAACCCACAACATCCATATTAAGCCCTACTAAGAAAAATACTAGTAACCCAATAGTAAGAAAATTAGATCCCACATTGATTACCATACTTGTTTTTACATATCCGCTGATACGCAAATAGTTGTCCATGGCAAAAAAGATAGTCGCCAAAGGTCCACAAAGTGCATAGGTACGAAGATATCTCACTGATGTTTCAAGCAGTGCTCCATCCGCACCCATAAGGCTGCAAAGCGGCTCTGCAGCAAAAAACATTATCGCCCCCATAATTATAGACGCAATAAATATCATAATTACTGAACAAGTAAAAAAGTTATTTGCCGTTTTATATTCTTTTTTTCCCAATGAAACAGATATTGGCACTGATGCACCTACACCAACCAAATCCGCAAGGGAAAAATTAATCATAACAAGAGGCATTGCAATATTAACAGCTGCAAAAGCGCTCTCTCCTAATCTTTGTCCTATAAAGGCTCCTTCGATAATACTGTATATGGACATAGCAAACATACTCACCATGCCCGGCAATGCTACAATGAAGAACAACTTCCATGGCCTCATAGAAGCATACATAGCCTCGGTATCACGTTTCATTTTATGTCTCCTTTTAACTCAATGTTAATGAATTTATGAACAATAGTAATGTTTCACTCTTTACTAAATTATACCTTGACCATTATAACATAACCTTTATATTTCTTATAGAAAAAATATACAATTTTTATCATTTCTACGGATTGTTTACAGTGCCGGCAAACACCCATTCAGTTCCTCTAAGGAAACATCATATCGACTGTCTCTTTTTTTCGCAGTTTCTCTATGTAGTCTTTTTAAAGCAGTGTTTCTCCCGGTACGATAGACATAGGGAGCTAACGGGTCCGGTAATACCGGCGGAATAGCATTCCAAAGTGCTAAATATGTGTCATTGGTACACTCTTCTGCATCCAACGAATTTCCTAAAATATTATAGGCAATCCGATGCAACTGCTTGCCGAATCTTGTACTCAATTCACTTATTGCATTTTCTGCCCTTGCAAATAATAGCCGGACAATATTTTTATCTTCCATGTCACGCCTCCTCTCACCTATATTCACAACTTTTTGAGTTGGAATCTTACATGAGGTTTTGTATTTTTTTGTGTTTTTTATAACTTCATTAAATACTAAAAAACATTTTTTATAATTCTAATTATATAAAAAAACATCTCCCCCGCTCAAATGCGAGGGAGTTATTATATATATTTGTTATACTAACAAATCTCTGTGTGTACACGTCACTCAAGTTGTAATATGCAAATGTGGTTGTTATTTAAGAACCTTAGTGAAAACAAGAATGGAAAGAACTATGCCAACAGTCGCATAAAGTCCCACTAATGATCCAAGAAGGGAAAAGATAACACCCACGATTGGTAATTTTGCCAAAAGACCAATCACAAAACCACATACAATGTCAATAAGAACATAGATAATAAGAGTAATAATAAAACTCTGAACTTCCGTCACCTTAAATGCATGCGGAAAAAATTTCTTAAGCATATCCATTTTAAATTCATCTCCTATTCATTTATTTTTATCCCCTGCACGAATATCTGCGGAGGATTTTTTTGTAAACGAGTCGTTCCTCAACTAAAAGTATATACATTTTTTCAAATAATGTCAAAACAATACTACTTCTCCCAAAGCCGTTTTTTCAATGTATTCACCCTTAAATTCACGCAACAATTCCATATGTGACTGCGTCAAATGAATTTGCTGGTGTTCCTTGGATTCCCACTGCTCAATCAGTAAGATTTCATTTGGGTCTTTTTCAGACAGATAATAGTCATATTTTATGCATCCGTCTTCAGCACGAATCGCTTCTAATATTCCGGTTTCCTTTATTTTTTCGATAAACGCTTCACGTTTTTGTGGGTAGCAATCGAATTTAACGTAGATTGTGTACATAGTGTTTTCTCCTTGATTAATAAAATTATCGTTATAATGTGATATTTTTCCTGTTCTTCTCTGATTCTCTTTTCCT
>JAZQXN010000023.1:0-43923 GCA_045632875.1 Lachnospiraceae bacterium
AATCGCAATTGTTGTTGATATGTGGCTTACCGGATTTGATGTACCTTCTCTTGCCACTATGTATGTATACAAACCAATGTCAGGACACAATCTGATGCAGGCTATTGCTCGTGTCAATCGTGTATTCCGCGATAAAGAAGGTGGACTTGTAGTCGATTATGTTGGAATTGCAGCAGCATTAAAGCAAGCCATGAATGACTACACAACTCGTGATAAGAAGAATTATGGAGATACTGATGTTTCAAAGGTTGCATATCCAAAGTTCTTAGAAAAACTCTCTATCTGTCGGGATATGTTCCATGGATACGATTATTCTAAGTTTATGAATGGAACAGATCTTGAAAGAGCAAAGACAATTAGTGGTGCTGTAAACTTTATTATTGCGAGAGAAAAGCAAGAAGAAAAAGATACCTTTATTAAAGAAGCACTTATGTTACATCAGGCACTTTCTCTTTGTTCATCACTGGTTGATGAAACAATGAGATTCGAAGCAGCATTTTTTGAATCTGTGAGAGTGTTAGTTCTCAGATTGACTAATACTGGTGTTGGCAAGAAAATATCTTTGCCGGAAATGAATGCACGTATTAATGAACTGTTAAAGCAGAGTATTAAGAGCGATGGTGTTATAAATCTATTTTCCGATGTAAAAGAAGAGTTTTCTCTTTTCGATCCGAAATTCCTAGAAGAAATTTCAAAGATGAAAGAGAAAAACCTTGCAGTAGAATTGCTGAAGAAATTAATTGCAGAGCAGGTACATATCTACAAAAGGACTAACGTTGTAAAATCCGAAAAGTTTAGTGAGATTATTCAGGAAGCAATGAACCGTTATCTCAATGGAATGCTTACAAATGAACAAGTTATTGAAGAACTTCTAAATTTGGCAAAACAAATTGCAACCGCTCAAAAAGAAGGCGAACAATTAGGGCTTACAGCAGATGAGCTTGCTTTCTATGATGCACTTACGAAACCACAGGCAATTAAAGATTTTTATGAAAATGAAGAATTAATTGCTATTACCAAGGAATTAGCAGAGACACTTCGTAAGAATAAGACCATAGATTGGCAAAAGAGAGAATCTGCGAGAGCGAAAATGCGTATGCTTATCAAGAAACTGTTGAAGAAGCATAAATATCCACCAGAAGGTATGGAAGATGCAGTTCAGACAGTTATGACACAATGTGAATTGTGGACAGATAATAATGATATGGAACTCGAGGAAAAGATAGTGGATTTTAAGGTAACCAGATACACATACCAAGAAAATACAAAGGATGTGTTGATGGTTGCTGAAAGAAATTCATATGGAGAAATGAAAAAATAATAAAAGGGTTGCAGCGAAAATGAGATTGGAGAAACTTCAAATATGCAAGGTTTAAAAGTAAAATATTGGATGGAGCAACATAAAAAAGTTATTATATTATTTTTGACGATTGCAATAATGCTATTGATTATATGGGGGATTCCTAATGTTGATTTGAGTTTTATCGTAGAGGATGCAACTTTATTTGGTGTGGTTGGAACATTATTAGGAGCGGTTATAGGTGGGACTTTTTCCTTGCTAGGTTCTGTGTGGATAAATAATCGACAACAGCGTGCAATTCAAAATATTAAGAGGAAAAATGTTATTTATAGTCCGCTGTATGATGAATTAATAGATATTCAGAATAATATCCTAGAGCAAAATCCATATCCGAGCTATATTGTTTTTAAAAAAGGTACACAAACGATGGCACCACATCCACAGTATGATGCATGGAGAAGAATAAAATCGGATACTAGATATTTAGAAGTTCCAAATTGTTTAAAATTGCAGATTGAGAAACTTGAAGATTCGATACAAAATTATATCACCGCTAGGCATAAAGTGGATGATGAAGTGCAGAAAATATTAAATGATGTGCTGGTTAAAAATGAATTAGAACCATGTCGTATATGTAATATTGGAAGTGTTATCTCCAAATCTATTTTGAAGAATAGCGGTGCGGATATTTACGAGGAAGCAATGTGGGACAACAAAGAGATTGATATATCAAAAAAAGAAGCGATTAATCGTGAAATTTGGAAGTTGTGTAATTCTAATTCGTCAGTAATTGAGGCTAGAATATGTTATGATGAATGGCGGAATGTACAAGAGAGGACAATAGAAATGCTAAGTATTATGATAAAGAGTGTTCTTTTGAAATATGAGGAGTAAATTATCGTGAAAAAAGGACTCAGAAAAAATGATGTAAAAAGCAAATTATATGAAAAATTAGATTCAAATCCAGATTTAAAATATTATATTGATAATGAATATGTTACGATGTTAGTTGATTTATTAATCGATGGAATTGCTGAAGTAATCGAGGAAAATAATCAGGAATTGATAGATGATTTGTTTAGGAAACGATAGGCAAGCTTAATTCAAGAAAGAAGGTGAAAGCATGGTAGAGAAAGAATATTTTGGCGAAGGTAAAAATATAGAATTCAAAAGAGAAATACCACAAAACCATGAGAAATTTCTGAAGGATATTATTGCGTTTTCCAATACATCCGGTGGCAAAGTGATTATAGGTATCGAAGATGAGACTAATATTGTATACGGAATCGGCGACCAGAATCCGTTCAAACTATCAGATAGTATTTCCACTATGATTTCTGACGCTTGTACTCCGCAGATAGATCCAGATATTACCATGAGGACGTTGGAAGGAAAAACTGTGCTTGAAGTAGAAGTGGTTGCGGGGAAATTTAGACCATACTATATTACGAGCAAGGGGAAAGAAACCACTAGTTATATAAGAATTAACGGAACTAGCAGACCGGCAGATGCAAGACGGTTGAAGGAGTTGGAAATGGAAGGACAGAACCTGTCCTATGATAAGATGCTTTGTATCGGAAAAGAATATGACGAGGAAAAAGCCTTGCATCTATGTAAAGAGATGCAACGAATTGCACTTGAAGCATGTAAATCTGAGGATGAAAAAGCTGAAGTAAAGGATATGACACTTGAGAAATTAGAAGATTTTGGAGTGCTCAGTAAAACTGGTAAAAAGTTTTGTGTTACAAATGCATTCGACCTTATGACAGATAATAAGAGCAGAAATGCGAAGGTGCAGTGTGCATTATTCAAAGGTACGACAAGAGATATCTTTATAGATCAAAAAGAGTTTACAGGGCCTATATATGAACAGGTGGATGCAGCATATCGCTTCGTTTTAAGACATATTAATATGGGTGCAGAAATAAATGGACTATATAGAAGCGAGGAATATGAATTGCCTACAAAGGCAATCAGAGAGATGATTGCGAATGCAGTAGTTCATAGAAGTTACCTTGATGAAGCCTGTGTGCAGGTTTGTATATTTGATGATAGAATCGAAGTCCTGTCTCCGGGAATGTTATATGGAGGTCTTGATATAGCAACTGCGAAAATGGGTAAGTCCAGATGTAGAAATGAAGCTATAGCAGAGGCATTTCATTATATGCACATTATTGAGTCTTGGGGTACAGGAATTCCAAGATTATATAATAGAAGTGCTGAGTACGGTCTTCCAGAGCCTTTGTTTGAAGAATTTGGTGATGGAATTAAGGTTACTATGTTTAGAAAAGTAAGCGATTCAAAATCTGAAAGTTCGGCGGTTGAGGAACAAACATCAGCGATTCAAGAGGAAAGTTCGGCGATTGAGGGGCAAACATCGGCGATTCAAGCGCAAAAGATTGCTATTGAGTCATTTAAGTCGGCGATTCAAAAAATGAATTATAAAGAACCAACACCAACTAATCTGATGAGAATTTATGATGCAATAGACATTAACCAAGTTTTTGGCTCAAGTGAGATTGTGGAAATTCTAGGTTGCTCTTCTTCTACAGCAAGAGAAGTAATTAAGAAACTTAAAGATATGCAAACTGTTGTGGAGGTAAAAGGACAAGGTAAAGGAAAGGTCAGATTTTTAAATCAAAACGAGTTATAGGGTTAGTATGAAGTCATTCAGTTGTTGCACCCCCTCTTGCAACCCAAAATAAACTGCAAACCGACATCCTGTCAAGGAGGACTAAAATATGTCAAAGCAAAACTCAATTTTCCACGTTCACACATATCGCTGTGGCCATATGCGCGACAAGAAAAGAGAATGGGAATATGTTGAAAAGGCAATTGAAGTAGGGGCAAGAGAAATCTGGTTTACGGACCATGCTCCGTTTCCGGGAGACGTATTCAATGACAGAATGTTGATGGAAGAACTTCCGGATTATGTTTCTACATTGCGGGCATTAAAGGAGCAGTATAAAGATCGAATTGAAATAAAGATTGGTTTGGAAATCGAATATTTGCCAAAGTTTCATAATTATTATGAAGAACTTCGTGATAGTGGGGCTTTTGATATTTTTCTTCTTGGACAACATTTTGCCCTTTTAGAAGACGGAACCTACACTTTTGATAACATGGATAAAAGTGGTGAGGCCAAGGCATTGGCTGATGCAATGATAGCAGGGATGGAATCAGGTTTCTTTCAGGTTGTAGCTCATCCGGATCAGATATTTCGAAGACAAGATGGTTGGGACAAGGAACGTGAGCAAATGTCGAATGATATAAAGGCATGTGCAGTCAGAACCGATATGATTTTAGAGAAAAACATCAGTAATATGATTGGCAAGAAAAAGAAACGAGCCTATCGGGCTGAATTTTGGAACAATCTCCCGGAAGAAATAGAGATTATATATGGCTTAGATGCACATTCGGTAGTTGAACTTGAAGAGAATTATTTGTGGGAGTGCTAGAGGTTTCGGACAAGATTTATTTAGAACGGAGGAATAACTATGTTAGGAGCAATTATTGGAGATATTGTTGGTTCACCGTATGAATTTTCATCGGATAAAACAAAGAATTTTACATTACTAACACCAGACTGCAGACCAACAGACGACAGTCTTATGACCATTGCAGTGGGATGTGCTTGCGTAGAGTCTAGATTCAGAAACGAGGAAGACTTTAAGCGAGTATTGGCAAATAAGATGCGGGAAATCGGATTGCCTCGTGAAAATGCCGGCTTTGGACAGTACTTTTTCCAGTGGTTGGAAAATGGAGATACAGAGCCTTATGGGGGATTTACCAATGGTTCAGCAATGAGAGTTTCTCCGGTGGCGTGGGTTGGAAAAGACCTTGAAGAGGTTGAGCGCTTGGCACAGTGGAGTGCAGAGATTACCCATAATCATCCGGAAGGAATCAGAGGAGCGCAGGCCATAGCGGCGGCCGTATATATGGCAAGAACCGGTGCTGATAAAGAAGAAATCAGAGAATATATTGAAGAAAATTATTATGAATTGGATTTTAGTATAGATGAAATTCGGCCAAGTTATCAACCGGATATGACATGTGCAGGAAGTGTGCCACAGGCAATCGTATGCTTCTTAGAAGCAGAAGATTTTGAAGATGCGATCAGAAATGCCATTTCTTTAGGTGGTGATGGCGATACCTTGGCTAGCATGGCAGGAGCCATTGCAGAAGCGTATTTTGGTATTCCAGAAGATTTACAAGAGGAAATCTTTGACTATATTGATGATGACCTGCAGGATTACTACTGGTCATATGCGGAGCAATTATATAAGTAAAAGGCATCAAGGGCGGCACATGTTATGCCGCCCTATATTTTACCGATATTTCTTAATCACACCACAACCGATCTTCATACCGGAATCCCCGGCAGGTTGTGAGGTGAAATCATCACGCTGACTATGAATGATAATGGATTTTTCGATGATTTCATTGATAGAGAGCCGATTTGTGTAGTATGCAAAAAAGGCATATCCATCATTTCCCAACAGCGGAGGTAAATCACCTGAGTGTTCCGGATGAAGAGCATTGGTTGGATTATAATGTCCGCCGGTTTGCTCAAATGGAGGAGTACAATCACCAAATTCGTGAATGTGCAAGCCAAAAAAATCTGAATCAGTAGGTAATCCGTAAACTTCCCCAGAAATGATGATGCCACTAAAAGGAGTAGAAAAGAAAAAAATTCGACCACACAAGTTGGGATAATCTTTATTGCCCTTTATCCAAGCCAGGGCTTCCGGTGAGCCTTGAGAGGTAATAGAATGAAAAATATTTGAAAGTGTCAGGTCTTCCATATATAAAATGACCTTTTTTAAAAATCTATGCGTAAGCACAATAAAATATGAAATGTAATTTTGTGTATCCGGGACACGAAAACTTCATCATTGTAGATTATGATATATAGGACCAAACTTGAAAATCATTCAATGTTGTACAGTTATTTTAAAAGTCAAAGGAGGACGCAACATGAAAAAACGTTTATACGGAGGAATTTTGACAGGGGCATTGATTGCAATCATTGTTGTTGCAGTGTTATTAATTGTATTATTAACACGCGGTGATGAAAAAACACCAAATCATCAAAACAATGGAAACCAGATTGAGAATGAAGAACAGAATGCAGGCTCCAATGAAGATGTAAATAATAACGAAGATGAAGGTACCGGTGAAAACGAGGGTACCGGTGAAAACGAAGGCACCGGCGAAAACGAAGGCTCTGACGAAAATGCAGGCTCTAATGAAGACGAAGGTTCGGCAGAGGATGAGACCGACGCGATTAACGAAAAGATTGCAGAATTAGCAATTGCTCAAATTGGCAAAGGTTATGAATGGGGAGAAGAAGGCCCTGATAACTATGATGCTTCCGGTTTGGTTTATTATTGTCATCTTGAAAATGGAATTTCAATTCCGCGTACAATAAAAGAACAAACAACTCACGGAGTGGAAGTTGATGAAGCAAATATGTTACCGGGTGATGTAGTATTTTTCTGGAATGATACTCCGGGAACCGCTCAGTTTGTTGGTCTCTATGTTGGAGATGGAAAAATCATTATTGTAAGCAGTAAGGCAGATGCGGTACAGGAAATTTCAGTAACTTCCGAATATTATGAACAGCGTTTTGTATCTGTTCGCCGTTTCTGGTAAAAAAATAAAAAGATGATAATTTAACGTAGTGCGCAAGGGCAGAAAAATTTGTCTCTTGCGCATTTTTGTAAAAGTGACGAGGCGAGCGCCATCATGCTTGCATGAAATGGCATTCGCCGACCGCTCATCAGAGCGAGATACGCAAAGCGTATCTCGTCTCTATTTTTGCAAAAAATTCTGTACTTCTTTACTTTTTTGGACTATGCTTAAGGTAGTATTTAGATTAAGGAGCAACCTATGAATCTTCGCAATGATTGTAATATTATTATAGAGAAGGCGATTCAGAGCGTCTTGCCGGATGAAGCAGTAAAACGTGCTTTACAAGGAAGAACGCTTCATGAAGGCAGATTAATCCTGGTGTCGGTAGGAAAAGCAGCGTGGACCATGGCAAATGCGGCCCACCATTTTCTGGAAAGAACACCGGATAACGGAATTGTTATAACCAAATACGGACATAGTAAAGGAAAGATAGGAAATCTGGAGATTTATGAAGCCGGACATCCCGTTCCTGATGAGAATTCCTATAAGGCTACCAAGCGGGCATTGGAATTAACACAGGGACTCACAGAAAAAGATGAAGTGATTTTTCTTCTTTCAGGAGGCGGTTCGGCACTATTTGAATGCCCTTTGATACCTGAAACGGAACTGGAAGATATCACCCGTCAATTGTTGGCATGTGGAGCAAATATTGTAGAGGTGAATACTATCCGTAAACGATTATCAGCCGTTAAAGGAGGCCGTTTCGCCAAACATCTTGCACCGGCACAGATTTTTACGGTAGTGTTATCAGATGTTATTGGCGATCCTTTAGATATGATTGCCTCAGGACCTGCATATCCGGACAGCACTACGTGTTTAGAGGCAAATAATATAGCAAAAAAATATAATCTCAAGATTTCGGATACGGCGTGGCAGCAGTTACAGAAAGAGACACCGAAGGAACTTGCTAATGTGGAGACTGTCATTACCGGCAACGTAAAACAATTGTGCGATGCAGCAGAGAATGTGTGCAGACAATTGGGTTATGAGACTGTACGAATGACGGAGACTCTTAATTGTGAAGCAATGGAGGCCGGAAAAGCCTTAGCAGTGCTTGCAAAATTGCGAAAAAACACAGAACAGTCGTTGGCATTTATTCTTGGTGGAGAGACTGTAGTCCGTTTGACAGGAACCGGAAAAGGTGGACGAAACCAAGAATTAGCACTAGCAGCAGCAGAGGGAATTGCAGGCCTAAAAAATGTGGCGCTTTTTTCTGTGGGATCCGATGGAACCGATGGACCAACGGAGGCGGCCGGCGGTTATGTGGATGGGATGACATATGATTTGCTTGGGAAAAATGGCCTTGATGTGAGTAAGATGCTAAAAAATAATGATTCATATCATGCCCTAGAAGCTGTAGAAGGGTTGATTATCACCGGGCCAACCGGAACCAATGTTAATGATTTGACCATTTTGTTGATTCGGACAGAATAAAAATCTTTAAAGTCTTCTGATAAAGTGGAAAAGGGAGCAATAAAGAACTTAATGGGAGTGTACTATGAACAGTAAAAAATGGGAAAGAAGAAGAAAACGTCTTTATAATATTATAGAAATGGGAAGCGATATAGATGTTCCAAGCAGAGCATATGATTATGTGAATGCAACTTCTATTATACTAAATCTTGGGGCAACGATTCTTATGACGTTTCACCCAATTCGTCAGGACTGGGGCAGGTTATTGGAATTCATTGAATCTATAACCATTGCCTTTTTCATAGTTGATTACATGCTTCGTATTTGGACTGCGAAATATAAGTTTAAGGAAGTTGGTCAATGGAAGGCTGTTGCAAAATATGTGACTTCTCTAAGCGGACTTGTGGATTTGTTGTCCTTTTTGCCTGAATTTTTGCCGTTTATATTCCCGGTTGGAACAGTCGCTTTCCGAATGATTCGAATCGTGCGTATTTTCCGATTGTTCCGAATAAACTATTATTTTGATTCTTTAAGTGTAATTGCGGCTGTCTTAAAAAGCCGGAAGCAGCAATTGGTGTCTTCCGTCTTCATTATTATGATGCTAATGTTGGCGGCAAGTTTATGTATGTATAGTTTGGAGCACGAGGCACAGCCGGAGGTGTTCAACAATGCATTTTCCGGAATTTGGTGGGCGGCGTCATCCCTGCTTACCGTAGGCTACGGAGATATTTATCCCATTACCACTTTGGGGAAAATATTTGGCATATTTATCACATTCCTTGGCGTTGGTGTAGTTGCCATCCCTACCGGTATTATCAGTGCCGGATTCGTGGAGCAGTATGAGGACATGAAAAAAGAAGCGGAAATCGGTATGACAAAGGATATGCATTTTATCAAGGTTCCTATCACGGAAGGGGATAAGTGGATTGGTATGAAAATTGCACAATTGGCTTTGCCAAAGCAAGTGTTGATTGTAGCAATTAAACGGGGCGAGGAAATAATTGTTCCGCGGGGCGATAAAGTTATTGAAGAGAATGACACATTAATTTTTGGCGCAGAGCCGTTTAAAGAGCAGGAAGAGATTCATTTGACGGAGATTATTTTGCGTGAGGAACATCCGTGGAACAATCAGAAGATTAAGAACTTGGATATTTCCAGACATGCTATTATAGTATTGGTAAAAAGAAAAAACAAAGCCCGCATTCCTTACGGCGACATGATACTGAAGGAATGGGACCATGTTTTTATGTATACACAAAAATATGTGGTGGATGCAAAGGATATAGGGATATAGAAAAAGTCTGCGGTACAAAAAACTGTATCGCAGACTTTTTTCGTGGCGACCTATTAATCTAAAATCCTACCATCTGTAGAAATGGATACTACCCGCCAAGGGATAAACTTTCCGCTTGCCTGTAGTGCTTTTTTTGCAGCCATTTCGATTCCGCCACAGCACGGTACTTCCATGCGGACGATGGTAACGCTCTTAATATTATTGTTTGCAATAATCTGTGTTAATTTTTCTGAATAATCCACCATGTCAAGCTTTGGACAGCCGACTAAGGTGATGTGGTTACGGATAAATTCGTTATGGAAGTTTCCGTAAGCAAAAGCGGTACAGTCTGCGGCAACAAGCAGGTTGGCATTATCAAAATACGGTGCGTTTACCGGAACTAATTTAATCTGTACCGGCCACTGCTGTAATTGGCTACCCATTGAAATCGGAGCAGAAGTGCATACCGTCTCATTGGAGACAACAGGGTTATCATCTTTTCGCTCAATACTTTTTGCATGAGTGCCCGGGCATCCGCAAGGAAGTGGAGCAGCATCTTTTTGAACCTTGGCCGCAAGTACAGCAGCTTCGTCATAAGCAGGAGCTTCTCTTTCCTCAAAAGAAATGGCATCTACCGGACATGCCGGTAGACAATCGCCCAAGCCATCACAGTAATCTTCTCTGGTTAATTTGGCTTTTCCGTCAATCATTTCGATTGCACCTTCGTGGCAGGCAGATGCACAAGCGCCGCAACCGATGCATTTTTCTTCATCAATTTTAATTATTTTTCGAATCATATCTTTTTCCTCCTAAAAAATTTTTAAAAAAATATGGTGTAAATTTTGAGATTGTATCTTGTGTTTGTAAGTTGAGTATAATAAAATTCAAATGTAAAGTATGTTGAAAATTCAACAGGAGAAGAAAAATGGAACAATTTTTTTCAGTTTTATGTCAGTGTCCTATGTTCAAGGATGTGGAAGCCCAAAATTTACTTGGGATGTTAAAGTGTTTGGGTGGGGAAAAAAGAGAATATAAAAAAGGT
This sequence comes from Lachnospiraceae bacterium, assembly GCA_045632875.1. Classification (GTDB taxonomy): domain Bacteria; phylum Bacillota; class Clostridia; order Lachnospirales; family Lachnospiraceae; genus XBB1006. Next base: position 10,723 of record JAZQXN010000023.1, read on the forward strand.
GAGATTATTTTTACCGAGGGTTCTACCGCCGGTTTTGTAGGGATCGTGTTAAAGGGTAACGTGCAAATTACAAGAACGGACTATTACGGAAACCGCAGTATCGTAGCGGAGATTGGAGCACCACAGTTGTTTGGGGAAACCTTTGCCTGTGCAGATGTTAAGGAATTGCCGGTGGATGTAATTGCGGCCAACGATACCGTGGCACTTCTTATGGATGCCAAGCGGATTATAAATACTTGTAGCAATTCTTGTGAGTTTCACCGGAAAATTATTTTTAACCTACTGAAAATCGTATCTCAGAAAAATTTGAAATTTCATCAGAAAATAGAGATTACATCCCAGCGGACTACCAGGGAAAAACTCATGACTTATCTGATGCTACAAGTCAAGGAAAAGCAAAGTAATACCTTTGAGATTCCTTTTGACAGACAGGAATTGGCGGATTATCTGGAGGTAGATAGAAGTGGTTTGTCCGCAGAAATCAGCAAACTGAGAAAAGAAGAGATTTTGAAGTGTGAAAAAAATCGTTTCACCTTGATATAATAAAGGAGGAGATAAAATGCTTACTTATGAAGAAATTACAAAAAGCGAGGCCATAAAAACATATATTATTCGTGCCGACGAGTCTCTGGGGGCTTTGGGCTTTACAGAGCACTGCTTTGCTCATGTAATACATGTTGCAGAAACTGCAGGGTATATTTTAGAGAATATGGGTTATGATGAACGAACCATTGAACTGGCAAAAATAGCAGGTTACCTTCACGATATTGGAAACCTGATTAACAGAAGGGACCATTCCCAGTCCGGTGCGTTAATGGCATGGAGTATTTTAAACGATATGGGATGTGACCCTGCTGAAGTTGCTACTATTGTAACAGCCATCGGAAATCATGATGAAGGTACCGGTGTACCGGTAAATGCTGTGGCAGCAGCCATGATATTGGCGGATAAGGCAGATGTACGCCGTTCCCGTGTGCGAAATCGCGACATTTCTAAGTTTGATATTCATGACCGTGTAAATTATTCCGTTGAGAAATCCTATTTAAGAGTAAACGAAGAAAAAACCACGGTTACTTTGGAATTGACCGTCGATACTCAGTTCGGTTCCGTAATGGATTATTTTGAAATTTTTATGGAACGAATGATTTTGTGTAGAAAAGCGGCAGAGAAATTAGGGCTGAAATTTAAATTACAGATTAATGGACAACATTTGCTGTAGACGTGGTCGGGTCGAAAGTTTTATCCCCTGCATAGAGGCAGGGGATTTTTTACTTTATTTCTTTACAAAAATAGCCTTAAATACAGTTCTTACGAATGGCTGTATAAAAAACAACTGGGTAATCAGTGCAAACGGGAAATTAAAACAAATAAGTTCCAACCAATTTGCCAATAAGGTCAATACATGAAAGCCATTGTATAAAGGATAATAAATGATTGCCGCAATAAAACTCATTGCAGGGCACATTAATCCAACAGTGGTACAAATAATGGCAGTTTCAAAGAGAACCGGATGGGTTTTTGCAGGATCAAACACTTTGCTTGCAAGTTTGAAAGAACATGGACTTCCCATAAAGATTTCCAAACTAAAGGCAAATGCAAATTCAATCAGTACAAGTGCCCAAATCGGAAGCATGCGACCAAACATGTAAACTCCGCCTTGTGCATGAATTGCTGCAAGAACGCTATTCTGTCCGGTCATTTCCATTAACAGATCTCCATGTAGCACGTACAGACTATAAAAAACATAAGCATGTACAGTCACGATTACTGTCAGAAGTGCAAAAATTGTTCGTTGAAATTGATTACTTGGCATTAGAAATAGTCCTCCTTTGTATATATTTGGTCATAAAAATAGACACTTGTTTTGCCGTGATCAGATTTACATACCGAAGAGGTAAGACGTGTGTCGTTCAAGGACTATTTTTTATTTGACTCTGAGATGATATCACAAAAAAGAAAAAAGAGTCAATAATTTTTTCTTTTCATCCGAGAGGAACCTTGTTACAATGAATATAGGTTGTAAATACACGATAAATATAAAAAGTGAGGATACCAACATGAAGAATCTATTTGTATACGGAACACTGATGAGTGGCCAGAGAGCCGCAGATAAAATGAGTGATGGTAAATATTTGGGTGACTATAGATTAGACGGATACGCTATGTACAATCTGGGACGATATCCGGGAATCATCCCAATGGAAGGTGAGTGCGTTTACGGTGAACTGTACGAAATTTCTGAGGATATGATTCCGGCGTTGGATGAGTATGAAGAAGAAGGAAGTTTGTATCATCGTAGAGAAGTTCCCGTGAATGCTTATGATTGGAAGAAAGAGTTTCCGTGTGTTGAGGTCGGCAATTCAGAAGGAAACAGAAATCCACAGTCAGCCAATGAAATGGCAGAAGCAATTGTCTATGTTTACGCACAAGAAGTAAAGGGTGATGTTATGAAGCATCCTTGGGGAAGAAAATAAAGTGCAAAAACACAATGTTATATAAAGACATTGTAAGAAATATATAAGCAATATATATACGATTTATATTGGTATCGTTTAGGAGGGTTAAAATGAAAGTATTATTACTTAACGGAAGTCCGCGTGCAAACGGTAACACTGCGCTTGCATTGGAGGAAATGGTAAAAGTGTTTACAGAAGAAGGAATTGAAACAGAAGTCATTCAAGTTGGAAACAAAGATATCCGTGGCTGTTTGGCTTGTGGCGGTTGCTACGAAACAGGAAAATGTGTCATTGATGACCTTGTGAATGAAGTGGGCGAAAAGTTTAAAGAAGCAGATGGATTGGTAGTGGCAAGTCCGGTATATTATGCTTCTGCAAACGGAACCATCACTTCTCTTATGGACCGCCTGTTCTACAGTACCAACTTTGATAAGACTATGAAAGTAGGGGTAAGTGTGGCGGTAGCACGCCGTGGAGGATGTTCCGCAACCTTTGACCAGTTGAATAAATATTTTACAATCAGCGGTATGCCGATTGCATCCAGCCAGTACTGGAACAGTGTTCACGGGGGAGCACCGGGACAGGCAGAGGAAGATGCAGAAGGACTTCAGACCATGAGAACTTTGGCACGAAATATGTCATTTTTAATGAAGAGCATTGCTTTGGGCAAAGAAAAATATGGTTTGCCGGAGAAAGAAAAGCACGTGTATACAAATTTCATCAGATAAAACTAGTGGAAAAAATCTGCTCCACCAATTATAATAAAACAAAAAACACTTTGGGGGAAATAATGAAGATAAAGAACAAAAAGATGGCTTACGAGCAGGTGCTTGCACAACCACCGTATGTTCATAAAAAACCAATAAAACAGTGGGCAATATTAAGATGGGTTGTAGCAGCATATTCCTTTTTTGACTTAATGAGAGTAGGCTTTAAATATCAGGAAATCGGCATAGAGAAACTAGGAAAAAAAGAGCCTTGCCTGATATTGATGAATCATTCTTGCTTTATTGATATGGAAATGGTAGGCCGCATTTTCAGAAAACGTCCGTATCAGATTGTTACCACGTTAGATGGTATGGTTGGCTTGGGCTGGGTAATGCGTCTCTTGGGGTGCATTCCAACACGTAAATTTGTGTCCGACCCGGCGTTAATAAAGGATTTGGTTTATGCAACCAAGAATTTGAAAAGTTCCGTGGTTATGTATCCGGAAGCAAGCTACAGCTTTGACGGAACTGCAACGGACTTGCCAAGCAGTTTAGGCAAATGCCTGAAAGTTTTAGGTGTTCCGGTGGTAATGGTTCGTACTTATGGAGCATTTTCCAGAGACCCACTGTATAATAATTTGCAACTTCGTAAGGTGAAGGTACGGGCAGAAGTAGAATATTTATTGTCTCCGGAGGAGATTAAGGCAAAGACTCCGGAAGAATTAAATTCTATCTTGAAAGAACAGTTTTCTTTTGACCATTTTCGTTGGCAGCAAGAGAACAAGATTCGCATTAGTGAGCCTTTCCGAGCAGATTATTTAAACCGTGTATTGTACAAGTGTCCGCATTGCCAAACCGAAGGAAAAATGGAAGGCAAGGGAATTCACGTAACCTGTAATCATTGCGGTAAAAAATACGAATTAACCGAATATGGTTTTATGAAAGCGGTAGAAGGAGAAACAGAGATCAACCACATTCCGGATTGGTATCGTTGGGAGAGAGAATGTGTCCGCAAGGAAATTCTTGACGGAACCTATTTGTTGGATAAAGCAGTGGACATTATTATGATGGTAAATACCAAATGTGTTTATCGGATTGGAGAAGGCCGTTTACGTCATACAAATGAAGGCTTCCACTTAACCGCCTTTGACGGAAAGCTGGATTACCATCAGGCACCAACTTACTCCTACAGTCTTTATTCGGATTATAACTGGTATGAGCTTGGAGACGTGGTTGGTATTGGAGACCACGAAAAGCAGTTTTATTGCATCCCAAAAGATGGAGAGGACATTGTTGCCAAGACACGATTGGCAGCAGAAGAAATGTATAAAATAGCAAAGGCCCTTGAGGCGGAGAAGCGTAAAAAAAATAATAAGGATATTGGATTATAAGAGTTTAAGACACCTCGCTTGATATACAAGCGGGGTGTTTTTGGGTGATAGCGGTGAGGCGAATATTATTTCATGCAAGAAAATTATAAAATAAAACATAGATTTCTCTTTTTTGGAAACCATACATAAAAAAGGAAAGAAAAAGGAGCGGACTATGGACAAAAAAGCAATGGAAAAATTAGGCTATGGCATTTATTTAATCACCTCTAAGGATAAAGAACAGGATAATGGCTGCATTACCAACTGTGTGATGCAGGTTACAACCGGCGAAGTGAAGATTGTGGTTGCCTTAAACAAAAGAAATCTGACACACGACATGATTATAGAAAATAAGAAATTTAATATTTGTGTATTGACAGAAGATACCACCTTTGCCTTTATTCAAAGATTTGGCTTTTTAAGTGGACGAGAATGTGAAAAGTTTAAAGATTATCCACATGCGGAGCGGGCAAGAAATGGGCTTCTTTATGTGACGGATTCCGCCAATGCCTATATCTCAGCCAATGTGTTAGAAACTGTTGATGTAGGAAGCCATACGTTGTTTATTGCAGAGGTTACAGATGCTCAGACATTTAGCGATGCACCGTCTGCGTCCTACGCATACTATCATAGCAACATCAAGGCAAAAAGTACGGTCATTCCGGAGAAAAAAGGTGAGTTTGGATGCCACAAGAAATCCGAAGGGGCATATTCTTAGAAGAAATTTGCAGAATAAAAAAAGTATTTGGAGTATTGTCTAAAAAATAAGGCTCGCAGGAATTGTTCTGCGAGCCTTTCTTATTATCTGTTTAAAATTAATTTTGTTAATTCAACCGGATCAACAATCTTTCCGTCTTTGTATACACGCATGTTTCCGGAAGCGATTTCATCAATGAGGATTACTTCATTGTTGTTGTATCCAAATTCAAATTTAATATCCCATAAATCAAGGCCGATAGATTTTAAATCATCAGCAACGATTTTTGTAATCTTTAAAGTCTGTTCCTTCATGCTTGCAAACATTTCAGGAGTCATAACACCAAGAGCTGCAAGGCCTTCACCGGTTACAAGCGGATCGCCTAAAGCATCGTTTTTGAAGGTACATTCAACATAACCGCCTTCAAGTACAGTGCCATCTTTAATGTATTCGCCATATCTGCGGATGAAGCTTCCTGTTGCCACTAAACGGCAGATAACTTCAAGTCCGTGACCAAATACAGTTGCCGGAAGAACTTCCATAGTTGCATTTTCAACATCAGCGCCAACATAGTGAGTTTTGATGCCTGCTGCTTTCAAAAGTTCAAAGTAATGAATGGAAGTTTGTAAGTTTGCCTTACCAATTCCTTCAATGGTTAAGCCTACGGTGTTTTCACCCGGATCAAATACTCCATCTTTTCCTGTACAATCATCTTTGAATTTCAGCATGACATTTCCATTGTCAAGACTATATACATCTTTTGTTTTTCCCTCATAAATTTTTTTCATGGATTTCACTCTCCTTATATGTTGTTGATGTAAAAACTACAGAAATAATGTAACACATTTTTTTTCAAAGGAAAATATTTTATTGCAAAGTTGGTGCTTATTTATATTAATGGTTATTATTAGCCCTGCTTATAAATTGATGGTGATTTATTAGAAACTGTGGACCTTGAAGATGTGATGAAAAAGGATATTATCAAAAATATTTGAAATTTTCAGTAAATATAGAAAAAAATAACAAAAAGAACATAATCTTTTGGTACTCTTCTTTTATAGTTATTTATATATAAAACATCAAAAGGAGCGACTTATTATGAAGAATGTATTGAAACAACCATTATTCTTTGCGGCAGCGGGCGCATTGGTGCTGGCACTTGTAATTGGTGTTGTTGCAGCCATTGCTCACCCAACGGAAAGAGTAGCAGAAAAATTCTGTAAGGCAATGGAAAAGGGAGACGGAAAGGCAATGGTTAAATGCCTGACTCCGGAATTGCAGCAGGAAACCACTGCAGAATCCATGATTTCCGGAACCGTTTTTGAGGACATTACCTCCGACAAACGCTTTGATGTAACATATTGTATCGGAGATAGTATCGAAAACCCTGAAGACGAATCCATTATTGTGCCTGTAACTATTTGCGTAAAGCAAAAAGGTGATGTAGTGGATGTTTATACAATGAAACTTGTAATTGTAGAAATTGACGGAAAAGAATATATCCGTAGTTATCATTAAGAATCACGGAGGTTAGACAGATGAAAAAGAGAATACATAAAATAGCAGGTGTATTTGTTTTAATGGTTCTGGTGTTAGCTACATTGACCGGATGTGATGATGCTTCAACAATTGAAACAAGTATTATAATTAATAAAGATTTATCAGGTGTACGAAAAATGGATGTTGTAATTGACGACACTGTTCTGGCAGAAAATTTTTCCGGAACCATTGAAGACATTACAGCAGTTGTAGAAGAAAATTGTCCAAGCGAATTAACGTGGACATATGATAATTCAACAGGTGCAAATGTGTATCACGTTGAATTAGCTTTCCTTTCACCGGAAGATTATGAGAACAAGGTAGATGCAATTCTTGATCCGAACGATGAGTATGAAGATAATGCGGAAGAACCAAAATGGGTAGTTATGTCTTCATCTGACAGTGTATGGGTAAATGGAATTTATCTTGATGAGAATTTCTCCAGTGAAGATTTGCTTCAGTGGATGATTGATGCATTGGTAGAAGAAGGACTGGTAGATTCCGGCGATAGCAGTTATGTATTTGCATCAGGTAACACATCGGTTGAGTACAATTCAGAAGTTTACAGCGTAGGAAGCGATGCATATGTAAACGAAACAGAATATGTAGAAATCGAAGAATTCCATTATTATACAACCATCAAGGGAAGTGATTCTTTTGACAGAACCATTGAAATGGTGATTTCACCGGAAACTATGGAAACTAATGGTGATGCGATTAAAAATTATATGGATGGTGTGGTTCCTGCCGGTGCAAGCAGTCAGTGGACTACAAATGATGAAGGATACGAAGTTTTCACAGTTACTGCCAATAATTTAACCGCAGAAGGCCTGGATGCATTTATGAAGGCGTATTTTGGAAATGAAGAGACCGTAGTTACGGTGAAAGATACTTCATACAGCTACGAACCATTTAAAATGAAAAATGATTTTACTGAAAAGATAGACTATTCTAATTATTTGGCATCAGGTGCGTGGTATAGTATTTATCTGGAACAGTACTTAAAGTTTGAAAACGGATACGAATTGGATGAATACGTATGGGGAGATGAAACGTTAGAAAACGGATATGTACTTTGGAATACGGATTACACCTACGGAACATCCTCATTTAGCTTTGATTTCCAAAAGATTTTCAGGGTAAAATCTATTGATATTGACACAAAGATGAATGTGTTTGGAAATTATAAGAGAACCATTAACCTGGAATTTGACATTATTCCGACGGAAGATGAACTGAAGATTATTCAGGAAAGAATTTATGCATTATTAGATAAACAGTTAGCAGCAGAAGCAAAATTTGATTCTGCGCCTCAGGACGAAGAAGCCGGGGAGAATAGCGGAGCCGCTGTAGAAGACGGAGATGCAACTGAAATCGAACTTGAAACAGAAGAAAAGAAAGATGTTAATTATGAAAAAGAATTTAACATCCGTATAGATGCAAGTACAAAGAAAGATAAGTTTGTATTAACCATCGTACAAAAAGGTGACGAAAGCGAAATCAGAAGAAGCACCGAAGCTCTTTTCGGAGACGAAGGCCATATGGAATACATGGCGGATTACGGCGTGATGAAGCTTAAATATGATGTGGCTTACAGAGAAGAATTGTCCTTATATTCTTTTGCCTCTGACAGAACAGAAGACTGTGTTACCACCTATAACATCACATTGCCATCGGGAGTAAAGTTTACTTACACAACAGATGAAGAGCATGTAGACCTTGGCGGAAGAAAAATTGAAATTAAAACGGATGGAGTTAGTTTCTCAGCGTTGGCAACAGGTCATAGAACAAACTTTGCTGGAATTGCTATTTATATGTTGATTGTGGGCGGAATTGCGTTAGCTGTATGGGCTTGCTTTAAGATGGGATGGTTTAACGGAATAAAAACAAAAGTAGTTGAGAAAGCAAAGCAGATAGCAGAGTCTCAGGAAGAAGCACCGGAAACAGAAAATGCAACACCGGTTCAACAGGCTGAACCAATTGCACAGACAACCCCTGTACAGGAAGCACAGCCAAAAGCGATGTTCTGTACAAATTGCGGAGCGAAATTAGTAGAAGGCGCTTTATTCTGCGAAAAGTGTGGAACCAAAGTTGGATAAGTAATAAAAATATAGTAAATGTAGTAAATACAGTAAGGGCTTTTGTCGGTAGCGGCAAAAGCCTTTTTGAATTCATGATTAACAAAAAACTCGCAAAGCGATTTTTCGTTTATTCATGATTAACAAAAAACTCGCAAAGCGAGTTTTTCGTTAATTGTAAACAGAAAGGAGACGTGTTATAATACAAAAAAAGCTTGGAGGGACATATGATGGAGAAAATGATTGGGGGAAGAAATTTTGGAATACATTAAGACGAAATTAATAAGAGAGCCAATATTTTGGATAGCTGTAGGAAGCTTGATTTTGGCGATTGCGGCGGGGATAATTGCCGGAGCAAAAACAGAACAACCGCCTAGGGTTGTGAAAGAATTCTGTAGAGAATTCGAAAAGTTGGAAGGGTTTGAAAAGGAAGATATAAAAAGACTTAGCGAGATGGGAAAAATCTCTTCCAATGTGATAGGCACGGTTAGTGACATTTGGGACCCGCAAACACAAAAGGTAAAATGCCACATTGGGGCGACTTATGAAGAACAAGAGGGCGTTACTGTAGTACCGATTGATGTAGTCGTATATGAAAAAGGAAAAAGGGTTGATTCGTTTTGTCTGCACATACTATTGACAGGTGAAGAAGGGGACGAAACAATTGATTCCGTGAAGTTTGGAAGTTATAGTCTGGAAACAACTATTATAAAGACACAATATTAGGAGGGTAAAGATGAAAAAAACAATATATCGCCTGTTTGGAGTTTTTGCTCTTTTATTATTTTCTTTAGGTGTGTTTACCGGATGTACTCCGGCATCTACCGTGAATACAGTTATTTCCGTTAACGAGGATTTATCCGGTGTAAGAACGATGGACGTACTGGTAAAGGGCTCTGTCCTTTCACAGCAGTTTAGCGGAACGATTGAGGATATTAATGCCCTGGTAGAGGCAGAATGTCCGGAAGGATTAACATGGACTTATGAAAGCGCAGGAGAGGATTACAGATATGTATTTGAATTGCAGTTTGCTTCTGTTGAGGATTACAGTGAAAAGGTTCATAAGATTCTTACCGGTGAGGAAATGGAAGAAAGTGATGAGCCATGGGTTGAAATTCAGGCAGACAGATCACCGTTTAAAGATTATTTTTACATAGAAGAAGATTTCACCAGCGTAGACTTATTGCAGTGGATGATTGATGCGTTATTGGAGAAAGAATATGTAACGGAACAAAATAGCGCATACGTGTTCAAGGGCGGAGATAATCTTATCCGCTATGGAGAGAAGGAATTTTCTACTTATGAATATGCTTATGCCGAAGAACAAAGTTATGTAGAGTACTATGGTATTAGTATTTATACAACCGTTAATGAAGATGAAAGTTATGACCGAAGCATAGTTTTTGCTGTACCAAAGGAAAGCATGGAGACGGGTGAGGCTGAAAAGAAAGCATATTTAGAATCTCTTGTTCCGGAAGGTGCTACATTTACATGGGAAGAAGTGGAACAACCTGCATCATTTACTACTTCGGCGAATGTTCCGCAAATTCTTTTCACTGTAGAAAAGACAGAAATGTCTCTGGAAGAACTAAATGCCTTTAACAAAGCATATTTTGGAAGTGAAAAATGTCAATTTACGGCTTCAAGAGTTGGAACAGATTCTCCATTTAGTTGGACCAAAATGTTTGTGGAAGAAATTGATTTTTCCCGTTATTATGAACAGGGAATGAGTTTTCTGCCACAGGTTCACTATTATATCAAGAGTGAAGACGGGTACGCAATGGCCGGATCCGGAGACACTTATGAAGCAGAGGATTTTTCAAATATCAGCCAGTCGAAAAAATACACAATTAGCGGTAATCGTACATTTTATGTAGGAAACATTGATGTGGAAACAAAAATAATGGGAAAAGACCGCTTTGAAAGGGAAATCAGACTGACTTTTGATAAGGCAGCTACAGAACAGGATTTAAATTCCATCCTGCAAAATATAAAAGAACAGTTTGGTGGGGAAGAGGATTATCAGGAAACATACAATGTTGAAATAACCGGTGAAAATGAAAGTGATACACTGGTATTAGTAATCAAACAAAAGGGTTCTGCAGAAGAGTTTTTTGAAAGTGATTTAGCCCTCTTTGGAAAAAGTACACTTATGTCATACGGGGTAGATTATAAGCCGCTTCGCCTCAGAAATACGTTTTCCTTTTATATGGCGATTGATTGGGACGGCATAATTAGATATCGAACGGATGAACTTAGTATTTCCTATAAAGTGACCGGCGCTCCGGGGACAAATATTAAATATTGCCCGGATGAAAACTATGATGTACATGGACGGAAAGCAAACGTTGAGGGAACCTGGCATGAGGTTATGTATAGTGTAGCTAGTACGAATATTGCAGGAGTACAGTGGAACCTTTGGGCAATTGTATTTTGGGTGTTGTTGCTTGTAGCATTTGCCGGTGCCATTTTATGGTCATACAAATATGGATATTTAACTAAGGGCATTGAATTTGCAAAGACCCGGTTCAAAGAAATCAGGGAAGAGAATCGAAAAACAACAGATGATTTTAAAGAAGAGGAAACCTTGGATAGAAATAGTCTTCTTAAGACGGAAACTATGACAACAAACATTCCGCAGCCAATAAAGGACTCTGCAGATACAGAGGATGTATCCACAGAGCAGGAAGAACCGTGGATAGCAGTGATAGAAGAATCAGCATTGGAAGAATTGGATATTGAAATCGATGTGGAAAAAAAGAAATAATCCAAAGAATTGTTTTATAAAAAAAGTTTTTCCGTTACTTACAGGTTGTATTACAGCTTTGGCCGGAATAGTGGTGTTAGTTTGTCTGTCATTTTTCACCACAGTAGTTACGGAGGGATTTTTGTACAAGACCAGCTTGAAGTTGGGAGTTGATGAGAAACTTCAGATGACTCAGGAGGATATGGGAAAAGTGGTGTCCTCCATGGTGTCTTACGTGAAGGGAAATTCAGATACGCTTCAGGTTACGGTATCTATATCAGGGGAAACAAGAGGCTTTTTCAATGACAGGGAATTGCAGCACATTGAAGAAGTGCGAGAATTGATTGGTCAATTAAGGATTCTGGTTGTTGTTTGTGGAATTCTTGCAGTAGCAGGTGGGATCTTTTTAATCCGTAAAAAGTGGCAGGTATTTTTGGCTAAAGGTTACTTTTTAGCATTAGGATTAATTGCGGTAGTAGGGGCCACTGTGGGTACCATGGCAATTATTAATGTGAAAAAAGTAATCCGGGGGTTTCACGAAATGTTTTTTGATAATCGATTGTGGCTTTTGAATCCTGCAATTGATAAAATTGTTTGGTTTTTTAGTGAAGAACTGTATATGCATGCTCTGATAAGAGTAGGAATTTGTTTGCTCTTACTTTTAGGAGGAGTAACAGCGGGCGCAGTGATTTTAATCAAACGTTATAAAGTAAAAAAAATGTAATCCGAAAGGATTACATTTTTTTTATGGAATCAATTATCATCATATATGCTAAAGCACGTTCTTGTGAATAAACGCTGATACTCTGCAGGCGCATATAATGCAGTTTGCAGGTTTTAATAATGGAAGCAATTTTTTCTTCATCATTATCGTTTACTGCTTTGTTGAATTTAACAATTAAATCACGGCTCATAATTTCAATATTACTTTGTTTACTACTAGCCATTTCATCCACTAATTTGCTGACAAATACCACATCCGGGTGATTGGTATGTAAGCTTTTTTTTGAGGTGTTATTATAATTGGTAACAAGACGAAGTACACTTTTTTCTCCGGCAACCGCAGATTCTACCTTAATATGATCGCGGGAATGGTCTTCCTTTGGTTCTGGTTTGGCGAAGGCATCTCCTAATGCTTTAATTAAATCGTCACGTCCCATATTTCCAGCCATAATGTTCTCCTTTGTACCTTTTGAAAAATTCTCTAACCATAAGAATACATCGAAAAAGAAAAAAATTCAATCATATGAGAGAAAAATTTTGCATAGTTCACAAAAATTTCCACATAATAATCAGGACAATTTTCATAGAAAGGAGAGACCATTATGGCACAGTTATCAGAAAAAGAACTTTCCGTTTTAAACGAATCTTTATCAGAAGAGGAACTTTTAGTGAAAAAATATCAGATGCTGGCACAGCACTCTCAGGACCCGGAGATCCAGAAGAAATGTCAGCAGGTTTCCGACAGACACCAGAGACATTTTAATGCATTGTATTCATTATTAGGCTAATCAGGAGGGAAATTATGAATCAGACTTACACCGAAAAAGAAATTTTAGGGGATGCTTTAACTACAGCAAAGGCTACCACCAGCCACTTTGACACATTTTCTAATGAATGTGTACACGAAAATGTGAGAAATACTATGTTAAATATTTTGTCCGATGAACATGACATTCAGGACGATTTATTTCATATGATGTCCGACAGAGGATATTATCCGACGCCGGAAGCGGATGCGAAAAAGGTAGATTCTACAAAGCAGAAATATCAGGCTTCCTACAAAATGGTTTAGGGCTAAAAACCCATTTGCCACATGCGGGGGAATGGGTTATACTTATTACAAGAACATAAAAGTGTGGGTAAGGTACATGAAGAGGAACAGAATTTTTTTTATCGGTTTTATGGGTGTGGGAAAAACCACCATCGGTCAATTATATGCATCCACCATCGGTATTCCATGGACGGATATGGACCGATTAATTGAAGAAAAAGCAGGTTGTCGTATCCCGGACATTTTTGCCAAGCAGGGTGAGGCTTACTTTAGGGTGTTGGAAACACAGGTGCTAAAGGAATTATCCCAAACAGAAAAGATCATTGTTTCTTGTGGGGGAGGCGTTGTATTGAATCCGGACAATGTAAGATATATGAAAGAGCGCGGCTATGTGGTATATCTTAAAGCAGGAGTAAAGACCTTAGTACAACGATTAAAAGTAGAGGAGAATCGTCCGCTCCTCCAAAAAGGACGGGGTAGCCTTGCGGAAAAAGTAGCAACAATATTAGGTGAACGGGAAAGCATATATGAAGCTGTCGCAGATTTGGTGATAGATACAGAACAAAAAAATCCGATGGATATTGTAGAGGAATTAAAAAAGCAATTTTTACAGAATCCCTAAAGTCTTAAAGGCGGGATTGTAAAAATTGCTTTTTTATTTATTTGCGTTCTTCTTTTTTTAAGCGTCTGTGTCGAAGTTTTTGACTAACCATTTCTTTCCATATAATAGGGTGGAACAAAAGCAGCATTGGGAATAACTCCAAACGACCGATTAGCATATCTAACATCAGTACGATTTTAGAAAATGGAGTAAAGAATCCAAAGTTGCAGGTTGGTCCAACCATCTCAAGGCCCGGACCAATATTATTAATGGTAGCGGCAACGGCGGTAAAGTTTGTTGTAAAGTCATGTCCTTCAAAGGAAAGGGCAAATACGGAAGCAACAAACAGGATAATAAACGTAATAAAGTAAACATTGGTTGAACGTACTACTTCATGTTCAATAAGTTTGTCGTCCATTTTCAACTTACGCACAGAACGTGGGTGTATGAAGTAACTTAATTCCCTGTAAATGGTTTTTATTAATATAAGAATACGTGATACTTTCAATCCACCTCCGGTACTTCCGGCGCAGGCACCAATGAACATAAGCAGTACTAAAACCATTTTGCTGGATTGGGTCCATAAATCAAAGTCCATAGTTGCATATCCTGTTGTGGTAATAATCGAAGCCACTTGAAATAAGGAATGACGAACGGAATCAAACCATACCATACCGGATTGCAGTAGCTGGATGGCGATGAATCCTGCAGATGCAAAGATAATGGCAAAGTATCCACGGATTTCTTCCATGCAAAGTGCTTTTTTTAACTTTCCGAAAATGATTAAATAATAAGCGTTAAAATTGACGCCAAACAAAATCATAAATATAGTTACAACCCACTGAATATATGGGGAATATCCGCCTAAACTATCATTTTTTATTCCAAAGCCGCCCGTTCCGGCAGTTCCAAATGCGGTTGTTACGGCGTCAAACAAAGGCATATCTCCAAAAAGAAGCAAAACAATTTGCAGAATCGTCATGCCAATGTAAATGATATACAAAAGCCGGGCAGTAGTGGCAACCTTTGGTACTAATTTTCCAACAGTAGGTCCCGGGCTTTCTGCACGCATTAAATTCATGTTAGATCCGCCGGCCATTGGAAGAATGGCTAACAAAAAAACTAACACTCCCATACCGCCAATCCAGTGAGTGAAACTCCGCCACATTAAGGAGGCATGAGATAAGGCCTCAACGTCATTTAATATACTGGCACCGGTTGTTGTAAAACCGGAAACAGTTTCGAACAAGGCATTTATAAAGGAAGGAATTTCTCCGGTTAAATAAAAAGGAATGGCGCCCACAAGACTTAATAGAATCCAACTTAAAGCAGTGGCAATACAGCCTTCTTTTAGATAAAAAACAGTGCTGTTTGGTTTCCTTATGGTTAGTATAATTCCGGCAAATAATGCAACTAAACTGACTAACAGATAGGAAAAACCTTCATTTTCTCCATAAATTAATGCAACCAAACACGGCAGGAGTATTAATATACCTTCAATTTTTAAAATATGACCAAGTAAATATCGAATAATCGAAGTGTTCATTCTTTTTCTCCAAATACTATAATAAAATATCTGTAATATTGCTAAATCCGGAATGGGTAGTAACGATAACTACAGAGTCACCAACCTGAATGGAATCCAGACCTTTTGGAATGAGAACTTTTCCGTTTCGGTTAATAAGAGAAACTAAAAGGTCCTTTTTCAATTGTAAATCTTTTAACGGAATATCTGTTACAGAAGAAGGCTCTGTAACATTAAATTCAATGGCCTCCACCCGGCTGTCAAACATGTGATAAAGGGTTTCAATATTTCGGTTCATAGAATCCTTTTTTGCACGGACATAAGCAACAATGGCTTCTGCTATGATGTACTTCGGGTAAAGTACGCTTCCTAAATCCAAACTATCAATCACATTGCTAAAAGTAATGCGGTTAATTTTAGTAATTACCTTAGCATTAGAAACTTGTTTCGCATATAAGGTCAGTAAAATATTTTCTTCGTCGATTCCAGTCAAAGGCACAAAGGACTCGCATTCTTCAATACCTTCTTCTCGCAGTAAATCCTGGTCTGTTCCATCTCCGTTTATAATAATTGCTTTTGGTAGTAACAGGCTTAGTTCCTCACAACGGGTCTTATCCAATTCGATAATTTTTACGGAAACACCACGTCGGAGAAGTCTTTCTGCTAAATAATAAGCTACTTTTCCACCACCGATAATCATGGTGTTTTTTACTTTGTTTGTTTTAAACCCGATTTCCTTTAAAAAATTCTTCGTATGTTTAATTGGTGCCACGAAGGAAAGTAAATCTCCGGCTTGCATAACGAAATTACCGGACGGGATAAAGATTTCCCCATTACGTTCAATAGCACAAATAAGAATGTCGTTATCGATACGGTTTCCTAACTGAGAAATGGCCAAATTGTCCAAAATATTTCCTTCCGGTATTTTAAACTTAACAATTTCTGCCATGTTGTGAGCAAATGGGTTTACTTCCAACGCAGATGGTAAGTATAAGATACGAGCGGCTTCATTGGCAGCTTCCAATTCCGGATTAATAATCATGGCTAAGCCAAGTTTATTTTGTAGATAATTTACTTCTTTACTGTAATCCGGTGTTCTTACACGGGCAATGGCAGAACAGTTACCTACTTGAGTTGCTACAGTACAGCACAATAGGTTTAACTCATCGGAATCTGTAACCGCAATAATTAAGTCCGCATCATTGATGCCGGCTTCCAACTGAAGACTGTAGCTGGCCCCGTTTCCGACAATACCCATAACGTCATACAAGTCTGTAATTCCCTGAACACGTTTTGGGTTTTTATCAATAACGGTAATGGCGTGTCCTTCTTTTGCTAATTGTTCAGCAAGAGTAGAGCCTACCTTGCCACAACCTACAATGATAATATTTAATCCTTGTGAGTTTTGATGTTTTTTTACCATATTATAATTCCTCTATATAATGAACTCCTTGAGCCTCGTTAAGAACCAATAGCATTTCTGCGTGGGTTCTTTTCTTAGAACTTGCGATGGTTAACGTGCAAACGGTATTTTTTTCCATATCCTGATTGATTTGGAAGTTTATAATTTCAAAATCATTTTCTTTCGCATAATCAAGGAAAGAACTAAAAGGCTGATTGCTGTCATATTCAATATAAACATCCATGTACCTGGAATTCTTGCGGGCCCATACGTCAAAGGACTGGAACACGGACATAATAATAACAATTACAATTCCGCAAAGAATAGCGCCTTCATAAAAGCCAATACCAATTGCCAGTCCGCTACAAGCAGCAGCCCATAAGCAAGCCGCGGTTGTAACGCCTTTAATTTTATTCTTTCCGGTAACAATGATAGTACCTGCACCTAAGAAACCGATACCGCTAATTACCTGAGCACCCATGCGGACAGGATCACCTAATTGATAGACTTGATATACATATTGGTTTGTCATCATAACCAGTGCTGCACCAAGGCAAACCAGGATATAGGTTCGAAAGCCTGCGGCTTGATTTTTCCGTTCTCTTTCTATCCCGAGTATTCCCCCAATAACGATGGCTAAAACAATTCGAATGATAATCGAGACTAAATTTAATTCACGTAAATATTCCATAAAGTATCCCTCTCCAAAAAAGTTTTGTATCTAATTGTATCACTACTCATTTTTTGCGTCAATCCTATCTGTCCCTATCTTTAGAGGATGTTGGGATGGATTTTTTGGCTTCCGGGACAAAGAAGAAAAGCTGGAAAAATCTTGAATTATGGGGTGTTCCTTTTTTTACTTTGGTGCTATAATAAATATGGTGTTTCCATGGAGAAACAAGAGATAACTTTACAAAAAAGGGATATGAGAGAGGTAAAACATGAGAAGTGATATCGAGATCGCTCAGAGCGTACAAATGCAACCAATTGGAGAGATTGCAAAAAAATTAGATATTCCGGAAGAGTACATTGAACTTTACGGACGTTACAAAGCAAAGATTGATTACCACTACTATACAGAGCATCTTGCAAATAAGCCGGATGCAAAATTAATTTTGGTTACAGCCATTAACCCAACACCGGCAGGAGAAGGAAAGACCACCACAACTATCGGTGTGGCAGACGCTTTGAACCGTTTGGGACATAAGACCATGGTAGCTTTGCGTGAGCCTTCTTTAGGACCGGTATTCGGCGTTAAAGGTGGTGCAGCCGGTGGCGGATATGCCCAGGTAGTTCCGATGGAAGACATTAACTTACATTTTACAGGTGACTTACACGCAATCGGAGCAGCAAACAACTTAATCGCTGCAGTGATTGATAACCACATTTATCAGGGAAATGAATTAGACATTGATACCAACCGTGTAACATGGCGTCGTGCAATTGATATGAATGACCGCCAGTTAAGAAACATCGTTGATGGTTTAGGAGCAAAGACTGATGGTGTTACCAGACAGGATGGTTTTGATATTACCGTTGCTTCTGAAATCATGGCAATTTTCTGTCTCGCAAACAACATTACAGATTTAAAAGAACGCGTAGCAAAGATTATTGTTGCTTATAATAGAAGCGGACAGCCTGTAACTGCAGGAGACTTAAAGGTTCAGGGAGCAGTTGCAGCATTGTTAAAGGATGCTTTAAAACCAAATTTAGTTCAGACTTTAGAAGGAACACCTGCATTTATCCACGGTGGACCATTCGCAAATATTGCTCATGGATGTAACAGTGTTATTGCAACAAAGATGGGTATGAAGATGACTGACTACATGGTAACAGAAGCAGGTTTCGGTGCTGACCTTGGTGCAGAAAAATTCATCGATATTAAATGTCGTATGGCAGGCATTAAGCCACACGCAGTAATCTTAGTAGCAACCATCCGTGCATTAAAATACAATGGCGGTGTTAAGAAAGCTGATTTAAATGAAGAAAACGTGGAAGCATTAAAGGCTGGTTTACCAAACTTAATGAAACATGTTGAAAATATTAAGAATGTATACAACTTACCAGTAGTTGTTGCAATCAATAACTTCCCAACAGATACAGAAGCAGAAGTTGCAGAAGTAAGAAAAGCTTGTGAAGAAATGGGAGTACAGGTTTCCTTATCTGAAGTATGGGCAAAAGGTGGCGAAGGTGGAGAAGACCTTGCAAGAAAGGTTGTTGAACTTTGTCAGGCAGAAGAAAGCACCATGAAATTTGTATATGATGCAGAAATGTCCATTAAAGATAAGATTAAAGCAATTGCTACCCGTGTTTACGGAGCTGATGATGTTGAATTTTTACCAAAGGCAAATAAAGAAATCAAATCTTTAGAAGAATTTGGTTACGGAAATCTTCCAATATGTATGGCGAAGACACAGTATTCCTTATCTGACGATCAGAAAAAATTAGGAAGACCAACAGGATTCAAGATGACCATCCGTGATATTACTCCGGTTGTTGGTGCAGGATTTATCGTTGCATTAACAGGCGAAATTATGAGAATGCCTGGTTTACCAAAAGTTCCATCCGCAGAAAATATTGACGTATTAGCAGACGGAACCATTACAGGTTTATTCTAAGTGGTATAGAAAAAGGGCTGTTGCAACAAGCGGCAGCCCATTGTTATACATAAAAGTCATTGTGGAAATAAAATGTGTGAAATAGAGCAATTGCAAGTGCCTATGTAAGCAAAAATGGAGGGTAAACATGAAATATACAACATTAGGAAAAACAGGCTTGGAGGTATCCGTAGTAGGTCTTGGTGGTATTCCGGTTCAGAGAACTGACCTTCAGGGAGCGAAAGAAATTGTAGCGGAATGTATGAAATTAGGTATCAATTATTTGGATACCGCCAGAGGATACACCGTATCCGAAGAATATTTTGGCGAAGCCATTGAAGGAAACCGCGACAAATGGATTCTTGCAACCAAGTCCATGTCCAGAACTTATGATGCCATGAAAGCAGACATTGAAATCAGTTTAAAGAATCTTCGTACAGATTATATTGATTTATACCAAATGCACAATTTGAAGACCGATGAAGAGTTTGCAACCTGTTTTGGAGACAATGGTGCTTATAAGGCCTTGTTAGAAGCGAAAGAAGCAGGAAAAATCGGCCATATCGGAGCAACTGCTCATGGGGTAGAAGCTTTTGAACGCTTGATTACAGAGTTTGAAGATAAAGTAGAAACTATGATGTTCCCATATAATATCGTGGAAAATCAGGCAGAAGAATTAATGAAGGAATGCACTAAGAAGAACATTGGTTTTATTGCGATGAAACCAATGGCAGGGGGTAACTTGGATGATGCAAAGCTTGCCCTTCGTTATATTTTAAATAATCCTGATTGTACCATTGCAATTCCTGGTATGGGAGATGCTTCTGAAGTAGCAGTAAATGCTTCAGAAGAAGTATTTGCACCATTAAGTGCCGAAGATATGCAAGAGTGTAAGCGTATTGCGAAAGAATTAGGTAGCCAATTCTGCAGAAGATGTGGTTACTGTGCACCATGTCCACAGGGAATAAATATTCCATCCAACTTCTTATTTGCCAACTATTTAAGAAAGTACGGTTTAGCCGATTGGGCAAAAGACCGTTACTGGGGAATGGCAAAAACAGCACAGGACTGTGTAAAATGCGGTTTATGTGAAACCAGATGTCCTTATGAGTTGCCAATCCGCTCCATGCTTGAAAAAGTTGCAGTAGATATGAAACGCTAAGCTTGAGAGAAACATTTTAAGTAGTATGGAAAATAGAACTATGAGTGACAAAAACTGATTGACACTTTGCTAAGAGAGTGCTATTTTTAAGTTGCTGAGCAAAGAAACACTTTGCCAGAACAATATATAAATACAGGGGAGCTTGTGATACAGGCTGAGAGGAAGTTTTAACTTCGACCCTATAACCTGATGCGGATAATGCCGCCGTAGGAAGTCACAGCTGATTTTTTTAACGGAGATATCCTATCAGGTATCTCCGTTTTTTTTGTTTGGTAGGAAAGTCCTATCAAACAAAAAACGCTCTGCGAAGGATGCGCACCTCGCGGAGAGGTAATCAATTGCTTCGCAATACCGCTCGGGCACGGCGAATCTTGCAACCAAGATTCGATATTTTGCTACGGAGATGACCACATTTTTTATAAGGAGGAAAAAGAAATGAACGCAAGTATTGCAATCCAAGTGTTACCAAAGGTAGCAACAAACGAAGAAACCATTCGCATCGTAGACGAGGTTATCGCCTTTATTAAATCCTACGATGTACACGCTGAGGTAGGTCCTTTTGAGACGACCTTGGAAGGAGATTATGAAACACTTATGGAAATCTTAAAGGAATGTCCAAAGATTTGCACGAATGCAGGTGCACCGGGTGTAATGGTTTACACAAAGATTAACTATGCACCGGAGGGTGTAATGACTATCGAAGAAAAATGTGCAAAACATAGAGAGGGATAGAGCTGGAAAAAGAGATTAATGCCCGAAAAAAGGATATCTATATATAGATAAATACATAGAATGCACACAAACTTTTGAAAATACGTTCATTGACTTCCTTGTTTTCAGAATTATAATTGAAATAGAGTGCAATTTTAAAATAATTACTAAGAGGGGGGAAAACATGAAGATTTTCAAATTAAGAAAAGAATTGACACCGGAACAGTACAAAAGAACTAACGGCACAATGGCTGCTATATTGATGTGTTCTTATGTGATTTGCTGTGCGATTCAGTTTTTTAGTATCGGAACAGAAATGGCAATGGTTCCAAAGCTACTTACATCAGCAATTTATTTGGTTTTGGGTATGGCGAATTTTATTGCAAAGAAGGTAATAAAATCAGGAAAAAAGGTTATGGTTTTCCTTGCATTGAACTTTATGGTCACCTTTATTATTCTGGTACTTTGTAATGGTTCCAATGCATTTGTAATGGTATTCCCGATTTTAATTGGTTTTATGATTTACTTAAATGGTCGTGTGGTTGCCCTTGGGGTTATTTTGTCTTTGGCTATTTGTATGATTAGAACCATTGGATTTAGAATGGAAGGCAATTTAGAAGCGTATGAAATTGGTAACCTTACAGTTATGGCAATGATCGTAGCGGCTTACGGTGCGTTTAAGTCTATTACATTGTTGATTCAATTTGGACAAGAGGACCAGGCGGTAATTGAACAGGAAGCAGACCATCGTAAAAAAGTTGCGGAAACTGTTTCCGATATTGTCGGCAATTTGGATAACCAGTTTAGAGGTGTACTTAATGAATTGAACGATATTAATGATGCTATGGATTCAGCACATATGGCGATTGATGACATTGCGAACAGTTCTGAAAGTACAGCGGATGCTGTAACTCATCAGGCAGGAATGACCGGAGAGATTCACAATCGTTTGGAGGGTGCTAATGAAACAGCACTTGAAGCAAAGGGTACGGCCCGTTCATTGAAGGAAGTAGTTGCTAATGGAAAAATCCTTGCAGATGAACTTCAGGAACAGTCCGTATTGGTGGATGAAAATACAGCGAAAATTTCTGAGACCGTTGAAATGTTAGTAAGTAATGTGCAACAGGTTTACAGTATTACAGATTCTATTATCAATATTTCCTCTCAGACCAATTTGCTTGCATTAAATGCTAGTATTGAGGCCGCCAGAGCAGGAGAAGCAGGTAAAGGCTTTGCGGTTGTTGCAGATGAAATTCGTAAACTGGCTGAGGAAACCAAAGCATCAACAGAAAAAATTACAGAGATTATTAATGAGTTGATGACAGTAACCGGAAATACAAAGATTGGAATCGAAGAGTCCGCTGCAAGTATCAACTTACAGAGACAGAAAGTTCAGGAAGTAAATGCAAGCTTTGCAGAAGTTGAACGCGGTATGATAGAGCTTGAGAATGATATGGATAGTATGAGTCGCGAAGTTGGGGAAGTACTTGAAGCCAACAAAAATATCGTGGATAGCATTTCCATGTTGTCAGCTGCATCACAGCAGGTTTCTGCCGGTGTTCAGGTAAGTAAGGGTACTTTGGATACTACAGTAGATACATTGCATCGCTTTGTAAATACGGTAGACGGAACCTTTGAACAGTTGCAGAAATTAAAGGAAACATCTAACGAATAAGGGTTAATATGATTTTGATGAAAGAAGGATTTTGACGGTTTTATAAACTGCCAAAATCCTTTTTTAATCAGTTGGTAAATATGTTTTCATGTCTTTATCTTGACTTGAAAGTTTGGTAAATCTATACTTTATGATAAAGGGGGACACTGATATGAAAACGTTAATTATAAAAGAATACAATGAGTATAACGAGGAAGAAATTCTAAACCTGTACAGCAGTGTTGGGTGGACTAATTATACCAATCATCCGGAGATGCTAAGAAATGCATATGCCCATTCTTTAAAAACTTTCGGGGCGTATATTGATGATAAATTGGTGGGCATTGTCCGTGTTGTAGGCGATAGTTATTCGGTTGTTTTTATACAAGATCTTTTGGTGTTTCCGGAGTATCATCGACAAGGAATTGGTACTGCGTTAATGAAACAAGTGTTGCAGGAATATGCTCATGTATATCAGAAGAATTTGTTTACAGATGATACGGAAAAAACAATTCAGTTTTATAAATCTTTAGGATTTATGATAGATACAGAAATGGGTTGTAGAGCATTTTCAAAGATGTATTCTTAAAAAAGAGTGAAGAATGAAAGATAAAATTATCTGGGAGTAACCATGGAACAGAGAAAATCATTTACAGGAATTAAATTGCCATTGGATTTGCAGGAAAGGCTTGCAAAGGAACACTACACTTTGGACAACATTGGTATGTCCGGTTCTCAAGTGTTGATTTTTGCAGATAAAGTACTAAAGATACAAGAAAATAGTGTGGAGTCAGAGCATGAAGTTGCCATGTTGCAATGGTTATCAGGTAAGCTTCCGGTGCCGGAGATTTTATATCATACAGTGGAGAATAACAAAAGCTATTTGCTGATGAGTCGTGTAGATGGAAAAATGTCTTGCGAAAAGGCGCATTTGGAGCAACCGGAGTTGTTAGCAAAGGTGTTAGCAGATGGATTGAAAGCGTTGTGGAGTGTGGATATTACCGATTGTCCGGTGAAATCCGGAATCGATGAGAAATTAGAAATTGCACGGATGGCGGTGGAAAATAATGAAGTTAACATGGAAGACACAGAACCGGAAACCTTCGGACCTAATGGATTTAGCAGTCCAAAAGAACTTTTGGCTTGGTTGGAGAACAACCGGCCAACAGAGGAACCGGTGCTATCCCATGGAGATTACTGTTTGCCCAATATTTTTGTTAAAGAGAATCAGCTTTCAGCGTTTATTGATATAGGAAGAAGCGGTGTGGCAGACAAATGGTTAGATATCGCCATTTGTTACCGTAGTTTGAAGCACAATTATGATGGAACCTATACCGGAGAAGCATACGAAGGATTTCGTCCGGAGTTATTATTTGAGGAGTTAGGAATAGAGCCGGATTGGGAGAAAATAAATTATTATATTTTATTAGATGAGTTGTTTTGATTGAAGGATTAATAGGACTGTTATAACAAAAAGTGTTTAAAAGGAGTCGATAAATATGAGTTTCGTCAATATTAGAAAAGCAGTATTAGGAGATGAAAAAATCACCGCATACATTCAGGCAGAGTCATGGAAAAGTGGCTTTGGGTGCATTATTTCTGCAGAAGAAATGGAAAAACATACAAATATTGCAAGAATTGAGGAGATGCATGCCCATGTGTTAAAGCATCATATTGCGGAAGGGTTACTTCTGTCGGTAGATGATAAGCCGCATTGCATGGTGTTTTGGAGCAAGTCCAGAGAAGAAGGCGATAATAACAGTGCGGAGTTGATATGCATCCACAGCTTACAGGATAATTGGGGCAAAGGTTATGGTTCTATGATGATGGAACAGGTGCTAACAGAGATAAAGAAAGCAGGATATCCGGAGGTTATTCTTTGGGTATTTGAAGATAATATAAGAGCACGGAGGCTTTACGAAAAGTGGGGCTTTGTGCAGAGCGAAGAAAAAAAGGATTCCTTTGGTGCGGTGGAATTGATGTACGTGAAAAGATTGGATACATAATAAGGAGATGAGACATTGAAATTTACAAAAAATCATATACACATCGGAAGAAGAACGTTAAAAACAGCAGCAGCAGTAATCATAGCCATGATGCTGGTATCAATTTATGGTGTAACCACATCTAAGATGGTATTTGCTATGTTAGGCGCTATGGGAGTTATGGAGCCTACTTTTAAAAAGTCTGTAGAAGCGTGCCTCACCCAGTTTGTAGGCGTGTTTTTCGGAGCGGTGTTGGGAGTTTTATTCTTATACCTTCCGGTGCCGTGGCAGATCAGTGTGGGCATTGGGATTATATTAGTCATTACCCTATACAATGTGTTTAAAATCAGTTTTTCACCTACGTTGCCATGTCTTATTATTGTGACGATGTGCATTACTCCGGATATTCAACCATTTGCATACGCGGCAGGACGATTGTGGGATACAGCGATTGGTTTGCTGGTAGGATTAGTGATAAACGTCTTGGTATTACCGTATGATAACAGCATGAAAATCCGCAAAAACATTGAATACTTGGAAAAAGAAGTTATAGCATTTTTAGAGGAAATGTTTGACGATGATAAAGAACTGCCAAATACGAAAAAGGCAATTGAAACTATTGATACGATGGCAGAGCAGTTGGACATTTTTTCCGAGCAGTGGATTCCACTGAGAAAAAAACGCAATGAGAAGCGTTTGGAAGTGTTGCAGGAATGTGAAGGTAAGTCCCGTCAGCTTTTGGCAAGAATGGAAGTTTTATCCAGAATGAAGGCGCCGGGAAGATTGAATGAAGAAAATAGGGAACGATTGAAAACTTGTGGTGCAAAAATTAGTGACAAGAGAACGATTGATGAATTGCAGGAAACAGATATTATAACCAATTATCATGTAAAGCAGATCTTGAATTTGCGTCAGGAGTTAATTGATGAATTGGCCCAGTTTCCAATGAAGGGGAAAAAGAAATTTTTAAAAAATCCCCCAGCGTAAGGTATTGCATGTTACGTTGCGTAATGTTGTAAAGTAAGCAGCGTAAGGAGGTGAAAGGCTATGCCAAAATACACAACAGGAGAAATTGCAAAGCTTTGTAATGTAACTGTCCGGACTGTACAGTATTACGATTCCAGAAATATTTTAATTCCATCAGAGTTAACGGAGGGGGGAAGACGATTATATTCGGAAGACGATTTGAAACGAATGAAAGTTATTTGCTTTTTGCGGGAATTGGGAATTTCCATCAACAATATAGAAGCGTTGCTGGCAGAAAAAGAACCGGAAAAAGTTATTGATATTCTGTTGGAACAGCAGGAACAATTGCTGAAAGGCGAAATAGAAGAGCGCCAGATAAAGTTGACAAAGTTGGAGCAGTTGCAAAAAGAAATAAAGAGCATGGAACATTTTTCTGTTGAATCAATTGGTGATATAGCTTATACCATGGAAAATAGAAAAGAATTAAGAAAATTGCACATTACTTTATTGGTGTCGGGAATTCCGGTGAGTATCTTGGAGTGCTTGGTTATTATTTACGGAATTGCAACCGGATTATGGTGGCCGGCTCTGATTTATTTGTTGGTGGCTGTGCCGTACGGTGTGTGGGTATCTAAATACTATTTCAATAGCGTTGCTTATATTTGTCCACAGTGCCACGAAGTGTTTCGACCATCCTTTAAACAGGCCCTTTGGG
Organism: Lachnospiraceae bacterium; assembly: GCA_045632875.1. GTDB lineage: Bacteria > Bacillota > Clostridia > Lachnospirales > Lachnospiraceae > XBB1006. Next base: position 37,408 of record JAZQXN010000023.1, read on the forward strand.
CAAATCATACGCCGACTATGCGAAAGTTGACTTGTACATGTTGTGGTTACAAGGGATTTTGTGTAGAAGTTTATAAAAAGGAGGAGGCATAAATGGATATGCTTCATATCAGTGGCCTAAAGAAAAAATTTGGAGATAAAGAGGTATTAAAAGGCCTGGATTTATCCGTCCCGGAAGGAAGTATCTATGGTTTTATAGGAAAAAATGGTGCAGGAAAGACCACAACCATGAAAATGGTCTTAGGTCTTTTAAAGCCTGATGAAGGTGAGATAACCGTTGCCGGTGAAAAGGTGGTTTACGGGCAAACTACAACTAACCGTCACATAGGATATTTGCCTGATGTGCCGGAGTATTATTCCTTTATGACACCTATGGAATACCTACTTTTTTGCGGTGAGATTACAGGTATGAATAAAGCAGAACTTGGCAGCCGTAGCAAGGAATTGTTACAGTTGGTGGGTCTGGGAGAGGAAAAACACCGCATCAAAGGATTCTCCCGAGGGATGAAGCAACGACTGGGAATTGCGCAAGCTTTGTTAAATCATCCGAAACTATTGATATGTGATGAACCGACTTCAGCCCTTGATCCGGTGGGAAGAAAGGAAATCCTGGACATATTGCTGGCAGTTAGGGAACAGACTACTGTACTTTTTTCTACCCACATTCTTTCTGATGTGGAGAGAATCTGTACAGATGTGGCTTTTTTGAATGACGGACAGATACAGCTGCAGGGAAAATTAGCGGATATCAAAGCTAGTTATCGTTCGGAAGAATACTTTATTGAAATGGAAAACGAGAATGATTTGCAATTATTATTAGAGGTATTCCCGGAATGCAGGCGGCAAGGAAGAAATCAGATGATTTTTTCAGAGAAAGTTCATTCTTTGCATGAATTGTTGGGATTTGTTACAGAAAGAAAATTACCGTTGATAAAGATTGAACGACAAGAACCTACTTTGGAGTCCTTATTTATGGAGGTGGCGCGATAATGAATACTTTGCTTGCTTTTATAAAAAAGGAATGGATGGGGCAACTCCGTTCGGGAAAAATCCTGATTTTGGGAATGGTATTTTTGCTGTTGGGAATTATGAATCCTGCTGTGGCGAAATTGACCCCTTGGCTATATGAGGTAATGGCGGACAGTCTTGCAGAAAGCGGAATGGCTGTAACTACGGTAGAAGTAGATGCAATGACTTCCTGGGTGCAGTTTTACAAAAATGTACCAATGGGATTGATTGTATTTGTCATACTGCAAAGTAATATTTTTACAAAAGAGTATCAGTCGGGAACATTGATACTGGCACTGACGAAGGGTTTGAAACGGAGCAATGTGGTCTGGGCAAAGGCTACAATCCTGTTTGTGCTTTGGAGTGCATATTACTGGTTGTGTTATGGTATTACCTATGGTTGTAATGCATACTTCTGGGATAATGACATTGCGAAGAAATTAGCTTTTTCCGCAGTTTGTTGGTGGTTGTTCGGATTGATGGTAATGGCACTTTTGGTGCTCTTCTCAACAATTTCTCAACATAGCAGTGGCGTTTTAGTGGGAACAGGTGTGGCAGTAATGGTGCCGTATTTTATCTCGTTGTTGCCGAAACTGGGAAAGTATTTTCCAACCATGCTAATGGATGGGAATTCATTGATTTACGGATTGAAAGAGCCAAAAGACTATGTGACGGCAATGATTATTACGGTTGTTATAATGATTGCGGCAATTGTGATAAGCATTCCGGTGTTAAATAAAAAGAGAATTTAGTGTAGTGTTTTGATTAAAACAAAGAAAAACCCTTGAGCAGTTTGTTTTGCTTAAGGGTTTTTGTTATTTGTGCCGTTTATTGTAATTTAACAGGGCAACATGTTATAATGAAATATAAGAAAAAAGAGTGCGTTGAGAGGGAAGATAGGTGAATAAAATAAAATTCGTTGCCAACAGGGAAACCAACTATGTATTTCATATGTTATCTGTTGCAAAATGCGGATATGATAACGCTTATGGCGATTTCTACAGAGCATTATATCCCGAGGAAGATTTGAATAGGATTAAAGCGCACGAGGAACTTTTAACTGTATGTGGTGGTGAACATAGTGGTTTTTTATATGGAATGTTGGTGGCAACACCTGCGTGTGGTAATGTTTCGGCAAAGGATTATTATGCCCGGTTGCTTAATATGATTCAAAAGGGTGAAATTCCGGATGGATATGAATCATATGGTAATGTTATTTCTATGGTTTCTGAAGTCATGATAAAGCATTATGATTATTATGTGGAACATATTTGGGAAAATGGAGCCGAAGCAATTGATATTTCGGATGAGCAAGATGTTTTTGGTATTGTTAGAGAGCCGCTTGATGCATTCTATTTCATGGGACATGAGTTTATCATTTATTTGCTTTTTAGTGCGTTGAAAGACGAAAATGCTTTTAAAAGCTTTGAAACCTGGGATGTAACTGAAGGTCTTGCAGAATATTATTTGAAGAAAATTATGGGAGATACCAGATTTTTTAATGCTCAGAGAAAATATGTAGAATTATTTGAAGAATGTGAAAAAGAGCATAAACTATCGGCAGTGGAACTTTACCAAAAGGGTATATGTGAGATATCTACGTAAACCTACCCGAGCAATAGGTGAATTTATCGGTGAATGTTATAGGAGAATTTCATGAATATTACAAAGACCAAAGAATATTACGAAGTATTGAGTCCTAATGATTTATGCGAATGTGACTATTGTAAAAATTATGTAAAGCAAATAAAAGAAAGTTATCCGTTGCTTGCGGAGTATTTGCAAAACTTGGGAGTGGATATTGAGAAACCCTTTGAAACGGCTCCGGGGGGACCGGAAGCAGATGGATATATTAAATATTTCTTTGCACAGTATATTATATTGGGTGATAGTGAAGGGTTTTGTGAGGTGACCATAGATTCTGTTGAAGTATCGATTGCGGATTCTCATCCGGCGACAGATATTGAAGAGGAGCATTTTGTTGTAGAAATAGGACTGACACGTTTAAAATGGGTAATGGATGAATGATTCCTTTTTTGAGGTAATCAGAGTGACTGTGAAATACGGAGGCTGAATGCATGAAATTCAAGAATACACCGATGATTGTAACGAAGCGTTTAACTTTAGAATTCATAAAGGATAGAGATTTGGACGATTTGATCGGACTGCTAAAAAATGAAGAAGTGGGACAGACGTTTATGACTCCGGACTTTGCAAATCGTGAAGCTGAGATAAAAATGTTTGAACGCTTTAAGGCTTTGTCGGAGTCAGAGAATCGGTATGTTTATGGTATTTACCTGGATGGAAAAATGATAGGCTTTATTAATGACGTTGAAATTGAAGGCACAGAGGTAGAACTTGGCTATGTGATTCATCCGGAGCAAAAAAATAAAGGATATGCCACAGAGGCATTATATGCCGCGATGGAGGAGATATTTGACTCAGGTTGCACCATGGTAAAGGCGGGAGCTTTCGAGCAGAACCTTGCAAGCATGCGTGTGATGGAAAAGGCAGGAATGGTTTTGCTACCACAGGTGGATGAAATTGAGTATCGGGGCAAGACGCATCGATGTATTAATTATGGGAAGAGGAAACAATGATTATATTAATAACCGGGGCATCCCACACGGGAAAAACATTATTTGCCCAGAAATTATTGGAACAACATAAATATCCGTATTTGTCAATTGATCATTTGAAAATGGGCCTGATACGAAGCGGTCATACAACACTTACGCCTATGAGCAGTGATGCTGACCTGACATCCTATCTTTGGCCAATTGTATGCGAAATGATAAAGACGGCTATCGAAAATAAGCAGAATTTGATTGTGGAAGGCTGCTATATCCCGTTTGACTGGGAACGGTATTTTGAAGCAGAATATCTAAACGATATGAAATATTTTTGCCTGGTCATGAGCGAAAGCTATATCAGAAATCATTTTGCAGATATCAAAAAATATGCAAATGTGATTGAGAAACGCATGGATGATTCTGATTGCACGTTGGAGAGCGTCTTAGAGGACAATGCGATGGTGTTAAGGCAAGCAAAAGAGCATCAAGTGGAGTATATACTGATTGATGAGGAGTATTGTCTGGACAATTTATGGTTCTAAGCGCGTAGTTTCTCCCCTAAGAGCGAATTTTTATGCGCGTAGGTAGAGAAAATAGCCAAAACTTGAAGAAAATATGGTCATTTTCTACCCAGAGAGTAGTAATGCAAGAAGATGGGTAGAGAAAACCGGCACTTCTAGTACAAATCCTCCACCCAATGGCAGAAAAAAGTTACTATGGGTAGAGATTAATGGAAAATTGGTCATAATTAAGCAAAAAAATGCCCCCATACTGAACGGATGATGGGTTTGGGGGTAGAGATGTGAAGGCTGGTTCGGTAAAGAGATGGCGGATTGGTGCATGAAGCATCATGAAAAAGCATTATGATACATGCATAACACATATGGAGATAAAGAAATATGAAAAAAGACAAGTTTATAACGGTTATGGCTATTTTTGATGATAATACGCAATGCAAAATGCAAGAGATAGCCATGGATTTTGAACGCCAGTATGGATTTGATAAGAAAACAAAGGATATTCCGTACCATATTACTCTTGGCAGTTACGCAGTGGAAGAAACAGATGAAATTGTAGGCAGAATACAGGAGGTTGCGGAAAAAACAAAGGCATTTCCGATTCGATTTGCAGGAGTTAATCACATCGGCAATGCTGTTCGTTATATGGAGCCGGAGATGTGTGAGGAGTTGCTTGATTTGCATTCCTATTTTGATTCAGATTATGCAAACGGTTTTGAAGATTGGTTACCGCATGCAACCTTGTATATTCATAATGAGCCGAGAGAAATAAATCTGCCACAAGAGATTCTGGATAAGGTAAATCAGCTGACAGAAGCAAAAATTGTTGGAATTGAGTTGGGTGAATTTTTCCCGGCGAAGAAGATTGTGAGAGTGTTATTTCGGAAGTAATTAGTGTTGAATATAACGGTAGTGGTATGAGAACGAATGCAGATATGTTGTGCTTTTTTATAAAGCAACCCAGTGGCGAAGTTAATATTGTAATTGCGAAGCCATTTCAAAATAAACACATTGGAAGAAGAGTAATTAAGGAAATCATTCAGTTGGCAAAGGAAAAGGGACTTCAAGAGTTGCATGCTGAAATCTACTCTTTTAATACACAGTCAAAAAAAATGTTTCAAAGTATGGGGTTCACAAAAGTGGATGAGGAACAGTATGTTTTAATCTTATAAACTTGAATTGTTGAGGGAAATGTATGGTAGAACTTATAAAAAGATGTCCTGAATATGTGGTAGGGTACAAAGAGTATTGTCAGGAATTGTATGATAACCATGTCACCTATTTTAGACCCACAAATCCAAAGAGCATTGATAATGACTGGTTTTTTCGTACAAAACCATGGTATGACAGGAAAGAACAGGGACTGGTAGAAGGTCAACCTATCAGTTTTCACTATTGGGCAATCGACAACGGAAAATTCATAGGAGAATTTCAACTCCGAACCGAATTTCCCGAAAAGGTAATGTTAGATATTGGAAGCATTGGTTATGCAGTCAGAGTATCGGAGCAAGGAAAAGGCTATGGCAAAGCGATTCTTCGCCTTGGATTGGAACTCGCAAAGCAGCACGGAATGGAAAAAGTGTTGGTGACAATCAACGACGAAAACAAAGCCTCCATTCATGTATGTGAAGCATTGGGTGGTATCTGGAAAGATACCATAGAAGCCTACAACGATGCGGAGGGGCAACATTTGCTGAGACGATATTGGATAACCATTTGATTGTCAAATTCCAATATGTAGAACAGGTAGAAAAATGTAAATTTGTCGAATAGTTAGACCAACTTGAATTTGGAGGAAAAAGAAAAATGATACATATTCAAGAAATACCACTAGAAAAAGTAGATGAGTTTTGGAAATTACATATGCAGTATTTAGTCGATGATGAAATCATTTCCGATGAAGAAGATGTTGAATATTTTTCGGGCAACGAATATAGAGATACCATTGTCGCACACATGAAAAGAGAAGAGGATAAACATCATATGGTTTACTTTGTGCGAGATAGCATCGCAATAGGTGCTGCACAGTATAACACTTATCAAAGCGAAGATGGAAAGTGTTTCATTCTGGACTTCTGGGTGTTTCCAAAGTACAGAGGCAATGGAATGGGACATGAGTGTTTTTATGCACTTGAGAAATATACAAAAGCAGATGGTGCATTGTATTATGAATTGAATAGCGAAAAAGAAAATGCTATTCGTTTTTGGAAGAAACTCGGATTTGCTGAGAATGGAACAGATGAATGGGGAATGAATCTATTGGTAAGGAAATAAACGAATTCCAATTTCGTACTATATAAGTGTAGATGTTGATGAAACATCTGCACTTATTTTTATATAATGAGGGAAGCAACTGGCCTGACGTAATTCCAATAGGGTTATCACATCCGTTCGACAAACAGTCAGCCATTCCCTTGT
>JAZQXN010000024.1:0-72167 GCA_045632875.1 Lachnospiraceae bacterium
GGTAAGCACAACAATCGTAGGACTGTCCAACGCTTCTTGTAGCAAATGTGCATAGAATACCATTGATAGCGATTTTCCACTACCTTGTGTATGCCAAAATACGCCACCTTTACCGTCAGTAATGGTAGCTTTCTGTGTGGACACTATCGCTTTGCGAACTGCAAAATACTGATGGTATCCGGCAAGTATCTTAAAGTTGTTTATGCCTTCGTTAGAGAAGCATATAAAGTTCTTTATAATGTCTAATAATCTTTCTTTTTGGAAAATACCCTCAAAGAAAGTATCAAATTGTGCGTACTGTGTGTTTTCATAACTTCCGTCTTTGGTTTTCCATTCCATAAAACGGTCTTCGCCTGATGTTATTGTTCCGGCTTTGGAAGTCAACTGGTCACTCATAACACAGATAGCATTATAGATGAACATTGACGGAATCTCTATCATATAGTTGCGAAGTTGTCTGTATGCTTCAGAAGCATCCGTTTCTTCACGAGAAGGGGATTTGAGTTCTATCAGAACAACTGGCAATCCATTTAAGAACAGAATTACATCAGGTCGTTTGTTGCTGTTTTCAATGAATGTCCATTGATTAGCAACGATAAAGGAGTTGTTATCAGGGTTCTTGTAATCAACGAGATACACAATGGCAGAACGTTCTTCGCCTTTGTCAAAGTATCTGACCGGAATACCATTCTGCAAATAATCCATAAATACAGCGTTCTTCTGAACAAGTTCGCCATTTTCAAAGTTTCTTAGCTTGAATAATGCGTCCTGAATTGCATCAGAAGGTAGCCCTCTGTTCAAACGATACAGAGAGTCCTCTAACACTTCATCATATAATGGACTACGAAAATCTCTTTCGATGTCAGGACCATAAGCATATTCATAGCCCAAGTCATTTCTAAATAATTCTATGACTGAATTTTCATAATCGGCTTCTGTATAATTAATAGACACTTTATTCACCTCTTTCATCTGATGACATAATGAACTCCTGAACAATTTGATTCAACACTTCCATTATCTCTTCTGCCTTTTGTTTGGAAAGGTCTTTGGATTGATTTTGCACAAAATAATGTCCTGTAATTGTCATTTTTATTTTACTCAGTACCGACTGACGCTTGTACCAATCTGCTGCAAAATAAGATTTTATAATATTTAGAACTCTCGTAATATCATCTGGTTCTATAACATCTCTGAATTTACTTTCAAAATTATCAAGTATATATTTCTCCAGTTCTGCCTGTTCTAGATTTACATTCGTTACCTCAACTACTATATTTTCTTCATACTTTGTAAAATCTGTAACTGGGTTCACTAGACCGCGATTCGCATATTTTATGTAACTTAATTGATGCTCTAATTCTGGAAATAAAGTAGCTTCATTTATATTATACAAATCAAGTTCCTTAAGAATTGCCTCTTTATTCTCACCACAAACGTAAAAATATGTTTCATTAAATTCCTCTTTTAGTTTTCCTTTAGCTTTAGATATAACAGACTTTTTCACATCATTTTCTTTATTAAACGAAAACAGGCTTGCTAGTAAAAATACACCGCTTTGCTTTCTAAGTCTTTCATTTGTATACGTCGGCATTACCATATAATTACTCTGTATTACATTTACAAATTCACTGAAATTTTCCAACCAATGATTTCTTGTTTTTTCGTCTATGATTTTATCTCGAGTAAGTTTATCAAGAACAACAGATAACGAGTTTTCTTTTTCCAAATCATAACTTGCTAAAGCAGAAATAATTTGAATCTCCATATCTGTAGATTGTGAGGGATAATATTTATCAGTATAATAAATCACCCCATATGGTTCCTTTTCTACTTCTCCATCTTCAGTGTCATATTTTTCTAAGCCATGTGATTTACATGCAAAAAATAACGCAACTAAGGGATTTGTTGTCAAATCCAAAAGTCGTGTACACATTCCATAGTGTTGATACTTAGTCATAATATCAAACATCGAATTTAAATCTCTAAATTCTGTTGGTGATTTTTGCAAGGGAATCTGCATCAATTTATGTTCTATACTTAACATGCCATCACGGAATATACTGGGTTCTATATCCCAAAACTCCGTCTCCTGCCCTCTAAAATATAGTTCAGTAGAAGTGCCATCAGCAGATTCTTTTATTCTCCTTATATGCTCGATATAAGAACTTACAGAATCAATTTCTATTAAATTTGTTGTATCAATTTCTTTATATGCCAATTTTTTCACTCCTTTACTAAACAATAATTTAGCGGCTTAAAATTCAATGTTTGACACATCGAGTTCACCGGACATTAGTTTTGGAAGCAACACATCTCTGATATTAGCAAGACTGTTGTTTTCAATAATATTAGCCTCGTATTGTGCCATAAGAATCCCTGCTAGTCTTTCAAATTCATTTAATGTGTGTTCATCTGGAAGAAGTACAGCAACCTTGTTCATATCTCCCTGCGTAATAAGGGGTTGAGTTGAACCTCTATTCATCGAAGTATAATCAATTCTTTTGAGAATTTGACATACATATTCATAGTATTTCGATGTAATTACAAGAGTATTATCCGACGTCCAGCAAGGTGTGTTAAATCTTTGAATTACACCATGAGTTCCAACACGACCAGTTACAAGGATTTTTTCAGTATGGTTTGCTTCGCTTGTGAATCCCATAACAGATGCGGCACCAACAAGTGGGATTTGAGTACCAACTGTTTTTTCTGATGATTTGATAGGTGGTCTTTTACCGCTGTTTACTTCTGCGATATCTGACAACGTTGCAAAAGACCATGTTTCCGGTTTTGTACCATCAGATTTGATATATTCTTCAAACCATGCTTGATATAAGGCTGATACTTGTTGCTCTAAATTATTGTTTATCTCAGTATTTAATTCGATTTTGTCATCAATCATCGTCAAATATCTTGCAATCTTCTTCTGCATTTCTGAATCTTCCGGAATATCCACCTCTAATCCGTTTATGTCATTTCGATTTACAGAACCAAAAACCGTACCACTTTCCTTGTTTAAGAGCTGTGGCATATAGTATTTCATCATATAAAACAGAAACTCTTGATTACCGTTTTTCATTCTTAACGAACAAACACCACGACCTAAACACATATCGACAGGTGTAATATTAAGGTCGCCAACTGGTGCTCTTACGCTCATTATCACATCTCCGGCTTTTGCTTCTTTTGTAACTAATGTAGTGTATGTATCAAATGTTGGTCGCTTAAATCCAAAAGTTCTGTTTCCTTGTAAGAAAGGAGTTCCTTTTCCTTCTGTGTTGTAATATTGTGATTTGGGAGATTGTCCCATTGTAACTTCAACAATATCTTCAAGCTTAAATTTCATATCCTATCGCCCCCAATTTCTTGCGAATTTCATCTTCGAGCAAACGGGACTTCGCAAACATTTCTGAAAGTTCAGAAGTAAGGCGACCCATTTTTTCTTCAAACGGTTCTCCGTCATCTTCAACTTCTTCAATACCTACATATCTGCCCGGTGTAAGAATGTAATCTTGCTTTTCAATTTCCTGAAGATCAGCAACGGAGCAGAAGCCTTTTACATCTTCCAATGTTCCGTTTTGGAATGCTTCAAATGTATCTGCAAGTTTCTGAATATCTTCATCAGTAAAATCTCTGTGCTTACGGTCAACCATATAACCCATTTTACGAGCGTCTATAAATAAGGTTTTTCCTTTTTGCTTCTTATTCTTACTGATGAACCAAAGAGTAACCGGAATTGTTACGCTATAAAACAACTGCGTAGGTAATGCTACAATTCCTTCTACAAGGTCTGCTTCAATAATTCTCTTTCTAATATCTCCTTCGCCGGAAGATTGAGAAGATAATGCACCATTTGCAAGCACAAGACCAATTTTTCCGTTTGGTGCAAGATGATGAATCATATGCTGAATCCAAGCATAGTTGGCATTACCCGCTGGTGGCATACCAAATTTCCAACGCACATCATCTTTTAATTTATCTGCACCCCAGTTAGAAAGATTAAATGGAGGATTTGCCATAATAAAATCCGCTTTTAATGTAGGATGCAAATCATTAAAGAATGTATCTGCATGATAAGAGCCAAAGTTAGCATCAATACCTCTGATTGCCATATTCATTTTAGCCATCTTCCAAGTATCAGCATTTGATTCTTGACCGTATACAGAAACACCAAATCTATTACCAGCGTGTTCTTTCAAGAACTTTACAGATTGAACGAACATACCACCCGAACCACAACAAGGGTCGTAAACACGACAGTTAGAGAATGGTTTCAGGATAGCAACAATAGTTTTTACAATACTTGAAGGGGTATAGAACTCGCCACCCTTAACACCTTCATAAGCAGCAAACTGTGCAATACAATATTCGTATGTACGACCAAGTAAGTCTTTGCTTTCTTCTGTGTCACCCATATCCATATTGGTAAAGAGGTCAACCACATCGCCTAATACTCGTTTATCCAAATCAGGACTTGCATAGTTCTTAGGCAATACATTTTTAAGAGTAGTATTTTCTTTTTCGATTGCTCGCATTGCTTCATCAATAACTGTTCCGATTTCCGGAGTATGAGCTGCTGATGCAATCTTGCTCCAACGTGCATCTGCAGGAACGAAGAAAATATTATCTTCTGCATAAGCATCTCTATCGTCCTCGAAGCCATCACCTTCAGCAACGAGTTCCTGATAGCGTTTATCAAAAGCACTTGAAATGTAACGGAGGAAGATAAGACCAACGATTACCTTTCTGTACTCTGCTGCTGGAATATGTCCCCAAAGAACGCACGCTGCATCCCAAATCTGCTTTTCAAATCCACTATTGACATTGTTTTTCTCAGCCATTTATAAAATCCTCTCTTTCGAAACGTTTGTTACAAAATAATCCACTATAATTTTTCTCAAATTTACTGTCCCTTTTTCTGTACTCGTCGCGGATCTTCTGGTTTTTTTGTATTTTCTGGTATCAACCACGTTTTTCCCTTTAAGACAGCACCCTCTATTCTTCCCTCTTTACAATAGATAGCAACTCTCCTTTGCGATATATTCCATAGTTTTGCGTACTCTGCTGTTGTTAAAAAATTCATGAATTATATCCTCCATAAACTATACAATGTACCATCTTCTATTATATTCGGTTACGCGAACATTTTCAATCAATTTATATATAAATAATAGCAAAATATACAAATATAAAATCCTTATTTCGGACTGAGAGCAGTCCTAACGCTGCTCGATTTCACTTCGTTTCATCTCGCTGTGTTACGCCTTCAAATAGTCACAGCCAATACAAAAAGCCAAGTCACAAGAAAACTTGCACTTGGCTTTTATATTGTCTATGACTGCTCTCAGTCCGTCTTATTCAAACTCAATAGTTGCAGGTGGCTTACTTGTACAATCGTAAAGTACTCTGTTTACGCCTTTAACTTCGTTGACAATTCTATTAGACACTTTCTGTAACAACTCCCAAGGAAGTTCTGTACATTCAGCAGTCATGAAGTCTGCAGTATTTACTGCACGGAGAACTACAGCATAGTCGTAGGTACGTCCATCGCCCATTACGCCTACGGAGCGCATGTTTGTAAGGGCTGCAAAGTACTGGCCCAAACTATTCTTAAGACCGGCTTTTTCAATTTCTTCACGGAAGATAAAGTCAGAGTCCTGAACGATGCGTACTTTTTCAGCTGTGATTTCACCGATAATACGGATACCAAGTCCCGGTCCCGGGAATGGCTGACGGAATACTAAGTAATCCGGTAAACCAACTTCTAAACCTGTCTTACGAACTTCATCTTTAAATAAATTACGAAGAGGTTCGATAATTTCTTTAAAGTCAACGTGATCAGGAAGTCCGCCAACATTGTGGTGAGACTTAATCACTGCTGCTTTACCATGACCGGATTCAATAACATCCGGATAAATGGTTCCCTGTACGAGGAAGTCAACTGTTCCGATTTTCTTAGCTTCTTCTTCAAATACACGGATGAATTCTTCACCGATGATTTTTCTCTTCTGTTCCGGATCTATAACGCCTTCTAATCTCTTATAGAAACGTTCCTGCGCATTTACGCGGATGAAGTTTAAGTCATATTGTCCGTTTGGTCCGAAGATTGCTTCAACTTCGTCACCTTCATTTTTTCTCAACAAACCGTGGTCAACAAATACACATGTTAACTGTTTTCCAACTGCTTTTGCCATCATTACGGCTGCAACAGAGGAATCAACACCACCGGAAAGCGCCAAGAGAACTTTTCCGTCCCCAACTTTCTTGCGAATTCCTTCAACAGATAATTCAACGAAGTTTTTAACTCTCCATTCCTGCTTACATTCACAAATGTTGAAAATAAAGTTTTCAATCATAAGATGTCCCTGTGCGGAATGAAGAACTTCCGGATGATACTGAACAGCATATAATTTACGTGACTCATCTTCCATAGCCGCAACCGGGCAAGACAGTGAGGTTGCGATAACTTCAAATCCTTCAGGAGCTACTTCGATGTAGTCTGTGTGGCTCATCCATACATTGGTTGCAGGAGAAACCTTCTGGAATAATTTAGAATCTGTCTTTACAATAACTTCTGTTTTTCCATATTCACTCACCGGAGCTGTCTTAACAACACCACCAAGTAAATGTGCCATCAACTGGGAACCGTAACAAATACCCAGTATCGGAACACCCAATTCAAAAATAGCCTTATCAACAGTCGGTGCGCCTTCTTCATAAACGCTATTTGGTCCTCCGGTAAAAATAATTCCCTTCGGATCTAACTGTTTAATTCTTTCTAACGTAATGTCATACGGATATACTTCACAATAAACGTCATTATCACGAACACGGCGCGCAATTAACTGATTGTACTGTCCGCCGAAATCTAGTACGATAATCTTATCCATAATTTTCCTCCTTTTTCGCTCTTTATATTGGGGTAAAAAGTTTAAATCAGTCTTTTCAACTTTACTCCATTATAATAAAGTCGAAACATTAAAACAAGGCTTTTTTCCCGTGGTTTTCCTTCTATTTGATTTCCTGAAAAACGAGCTAAATACTATACCTTTTCGAAACGGCTTACTTCTCTTTGCATTTTCCTGGAAATTTCCTGATTATCTTCCGTCGCTTCATGAATATGGGTAATTGCGCCGACCAAACTGCTGGTATCTTCAGCAACTCCGGTGATTCCTCGAACGCTTTCTTCAACCGTCATTGTAATATCATTAATACCTGTACTCATACTCTGCATAGTTTCTGTAATCACAGCTGCCTGCTGAGCAAATTCTGTAAGAATACCACTTACATTATCCGTATCGTTTTGATATTGAATCATTATTTCTTCAAAGTTATCGTAATCCTTCATTACACTGGTATTAATGAAGTCTAACATCTTAGTTGCATTTTCTGCCAACTTGCCTACCGCATCGGTAACCATACGGCTGATTTCCTGAATATTATTTGCTGTCTTTGTACTATTGTCAGCAAGTACACGAATCTCATCTGCCACAACTGCAAAACCTTTACCCGCTTCACCTGCTCTTGCCGCTTCAATAGAAGCGTTTAGCGCCAATAAGTTCGTCTGACTTGCAATGTCTAAAATATCACCGGTCAAATCATTAATCTTTTCAACGTTACTACTTTCTTCCACTGCTTCCTGTAAAGTTATAGTTATATTACCAAACATATCCACTGCGGATTTTCTGCTTGCTTTTGTTTCTTTTTGCATGTCAGCCACATTATTTTTAATCTGGCCCATATCTTCTACGCCACTATCCGCGCCCTGACTCATGCCGCGAACCTGCTCTAAAATTCTGGTACTTCCTGTAGCAATCTGCTCTAACGTAACAGAAACTTCTTCCATACTTGCCGCTAGTTCTTCTGCTGCCGCAGAAAGATTCATCGCATTTCGATTGGATTCATCAACACGATCTCCAACGGTATCTGCAGAAGCCAGCATTCTTGCAGAATCATCCTGCATTCTTTGCATTACACCTTGTAAATTATCCAAGAATCCATTAATACCACCAACCAACTGAGCAATTTCATCTTTTGTTGTAATTTCAATACGTTGGGTTAAGTCGCCTCGATTCTCTTCAATGCTCTTAACAATCACATCTAAGCTGGCACTTGCTTTTTTCACCGGTTTGACAATACTTCGATTTGCCACCAGCACTGTAATAGCCATAATGATAATAATTAATACCAATAAAATAATCTCAAACACATATGTACCGGATGCCTTAATTGAAATTCGCTCCAAAATATAGTGCAATTCCTCTTGTGCCTCCGTAATCTCGGCCTGATTTCCACCTGCTACAGCCTCTTCATAGGCATAAATATCTACCACCAAGGTTTCAGACTGCTCTTTTAATATTGCTAAAGCGTCCAAATTCAAGTAGCAGATCAGCAAGAAGGATATACCCAACACTGCTACCATTGTAAAAACTTTTGCTCCTAAACTCATCCCTTTTTTATTCTTCTTCATTTGCATGTCCTCCCGAGTTGTGATGTTATAAAATTTTATTGTTATATCTATTATAAACCCCGACAAAATAATGTCAATAATTGTCGCGTTAATTCCGCAATTTATTTCTCATTTTCAGTTTTTTATTTCCAAAAATCATTTTTCAATGCACAACTTTTTTCTTTTCTTGCAAGACGGAAAATGATATAATAAATACAAAATAAAACATATAGGGAGGTTCTATGAATCCGGCAGCATTATTTAAATTAAAAGGAATTCAGGATACATTTGTAAAAAATCACCCGAAGTTCCCAAACTTTTTGCAAGCAGTAAAAAGAAAAGGCATCCATGCAGATGACGTTATTTCCATCATTATCGAAACACCGGACGGAGAAAAAATCGAGTCAAATATCAAGGTTCAGCCATCTGATGTAGATGCTTTTAACCAGTTGATGGAACTTATGCAGAAGCAATAATCAAAAAGAGTCCTTTCCAAAGCATTCTATGAGATGTATCCGCTTTACCGGACAAGCCGACAAGGCGGATACATCTCCAAACACTTTGAAAGAGACTCTTTTTTTTATTTTATATCTTTTTCAAGAATTTTCTTAAAGTTAATGGCAAACAGCACCGTACAACTTGCAACAGAAATCAAATCCGCAATCGGCTCTGCAAAATAGATCCCCATAACCGTTCCTGTCACTCTTGGAAGGATAAGTGCCAGCGGAATGAGCAAAATGACTTTTCTCAGGCATGCTACAAACAATGAAATCTTGGCCTGTCCTAACGCAATAAACATGTTTTGACAAGTCATTTGTAATCCAAAGAAAATCATTCCAAAGACAAATATAGGCAGCACTTTTTCCACAAGGGCTAACATTTCTGCGTCATTCGTAAACATATTTCCAAACATCCGTGGCAAGAATATTGCCGCCAAACTAATCACAGCTGACATGGTGAGCATCACTACCAATAATTTTCGAAACGCTTCTTTCACACGTTCTTTATTTCCTGCACCATAATTATAACTAATTACCGGCATAACTCCTTGTCCAAAACCGCTTGCCGGCAAGGTAATCATCTGCATTACGCTCTGAAGGATAGTCAGTGAGCCTACATACAAATCCCCACCAAAGGTTTGCAATCCGCTATTCATTACAAGAGAAATCATAGCTTCCGTAGACTGCATAATAAAAGGTGAAATTCCCAACGCCATCATGTGTTTCACAATGCCGCCTTCCGGTTTCATTTTTGAAAGTCGCAATCTTAAAGACGCCTTTTTCCCCATTAAAAAGCATAGCACCCAAACCGCACTTACGCCTTGTGAAATCACCGTAGCAATGGCTGCTCCTTTTACCCCCATATCAAATGCAAAAATAAAGATCGGGTCCAGTACAATATTTAAAATAGCTCCAATGAGCACGGACATCATAGCAATTCCGCTTCGTCCTTGTGCGGTAATAAAAGAATTTAGCCCCACGGTCACCTGTACAAAAAAGGTTCCCAGCAAATATACATTTAAATACTCTGTAGCATAACCAATAGTCGCATCGCTGGCACCGAAAAAGTATAAAAACGGCTCTTCTATCAGGTAAAAAAGCACCATAATAAAAATGCTGAATATTATCAAAAGCGCCACTGCATTGCCAAGAATTTTTTCTGCTTTTTCTCTATCGCCCTTTCCTAGTGCAATAGACGCCAACGGTGCTCCACCTCCGCATGCCAACGCCGCCAAGGCTCCGATAATAATCAGAATCGGTACTGTCAATCCCACACCCGTTAAAGCGGTAGCTCCCACCTCCGGTATATGACCGATATAGCTTCTGTCTACAATATTGTAAAGCAGATTGATGACCTGGGCCAAAAGCACCGGCATACCCATGGAAAAAATTAATTTTCCCAGTTTCTCTGTTCCAAGACGGGCTTCTTTATTCTCCTGTGTATTTTGTCCTTTTTCATTCATGTTTGTACTTTTCATATTCTCTATTCCTTATTCATATCCATAATTTCCGGATAATTCTTTGTTTTTTCTCCAAACTTTCTCATTACAAGATACAGATTTATTTTAACACGGGCGTTTTATAATTTCACTAAGTTTATAAAACTTTAAGAAAACAGGCTTGGTATTGTTACAGTTCTTAACAATAAAAGGCTACCTCCTAAGGTAACCTTTTTGCTTATTTAGTCTTATGTAAATACTTCTCCCGAGTTGCCAAGCCGCCCCTAATATGTCTCTCTGACTTGTTTACATCTAATACCTTTCTTGCCCTGGCTGCAAGCGATGGATTGATTCCCGCAAGACGTTCTGTGACATCTTTATGTACCGTACTCTTACTTATCCCAAACTGCCGTGCGGTCTGACGCACCGTAGCATTATTCTCTATAATGTAATTGGCAATCTCTACCGCCCGCTCTTCAATATATCCTTTCACGAATGTCCTCTGCATTGCTGTTTTTACAGTTTATGCAAGTGTGAAAGATTTTATTAAAACTGATTTATTTCCAACACTTCTATTTAGGACGTCAGCATATATTCTTTCTCACCTTCATTGGCCTCTTCCATCTCAAGCTGTTCCTCACCGACTCCATCCTCGAATCGTACACGAAGTACTGCCTGTGGCCAATTGACAGAGACATATGCTCTTTTGTCCTTCGCCTGAGCTTCTTGGTCAAAGATTTCTAACAGATTTGATAGTACCTCTTTTGTCAGATAACCGCCCCTCCAATGGAACAAAAGAATTTTTCCCTTCTTTACTGCTTGCTTTGCCCGATTTCGGACCTCGTCTAATGTGGTCCATGAGAGTTTCTTTTCTTTATAATAGAAATGATCACTGTCGCTGCAAACCGGCACCTTCCAAATAACAGGCTCATGATCTTTAAAAATCTGCTTGTCTGACAAATTCACATAATCATACCTTTCCACACCATCTTTTGAAAGAGTATTGTCAAATGTCACATCCAAATGATAATACTGCCCATCAATACGAATCACATTCCACGCATGTCTGTATTTAATGCCTTTCTCCGGATTCGCCTCAGACAAAGCAATAATACACCAGATGTTTAGTTCATCGCACAAAATCTTTACCGCCTTGGCAATACCCTCACAGACAGCCACACCATTGCCCAGTGCGCCGATGATTTCATGAGAATATTCCTTTTTGAGTTTATCGTATTTAACGTTTTTTAAAATAAAATCGTGTATGTAAAGTTCTTTTCCTTTTTCATCCAGATTTATTGCTTGATGAGATAATTTTTTCACCCTGGACTCCATCGCCTGACGATGTTCTTTGATTTTATTCTTTGGAAAAAGGTATTGCGGCGTCATCTCCACCATGGTAGAATCCGTATAATATTTATAGGAAAATGTTACCGAGTAAAAGATTTCCGGGCAATCCATACGAATCATAAAGTAAATATCCGATAACTCTTTTTGAGAAAGCAAAGGTACATCAAAAGAATCCTGCAGTTTTAGCAACCCTTCCTTCATAGCGTAATAGGCTCTTTGCTGTTCTTTATTCAATTGTTCATAATAATAATTGCTTATCTTTGCCATAGTTTCTACTTTTCCTCTTCAGAATTAGCCAAAATAACATTGCACTACTGTTTAGTTTCTATTTCTCTAATGGTGTCTTCTCATCTGAGCCAGAAATTCATCCGCTTCATCCCGACTCTTAAAAATGATAATATTTTTACAAGAATATTTATCCAACAATTCCAACACCTGAGGTCTGCTTTGTGAATTATAATTTTTTATAAACTCTATAAACTCTATGTCTTCTTCGTCCTCTGCTTCCACCCAAGGCATATCCGTCCGAACTTTCCCTCTACGCGCCTTTATTCCTTCAAGACATACCTCCAACGGAAAATCCAGAAAAATAACCGTATCGCATTCTTTCAACCGTAACTCTATCGTCGAACCATAATTGCCATCAATTATCCATTCACTCTTTTTAATCGTATCTGAAAGTCGCTCACGGAAAACCTCTTTATCTACAGTAGTTCTGTCAGCATTCCAATTCATCATGTCCAAGTGAAAAAGTGGGATGCCTGTAATTTTATGTAGTTCTCTGGAAAATGTACTTTTGCCACTCCCAGGACAACCAATCACCATGATTTTTTTCATATCCGTTCTCAGCCTTTCACTGAATGCTATAATCATTCATAATCTTGATTATATCAAAAACACTTCCGATTTTCCACCGGAAGTGCCTTGTCTATTAGCGTAGCATGAGACACATTAATAGAATCTGCCAATCAGGTTCTAAGTGCGATAAAAAATGAAGAACCTTCCGAGATAAATGCAATCTGTTCTCCGGAACAAATAATCGAATCCGCATTACTTATCTATCAAAAATCATTTGACAGGACAAATGGTGGATTTGGACATGCACCCAAATTTCCATCCCCACACAATCTCCTGTTTTTAATGCACTACTATGAAAAGACGAACCATAAACCAGCTATGGAAATGGTAGAAAAAACCTTATTACAAATGTATCGCGGTGGAATCTTTGATCATATTGGCGGAGGTTTTAGCCGTTATTCTACAGATGATTATTTTTTAGCACCACATTTTGAAAAAATGCTTTATGACAATGCCCTATTGATTCTGGCATACGCAAAAGCATATAAACGGACAAGCATTTTGCGACTAAGTCATTATTACGGAAATGCCGGCTATGACACCCTGGCAAGGCAGCAACTCCAATTTATGATAACTGAAGCTACACACTATCCATCAGGATATGCAATGTTTCTGTGCGCACTTCTTGATTATGTGGAGTTACCAACAAAGATAACCATCGTATTAAAGGACAAAACCGATTTGGAGAAATTAAAGGGAAAAGCCCCTCTCTCTACTATTGTAAAAATATCGGAAGAACCCACCTCCGAGTATCCGCTTATAAATGAGCAAACCACATATTACGTCTGTAAGGGAAGAAGCTGTCAACCTGCTACGAACACTTCTCCTTTCTAAATATAAAAGCTGTGGCAAAAATAACATTTGTCTATTTGCCACAGCACTTTTCTGTAATTTCCGCGGTATCTTATCCGTTTCCATTAACCTCATATTTTTCTATTCCTAATTACCTTATAATTCTAGCACCTTATTGGCAATTCGTTCGCCGAATTCTTCATTATGTTCTACAAAAATCAAGGTCAATTCCTCACCTGACAAAGCCGCTTCCAGCTGTGCTTTAAAATACACATCCATATAATTTAAAGGCTCATCTAAAAATAGCACCTGATGATTTTCGGACAAGGCTCTGGCTATATCCACCTTCTTTCGTTCTCCACTGCTTAGTGTTTCAAGCGGACGCTCTTCAAAATCTTCCGGCAAATCAAACAAACTGCATAATTCTTTGAATTTCCCATAAATAGATTCAAAAACAGCTCCCTCTTGCATGCTTTCCCGCATAAGATTTTTAACATCACCACACACCCAGCACGGCTCCTGGGTAATATATACAATTGAGATTCCTTCTTTATAACGGATATCTGCCCCTTGCAATTTCCCACTCAACAGTTTTAACAGAGTGCTTTTTCCTGCGCCATTATGACCGCGAAGCCAAATTTTATCTCCCGGATACACACGAAGTGTCAGATGTTCAAATACGGGGTGTGAGCCCTCATAACAGTAACTCACATTTTCAGCCGCTATCAAACACTCAGATTCTAAAATCTCCTGGTAAATACTCAATTGCTTTTCTTCCTCCAAATTGCGAAGCAACTGTTTTTTCTCTTCCAGGTTATCTCTAATATGCTGTTCAGCGGCTTTTGCCTGTCTCATATAAGCTTTCGTACCATTCGTTCTTGCTCCTCTGGCTGGTCTAAAAGGATATTTTTGTTTGTTACCGATATCTGACCATTCTCTGTTCAACTTCGATTGTCGCTCCAACTGATTAATCTCCTGCATCAACCTTTGTTTCGTTCGAAGTTCATACTGTTCTTTCAATTCCATATTTCTGCGCCAGGTTGAATAATTCCCTTGTTCTATGGAAATATCCGCCTTATTAATTGCAAAAATATGATCCGACACTGCATCCAAGAAAAATGTATCGTGGGACGCTATAATATATCCTTTCTTCCTTTTCAAATAATGTTTAAGATGTTCTTTCTTTTCTTTGTCCAGATGATTCGTAGGCTCATCCAACAGAACAAAAACATCCTTTCGCAAGAATAATGCAATAATAAGCATGCAGGTTTGTTCCCCGCCGGATAGTGTAGAAAAATTCCGTTCCAGCAATTCTGATGACAATCCCATCAAAGCCAGCTCCTTACAGATGCAGCTCTCCATCTCGTATCCTCCAAGTTCGGCATAACGGCTCAGCAGTTCAAAATACTTCTCATTTCCCTCTTCACAAAGATTCATCTCACACCGCTTCATCTCCACTTCCAACGTACGCAAACCACCAATGCACTCTTTTACCACATCAAGCGTCTTTGTATATTCTGCGCCATAAGAATAAGGAAAATAAGATATCGTTCCCTCTCGTCTTATCTCGCCTGCAGATGCTTCCAGACTACCTTCCAACAGTTTTAGCAAAGTCGTCTTTCCTCTTCCATTGCGTCCTACCAAGGCCATTTTCCAATCGGTGTTTAAGTTTACATTCAGATTTTCAAATATCGGATGATAAAAATCATCATAATAAAATGTTACATTTCTTAATTCAATTTGTGCCATATTGTCTCCTATTCCAAACAATCTGGCGACCACTCACTAGATTGTTTTCTTAAAATACTTTTTCACATTCTAGTCTTGTAATAATAATCATCATGATTCCTCCGTTCTATCATAATTTTTTGTAACAAAAAAGAGCCTGAGAATCCTCACGCCATAAATAAAAAAGCCTACTATCATAAATGCATTAAAAAAACCATCCCTATAGGCTAATGCCAATTAGGAACAAACGCTTGATGGTTTTATGCATTTCTTAGTAGGATATTATTTACGAATAATCACTCTGTTCTCAACCTCATAATTGTTCTAGTAATATTTAGTTTTTCAACTGAAAGAATTATATCACAGTGGACTATCTATGTCCAGTATGCAACACATCTATTTAGGTCGTGAACATATATTTCTTCTCAAAAGATACGATTTTTCCTATTTTCTTCCAACGCTTAGGTCTTTGTATCTTAAAAATACCCTTAAGACCTAATCTCTGTCCGCCTTTGTATCAAAAATCACATAATCGACTTAAAGATACAATCCGAGTATCTTTTTTATAATTATCGCATGAAAGACCTAGCACTATTTCAAATACTTTCACTTATCTCCGTTATCGGCAATAAATATCAAGTGTTTCTGCTACAACCCTTACAGTTCCTTTTTTAACATAATAATCTCATCCGTCCGATATTCCTCATAAAATCCCAATTTCAAAAACAGTTTTATCGCTGAATTATCAATAGCAATATCATCATAAAGAATGCCGACTCCATTGCTTTTTGCCACCTGGCACAGTAGTTGCAACCCTTGTTCGCCATAGCCTTTGCCACGATATTTTGCATACACAATAATATCTGCGATATGTATTTTCTGTCCCTCGTCATAATGATAAGCGATTTCACCTACAAATTCGTCATTCACCGCGTCCTGCAAATATCTGTAGTATCTTTTTCCTTCCGGATTGACAATCCAATGCTCATACCAGTCTGCCCATTTTTCCTTCGGAAACGGTATGGTTCCACCCCAGTTGTGATTATATGACATGGTTTCTTCGTCCGCCATAAACATCTGGCGGAACCATAAATCTTCTAACTTCGGTTTATATAATGTAATCATTTAATTGCTCCTTATGGATTTTCTATTCTATAATTCTGAACCATCGCAATCACCGCACTAATCAGCGAAGGATACACGTAATTCTCCTTTGAACGCCTTACCTTCCCGTCTCTAACTGCATCGATGATATCCCCATAATGAATAGATGCCGTCTCATAATAGTTATCCTCTGCCGAAAGAATCCACTCCAGTAATTCCTCTGAAGAACACTCCTTTAGATTTCCACAACAGCCTCTTGAATACTTTTGGTATTCATCTCATATCCCTTAAGAAACTCCATTAGCGATGCATATTCCTCAACCGTGCATCGTTATGTACAATTTTATTATGAGTCTCTGTCCCACCATTCACATAACAATGCATACAAGTTGTGTTACATCCTGCTACTAATATATCTATGTTATATTCCATCTTGCTTTACAATTCCCTTTCCATAATCACAACCGTATACAATTCTTGCACACTCTCTACGCCCGTTCTCTTAAAACCATTCTTTATCCAAAATGCCTCACTTTGCGGATTTCCCTTTGCAAATCCAAGACGGATATGCTGATAGCCTTCTCCTTTCAAGCATTTTGCACACTCATCAATAATTTCCGTTCCTAATCCCTGCCCCTGAAACGCCTTATTCATCATAAAGAATCCAATGAACGCCGTTTCCTTATTTGGAAAATTCAAGATTAAGTCCATAACCGCAACCATGCACCCGTCCTTAAAATAACCCAAATAATATTTATCATCATAGGTGGTTCTCGGCGGTAATGCTTTCATATCATCCAAAATACTTTGATGTGTCGCCACCGGTGGACAATACTGAAAAAATAAAGGATTTCCCTGCATTAATCCATATATCTCTTGGATATCTGTTTCATTTAATTTTCTTATATCATATCTCGTAGTTAGATTTTGGATATTCATTTTTATCCTCCCAAAAATCAATCTCCCTGTTCTGCTCATGCTCAATAAAATCCAGACACTTCTGTATCTCCGCATCATTATCCCCGGCTTTTTTAAGCAAATCGGCACTTTCCCAATACAATGGCTTAATGCACTTGTATAGCAACGGAGCCGCCTTTCTTTCAAGGTCATTAAACTCATACACCTGTGAGCTAATCTGTAATACCTTTTTTATGCTTAAAGAAAAATGATCCTCCTTGTCAAAAGAGTCCCATCCCCTCGTGCTTATGTATGGTGCCTCTCTAAAAATCAAGTTCATAAATACTTCTTTTCCGCCAATATTAAAATCATAGATTCCTTTAAAATTTCCATCCTCGTCCAACAAAACATTGGTATCATTTATATCTGCCTGAAATACTGATGTTGGCAAATCAGAATAAGTTTCCTTAAGTTGTGCTCTGGCTTCAAGCCAATTCGCCCAAATGCGCTCCACCTGTTCCCTATATTTTTCAGGAAGTTTGTCGGCTTCTTCCTTCCATTTCATCGCATCTTCTGTCACTTCATCCACTTCATCCTCCGGTGAAAAAAGCTCAAACATACAGTATGCCGATGGAAGTTCTGTAAAACTATAATGCTGATCCGCCACCCTGGCATTCATCAACACAATATCTTTCAGAAAAGAATAGTATCCGTCCACCATAAGACCGGTTTCCTTGAATTTATCCTTTATAATCTCATCTGCCGAGCGATATTTGGAATATTCCTCCCCGTATACAATGCAATTATGACCTTCATAAGAAACTCTGGGAAATGTCCCATCCAACGCCTTTATAAACTGCGGACAATAGTATCCAAGTTCTTTATATTTTTCCACTATAGTCATCCACATTGTCAAATGCTCTTCATCCGTAAATCCATTTTCCGCAAGCTTGATTACAATCTTTTCATCTCCGTACTCCACAAACCAAGCCTCTCGAAAATCACCCTCGCCACGGCTTGTATTTTTTACGGTTATGTTTATCGGCTCTTCATTTCTGAAAAGTCTGACGATCTCTTTCTTCTCCATTATGCATTTTTCCTATCTATCCTATAATACTTAAATGTTTCATCCTCACCGGTCAAGCAAAAACCCACCTTTTCCAATACATGCTGACTCCGTGTATTGGACATAATAGAATCTGCATAAAGCGTCGGAATATCCAGTTCATGAAAAACATAATCTATTGCCAAAAGTTCCGCTTTAGTTCCATAACCTTTATCCTTATACTGAACGTTTTTCATGGCAAGTCCTAAAGTGGCACATTTACCTTCTTCAATATTTTTTATAATCAGTTCTCCCACCATTTCATCACCGCACATAATAGCAAAGGCTTTTCGTTCTAGGTCTATCTGTCTCTGAATATAACGGTTTACTTTTTCTTCCTCATAAACATAAGCTTCCCATGTCCCCTTATCTATGTACAAGTCCAAATCATTCTCATATTTCTTAAAATACTCATGATACATTTCTGCCGTCATGGGTAATAAATATACTTCTGAATTCATCTTATTACTCCTCTAAAATACGCAACCATTATTTCAATTCCTCTACGCCCACTCTCTGGCAAACTCCAGTGCCAACCAAGCAATCTTGTCTTTATCATCTAACAATGCCTGGTTACTTAAGCTACGCTTATCCCAATTTTCCTTACTTACAACATCCGCCGCATAGAAAAATTGCAATACCTGCTTATTTCTAAACTGGGAAACAGCTGCAATGGATGCACATTCCATATCTACAGCAATACAGCCCATTTCTTTTCGACGTGCCACCTTCTTTGGTGTCTCGCGATAAAAGGCATCCGTCGTCCACACTTTTCCCTTGGTATAGTTGCATCCAAGTTCCTCTAAAAATCGTACAAAGCGTTCACAAGTTCCTACATTCACCGCAATCTCGTTTGATGCCGGTGCATAGTGAAAACTTACACCTTCATCACGCACAGCGCGGTTTGGAACGATAACCGAACAATCCTTAATTCCCTCATCAAGTACGCCGCAGGTTCCGAAAATAACCATTTTTTCTGCACCGAACCGGAACAAATCCTCCAGACATCCTGTAGTTCCTGCCGCTCCTACCGGTAAGTTCATTAAGCCTATTTCCGCACCTTCATACTGAATCTTATAAACCGGGTAACTGTTTGCCGCATCCTTAGCATACGTTATAATTTCTGCCCCACTGCCCATGGCAAGCATGCGTTCAAAGGTTGTATTTGCAAAACAAGAAACCACTACCTTTGGCATCCCCTCTACCTGCTCATAGATATTCCACGGGTTAATCACCGCTTCTTTACTATAATCAAATTCCTCTAGCACAAGTGGAGACAATGTAATCCAATATCTCTGCTCTGTCACACCGTCTACAACCACTTCATTTTCCAAAATTCCACCGTTACTGATAATGCTTTTTGCAGAACCTACATTGTCCTTATCACACACCATCAACACTTTGTGAAGGCCCAGTTTTTTGCACTCCTCTAACGTCAGTGCTATCATCTTAGTCGCAATACCTTTTCTACGTTCCGATGGACGTACACCATCTCCGATGTGACCACCGTTTAATAACAAGCCTTCTGATAAATAGTGACGTATATTTACAGCACCTACAAAGATATTTCTTTCTTCATCTAAACAAAAATATGTAGAATCCGGAACCAAACCATCTCTAGGTTCTGTTAACTCCAGCTCCGCCAAATATTTCTCAAAATCATGATAGTCATTTTTGCGGATTGCATACGGTACAATATTTTCTCCTGCATTCGTCCATTCATCCATCATTTCTGTCAACTGCGCTTCATACTCTTTTGTCAATTTCACCAGTCGTAACTGCATATGCAAATCCTCCTTATTTTATTAGTATGCTTTCATCTAAAAATCTTCAAAATTGATAAATTTCGTCTATACTATCACAGTTGAATACTGAAATCAAGAGATATTTTCTTAATTACTCCCTCTTAAATCTCACAAAAAACTATGCAAGCATATTCCTCACTTATTGAATCATAAAATTAACCCCTTTTATTAGACCTTATCTCATCTAACAAAAGGGGTTCACTTCAAAAATATCTCTACCGAGGTTTACTTTGTGCTATTACTTTTTATTTTTTTCTTTAGAACGTTTATCGTTAATAATCTTCATATGTTCTTCTGTGATCAACTCTACGTTGTTTTCTTTTGCCCAATCCACGCAACCTTTCAATACAACGGACAAGAACACACGCGGTACTCCCAGAACTGTCATCAATGCTTCATCGGTAAATTTAATCTTATCGTCAACGCGGTCTGCTGCGTAACGCACTGATTCTAAGGATGCCTGACGCATCTGCAAAAGTTCTGCTCTCATTTTTGTCTTTTTGTGGAACCAGAAGTTCTTGCTGTCACGGTAACCGTAATCTACCGGAAGTGGTGGGAAGTCTTTTCCTCTTACACCATTAATAATAGCATCACTATATTTCTTCTTCATAAGAATTTTATCTACACGAAGAATAAAATGTGCGCCAAATTTACTGGTAATACCATTAAAATCATGATATGGCGGTTCATAACCATTTAATTCTCCCGGCATATCCTTATCAGCCCCATCAAGTTCACGCATCCATGTACATTCAATTGCTTGAATGGCATCGGTTAACACCTGTGGTCTGATTTCTCCGGTCTCTTCCTGAATCATACTGGTTTCAAGTCTGAAGTTACATTTTGGCATCTTTTCGCTTGGCTTATCTCCCGGCCAAGAAAGTTTTACCGCCTCTTTAAAAGTCTTCGGGTTATCATCAATAAAGTTGATGGTACATTTTCCGGTACGAAGAATGTTCTGTGCTGTATTGGATGAATTACGACAGCTAAGGAGCATTGCATAATAATCTTTACCTGCCACATAATACGGCTGAACCAATGAATATGGTCCAAGAGTTGTTGTTCCGTCTTCACAAAGCGTACTGATAATAACAGTCGGCATTGGGAAGAACAAAGATGTCTGGTAGAAATTATCTACGACACGAAGATTTTCAAAACTACTCATAATTAACACTCCTTTTTATGTAAAATTCTATTTGTTTATGTATATACAACCGCGTTTATTCTTGGACAATATTCGACTCCGCTCTTGCTACACAGTTTCTGCCTCTGTCCTTTGCCACATAAGCAGCTTCATCGGCACGTTCAATCCAAGTCTCATAATTGATAATTGCCGGCTCATCACAGTACACATAACCGATGCTGGTGGTAATCTTTCCATATTCAATATCCATATTAGCAATCGCCGCACGGATTTCTTCGGCGATAGTCCCCACCTTATCCGCATCCGTATTCCATAAGAATGCAACAAATTCCTCTCCGCCATAGCGGTAAAATTCAATTTTATCCTTTTTTACAAAGCTCGATAACTTATTACCAAATGCCTTCAGGCACATATCCCCTGCCGCATGACCATGGGTATCATTGTATTTCTTAAAATAATCAATGTCCATCATCATAACACCGCTAGGACGGTCAATTTCACCTTGCTCAATTGCCGCAATCGTCTCAAATAATTTTCTACGGCTATGTAATCCGGTTAATACATCCGTCTCCTTTTGAATAATCAACTGCCGTTCTAAATCTAAAGCCCGTAATCTGCTAATCAGCATAAACCAACCAAGGAAGCATCCGATAATGGTTGCAATGAAACCATTCACCATATCAATTTCGCCAATCTCCGGCCCTTTACGGACAATAGATAAATAAGAATGAATAACATAAAAAGCAAATTCCATTAGTAAAAAGTTTCTCGGTTTGTCAATAATCAAAATCGGATAAACGGACAACACAATCAATACTGCCGCTCCCGGATAATCTGTTCCCTTTACAACACTTAAATATAGCGTAGCTCCAAATAAGATAATGGACGCCCCATACAAGCACAGCAAAGCATGCTTCTTGATGCGTCCGCCTCTGGTAATTGCAAAAAAAATGAGGCACAGAAAATACATCGCAACATAGATCACTCGGGATGCCGCCATTGCTTCATGTACAAAACTTACAATTAACGCAATCAACATTGCTGTCGCGCCCATCATTGGAATTTTAGGCAAAAAATTCGCATTATAGTCTACAATTGCCTCCTTGTTTTCCGCAAGCAATTTTCTTATATCTTCCGGCATCATATAACGCTCTCTGATTTTTCTCCAAAATTCTCCTCTATCAAACTTCTTAGTATTCATGGTGTTACACTCCTACCAAATAATGCATACTTCTGAAAATAGTATATCAAAGTTTCCGGCAAATTGCCAGCAAGAAAATAGTGGGGTCCCATTAAGGAACCCCACCACCATTATTTTATCATTTATACTATCTCTTTACACGAGCATTTCCGCCCCAAACACTCCAAACAACTTCTTCGTCTGCAGGCTGAGCATAGTCAGTTAAGAATGTGGTTGCAAGTGCACCGGATGCCCAACCGAACTGAATCCATTTTTCTGATTCCCATCCTTTTAAGATACCGTAAAGCATACCGCCTACGAATCCATCACCGCCACCGATTCTATCTAATACAGTGATGCGGCGTGGCTCAACTACATGCCATTCATCACCGGCCAACATAATTGCTCCCCAAAGGTGAGAGTTTACGTTTTCTACCTGACGAAGTGTGGTTGCGTATACGGATGCATTCGGGAACTGTTCTTTAACACGGCCAATCATTTCTTTGAAAGAATCAATCTTAGAAGAAATGTCTTTTCCGCCTGCTTCCGGTCCCTGAACACCTAAACAAAGCTGGAAGTCTTCTTCATTACCAATAAGAATATCAGCAACAGATGCGATTTCTGTAAAAATGTCGTGAAGCTCTTCTTCACGTCCTTTCCAGAAGGATGCACGATGATTTAAGTCAAAGGAAATCAATGTTCCGTATTTCTTTGCTGCTCTTGCAAGTTCTAAACAGAAGATACTTGTTTCATGAGAAAGGGCACCAATTAAACCTGATAAATGAAGAATTCCCACGCCTTCTTCTCCGAAAATTCTGTCTAAGTCAAAGTCATTGATATTTAATGTACGGCCAACTTCTCCTGCACGGTCATTACATACACGTGGTCCACGGGAACCATAACCGGAGTCAGCAATGTTGAACTGATGACGGTATCCCCAAGGATCGCCCTGTTCTACTTCTTTTCCTTCAAAGTCCATACCACGGGCACGAAGGTCTCTTTTAATAAAATCTGCGATTGGGCTTCCTTTTACAAAGGTAGTTAATACTTTTGTCGGAAGTCCTAAAAATGCAGAAATAGATAATACATTTGTTTCAGCACTGGTAGCCTGCATCATAAAAAGATTGGAAGATGCAACCGGCTGACCGTTCTGTGGAGTAATACGAACACCCATACTTGTTGGGCAAACTAAAGCATATTTGCAATTTTCACGAAGTTTCATTGTTCATTTCTCACTTTCTTATGTTTTTTCTCCGGGAAAAAGATATCCCGCACATTTTCACACATACCACAGTACTTGCAGCGTGTGCATTTATTTGAAGTTTATTGTCTACATTTTACACATCGTACTGTGTTGCTGAAGTATTTCCGCCGTGTCCGGTCCAGTTTGTGTGGAAGAACTGTCCTCTCGGAGCATCGATACGTTCATAAGTATGCGCACCAAAGAAGTCTCTCTGAGCCTGCAATAAGTTTGCCGGCAAGCGGTCACAACGATATCCGTCATAGTAACCTAATGCGGAAGAGAATGCCGGTGTTGGCATGCCGCACATAGCGCCTTGGGCAACTACTTTTCTCCAGCCCGGAAGTAAATCAGCAATCTTATTTGTAAAGTATGGATCTAATAAAAGGTTGGTTAATTCCGGATTCTTATCATAAGCTTCTTTAATCTTTCCTAAGAATACGGAACGGATAATACATCCACCTCTCCACATTAAAGCGATTCCACCATAGTTTAAGTTCCAACCATAGGTTTTTGCTGCTGCACGCATTAAGGTGTAGCCCTGTGCATAAGATACGATTTTGGAAGCCAATAATGCGCAACGGATGTTTTCAATCCATTCTGCTTTTTCTTCTGCAGTTAAGTTTGGAGCCTTATCTGCCGCACCCGGAAGTACTTTAGACGCTGCTACACGTTCATCCTTCATTGCAGATAAGCAACGGGCAAATACTGCCTCTCCGATTAATGTTAATGGAGTACCTTCATCTAAAGCAGAAACTGCAGTCCATTTTCCTGTCCCCTTCTGTCCTGCGGTATCTAAAATCTTTTCAACGATTGGTTCGCCGTCTTCATCTTTATACGCTAAAATGTCACGGGTAATTTCGATTAAGTAACTATCCAAATCTCCCTTATTCCATTCTGCAAATACTTCATGCATTTCATCATCAGACATGCCAAGCATGTTTTTCATTAAATGATATGCTTCACAGATTAACTGCATATCGCCGTATTCAATACCATTGTGAACCATTTTTACAAAGTGGCCGGCACCATTTTCACCAACCCATTCACAACACGGAGAACCATCTTCCACTTTTGCACAAATTGCCTGGAAAATGTCTTTTACATGTGGCCAAGCTGCAGGCGAACCACCCGGCATTAAGGAAGGGCCGTTTAATGCTCCTTCTTCACCGCCGGAAACACCACTACCAACGTAAAGCTTGCCCTTAGATTCTACGTATTCTGTACGACGGATGGTATCCGGGAAATGTGAGTTTCCGCCATCAATAATAATGTCGCCATCTTCTAGTAATGGAAGCAATTCATCGATGGTTGCATCAACTGCTGCCCCCGCCTTAATCATCATCATAACTTTACGTGGTTTTTCAAGACTGTCTACCATTTCTTTTAAAGAATAGCATCCAACAATATTTTTTCCTGCTCCACGTCCTTCTACAAAGTTTTTCACTTTTTCTGTCGTACGGTTATAAACTGCTACGGTAAATCCTTTGGATTCCATATTGAGAACAAGGTTTTCACCCATAACAGCCAAACCAATTAAACCAATATTTGCTTTGCTCATGTTCTAATCTCCTCTATTGTATATTTGTTCTAAAAAACTAAATGTTTATACATCTTTACTACCGTTTTTTCAACCTAGTCACACACCCACAAACCAAGTGCCGGGTTGGAAATATAGAAAATTTCCTCTCCATCTACAGTATTAAAACCATCCTTTAACACTGCCGGATTATATTTTGCAGATGCCTCTTCATAAGGAATATAGTTAAATGCTGCACCTCTTACTTCTTCTTCCGTAAGCTTTCCTGCACAATATGTGATGTTAAAACGTCCGTCAGAAGAACCGTGAATCAAATGAGCTGCAACAGAAAGATTCTGTTTTAAGTCTTCATTTTCTTCAACTAATTCAAGAACTTTTTCACGACCTACATAACCATACTTACGGATTAAGCGGTCATTTTCATCGTCCTCGCCAAATCGTTCAATAGCCGGTGCAAGCACAATTAAATCTCCGCCATCAGCAATTGCCATACGGGTTCTGTAAATGGATTTATTTCCAAGCCATGTACTCTTAAACTCTCTCGGGTCCAAGTAAACCACAACTTTTTTCAAACGCTCTTTCATGTGAGTTAAGTTGATTTCCTGACTCTTTTTCACTGCCGCTTCAAAATTGGAGCGTTCTCTTCCAATATATAAACCATGAATGGTTACTTCATCACCCTTATTCGTAGTTGTTGTTAACACATACAGCAAAGGAATATCTGCAATAAAATGTTCCTCTGCATAATCAAACACCTTACGAACCGGTGAAAAATCCTTACCCATGATTCGTTCCATTCCGTAAAAGGCACCAAGCATATGTGATGAATTAATCATCGAAGAGCCTCCGCATCCTACGAAGATATTCTTAGAATAGTTTGCCATACCAACCACTTCATGAGGCACAACTTGCCCAATGGAAAGAATTAAATCATAAGACTTGTCCATTAAATGACGGTTTACTTCCACATCAATACTGTTGGTAACCAGTCCTTCAGAAACTTCAGAAACAAATTCCGCCGGAACTTCACCAAGCTTCACAACGTCGTTTCTCCAATCATGTACTAACATTCTGTCAAAAGGAACACCCTCTCCGAAAAATGCTTTCCACTCTTCCTCTGTCATTGGCACATGCGTTCCCAATGCAGGCATAATATCAATTTCACAAGTATCCTTTAATAATTCATAGTAAATCGCTGTAATTTTTCCTGCTCCAGAATACATACGTGTAAAATCCGGCGGCAAAATCAACACCTTTTTCAAGTTTCTGCCTTCTAAAGATTTCGCAAGTGCTTCTCTTAATAATTCAGCAGAAATTCCACCTTCGCGTTCATAAATCATAAGAACCTCTTTTCTCCTCTTTCTTATTGAGGAAAGATAATAGTAAATCAATCTTAATATAGCATAGAAGAAGAAAGATTGCAATAAATTTAACAAAGTCTGAATACAAAACGGAGCCGTTGAAAAACATAAAAATATCAGTCCGTCTGCAGTGGCTTGGAAATACTGACTTTCCCAGAATCAAATCTAATGAAAGCGAAAAAAGACTTCCGCACTTTCACAAAGAAAGGGACCGTTTTGCGACGGTCCCTTCTATATTTCCCACTTAAAGATTTCTCTATGCTTCTTTTATAAATAACACACCTAAAGTTCCCGGACCACAATGGCTGGAAACAACGCCGCCTGCACGGGTTTCAAGAATCTCTTCAAAATGATTCAATCCTTCCAAGTACTGACGAACAGACTCAATAATAGCTGCGTCACATCCGGAATGTGTAATAAATACACGGTTCTTCTTAGCATGTAACAAGTCCTCTTCCATATCTTTTGCATAGGACTTAATCACTACATTCATTTTTCCACGATACTTCTTTGTAGCATCCATTTTTCCGTTTTCCACTACAATCTTTGGATGAAGCTGTAATACGCTTCCTGCTAATGCGGCAACACCGCTACAACGTCCGCCTCTGTGAAGGTATGTTAAAGTATCAACTACAAAGCTTGCGCTTACCATCGGTTTTAATTCTTCAATCTTTGCTACAATTTCAGTTGCAGACATACCTGCCTGTGCCATTTCTGCCGCCTCAAGCACTAACAACCCTACACCTGTGGAAAGATTTGCAGAATCAATTACATGGATTCTGTCTTCAGCTTCCATTTCTGCTGCTGCCAAACGCATAGTGCTTCCGGTAGAAGACATGCTATCGGAAATAGAGAAAATAATGATTTCATCTCCATTTTCAAGATGTGGACGATATACATCCATCGCCTCTCCCAAAGAAATAGCTGCAGTCTGTGGTGTAGTATTGTTTGCATCGGACCATTCATAAATCTCATCCGGTGTGACAGTTACACCATCTTCATATTCCTTATCACCCAAGTGAATATGCAACGGAACAATTTGAATTCCGTATTTTTCAACTAACTCTTTTGATAAATCACATGTACTGTCTGAAATAATTTTAATCATCTTAAACCTCCATATATCCTATCGTACTGTTTTTTTCATTTATAAATATGTTCCGATTTCTTTTAAATCTTCAAAGACTCCATCCGGAACCACATTACTATGTTCTAAATCGGCGAGTTTGGTTTCGCCTGATAATACCAAAAAGCCTTTCGCTCCGTTGTTTACGCCGGTTGCTACATCCGTGTAGAGACGATCACCTACAAAGGCAATTTTTTCTTTACTTTTCCCCGTTTTATAAAGCACGTATTCCATTGTTTCCACAAATGGCTTACCCAAATACTTTGGTTTCACACCCGTAGAACGGGAGATCAAATCGCACATGGCTCCACAATCAGGAATAAAGCCTGCTTCCGTGGGACAATTAATATCTAAATGTGTTGCCAGAAACAACGCCCCATTGCGGATATACGTGCATGCTCTTTCCAGTTTTTCATAGGTTAAGGTTGTATCAAAACCCACAACCACAATGTCCGGAACATGGCGTATACCCTGTTCTTCTATCACACCATCCTTTTCATCGGACCGAAACAATGGAATGTCCTCCTGTAAAAAAGATTCTTCCAACGCAGGAGTTCCAACCAAATAAACGCTTTTTCCCGGATAATGCGCTTTTAAATACCCAATAGTTACATCTCCGGAAGTCATAATCTGCTCTCTGGTGATGTGACAATTCATCTTTTTCAATTTATCTATATAGTTTAACGGAGACTTTGACGAGTTATTCGTAAAAAACACAAAATCCTTCTCTGCATCTTTTACTTTCTTCAAAAACTCCAGCGAACCATCCAGTATTCTGTTCCCTAAATAGAATGTCCCATCCATATCTAAAACAAACAATTCTGTCTGTTCAATCAACATTTTTTTATCTGTCATTATACTATCCCTTATCCGTTCTTTATGGTGTAAACCATTTCATATGCAGGCTAAGCTTTCTTTCGCTGCCCCTTCATATTTCTCTTACGGTTATACATAAACTCATCTGCTCTCTCTCTGGCATTTTCCAAAGAGTCATCTGCATTCGGTTCAAAAACTGCATACCCGCAAGCCACACTGCCAACGAAAATACGGTCCTTGTTTTTATAAATCCAATTTCTTTTTTCTATCTTTTCAACCAATCTTTCAATCGGACAACGTCCCGGATTCTCAACGATACAGCAGAACTCATCGCCACCGATCCGGTAACTTTTACCGTAGGATTCGAACACCTCTTCTATAAACTTTGCAACATCCACAATATATCGGTCACCTATACGATGTCCCAACATATCATTACATGCTTTAAGATTGTTAATGTCAAAGGTCACCATCATGGCGCGTTCGCGTTTCTGCGCCTTTACAGCATCCTTTTCATAAGCATTTCTGTTATATAGTCCTGTAAGCACGTCCATCATTGCCATTTTTTCGTATTCTTCTGCCTGAACACCCTTCTTCATCATGCTAACAGCACTACTTGCACTTTCCCAGCCCATGAGAAGAATAAATACCAAAAATCCGATTCCTGAGAAATAAGACATATCTCCAACATTTATATAATATGACGACATATCTGCCATGGCAGAAATTGCCAAAATTCCAAAGCCAATAATACTTAACTTGGTTCTGTGATCTACTTCTCTTCGGATCACTCGCAAAATCAGGCACACAACAACATATAAAATACCAATACCCATTACAATGTGGATAATAAACAGGTTCTCTCTTGCATCACGAATCTTTAAAAAATGCATTCCGATAACCAACAAATACTCAATTACGGATATGCCAACCAAAATCTTTCCCATAGTTTGTGAGCCCATCTTTAAGAACTCTCTAATAAACAACACAAATGCCGGCGGGAGTACGAGTAAAAACATATATGCCATAAAAGCCGACGCCATACGGGTTGGGATTGTTAATACAGCAAAATCAGTTTCGTTAAAGCACCATCCACCTAAAACAACAGCAACACAGCCTAAGTATAACAAACTGGTTCCAATACTGGCCTTTCTCCGAAGCACAATCCACAGAACAATCATAACCACACCACTTAGGATAATCAATCCGCTTAGTATGGCCATAAACAGAGACTCTCTGATCAAAATCTGGACCATTGTCACCTCATCCCCCTGATAAAAGGTCAGGGTGTGTGACTCTATATCTTCATAGACCGCTTCTACATGTACGTAAATTTCTCCGCATTCAAAAGGAATCGGGACAAAATTCCACATACATCCCAGGGTTTTTCCCCACAAATCGCCTTCTTCTACACGCTCATACAAAAGGTCTGCCCCTGCATAAACACGGACTTTTTGGTGATTGGTATAGAAACACAAACTGTTTTCCTGGTCCTGAAACTCTCTGGTATCTATTACATAAATCCAGTTTCCGTTAATGTCCTGCTGTGCAGCTACGGATGTCACTTCATGTAAATTCCAATTTTCTTTGTAAGATGTATCCGTCACTAAAGCCAAAACAAATATTAATATTGTACACAAGGATATGCCTTTTAACATCCATTCCAATATTTTTTTCACGGTTTTCTCCTTTTAAGGAATTAATTTTCCTTCTTCATCAAACACAGTTCCCCACGGTTCACTGTAAGTATTAATCAGACGTAAAATTTCCGCTCCTCTTGCTGTCCCGGCATGAATAGTCGGACGGAAATCATTTCTACCATCTGTACTGCTAATAGTACAAGGAATTACCTTTATATCCAAATCATCTTGTAAAACACCATCCACAAAGGTAAATGTTTGTTGGTAAATCATAGTATTTTTATCTGCCGGATTACGATTTCCTCCGAAGCAGAAATTTGCCAAACTATAAACGATTGCAGCATTGTTATATATTTCAATTCCCTGCAAAACGTGTGGGTGTGACCCTAACACAAGTCCATATCCCATATCAACTAAGTAACGTCCCCATTCCTGCTGGGTCTGTGTTGGATAATAATCTCCTTCAACTCCCCAGTGGATGTAAACAATCTTTAGATTAACTCCCATTTCATCCAACTTTGCAGCACCTGTACGGGCATTATTCAACGCACTTTCTCCCAGCAATCCGTCTACCGCCACAAAGCCGATCCGGATTCCTTTAGTCTCATATACCCCTACAATTTCTTCTGCTCCGTAAGTAATATTATATTCTTCAAAAAGAGCAATAGTATCTAAAAAAGATTGCTCTCCATAATCTCGGCAATGATTATTTGCAAATCCGGCAACTTCCACACTACCAATATTCATAATGCGCATATATTCCGGCTTGCCCTTTAAATTCCACATTTTTTCAACCCGCTCCGTACACTCTGTCAATACGGCCTCGAAGTTAACGATGGTCATATCATCATGGGCGAAAACGCTTTCCACCCCTCCGAAAAAATGTGTTTCTCCTTTTTCATCGTACTCTGCATGGAAAGAATACCATGGTTGGGTTTCATGATTCTGATTAATTCCTAAAGTAACGTCTCCTGCTGCAGAAACCGTAATCGTAGTAACAACCGGTTCTGGATCTTCCTCCGGTTCTGTTTCCACCTCTACCCCAGCTTCTGAATCTTCTCCTGTACCTGCCTCTATGTCGGAATCCTCAGTAGAATCATTTGTCTGTTCATTTTCCACTATTGGTTTATCAATTGAATCATTGTTACTTCTATCCAAAAGAATAACTTTATAGACAGCAAAGCCTGTAATCGCTCCAATGATTAATACTGTCAGTGCTAAAGTTATAACAAAAGTTCTTTTGCTTTTTTTCATATGCAATGCTCCTTTTTGCTATGGCCAAATAGCCTTCTATCTCATTGTAATTTTATAAATTTCGGCGAAAGATGTCAAGATGTCACACCACATTTATTGACGCATATAATAACCCATAACACAATTATTTTAGGGGGAGTAATGTGAATCAAACACGAGTTATCGTATTAGGGGAAGACCCCAGGCAAGAATACCTGTGTCAGGAATTAAACTCTATCGGTTTTTCTGCTTTTTATTACCCACAGGGCAATTTTGAAGACATCACTTTACCGGAAGGTGTTTCCTGCATTGTCTATCCGCTTTTTCCACCGGTAAAACTTCTATACCGGTCCCTGGATTATTGCAAACCACAGGCTTTACTCTGCGCAGGTCTCCCTTCTAAAGAATTTATTCTGACAGCAAATGAACATGGTTTTTCCGTTTATGATTACATGTCAGATAAAGAAGTCGCTCAGCGAAATGCTGTTGCCACTGCTGAGGGTGCTATCGCAGAAGGTCTCCGGCTATGCCGTCTAAATCTTCAGGGCAGTAACTGTCTGGTTTTTGGGTATGGTATGTGTGGAGAAATCCTCGCCGAAAAATGCAAAGCTCTCGGTGCTAACGTAACTGTTTGCGATTGCGATTCTTTTAAAATGGCTCATGCCCAGTCCCACGGACTAAAAATCATTTGGAAAATCTCAGACTTAAGTACTTTCTCATACATCTTTAATACAGTTCCTGCTCCGCTTTTAACTGCAACATTATTAGATACAATGTCACCGGATGGTGTCATTATCGATTTGGCGAGTTCACCTGGAGGAACTGATTTTGACACTTGCCTTCGAAAAAAAATTCCTGCCAAACTATGTCCTTCCCTACCTGCTATATATGCCCCAAAATCATCCGGCATCATAGTGGCAAATGCTATAAAGAGGCACCTTGGCAAGGATTAATTGTTTCTTATTCATCAATCATAGAAAGGTATCGCTTATGGAAAACAGATCTTTAAAATTGGGGTTTGCTGTCACAGGCTCCTTTTGTACTTTTCATAAAATTCTTCCGATGATGGAAGATTTAATCCTGCAAGGACACAAAATATATCCGATTCTCTCCTATTCCGCCAAGGATTTTGACACCCGGTTCGGCGATGCCGACAGTTTCCGCAAACAACTAGAAGCATTGTCCGGAAATACTTGCATCACCACCATTCAGGAAGCTGAACCCATCGGTCCAAAAGCAACCCTGGATTTATTGTTGATAGCGCCATGTACCGGAAACACTTTGGCCAAATTGGCAAACGGTATCACAGATACACCGGTCTTAATGGCCGCAAAAGCCCATCTTCGTAATCGCAGACCTATCGTTTTATTTCTGTCTACCAACGATGCCTTGGGCTTTAATCTAAAAAACATCGGCACCTTACTTAATAGCAAATATATATATTTTGTTCCGTTTGGGCAGGATGACTTTAGTAAAAAACCTAATTCTTTAATCTCTCATCCTCATCTTGTTATGGACTCTATGATTGCTGCCCTGCAAGGAGAACAACTCCAGCCTCTGCTGGTTCCATTCATATAAGCACAATGGTATTTGCCTCGTCACTTTCACAGCGTGAGATACGCGTTGCGTTGCTTTACTCACTCTGATGGGTGGTCGGCAATTTCCATTCGTGCAAGCACGTGTCACTTGCCTCACCGCAAATATAGAAAAACTGCCTGACGGAATCCCCGTCGGGCAGTTGTATTTTATATATTAATAATATGGTTTTACCGGTGTATCAAAGTATGTGTTTAACATTTCCGGCTTATAAATTCCTTTATCTGTAATAATTCCGGTAATCAGTTCCGGTGGTGTAATGTCAAAAGAAGGATATAGTGCTTTTACACCTTCCAATGTATGTTTCACCCCGCGGAAAGAAAGTACTTCTTCCGGGTCTCTTTGCTCTATGACAATTTCACTACCTGTCTTTTTTGCTGCATCCGGATTTCCGGTAACATAAAACGGAACTTCAAAATGTTTTGACACAATTGCAATCTGATAAGTGCCAACCTTATTTGCCACATATCCGTCGCAGGTAATTGTATCGGAAGCAGAAGTAAATACGTCGATACCTTTTTCTGCCATAGTATAAGCAATCATATTATCGGAAATAACCGTGGTATCAAACCCCATATCCTGACAGCAACTGGCTGTAAGGCGTGCCCCCTGAAGGTACGGTCTGGTTTCCGCACAGAAAATATGAACATTCGGGTTGTATTTGCGTGCCGCACGAAGCATCATTCCTGTAATTACCTCTCCAAAGCACTGGGTTAACACATTTCCTCCCTGTGGAAACTGCTCCACCAAAGTCTCCCCGATATGCTCCATAGTGGTATATCGTCTGTTCAGGGATTCGATGGTACATAAAAAAATGGCCTCTTCCGCACTTCTTCCTTCATCCAATGCCACTCTGGCTGCTCTCAGACATCCTGCAACCACCTGTTCCATTCGAGTTACTGTTGTCGGTCTGGCATGAGACAAAGTATAAGCCGCTTTTTCCAAATACGCCCACTGCTCATCTTTTTTCAATCCCTTACACTCATATGCTGCCAATGCCATTCCCATTCCTGCCGCAGTATATGGTCCTGCACTTTGGGTAACCATATCACGAATTGCCATTGCAACCTCTTCGTGACGATGGCAAGTTACAAATTCCACACTGGCCGGATATACACGACGATCAAGGATCTTTACTGCTCCATTTTCATACCACGCTACATTTTCATATCTTAGCATAAATGCTAAGCCTTCATCACAACGTATCATACCACTAACATATGCATCGGAACTCTTCATCTCATTCCGGATGCATTTTTCCTTTCTATTTATTCTACGACACTTCCATTGTATCGCTTTCGTTCATTTCGGATATTTCATCCGCCTTTCCATATTTATATCATATCACAATCACATGCGAACTTCTATATTATATTCTTCTAACCAGGCATTCATTTGGTAAAAATATGCTAACACCTGAGGACTGCGCATTAATTGACCGAACCATGGTTTATCCATTTCTTCTCCCGACATTAACATTTGAATGTATTGTTTATCCACAACCTGAAATACCGGGCAATCTTTTTTCAACAATTCTGTCCAAAGTTTTATCAGTTTCTCTTTATAAACCGGATTATAATTTTTCGGATATGGAGATTTCGGTCGCAAAGCTACTTCCGGCGGAAGAACATCTAATGCCAGTTTTCGCAAAATATACTTTCGCTCACCATTTCGTGCCTTCATACTCCACGGAATATTGTATGCGTACTCTACCAGTTCCGGATCACAAAACGGAACCCTGGACTCCAAATTTGCAGGTCCTGTGGCCGCATTCAATCTGTTTACCAAGGTCTGCATAAAAAACCGGATAGTGAGATAAGTATCTCTTCTTCGCTGACAGTCCTGAGGTGTTTCCGTGTCCAAATATTCAATGTTACTACATTCCTTATCATATACTTCTTTCACATATTCCCGGACCTTTAACCGCTTTGCTACTTCCGGTATTAAAGACTGCTCCCGCAGGGAAATATCCTGGGACCACGCGAACCCATGACGCAATTCGTCTTCATGAAACCACGGGTATCCTCCAAAGATTTCATCCGCACATTCTCCGGTCAAAACAATTTTTTCCTTTTCTCCGACTTTTTCACACAAATAATCAAAGGAACTTTGAATATCTGCCATACAAGGCATACATTGTCTCCTCATTGCCGGCAAAAGTCTGTCAAACTGTTCGTCTACATTGCACCATAGATAAGTATGATTTGAATCTAATGCCCGCACCATCCGCTCCACATATGGTTTATCCAAAGACGGCTGATAAATATTTTGGTCAAAATGAGTGCT
This sequence comes from Lachnospiraceae bacterium, assembly GCA_045632875.1. Taxonomy (GTDB): domain Bacteria; phylum Bacillota; class Clostridia; order Lachnospirales; family Lachnospiraceae; genus XBB1006. The sequence goes on from JAZQXN010000024.1 coordinate 35,193, forward strand.
GCTTTCTTCAAAGTCAATGGAATAAGTGTTTAGCGCTTTTCCTTCTTTTGTGCAAATATTTTTGTATAAAGCTGCAAGATAGCTGGAGTCAACGCCACCGGACAACAATACTGCCACATCTTTCCCTTCAGTCTGTTCCTTCAAGCACCCTTCAATGAGTTCCCGGGTATGCTCAAGTGTCTCCTCCAAATTATGGGAGTGACTTTTTGTTTCCAGTTTCCAATACGGTACTATCTGTAATCCCCGGTGACTATAAGACAGTCTGGTTCCCGGCGGAAGTTCATAAATACCTTTAAACGGTGTTTTCCCCGGAGTTCTCGCCGGTCCCATTCCAAAAATTTCACACAAACCTTCCCTGTCAAGTACTGCTTTTACGCCCGGATAGGTCAATATGGCACTCAAATTTGTTCCATATACCAGCATTCCATTTACCATACAATAAAACAATGCCCGACTGCCTAACCGATCCCTATACAAATGCAAAATCTCTTTCTTTTTATCCATAATCGAAAAAGAAAAGCTTCCCTTCATCAACTTTACCACATCCGGACCAAAGACCTCATATCCGGACAAAATAATCGTTTCTGTGTCTTCCTCCAACAATGGGTACCCCTGCTCCTTTATCTTTTCCGCCAACCTTCCTTTGTTATATAACTGTCCTTCCCATTGAAGAAACAACTCGCCCATTTTACATTCCTCACGCACTTAATTTCATATAAATCTATGTGCATTATCCCGCAAACAGAACAAAAAAAGCTCATCTTGCAAAATGACAAGCGGACCGGGCAAAACGGGCTATCTTTTGGAATAAATTCTACGGCAGTGAAAAGATAATAAAAGAAAAATGGGCTTCTGAACAGATTCACGTCAAAAAAAGAGACCGTTTTACAACGGTCCCTTCATATATTATTTGCTTTCTTTTACTCGATAGCGGTTTCTACCATGTTTCTTTACTTCATAAAGTACGGTGTCCGCCTTATCAATAAAGTACTCAATATCATCTTTATCTTTTGGTGCCGCAAGATAATATCCATGAGATACAGTAAGATTTCCGGATACATAAGAATTCTTGTTTTCAACTTTATGTTCAAAGATTTCCACACCGATCTTATCTGCGATTTTGTCTGCCATATTTACATTCGCATTTGGAATCAAAATCACAAATTCATCTCCACCGAATCGGAATACTTCTCCATAACCATGTACTGCATCGTATAAAACATTGGCAACCTGCTTAAGAACTTCGTCTCCTTGCAAATGACCATAGGTGTCATTATATTGTTTGAAACAGTCAATATCCAAAATACCCACCAACATCTTTGTTCCGTTGGTTTTTGCTTCTTCCAACATTGTTGCTGCTGCTTTTTGCATTGCATAACGGTTCAACAATCCGGTCAGAGCATCTCTTTCTGATTTTTCTTTTGCTGCTTCAGCATTTCTCTCAGATTCATGAAGAGAGATTTTTACATTCAATGTAAGAATTTTTTCCTGATTGCTCTGTTCTCTAACCTTTTTGTGAGACTCTGCATATTCCACACAGGCTTTTACATAGTTTTCCTCATCACCGGTTTCCTGGTAGTAATTCATGTACATTTCCAATACCTGAACGGAAACTTGCAAATTATCTCTTTCTTTCGCCACTTCATCCAGAACATTGATAATATAAAGCATCTTATCATATTCTTTCATTACCTGGAGAAGTTTGGTTAAACGTTCGATATCCTGAATATATTCAACCAAATTGAAATTTTCCTTGCTCGCAAATTGAATCAATTCATCCATATGTTCTAATGCATACTGTTCATTACCTAACATAAACTCCAGATATGCGTAGAGAATCATCATAGTAAAATCATAATCATGAGCATCATAAATTTCAGCTTTTTCCTGTGCCTTCTCAAGCCATTTCTTGGAATTCTGATAATCTTTCAAGTACCAATAGCTTAACGCAAGGTTTAAACAACTAACAACGTACCAGGTAACTTTTTCTTCAGCTACTCCATCATCGTCATTGCAGGCTGCTCTCGCCTTTTCATAATACTCCAATGCCTGTTGATTTGCACCTAAGTCCTGATAACGTGTTCCAATATTGTTGTAAAACAGATGGGAAACACCATCGATGTGATATTTTTCAACCATGTCCAAACCATTTAAATAGCAATCCATTGCCATGGTTTCATTTCCACTAACACCGTAACATACACCCAACGAATTCATAGCACGGACATACATGGTTAAATCACCGATTTCCATATATATCTGCATTGCCTTTTGGATTGCCAACACGGACTGTTTAAATTTTTTCTGAAAGAGACATGTTCTTCCCTCATCATAGAGCTTTTTTGCTTCTGTTTCTCTGATAGACATATTGCTTACCTCTCTGGTTCTATTTTCCTTCGTAAGTAATTACGGATGCAACCGGATACTTCTTTAATTTTTCACGTCCGTTTAATCCTGCCAATTCCATTAAGAACACCAATTGTACAACTTCTCCGCCCAACTCTTCAATCAAACTACAAGTTGCCTCAATGGTTCCTCCTGTTGCTATTAAATCATCAACAACCACAACCTTCTGTCCTGGTTTTATAGCGTCTTTATGCATTTCTACTGTTGCGGTACCATATTCAAGAGAATACTCTTTTTCAATTGTTTCACAAGGAAGCTTTCCCTTCTTTCGGCATAACACCAATGGTTTATGCATTGCATATGCAATCGGCGCCCCAAAAATAAATCCTCTGGACTCAGCTCCAACCACAACATCAAAATCAACATCTTTAAGTAATTCTAACATTCCGTCAACTGCTAACTGCAAACCATCTGCGTCTTGCAACACGCTGGTTATATCACGGAAAATAATGCCTTCTTCCGGGAAATCCGGAATACTTCTCACATAATCCTCTACCTTTTTCATAGCTAAACCCTTCTATCTTTTATTCATCATTTGTATCTTACAACACCCTTCGAATGGTAAGAATTTTTTTGTAATGTGGGTTGTGGTCAATGACAATGCCATAAGCCTTGCCCTTTGCGTGCACCATTGTATCATTACCCATGTACAATGCCACATGTCCCTCGTAGCAAAGAATGTCACCAGGCTGTGCTTTGTCATAACTAACTGCTTTTCCACAATTTCTCTGCAACCATGAAGTTCTCGGAATGGTGATACCAAAATGTTTGTAAACATATTGAATATAACCACTACAATCCGCACCTTTATTTGGGTCAGTTCCTCCCCAAACATATGGTTTTCCAACAAATGTCAGAGCATATGCAATCAGTTCATCCGGTTCAACATTTGTACTGTATCCCGGATCATAAGATCCGCCGGCTTCCATTTCCTTACGGATACGCTCTTCCTCTTCTGCTATAATTTTATTCTGTGCTTCAATGATTGCTTTATACTCTGCCACCTTACCGGTTGCACTTGCCTTCATCGACTCAAAGTCATCGAACTGTTCTTCCAACTCGGCCAATGCGGCTTCCATTGTTTTTTGCTCAGCTTCAAGAGATGTCTGCAAATCTGCAAGTTCAATCAACTCCTGTTGTACCTGTGCTTCTAAAACAATAATTTCATTTTTTGTGGCTTCGTATGCCGCCAACAGTTTTCTGTCATAATCATATACTTCCTTGTAGTAAGAAAGTTGATTAAGCAAATCCGCTATGCTACCTGATTCCAATATTGCTTCCAAAAAGGCTGTATCGCCTCTTTCATACATATACTGGATGCGAAGTTTCATATCTTCATACTGTTTCTCTTCGTTGGCCCTTGCAACTTCTAAGTCTGCCTGAATTTGAACCAATTCAGCTTCCTTGTCCGCAATCTGGCCCTTTATCATTTCGACTGTAGTCATTAACTCTACAATCTGTGCTTCGTATGCGCTCATCTCGCCAAGCAAATCATCTTGCTGGCCCTGTAAAAGTTCCATCTCTTCGTACAGTTTATCCATTTCTTTTTGCGCTTCATTCTTTTTATCTTCTGCCTGATCAATAGTGGAACTTGCCCATGCACTTCCCATACTTCCCAGCAAGAATGTTGCAATTAAAAGGGTTGATAAAAGTTTTCGTACCATATTTTACCTCCTTTTTGCCTATACAAAGCAATTGTAACATTCCTGCCGGTTTTTTTCAAGTTTTTGCGTTATAGGTTTCGACAAATTATTAACTTTTCTCCCGGAGAAATGATATTTTCCGTAATATTGTTAATTTTACATATTTCTTCCACTGTGGTTTTGTTATCTTTTGCCATAGACCACAACGTATCATCATTCTGTACTATATAACCAATCATCCCCGCCATTCGGCCATCCGTTTCTTCAAATGGTGCTTTTTCAATTTTTGTTATGACAGGAACTGCTTTTTTCTGAAAAGCACAAACAGACAGGTTTATCGTCCCCTTAACTTCCGCCTGACCGGAGTCTATAATATTCACCGTCAATTGTGCCAAATCGCCCCGTACCATTGCTCCCGGGGCCCCGTCCATTTCACGCATCTCGAATTGCTGATGAAACGGCAAACGAATCTTTCCAATTCTTGGAGGTTCTGCCGGATTTGCCGTCAAATACATAACCTCCCCTTGCAAAATGCCTTCCACCAACACACCCTGTTCTACCAATTCCGGCTCAGACAGTACCACCTCTCCCCGAATCGGATAAATCTGTAGCATTTTTTCGTCAAACGGAGTGGTAAAAACATCATTTATCCGAACTCTTCTTGATGTACACACCCTTCCGCTTTCTAATTCAACCTCTTGCCATAATGGCTGGATTTTTTCTTCCAAGGAATAAATATCCTGCAAGTATTCATACTCGCGTTTTTCCTTTAATTCATATTGCAATTCCATTTCTGCCGAAAGTGCGAAATCCCGTTCTTCACCATCTTCATTTGGTTGGGACATTATACGCGGATTCACCATGCTGTACTCATATTCCAACACCATTTCATCTCTGCAAATCCCACATTCTGCTTCCCGCTCAAAAGGAACGGACATCTCTACAAATTGCATTCGCGGATTATCTTCTCCACTTTCATAAAACACAAACACAAACAATTCTCCACGAATGACAAACTTACTATCTTCCAAATATACTTCTACATTTCGCAACTGTGACCGATCCATCAAAATTCTTCCGATATCTGGCCTGTTCCCCGGCAATGAAACTAGTTCCTTTATAGGAATAATTTCCTTCCCCATGTGACAAAGGGACATCACCTCAAGCTTTCCCTTCTTTTTTTCTACGTCTTCCGGCCAGTCTTCCATAAATCGGCAAGTGTCCGCTCCTTCCTCCCATGCCTCCATTTCCATTGTCAGCATAACGGATATCTTTCGATTATTTCTTTTCTTCAGTTGTTCCCCCGTCACCTGAACCCGGGTTTGCAGATTTTCGCCGGAAGCAATGTCCATAATCAGACATTGATTGAAAGGAAATCCTCCTCCTAAAACCTCCAGCCGGCCTGCGGAATCTTCTCGGGAATATAAAATCAGATATTCCACTTCTCCTTCCACACATACCTTTCCATTTCCGGCTTTAACCTCCTTAACAACTACGTTCCATTTCTGTGCAATTAAGGTGTCCAAATCCGGTTTCATCTCCGGAAGGTTAACATCTTCCTCCAATTGAAATTGTAACTGTGCATTTTTATATTGCTTTTTTACTTCAACTTCTGCAAATATTCCTTCCAAAAAAATACCCCCGTTTAGAATAGTTGTTTAACTTTATTCTAAACAAGGGCTTTTTATTCTTAGCATAATCTCATTCTGATTCCCTGAGTCACAATATCAGAGTAACTAAAAGATAACAACTGTTTGTTATCTCCCTTTCCGTCTACACGAATGGTAAATACGCTTGGGAACGCATTTTCTAAAACGCCTTCCTTAATGTTGGAACGGTGTCTCCCTTCATCCAACATAATCTGTACGCGACTTCCAACCTGAAGCATTACAGAAGCACGTACCTTTTCTAACTGTTCCAGTTCCATTGCCATAATCACGCCACCTCACTAATGCCATTATAACAAGATTTTGTGTTTTTGTCAACGAAATTACCTGTTTTTCACACAACATATTGCGACTAATCAAATACTACACTTTTATCCATATATTCGATTTTTACCACAATATAAGGGTAACTAGGCACCTCTTCCACCACTTCTCCGGTCTTTGGTCCAAACAATTCTGTATCAAACAAAATAGCATTTGAAGTCAGATATAATTCATTCACCACAATTGAATATCCGCCCGTTTTTTGTTCCCCGTAACCAATGACGATGTATAAGTAATCTCCTTCAGCATATGTTAATTTAAAACCATGCTCCTTTTTCTCCTCGATAGCCAACCGTAGCTGTTCCGGCAGATCCGCTTCACGCACCACGGTAAAATCCAAATCCCGGATTTTTTCCGAATATCCCGGATTTTCCTGGCATCCCATCAAAAAAAATACCAGTAGCAACACCAATGATATTTTTTTGCAGAATGATTCTTTCAAACAACCTCTCCTTTTTCTCCTGTTACTACAGATTCTATTCTTAATTTTTTATAAACATCACATCTTTTGGTAGCACTTACCAAAAAAATGAGTTATAATGTGTCTTTGTAAAGGAGGAACTCTATGATTTTATTAATACCAACCCTGATATTTGTTTTAATATATCTCGTATTAACTCTTCCACTACTGATATACGAGAAATACCATAGAAAAAGAAATGCGCTGAAGGCTGACACGGAAAGTTTGCATATTGCACAATTTGCTATACGCGTTGCTGCACTTCTGTCCGGCATGAAATTAACTGTTTACGGACGAGAGAACATTCCAAAAGACGAAGCTGTTCTTTATGCTGCAAACCACAACGGTATCTTCGATGTGCTTGCCACATATCCGTTGATGCCGGGCCGCACCGGATTTGTCGCCAAAGATGTGGTGGAAAAAGTACCATTACTTTCCTCTTGGATGAAACGTTTAAACTGTCTTTTCCTAGACCGCAAAGATCCGCGTGCAGGCATGCAGATGATTTTAGACAGTATCGATATGATAAAAAACGGAATCTCCGTATTTATTTTTCCGGAAGGAACCAGAAGCAAAGACGGTAAGTTGGGCGATTTCAAAGCCGGCTCTGTAAAAATGGCTACAAAAACCGGATGTGCCATTATCCCTGTTGCCATTACCGGAACCAGAGAATGTTTGGAAGAAAGAAAATTCTTTCGTTTCCGCCATCCGGTAACCGTTACTTTCGGCAAACCGATTTATCCAAAGGAATTAGAAGCCGAAGAGCAGAAATTCCTGGCAGCTTATGTACAGAAAAAAGTTGAAGAAATGTTACCATAAGCAACATAATATAAATATTTAACAAAAAACAAAACTGACCTTACAAGAGCCCAACTCTTATAAGGTCAGTATTTTTTTACTTAAAAATCTGATAAATACAACTCATCAGAACCTACTTCGCATACGCTCTATACAGGAAGGATACTACCTGTCCTCTGGTACAAGCCGCTTCCGGGCCAAATTTTGTAGATGATAATCCGGCAGTGATATTATTTTCTACTGCCCATAATACTGCTTTTGCATAGTAAGCATTTGCCGGCACATCCGTAAATGGATTTGTTGTTGTTGTCGGTTCCTGCTTTCCAAAGGCTCTCCATAAGAAAGCTACAATCTGAGCTCTGGTACAGGTTTCTCCCGGTCCAAACTCTGTTGCTGACAATCCTGCTGTAATTCCTTTTTCTACTGCCCATAATACTGCTTTTGTATAATATGCATCAGACGGAACATCCGTAAATGGATTTATAGCAGTGGTTACCTCCGGACGCCCTGCAGCTCTCCAAAGGAAGGTTACGATCTGAGCTCTGGTACAGGTTTCGTTCGGGCCAAACTCTGTTGCTGATAAGCCTGCTGTAATACTATTCTCTACTGCCCAAAGTACCGGCTTGTAATAGTATTGGCCTTCTTGCACATCTTTGAATGGGTTTTCAATTTCTTCTTCAGCATCTCTCTCTTCTCCAATTACAATGACATAATCAGATGCATGACTAAAGGTAAATACAACATTTCCATCTTCATCAATAAGCTCGGAACTTACATATTCAAGTTCTCCTTCACCATTGTAGTAATATAAAGTGCCATATTGCCCCGCATTCTCAGTTCCCACATTCAATGTAAGTGACGCTCTAAAGCCGAAGTCTCCATCGTGAACCAATGAAATCTGGATACTGTCATCATTTCCAGCCACCTCACCGACTAAGCTTTCATTAATTGCGTTGCTGTCAAGTTCTACTTCGAGAGAAACATCTCCCACTTCCTCTGCAGTGATGTTTTCTCCGTTAACGCTCCATTTATAATCACCAAAGTCAAGCACAACTTCGACATCTTTACCGCGTGCTGCTTCTAAGACTTCCTCCGGAACAGTTGATGCAACGTCTTCACCTAATTTCATATCAATCTCAACACTGTCACCCGCTTGCGCCTCTTCAATTGCGCTAACCGCTTCTTCAACCACCTGTTCCCACGCATCTTCCGGAGAAAGCGTGACGACTACGGTGCATGTTGCCGTCAAATCACCCACAGTAACTGTAATAATTGCTGTACCTTCACCAACAGCTGTCACATATCCGTCTTGTGTAACTGTTGCAACCGCTTCATTTGAACTTGACCACACAGGCGGCAACGCACACTCTGCAGGTTCTACAGTTACTGATAGTTGAAATGTTCCCGGTAATTCAATGGATTTCTCTGTAATATCCAAGGACACTGCTGTTGGCTTCTCATCAATGCTAACAAACGGAATACTATATTTGTTAGCAAATTCTTCTGCTGTAGAATTCTTATATCCATAAATCACAACATTTTCAGAATTATTGAAAGCGTTTTCATAGATTTCAACGGTCTTTGACCTTATGATAACTGCTTCTAGGCTACTACAATTTGCAAATGCATATCCTTCGATTCTAAGCATCCCTTCCGGAAGATCAATACTCTTTAGTGCAGAACATCCGGAAAAGGCACTTGACCAAATGGATTCCAGTGTCTCCGGAACCTCAATCGTCTCAAGACTTGTACAATTTGCAAACGCTGAAGTTGTTATCCTATATGTCACCGGTGCAAGAGTAACATTTTTTAAATTCGTACAACCTTGAAACATACTACCACAAACAATGTGTACTCCCACCGGAAGTTCGATACTTTCCAAACTGCTACAGCCTTTAAATATATTGCTTCCGCATGAAGTTAAACCGCTAGGCATCTTCACAGAAACTAAATTCGTACAATCCAAAAATGTACTTCCGCTCAGGATTGTGACAGAATCCGGAAGTGCGATCTCTGTTAGACCCGTACATTCCTTAAATGCCTCTGAGCCAATAGAAGTTACATCTCCCAGAATTTCTATATTGGTTATTTGTGATTGGAGTGAAAACGCCCTATAACCAATGTTTGTACAAGCCTCTGATAATACAACTGTTGTCAGTGTTTCCGGAACTAATCCGCTAATTGTATCCACGGAAGCATTACCAAAAGTGAATGACAAATATGTATTGTTCTCATTCGATTGACCCAAACACGGGAGTGTCACTTTTTCCATTTTGTTACACTGATAAAGTAGACCCCTTCCAATGGTTTCTACACTATCCGGAATCACAATTTCCGTCAATTCTGAGCATCCGCCAAAAACGAACTCTCCAAATGTTTCAACCCCATATTCTATTTCAACATCCGTCAATTTCTTGCATGTATTGAATGCTGATTTCTTAATCGTTCTTACACTTCCCGGAATGCTTACTTTCTTCAATTCCGCACAGTTAAAAAATGCATATTCATCAATCGTTACTACCGATTCCGGCACTTCAAAACTCTCCAAAGCATTACACTCCGAAAAGGCATACGTACCAATATATGTTACATCTCCCAGAAAAGTTACATCAGTCAGGCTACTACAATACCGAAATGCATAATTTGGAATTTCTTTAACCCCCTCCGGGATTTCAATGCTTTTTAGTTTACTACAACCATTAAATGCAGACAAATTAATTTCAACGACATTCTTTGGGATTTCAATACTCTCCAAACTGCTACAACCCAAAAATGAATAGTTTCCGATTTGCTCTAAACTCTCCGGAAGTATTACACTTGTCAAGCCACTACAACCACTAAATGTACCCCAAATTAAAGTGATTCCTTCCGGAATTTTTACACTTTGCAAGGCACTATCACCTTCGAACAAAAAGCTTCCAAGTTCTTCTATACTTTCCGGTAAATTGATACTCTCTAATGCAGTACATCCCTCAAATGCGGAATCACCAATACTCTTTATTCCCTCCGGAAGTTCAACGTTCTTAAGTCGCTTACAACCACAAAATGCATCTTTCCCTATATTTGTAAGTTCCTTCGAAAAGCTTACGCTCTTAAGGGCTGAGCATCCGGAAAAGGCACCTTCATTGATAATCTCTACATTCCCGGAAATATCAATACCCCCCAATGAAGTACAGTCATAAAACGCCCAACTTCCAATTTCAGTTACCGTGCTAGGAACTGTCACGCTTGTAATGTCTGCACACCTTCTAAAAGCACGAATACCAATCTTGGTAACACCTTCCTCAATAATAACTTCATTGACAGTTGCATTTTGCCATGGCGATTTCTCTCCATAGTCCCCCATGGCACCTTCACCACTAATTGTCAAAACGCCATCCTCCAGTGTCCAGGTGCAAGCACCTGTTGTTCCCGATGAAGCAGCTACAAACTGTTTATCTGTGTTGCCAAAAATTGCCAAAAGACAAATCATAATCATCGGTAGAATAATCAATTTCCAATTTCTTTTTAACATTCCTCTGTGCCTCCATTGTTTTTTTATAAGTCTTTTGTCTTATAACTATTATACCAACGCTTTTTTTGTTTGTAAATATAAACTCCGCTCACAAAAAAACCAAAAAACTGACCTTGCAAAAACGGTTCTTCTTCCGTTCTCACAAGGTCAGTTTTTTTAATTTAAGCTTATATCTCTATTAAATTCTGTTGCTTACTTCGCATACGCTCTATACAAGAAACTTACTACCTGTCCTCTGGTTCATGGTGAATCAGGGCCAAATTCTGTCGCTGATAAACCTGCAGTGATATTATTTTCTACTGCCCATAATACCGCTTTTGCATAGTAAGCATTTGCCGGCACATCCGTAAATGGATTTGTTGTTGTTGTCGGTTCCTGCTTTCCAAAGGCTCTCCATAAGAAAGCTACAATCTGAGCTCTGGTACAGGTTTCCTCCGGTCCAAACTCTGTTGCAGACAAGCCCGCTGTAATATTATTTTCTACTGCCCACAATACTGCTTTTGTATAATATGCATCCGATGGAACATCCGTAAATGGATTTATAGCAGTGGTTGAGTCCGGACGCCCTGCAGCTCTCCAAAGGAAGGTTACGATCTGAGCTCTGGTACAGCTCTCGCTCGGGCCAAACTCTGTAGCTGATAAGCCCGCAGTGATATTATTTTCTACTGCCCAAAGGACCGGTTTGTAATAGTATTGACCTTCTTGCACATCTTTGAACGGGTTATCTATTGGTTCATTATCCGGATTGTCTGGGTTATCTGGGTTGTCCGGGTTATCTGGGTTGTCCGGATTGTCTTCCGGCTTTTCTATGATTGTAATTATACAAACGTCAGTAACTCCATATCCGTCGACCGCTGTAGCTGTGATTACCACAGTCCCCGGTTTTACTGCTGTTACAAAACCATCTTCCGTTACCGTTGCAATACTTTCATCCGATGATGTATAAATTACATCTTTATTGGTTGCTTCTTCCGGTAATACAGTTGCTTCTAACTGTAACGTTTCTCCTTCTTGCAAGGTTACATTTGAAGATGTAATTGTTACAGATGTAGGTCTCACATTTACAGTAACCGTACAGGATGCGGAATAGCTACCTACGGTAATTGTGATGGTTGCTGTTCCGCCTCCGATTGCTGTCACATATCCATCTTGTGTTACTGTAACAACTTCTTCATTGGAGCTTTCCCAAACAGCCTCGTCCTCACATTCCACAGGTTTAATAGTTGCATTCAACTGAAATTCTTCTGACACATAAAGTGTTTTCTCGGTAACATCCAGTTCAATATCCATAACTGTGTATCTACGCTCTATTAAGTAATACAACTTATAAATACCATTTTCAGAAACAATCTCCACAAAAGTTGCACTACTTAAATCGGTATTATCTACAAGTTGCATATTATCATTATAAAAATTGATTTCCGAATACGCTACATCCAAAGCTTCTGCAAACTCTCGATATGTAATATCAGCTTTTACCGTAAGTGTTCTAAAATCTTCACTGAGTTCTATTTCACTATCCGGCACAAACTTTAACTCGCGGTCAGATTCTATAAAAACATCATTATTTTCTTCAAATATACGTGTTGCCTTTTCTGAGATGACATATAATTTTCCGTCATATATATAGCAGCGTTGAACACAACCAAACTCTATAGGGCAATTATATACCCACAGCACATTATAATTCTCATCCATACGTATGAGAACATTGCCGGTTTCTCCTATTACCTTAGAATATGATGCTGTTATCAAATATCCGGATTCATCTAATTTAAAGGCGCTCACCCCGCTAAAAAATCTGAATCTTGATTCAACATGAAAATCTAACAGCGGATATCCCTGCGCATCAAATATAGCAATATATCCTTCCTGCCAACTTACCGGACGCATTATTGCGTCAGTATATCCTTCTTGGGAAACAATTCTATAAATATTTTCCTCGGAATCCTGATGAATCTGTAACATATCAGAGCGCATGGCAACTGATATGTATTTTGAAATATTATACTCGTATTTATTTTTCGTAAACTCTTGAACACGTCTCTGATAGCTCTGATTCATTTTTTCATAATCAACTTCAGAATAATCCTCATTTGCATACAACAAAAGTTCATCATACACATTCGGAATCGTTACATCAATTATCTCTAACGTTCCATCCGCCTTAGTAATTCTATATATCTTTTCATAAGCCAGCGTCGGATAGAAATCCATACTATTATCTCGTTCAATAACATTCGTTAACGACACGTCAAACGCGATTTCCTCAACCAGCTCCAAATTATCATTTAAGACAAAATATTTATTTGCACATACAATGCATATATTTCCATTATTCAGCACAAATTGTTCCGTAATACCATAACCGTCAACTGCAGAAGATAATTCTATAAGCTTCTCTCTGAGCAACTCTCCGCTTTTTTTGTATTGTTTAATATAAACCAAATTTGTTGTGTTATATAGATTGTTTTCTTCTTCAATTTTCTTTAATATGCACTCTGTAAACAGAAAACTTTCTTCAAGAATTAACACTTGTTTGTTTCCAAGTGACACACACCCATCCGGCAGTTCTGCCGAAACATCGTTTAACCCCCAATCTTCTTCCGAAGAAGAAACATCTGCAGGGATTGTGTAAACAGAATGATACAATGTTAGATTTCCATTACCATATGCATCTTCCACTGCATTTGCAGGAATTTCGATAACGTACTCTGCTCCCGGTTCTAATTCTGCATCTGTTGATAAGAACAAAATATTATACGAATATGTTTCTTCATTACTTGGAGTATTTTCTTTTCCCCCTGCAAGATTCACAACATCTTGCAATGTGTTAATGATTTCTGCCTTTATCGGAATATATTCTTCAGGATTTTCTGATTTGTATATGCGTATTTTATCTATGTTTTCACCCGCATAGATATAGCTGCTAAAATACAACAAATATTCTTCCAAATCCGAAATCATTCCAAATGTATTCGTTCCTACCCCGTATAATATCTTCGGTGCTTCGGCATCCTCTTCAATAAATCGGACGGACACCTCAGCCCTGTCTGTTTCTACCGAATTTACAGTAATATTTATTCCGCTATAAACTCCATCATAGAAATCACTTGACGGTACGGTATTAATTCCAAACGTCATTCCTTCGTGGAAATATTCGTCTGCGGAAATTGGGGCCTGATATAATGCACATTCTTCATTTCCGTCAGATTCCATCATTTTAAGCTGTTTTCGTTCTGTTTCGCAGGAATACTTCATATATCCCCGGTCATCTAATGATGCATCTACATGATAGATTCGAATTGCTCCGTCACTGCAGATTGCGGAATCATAGTTATTCCCCTTATTATTATACAATTCAATAATATAATATTCTGAATAAATTGAATCAATATCTTCCGGTGTAACTATGATTGCCTTTGCTTCTTCGGAACTTATATCTGCAAGCACTATATCTCTATCCGTAGAAACTATTTCAACATCAACCCAGCCTAATAACATTTTGGAAAAAATATTGTGGTCCCCACGGTTTGAATCCATCATATCAAAGGAGCCGATTCCTCCGCCTTCAATAGGATACCATGTTCCTCCGCTCTTTTCATAATTATAATAATCGCTTAATCCTAACAAATGTCCTGTTTCATGAATGGATGTTGTTAAATAATTCTCTTGCCCAAACATCTGTGACTGCTCGAACACGTACTTTCCAAGTTTAATCTCATCGTATACCATTTCATAGGACGGAGTCGCGGTATATGACCAATAGAATTCGCCCCACGTCGAGTCATTTGCCTCATTTGCATAGAGAATATAGAATGCATCCAAATATCCGTCTCCGTCAGAATCATAGTCCGAGTAGTCTATGTCTGAATCATAATGTTGGAACAATTCATTAATTATCTCTTCTCTACCAAATTCCGCCGCTTCATAATACGCTTTAGTATTTTCCAATGTATACCAACCATACACATCTCCGCTGATTTTAAGTTTATCATACGAAGACCTTGCGTAATAATTCGTAAGGCTTTCTCTTGGATAAAAAAATTCATCTCCTTCACCAAACAAATTCTCTTCCACACTTTCTCTCGTAATTGTTGACACCGTATTCTTTACGTCTGAGAATTCTACCAAAAACACCAAGGTCTTAACATCTCCGGTCGACGGCATGGCATTTTCGAAATCCTTTGCCCCCTCCGTAATCAAATCAGATTTTGTTTCATTAAAATAGCTGACATCGTTTGCATAAACTTTCATGTTTGAATATGGAATACTTGTCATCAACAGAACCATTGCTAAGACAAAACACATTCCTTTTTTTACTAAAACCATTATACACTCTCCTTCTAATTATTTTGTCACAATAATTATACCAAAAGATTTATTTCACGCGACTTATTACTTCGCATACGCCCTATACAGGAATGACACTACCTGTCCTCTGGTACATGGTGAATCAGGTCCAAATTCTGTTGCTGATAAACCTGCAGTAATATTATTCTCTACCGCCCACAATACCGCTTTTGCATAATAAGCATTAGACGAAACATCTGTAAATGGATTTGTTGTGGTTGTCGGCTCCTGTCTACCAAATGCTCTCCAAAGGAAAGTTACTATCTGAGCTCTGGTACAGGTTTCCTCCGGACCAAACTCTGTTGCAGACAAGCCGGCAGTAATATTATTTTCTACTGCCCACAATACTGCTTTTGTATAATATGCATCAGATGGAACATCCGTAAATGGATTTGTACCCGTTGTCGCCTCCGGACGTCCTGCCGCTCTCCAAAGGAAGGTTACGATCTGGGCTCTGGTACAACTTTCGCCCGGGCCAAACTCTGTCGCTGATAAGCCCGCAGTGATATTGTTTTCTACTGCCCAAAGCACCGGCTTGTAATAGTATTGGCCTTCTGCCACGTCGGTGAACGGGTTGTCTACCGGGTTGTCTACCGGGTCGTCTACCGGGTTGTCGTCCGAATCATCCGGGTTATCCGGGTTATCTTCTGATGTTTCTGCCACGGTAATTACACAAGTTGCTATCATGCCATTTCCGTCCGTTGCGGTAATGGTCACGGTTCCCGGTTTCATCGCTATCACCTTACCATTTCTATCAACAGTAGCTATATTTTCATTTTCCGAAGTCCATATCAATTCTGTACACACATAATACGGCTCGTATATATCTCTTAATCGATAACTTCCACCCACACTAAGAACAACTTTATCTCTATCCAATTCTAGTTCATCAATACGATTGTCGGATGTAGACTGCGCTTCATATTCGTCAATTGAATACAGATGGAGTTTCTCATCTTGTAAATCCGAATACACAATTTTTTCTCCTACAACTCCGACATAAAAGTATTCTCCACCATACGAGTTAAACATTGGGCATCCCAAAATCACTTTTTCGGAAACATAGTTTAGCTCTTCATCCAAAATAAGTACACTCATCATTTCTGTAATACTATATTCATCTTCCATATATAAATATTGAGAATTTCTCATCAAACCCGGACTTTCTTGCTCCATCCTAATAACATATCCATCTCCATATTCATTGAGGGTTCTCTTCGAGTAAGATGCACCAAAATAAGAATCATTTAATATCTTCTTCTTATTTATGACATTATACTCTTTATCCAAATAAATCGCCGATAAATCCGCATCACTACCATTAACATCCGATGTTAAAACTAAACTCAGCTCCTCTTTAACCAATACATCTACTATAATTTCTGTATCGCTAAGCCAATCAATTTGCTTTGTAAAGTTACATTCTGAATCCATAATATAAAACTCATTGATGTAATACACCAAAGCATTTCCATTTCCAATATCCCAAATAGAATTTATTGACGCTTCTCTCACAGCGTAATCTTTTACTTCTTTAGTTAAAGGAGCTACTGTTCTAAGAGTTGAGGAACCATCATATACATAATAATTATTCCCAACCACATATATGCTTGGTCGCCACCAACCATAATTTTGATGATATAACTCCTCTATCTCTCCATTTTGCGACACTTCATATAAATAAAACACTCCACTTGCATCACATAATCCCAATCCAATTGTATTTCCGTTTTTCACGGCACTTATATAGGGATCTTCATACTTTAATTCCATCAGGCATGTTTCTTCTGTCAGCAGTTCACCATCAGAATCCAAATAAATTCTACTCATCCATATTGCTGAATTATCTATATAAAAGATAAATCCTTCATCAGCAATAGAAATAATATCTGTATATTTTGTGTATGTTCCGTCATCCGTATTATAAGAATTAATTAAACCGGTTGCGATAGGGTTCGCTTCCAATTGAACCGTAATTGTAGGGTTATGAACTCCATATACATTTATCATTGCCCCTTCTTCAATTTGAAGTGTATACTCACCACTTATTTCTAAATCTGTTTCTTTGCTAAATATAAATAACTTCTTAAAACCATAATCCGGTGTAAATACTAGTTCAGCATCAACCTCAATTTCTTCCACTCCATTACTTACAGTTATTTTTTCCGCGTCCAATAATGTCGTTTCATAATCAAATGTCATTTCAACCATCAACAGACTTTCAAACAAATACTGAACTCTATACTCGAAATCCGTCCTTTTTTCATGATCATACGAGACATTGACTTTCGCAACTCCATCATTAATTAAAATATTATCTATTACTACACCTGAAGTTGTAAATGGCCCATAGCAATTATTCTCTTCAATATCTCCGTATATATAGCTGGATGGATTGGAATATGGAGTCAGTTCATCACCCTCGAAATAAATATTCGGCCTTGTATATGACCCTCTATCAAATTTTCGCTGATTTCCATCTGAATTTCCCTGCATAGAAACATTGCATATTCCTACTGCTTCGATTAATTTTATCCAATCTGACACATTCCAATACTTAAAGAAGGTTCCTTGCTCATTTAACGTCGCATTTATTCGCCATACTCTAAGACCACCTTCTCCCAAGTTATATGCGTAACTATTATTTGCGCCATCACCGGTAATATACTCGATTAGAAAGTACTCATCACTAGACTCATCGTTATTTGGATAAACGATTGCCGCATCCGGATATAATTGTGAACTTCGCAACTCAATTGTAGTATCTTCACTTATTGTTATAGGTTCAATCCATCCTAACAGCATCTTGGAAAAAGCATTATGATCACCATCATTTCCAACCATCATATCAAAAGTTCCCAAACTTCTTTCTGCTGAATTATTAGCCGTATCATAATAATCAGGCAAACCTAAAAGATGACCTGTTTCATGAATATACGCCTGTATAGGAACATACTCCTGATGTATCCATGTATATCCACACGCACTTATGCCATCATAAATGAAATCCTCTTTTGTCACTGAAGACATATGTGTGTGCCAATTTCCATCCGCACTCTCCGTCACAAATTCTATATGTAGAGAGTCAATTATTCCATCTTTATCCGCATCATAATCGGCATAATCAATTTCATCATCATAGTATTCTAGCAATTCTCGTAGCAAATCCCAAGCACCTAATGCATTATCATAATACTCATGTTCATGCTCGGCAGTGTAATAGCCATATATATCACCATCTATCTCTAACTTTCCATAGGATGATGCATAATAAAAGCCTGAAAAAGAATTCACATCACTCAAATCAAATAACTGTTCTTCTCTTTCTTCCGGTGACACCATTTCCAAGGAAAGTAAATCCGGGAAATTAACCATAAAAACCAACGCCTTCACTTCACCGGTTGATGGCATTAAATTTTCTGTTTCATAAGGAAATTTCTGACTCTGTTCAGCCTTTTTTTCTACATTCTCGGCTACAGTTTCCTGACCCACTTCCATCAAATCACTTTTATTAAATTCTTCCTCCCTCATTTCAGTCGCATTGATTGTCGTTACAGGAATCGTTGTAAACATCACTGTTGACAATAACGTAAACGCAATTAATCTTTTCCAAAGCTTATTCTTCATATATTTTTCCTTTCCAGCAAAATAGTTTGATAATTTATTCTACTATTTTCATTTTGCAGTGTCAACAAACGACGGTAGCATTATATTACATGTCTTTAGCATCTAAACTAACTAGATTCAACATAACTAAGATGCAAAATATCCTTTTTATATAAAAAAAGCCCGGGGAAAACATTCGGTTCTCTCCGAGCTTCATCGTACTTATATTCTGAAACCAATTATTTACTCCGCATACGCCCTATACAGGAATGACACCACCTGGCCTCTAGTACATGCTACTTCAGGTCCAAACTTTGTTGCTGATACTCCCGCTGTAATATTATTCTCTACCGCCCACAATACCGCCTTTGCATAGTAAGCATTTGCCGGCACATCCGTAAATGGGTTTGTAGAAGTTGTCGGTTCCTGCTTTCCAAAGGCTCTCCATAAGAAAGTTACTATCTGAGCTCTGGTACAGGTTTCCTCCGGACCAAACTCTGTTGCGGACATGCCCGCTGTAATATTATTTTCTACTGCCCATAACACTGCTTTTGTATAATAAACATTGGATGGAACATCCGTAAATGGATTTATAGCAGTTGTCGCCTCCGGACATCCTGCAGCTCTCCAAAGAAAAGCTACTATCTGGGCTCTGGTACAAGACTGTCCCGGCGCAAACTTATTCTCAGATACTCCTGCCGTAATTCCGTTTTCTACTGCCCAAAGCACCGGCTTGTAATAGTATTGGCCTTCTGCTACGTCGGCGAACGGATTTACAGCAATGACACAAGTCGCTGACATTTCTCCTACAGTAACAGTAATCTCCGCTATTCCTCCAGCAACCGCTTGAACATAACCGTCTTGTGTCACTGTCGCAATAGATTCCTTAGAACTGGACCACACTACCGAAACGGTATAGTTAGCAGGTTCTATCGTTACAGTTAACTGACAACCCTCTGTTAAGCCGAGTTCCTTTTCTGTAATATTTAAAACTACAGAAGTTGGATGAATATCTAAAGATTCGAAGTTAATACCTTTTTCCAGTGCGATTTCTTCCGCACAGGTTCCTTCATATCCGTAAATTGTCAAATTGTGTGCGCCTTCAAACGCATTTGCTGCAATAGATTCGATATCTTTTGTAAATGTAATCTTTAACAATCCATTACATCCGCCAAAAGCACTCTCACCGATTGTTTTAATATTGCTTGGAATCTGAATTTCTTCTAATGATGTACAACCATGAAATACATTCGTACCAATGCTTGTTAAACCGGTAGAAAGGTCAATACTTTCCAATCCGCTACAGCCATAAAATACGTATCCGCCCATACTTGTTACCGTATCAGGAATATCAAAAGCCGTAAAGCCGGTACAATCTCTAAACGCAAAATTACCAATATGGGTTACGCTACTTGGTATGGAAATCTCTGTCAAACCGGTACAACCATAAAACATTGATTCTGCAATGTACTCTGCTCCTGCAGGAATGCTTACCTTCGTCAGATTGGTACAATTCTGAAATGCATTATTTGCAAATACTTTCACGCCTTCTCTTATCGCATATTCTCCGCTAATTGTTGTTTCTGCAACTATTAAACAGTTGTCAACATACAAAACAAGACCATCTTCCCAATTTGCTTCATCCTCATACAAGGCTGTTCCTTCAAGCACTGTGGTTCCGATATGCGTCACACTTTCAGGAAATGTTACACTATTCAAATTCGTACATCCCTTAAATGCTGAATTTCCAATCGTTTTTACACCCTCAGGGAGCTCAACAACACTCAAGCTGGTGCAGTTTAAAAATGCAGATGAAACTATCCTTGTTACGCCATCCCCGATATCAACGCTTTCCAATGCACTACATCCGGAAAACATTTGTCCGGAAATAACGGTTACACTATCCGGAATTACAACATCGGTCAATCCGGTACAGTTCTTAAAAGCGGAATCTGCTATCATTTTTGTTCCTTCTTTTATGGTATATTCACCGGCAATTGTAGTGTCTGCTTTGATTAAACAATTGTCAACATAGAACACTTCTCCATTGTCCCAATTGGCTTCGTCTGCATACAATGCAGTATTATCAAATACCTGCGTTCCAATGGATGTTACACTGTCCGGAATCTCAACTCTGCTTAAGTCGCTACATCCCGAAAATGCAGAACCACCTATAAGTGTTACACCCTCAGGAATCTCAATACTTTCCAATGAGGTACAACCCCAGAATAAATTTGCATTGATAATCGTGATGTTATTTGAGAGCTTCACGCTGGTTAATCCGGTACATCTACAAAAAGCTGTTGCATCTATATTTGTTACCGTATCAGGAATTTCAATGCTAACCAGACCACTACATCCAAAAAATGCACTGCCCCCTATACTTTTCAGACCATCTGCAAATTCAACAGTCAAAAGTCCTGTACAATTATAAAATGCACCGTTGTCAATACTTGTTACACTTGCCGGAATTTGAACCTCTTCCAATAAGCTACATCCGTAAAAAGCGGCAGCACCAATATCCGTTACACTGGCCGGAATCTGAACTTCTTCCAATGCTGCGAAATCACGGAATGAATTATTACCTATGCTTGTTACCCCATTTTCAATAATTACTTTTGTAATTTCATTACTCCATGGAACCTCGGACTTATTTGCGTAATCTGCCATAGATCCTTCTCCACTGATTGTTAGTACGCCATCCTCTACTGTCCATACGCAATCACCAGTTACGCCCGTTGAATCAGACGCCAATGTCTGTCTTCCCCAAAATGCAACCGCAGATAAGCAAAGCACTACTAACAATACGGCAATCCCAAATCTCTTTTTCTGCATGTCTTTTTCCTCCTCATTTTATATTTCTTCGTTCTTTAAATAAATAACCGGACTATTCTCTATGAAACAGTCCGGTCAAAACTACTTCACAACAATATTAACAATTCTGCCCGGAACATAGATTTCTTTTACAATCGTTCCTACTAACTTATCGCCCAATGCTTCTTTTCCTTGAGCAATAGCTGCATCTTTGTCAATATCTCTTGCGACATTGATGGTTGCTTTTACTTTTCCGTTTACCTGAACTGCGATTTCCACGGTTGATTCTACAGTTTTCGCTTCATCGTACTGTGGCCAGTTCTCATATGCGATTGTATTGTCATGACCAAGCTTTTCCCACATTTCTTCACCTGCGTGAGGACAAATACAAGAGAACATCTTAATCAAGCCTTCCGCATACTCTCTTGGGCATTTTCCAACCTTATAAACTTCGTTTACGAAAATCATCATCTGGCTGATCGCTGTATTAAAGCCAAGCTGCTCAAAGTCACCGGTAACTTTTTTAACAGTCTGGTGGTATACCTTTTCAAGTGTTCCGTCATTTTCTTCTGTAATGTTTTCCGGATTTGTAAAGAAGTTCCATACACGGGCAATGAACTTTCTTGCACCTACTACACCGTTAGGATTCCATGGTTTGGATACTTCAAGTGGTCCCATGAACATTTCATAGAGTCTTAAAGTGTCTGCACCATGTTCTTCTACAATATCACTTGGGTTTACAACAAATTCAGGGAATCGTTTACCCATTTTGATACCGTTTTCACCTAAAATCATACCTTGGTGAACCAATTTCTGGAATGGTTCTTTTACCGGCGACAAGCCTTTATCATATAAGAAACGGTTCCAAATACGGGCATACATTAAATGTCCTACGGCATGTTCAGGCCCACCTACATATAAGTCAACCGGCAACCAGTGCTTCAACAATTCCTGATTAGCAAATTCTTCATCGTTGTTTGGATCAATATATCTCATATAATACCAAGATGATCCTGCAGAGCCCGGCATAGTAGATGTCTCACGAATACCTTTTACGCCGTTTGCATCATACTGTTTCCATTCCTCAGCATTTTCAAGAGGTGCTTTTCCGTTTTTACCTTTGTAATCTTTAAGTTCCGGCAAAACAAGTGGCAATTCTTCATCCGGAATAAAGTAAATATCTCCGTCTTCTTTATAAACACATGGAACCGGCTCGCCCCAATATCTCTGACGGGCAAAAATCCACTCACGGAAGTGATAATTTACTTTTCTTCTTGCAACGCCTTTATTCTCTAATTTTACTGTGATAGCTTCTTTTGCTTCTTCTACAGTAAGTCCTGTGAACTCTTCTGAATTAATTAACTTGCAACCTTTTCCAAGATAGTCCTGTTTCTCGAATGCACATTCAGAGACATCACGTCCTTCAATAACCTGAACCATATCAATGTTATGAGCAATGGCATACTCAAAGTCACGCTGATCATGGCTAGGAACCGCCATAACTGCACCTGTACCATAGCTTGCAAGTACGAAGTCACCGATGAAAAGCGGAACTTCTTTTCCATTTACAGGGTTAATTGCATATAAACCTTTCAACGGACAACCTGATTTTGTCTTATTTAATTCCGTACGGTCCATATCATTTTTCTTTAATGTTTCATCGATATAAGCCTGAACTTCTTCTTTATTCTCTACGCGGTCCATAAGGCCTTTTACGATTTCTCCGTCCGGAGCAAGTACCATGAAGGTAATACCATAAATCGTTTCGATACAGGTAGTAAAGATAGAGAAGTTGCCTCCGCCTACGATTTCAAAATCCACTTCTACACCGGTACTCTTACCAATCCAGTTTTTCTGGATTTCTTTGGTAGATGTCGGCCAGTCGATTTCTTCTAAACCTTCTAATAATTTTTCAGCAAATGCAGCCTGATCAATTACCCACTGCTTCATATTCTTTCTGACAACCGGGTAACCGCCACGTTCTGATTTACCATCAATTACTTCATCGTTAGACAAAACGGTTCCCAATTCCTCACACCAGTTAACCGGCATGTCAATGTGTTTTGCATAACCGTCTTCGTATAATTTTTTAAAAATCCACTGTGTCCATTTGTAGAATGATGGATCAGAGGTTGCAATTACCTTTGACCAGTCATAGTCAAAGCCTAATTCTTTTAACTGTTTTGAGAAATTCTTAATATTCTCCTGTGTAAATCCATTTGGATGATTGCCTGTAGAAACCGCATACTGCTCTGCCGGCAAACCAAATGAGTCGTAACCCATTGGATGAAGGACATTGTAGCCCTGCATACGTTTCATACGTGCCATAATATCTGTTGCTGTGTAGCCTTCCGGATGTCCTGCATGAAGACCTACGCCTGATGGATACGGGAACATATCAAGCGCATAATATTTCGGCTTGCTAAAATCCCAGACATCTGTTTTGAAGGTCCCAGACTCTTCCCAATATTTCTGCCATTTTTTCTCAATCACTTTATGATTGTATACTTCTGCCATATTAGCCTCCTAAAGTTAATAAATAGTATGATTTTTTCCGAGAAATAGAGACGAGATACGCTTCGCGAATCTCGCTCTGATAAGCGGTCGCCAAATGCCATTCGTGCAAGCACGATGCACTTGGCTCGTCGCTTTCACAAAAAAAGACTTCATCTCTCGACAAAAGAGACGAAGTCATCATTTACTCCGTGGTACCACTCTCATTCGTACAAAGGCACTCCTTTATACGCACTCAAATTCTATAACGGGAACTAATCCGCCGCACCCTACACAATTGCACACCGCTGTGCATCTTCAGGAACGGAGCTCATAGGTGAGTTCAAATCTTACCGCTATTGCCTCACACCAACCGGCAACTCTCTGAAAGTCAGTTCAGACCCTACTATTCCTAGTCAAAGCTTCATTTATAACTTAGAAATCAGTTTACACTTGCAGTGCGAAAATGTCAAGAGCCTCGGGATAAAACTACTGTAAACTCTCCATATATTCTTTCAAATCATAGAAATTGAAGTCTTCACCTAATTTTTCAACAAGATCTTCGTAGGTAAAGCCTACTCCCAAGTCTTTTTCAATTGCATAATAATCAAAGTTATTGATAAATTCTGTAATTTCTTCCTCAGTTGCATCACCAATAAAATTGGTAACAGTTTCATAACTGATAGAACCACCTACAAATGCCTCTAACTGTTCCATTTCAAAGTCTTCACCTAAATACCGTTTAAATGTGGCATCCATAGTGTCTTTTAAGTCAACCTGACCTCCGGTCACTGTTTTTAAGTCTTCCATCATGGTATTCACATCTGTAGTTGTAAAATAATGATAAACGCTATACCAAATTACAGTACTTCCAACGATTGAAATAAGTGCTAATACAAGTGCTATGATGGCACGAACCTTTCTCTCACCTTTCTTTGCAAGATAAATAATAGCTAAGATAAGAGCAATAAGTCCAAAAATATAATTTACGACAAATAACATTGTCACAACAGATATAATAGCTAAAATTAACGCAGCAGTTGCCATGCCACCTTTTGCTTTTTTCTTATTTTCTGTCTTTGGCTCAACTACTTCCTGCGCCTGCTCTTCTACTGTTTCTTCCGTCACAGTTTCTTGTTCCATTACTTCTTCTTTCATGATTTCTTCGTTCATGGTTTTTCCTCCTGTGTAAAATGCAACTTACTGCATTTGTAACCAACGTTCTTTTAAAAAAGACTTTGTCGGTTGTTGCCTTCATTGTGTTCTAAAAATGGCCCCTTGTCAACCAAACATCGTTATGTTTCGTTATTTTTTCACATTCTGCAACTGTCCAACAATTTTCTCATATTGCATAAAATGAGATGCTTTAACAAGTACGGTATCTCCTGCTTTCACCTCATCCTGCAAAAACGCAACCAAGTCCTCTTTCCCGGAAAAATGTAACACTCTCATATTTGGATTCACGTTCCCTTCCGGTTTTTTTACCGATTGAAGGGCTTCCTTTGCCGCCTCAATCATATGCACACTTAATTCTCCGGAGCATAACAGAAAATCAACACCTTTTTGGGCGGCATAAGTTCCAACCTCTGCATGCATGCGTATCTCGTCAGTACCTAACTCACCCATATCTCCCAGCACCGCAAGTTTTCGGCCGGAAGCGTTACTCAACACATCCAAAGATGCCTTCATGGAAACCGGATTAGCATTGTAGCAGTCATCAATAATCGTTACTCCATTTATAACAAGCCGGTTATTTCGTCCCTGAATGGTGGTTGCCTTAGTAATTCCCGTCTGTATTTCCACTATATTCATTCCCAAACGGTGGCCCACCAATGCTGCTGCCATGGCATTATATACATTGTGCTCTCCCGGAATGGAAATCATGGCATCGAATTCAGACCCCTTCACATTATAATGTGCCCGAATCCCTTCTGTACCCACCGGATTTAAACCGGTAGCATAGGCCTTCTTTTCCACGCCGTATTCGCTTTCTTTTTCCACTCCATAAAATTCCACCGCTCTGTCGCCACAATCACGCACCTGCATTACGGTAGCCAATTTATCATCGTCACCATTTAAAATAATGGTTCCCTTTGGATTAATATATTCAACAACCTCCGTTTTTGCCCGAAGAATTCCATCTCTGGTACCCAGCATTTCCAAATGAGCCACGCCAATGTTGGTAATAACACAAATATCCGGTCTGGCAATGGCTCCCAAGCGGCTCATTTCACCAAACTCAGAAATTCCCATTTCCACAACTGCCACTTCATGTTCTTCCCCTATGGAAAAAATTGTTAATGGCAAGCCCACTTCGTTATTAAAATTCCCCTGTGTTTTTTGTACGGAAAAACGCTGACTCAAAACAGATGCAATCATTTCTTTTGTACTGGTTTTACCCACACTTCCTGTAACTCCAACAATGATACAATCCAGTTGCTGTCTGTAAAAAGCCGCCAAATCCTTTAATGCCTGCGGCGCTGACTTCACTAATATATAGGGCATCAGATTTTTTGTTGCAAAAAGATTCTCCAATGGTTCTTCGGATAAGGTTAACAATGCTCCCTTCTCAAACACTTGCGGAATGAAACTATGTCCATCAACCCGTTCACCACGAAATGGCACATAAAGGTATCCCGGCTCTACTTTTCTGCTGTCCGTGACTACACC
The DNA here is from genome assembly GCA_045632875.1 of Lachnospiraceae bacterium. Taxonomy (GTDB): domain Bacteria; phylum Bacillota; class Clostridia; order Lachnospirales; family Lachnospiraceae; genus XBB1006. Next base: position 61,941 of record JAZQXN010000024.1, read on the forward strand.
GGAAATTTCCTGGTCTAACAAGCTCTCCGCTCCTACATATGTTCCGTTTACCGCCTTGATAATATTTGCAACTGTCATATTTTTCATTTTCTATGCACCCCTATTGATACTTTGCCAAAGAAATACGGATAATTTCTTCACACAAATCTTCAAAATTCATACCAATTGCCGCAGCTTCCTGTGGCAACAAACTGGTTGGAGTCATACCCGGTAAAGTATTTGCCTCCAAGCAATAAATATTATTATTTTCACTCAACAAAAAGTCCATTCTGGCATAGGTTTCAAAATTCAAACAATCAAACACTTTTTCCGCATAACGTTGCATTTCTTTTGCAATGCTTTCCGGAAGATCTGCCGGACAAGTTTCAATGGCACTTCCCGCTTTATATTTATTTTTGTAATCGTAAAAGCCTTCTACCGGTGCAATTTCAATTACCGGTAAAGCTTTCCCTTCCATAACACCAACGGAAAATTCGCGACCTTTAATAAACTGTTCTACAATCGCCCTCTCTTCCCAGTCGAATGCTTCTTTCAATGCCGGCTCATATTCCTCAGGTTTGCGAACAATTGTCGTTGCAATGCTGGAACCGCCGCAGCATGGTTTTACAATACACGGCAACGGCACATCCGCCTCTTCCAAAGTAAGATTTGCCTGATCTTTAATAGCAACCACACCTTTTGGTGTTGGAATTCCACCGGATACAAAAAACTCCTTAGAAATCTCCTTATCCATAGCAATGGCACTACTTAAATGGCCGGTGCCTGTATATTTAATACCAAACAGGTCAAAAGCAGCCTGTATTCTTCCATCTTCTCCATTTGAGCCATGTAATCCCAAAAATACAATATCAGCCATCTGACAAATTGCAATCACATTTGGTCCAAAGAATCCATCCTTATCCTGACGCATTGCCTTAATTGCTTCAATATCCGGGGCTTCAGTAGGAATTCCCGAACTTTCCAGATTGATACTATTTGCTACGGAAAAAATATCTGTTAAATCTTCTCCTTTTTTCCCATATCCTAAATATACATCCATCAACATAACCTGATGGCCTCTTCTTCTCAACGCTTCACACACGTTTCTTCCTGTTACCAAAGAAACGTCTCTTTCTGTACTTAAGCCGCCGGCCAATACTACAATTTTCATGCTTTTAAACCTCTTTTCATTTTCAAGTCTTTCAGCTTTTTATACTATCTTTATACTATGTGTCCGCAACAATTTCTAGGAATATTTTGCGGCACCTTTCTTCCAATTTCCCCGCATAAACAGAAAACCTAAGATGAGGGCTTTTGCCACATTCTCCGCAACCATACAAACCCATACGGAAGCCAATCCTAAATTCAAAACGTATACACAAAGGGCTGTAAATAAGACGCGAATGCCCCACATGGTTCCTACGCCTACAATAAAAGTGGTCTTCGTATTACCAACACCATTGAAAATACCTTCTAACATAATCAAAGCACCGTAAATAGGCTCTGACACAGCCACAATCCGAAGGGCAATAACACCTGCTGCAATAACCTCCGGGTCCTCTGTAAAAATCTTCATCATGAATTCCGGAAAAATAAATAGCAACGCACCGGTTACTGCCATAAGCCCGGTTGTAATTAAAATTAGTAATCGGGCAAGTCGATCCATTTTCTTTTCGTCTCCTTCGCCCATGGCATTTCCCACCAATGTAGAGCCTGCCTCCTGCATTCCAAAGCCCGGAATATAGAATAATTCTTCCGCAGAAATAGCAATAGAATGAGCAGCTAATAACACCGTTCCCAAATGGGCAACCATTGAAGTAAATACCGTGTGTCCTGAAAAAATTGCAATTCGCTGGATTGCCAACGGCACCCCAACCTTAACGCACTGTCCCATCACACGCTTATCTACCTTCTTGGAAATGTGCAGCGGAGACAATACTTCGCTACGCATTACTGCAATCACCATCATGACAGAACCAACGATACAAGACACCGCCGTTCCCAATGCAGCACCTGCTACTCCCATGCCGGCTCCCCACATCGGAACATCAAATGTTCCGATAGTAATCACCCTGCTGTCATAGATAAACAGGAAATTCAAAATCACATTTACCGCATTCATAAGTGTATTATTAATCATTGGCGTTTTGGTATCGCCCGTACCTCGTAACGCACATCCCAATACTATACTTACACTTCGGAAAATAGTCGCACCGCCGGTGATAGCAAGATATTTTGTGGTATCCCATTGAATTTCCGGAGCTCCACCCAACCATGCCGGTAAATACGGACTGATTGCCACAATAACAACAGAAAACAATCCGCCACATATCAACGCCAGATAAATCGCCTGCACGGCAGCCACTTTTATTTCATCATACTTTTTTGCCCCGTTATTTCTGGAAATAAAGGCTAATACACCAATTCCCAAACCGAATATCGGACCATTTATTAACCAGGTTACCGGTGTCACCAAACCAACTGCTGCCGAGGCATTTGCTCCGATTCTTCCTACCATGGCAGTATCTGCATAAATAACCACAGTTTGCAACAACTGATCTAATATAGTAGGCCATGCCAAGGTAGCTATTAAATATACTAACTGTTTGTTTCCCCAGTTTTTTGTCTGCTTCATTTCTTAAGCTGTCCTTTTTTTAATTTGAATTCATTATAATAATGCATAATCACAGAAACCACAACCAAGCCAAAAGCAATACCAAGCGCAGCAAGTGCAGTGTTCATACCGTGAACCTTTGCATCTCCATGGTTTCCCACTACCAAAGCATAGGTAGTGTAATACAGAGATCCTCCCGGAAACTGTGGCAACAATCCCGGAACCAGATAAACAGTTGCCGGTGTCTTTGTTAATCTCGCCATTACTTCAGAATAAAGAGTTACTGCTGCCGCTCCCATCAGGTAAATCAAAAAGATACTATCTGTATAAAACTCTACAACACAGCATACTGTCCATCCAAAAGCAGCGGAAAGTCCAACTAACAATAATCGTTTCTTCTTTGTACGGTAAAAAATAGCAAACCCAACAGTACAAAGAAATGCACCTAATATTTCTAATAAAATCTCTATCATTACAGCAATCCTCCCATCAGTAATAATGGAATCGCATATCCCGCGCCAAGTACTCCGGCAATCATCAAAGATTCAATAATACGGAAGGCTCCCGCAATAATATCTCCGCACAACATGTCACGTACTGCAAGAGTAATCATTGCTCCCGGTACCAACAACATAATATCACCTATAATAATTGTATCCAAATGTTGTCCGAAACCCAAATAACAAAACAGCACCGCCAACACTCCGGAAAAACATGCCGTCATCAATGTGTATACCACGCGGTTCATTTTCTGCATTTTCGAGAATCGGTTCATCAGCAATATGAAGATTCCGATCACACCGGCCGCCAGACAATCCAGCAAGTTTCCCCCAAAGAATAGGGTGAATCCTGCACTTCCCAAGAAATAAGCAAATACCATAACCAGGTTGTCTTTTTTATATTTTAGCAATTCTATATTTTCCAAACGGTCATAAATCACTGCTACCGTTGGTTTATTGTTGCAAATGTATCTGGAAAGTTCATTTAACGCTTCCAAATGCGACATGTTATTATTAAAAGAGTAAATACGTCTGGATTGGTTCAATACTTCTCCATCCGGTGTTAAAAGTGATACAGAAATGTATCCCGGGATTACAAATACATTTAATTTTTCACAATCATAGGTGCGTAAAATTCTTGCAATGGTGGTTTCCACACGGTTTACTTCACCACCGCTAATCAACATCTCTTCTCCAATATCTAATGCTAATGCCAATATATAAGATGCATCATACTCACTTTTCGCATTTTTAGGATTAATTCTTTCCTTTATGATATCTCTCATACCATTCCTCCATCTAAAGTAACGATTTGTCCTGTTAAGTATTCCGGCGAATATGCCATGGAATACACAACTGCTGCAACTTCCTCTGTTTTTCCGAAGCGTCCCATAGGAATTTCTTCCGCCAATTCTTCTCTTTCTTCCTGAGAAAAACATTGATTCATTGCAGTATCTATCACGCCACATGCCACGGCATTTACCTGAACATGGCTTGGCGCTAATTCCTTAGCCAATGCTTTTGTAAATAAATTCATTCCGCCTTTTGACGCAGAATAAGCCACTTCACAAGACGCACCTGCATTCCCCCATATCGAGGAAATATTTATAATGTGTCCCTGCTGTTTTTTCACCATAGAAGGGATTGCCGTTTTGCAAAGATAAAACAGACTGTTTAAATTTGTGTCCATCACTCTTTGCCATTCTTCCACTGTCATGTCTGTCAAAAGTCCGATATATGAAATTCCGGCATTGTTAACCAAAATATCAATGGAGCCAAAAGCTTTTTCTCCTGCCTCAACCAACCGGGCTGCATAATCCGGATTGCCCACATCTCCAACGGAAATGATACAACTCCCCGGGAACTTTTCATTAATTTCATCCTGCAATTTTTTTAATGAAACCTCATCAGAACGGGTATTTAACACCAAATTATGATTTCCATCAGCAAACTTCTTTGCAATAGCATATCCGATTCCCTTTGAAGCCCCTGTAATGCATATTGTTTTTCTATTCATAAATCACCTTGTCAAAATGTTTTAATCTTATAAATTCACATAGTTATGTTTATTTTACCACATTTTTCAAGTTTTGTGTCTATATATGTGTTATAAATTTACGAATTTTCCAACCTGTTTTTCTGAAATTTTTAGAATTTATAACTTTCAGCAAAAGACTTTACAGACAATTCATTAAATGTTATAATAAATGTATCTTAAAAGCAAAGGGGTTGAGCGTATGCGTATAACTATTAGTGGAAAGAATATTGACGTAACCGAGGGATTAAGAGTAGCCATTGAGGAGAAATTATCAAAGCTTGACAAGTATTTTTACAAAGATACCGATGCAAGTGTAACCTTAAGCGTTGAAAAGAACAGACAGAAAATCGAAGTAACCATTCCTGTCAAAGGCGGAATCATCCGTTCCGAACAAGTAAGCAGTGACATGTATGTTTCCATCGATTTGGTTGCAGAAGTAATTGAACGTCAATTAAAGAAATATAGAAAGAAATTAATTCAGCAACACAGACATGAAACAAGTAGTTTCGTACCGGAATTCTACGAAGACAGCTTCGATGATGATGAAGAAATCCGCATTGAAAGAGTAAAACGCTTCGGCATGAAACCTATGACTGCTGAAGATGCTTGTATCCAGATGGAATTACTAGGACATGATTTCTTTGTATTCCAAAATGCTGATACCGAAGAAGTAAATGTTGTTTATAAGAGAAAAGGCAACACTTACGGATTAATCGAACCGGAATTTTAACCTTTAAGAAACGAATAACTTTTCATAAAGACGAAAAAGTGGAACCTCTTAAGAGGCTCCACTTTTTTCGTTCATATATAATCTATACATTTTCTGTGTTCTTTACGCTTCCCTGTTATATACTTTTGCTACATGCTTTTTATTTCCGCCAATCAAAAACACTGCCGCAACCACGCAACAGCCGGCAGCCGTTGCCATAATGATTCTCTCATTTGCCACTAAAGACAAGCTGCCGCCCAAAGCTTCTCCCATCAACGTGCCTGTCGTACACATCATTTGGAAGGTGCCGTTAAAACGCCCTTTTCTTTCATGAGGAACATAACTTTGAGTTGCAGAAATACGAATATTGTAAGTTGTCACACTCATCAATCCGCTTGCAAACATAAGCACTGCCATTATTTTTAGCGGAGTAAATAAATATACTGCCTGCACTACATAAATTCCAATGTAGGCAAACAAAGAAATTATATATTTCTTTGCTGTCGGGATTCTGAATTTATAATATAGAATACCTCCCAGAAAACGTCCTACGACCGCACCGATCATGACCGTCATATAAATATATTCCCCGTTGGCATAATTTCCTTTAAAATATGGTAGTTGCAATACACCTTCCACTCCACCTACGAAGGAAATAAATGCAAAATACAGGCACACTGCCAGCAAACCTTTTTCCACGGATAAATATTTCATACCTTCTTTAAAGTCACCAACATATTTCTTTATGCCGTATACTTCTGATTTCCGTTGCTCGGAATACTCTTCCACGTGCTTAATCTGGGTTTCCATTACAGCTGCTATAAAGAACGTTCCTGCATTGATTAACAACAGAGGGGTAATTCCGATCGTATTATACACAAAGGCAGATATTGGAATCATCAACACGGTAACCGTTTCCAATACACTGGTAATAGAATATGCCTTCTGATAATTACCCTCTGTAATTAACATAGGATAAAGACTGCTATAAGCCACTTGATACACACTATCAATTGCCCCCATCAAAAACGCTCCTACTATCAACAACGGAAAACCAAAGAAGCCAAATTTCAAAGATGCGGCAAATATCAAGAATAATCCACTAATAACAAAGTCCAACGTGTATATAGTCTTTTTCCGGGAAAACTTATCCAAATACGGCCCCGCCAATATGGGAGCCACAATTTTTGGAAACGTATATGTAAATAAGTATAATGCATACAAAAAGGTGGAGCCGGTATAGTCCAGTACCAATAACCCCAAAGCAAAACCTGCCAGGGAATTTCCAAACATAGACACCACTGTTCCTACGGTAATAATTGTAAAGTCTCTTGTCCAAAGTTTATTTTTCTTCTCCATAAAAAACTACCCCTCTTTCGTTCTGATGATATTGTACCAAACTCCTATAGGGTTTGTAAATCAACTAACAGTAAGGGGTAGATATTTCTTTGTAAAAGGTATTTTTTCTTTCCCAAACACCTTTCAAGACTATTTAATTTGCCTCTAAACTTCCCAGCAACTCACCGTCGCTGTAAGTCCCTTTGTTGTAAATTCCATCTAAAGATTCTTCACTGTAACTACCGCCGGCATATACACTGTAGGTCTCTCCGGTTTTTATTTCCTCCGAAGCAAATACCACACAATTATAGGTCTTCGGCGCCGCAAAACTCAGAATAATATTTCCGTCTTCGTCCTGAATACTCAAAATAGTATCTGCCTGCATTCCACAAGTAAACGCTACTACACCATAATCACTGGAAAGAGATTGTGCCATTCCTGCACTTCCAACAGCTAACAGTGTTCCACCCTTATGCTGACACTTTCCTGCATAATCCAGCGCACCATTTCCATTATTGGTTGGACCGTATACAATATAAGTTCCTCCATTGATCATTAAGTCGCCATTAGAATCCAAGCCATCACCGCTGGCATCCATCATAAGATATCCGCCATTTAACTCTACCAAAGAAGAGCCATCTGAGCTAAACTGATCGCCCCACATACCGCCCATTCCTGAGCCGTCATTTCCTCCGGCTGCATTGATTCCGTCATCACGGGCAACCATTCTCGTAGTTCCCCCATTATAATAAATCTTAGAGGCCTCTAAACCTTCATAGCATGTAGTAATGTCAATATTTCCATCTTCAATCACCAACACATCATCCGAATGAAAACCATCATCTCCCGTTGAAATTACATATTCTCCGCCATTAATGGTCATTGTTTCACCACAATGAAAAGCATCATCATAAGCATCAATTGTATAACTTCCCCCGGACACAGTGAAATTTCCATCCGCCTTTAAGCCTTTGCAACTGTCTGTATATTCATTGGAGTTACCCTCTCCCATTCCTCCGGGTCCACCACCCGGGCCACCACCGGGACCACCTCCAGGACCGCCTGCAACATAGGAGCTAAGCATTATTGTTCCGGTCGTATCAGACTGACTTATGGTAGCTTCTTCCTGGGCATCGGTTCCACCGGTGTATCCTTCTCCGGAAGTAATTCCCATTGTACAGTTGGTAACAGTTAAATCTTTAATCGCCTGAATTCCGTCCAAATATGCCGTTATATAACACTGGGAATCCACGATAGTTATACACCCTTCTTCTTCCTCTGTTTCGTTGCTGGTTCTTAAACCGTCACCGCCGGCAAGCAAATAAAGAAACGCCTTTTCTATCTCTAAGGAATCCTTTCCACGGACGGCATCGTCCACTGCATCTACATACACAGATGCATTTTTTATTTCTAAATCATCTTTGCAGGAAATTCCCTTTTCATAATTTCCGGTTACATACAGCGCTCCGCTACCACTGATTTTCAAATCATCTTTTGCAAAAATTGCAGCATTTGGCTCTTCATCTGAATTAATCTCTGTGTAGGTTTCTCCGTCTACGATACAGTTTACGGACCCTTTCTGACAATGCAAAATGGTTTTACCCGGAGAACTGATAACATAAATAGCCGCAGAGTTTTGATTTGTAATTTTTACTCCATTGAAAATCAATTTGACATTTTCTTCGCTATCGGTATCAATTACCAACTGACCTTCCAAAGTTCCGGACAACTCGTACTCTCCCGCTTCAGTAATGGTAACTTTATTACCAACAACTTGGACACCTGCACCTTCTATTGTTGCGCCTGTCCCTGTCAATGTAATAATTGCCTTCATTACGTCTTTTACATCTTCTCCTGTCTCTGCCTCGGTTTTCCATTCCACTTCCGGCATATTAATCGGTTCTGCCTTTTGTTGAATGGTATCGTTTCCATTCTTATCCTGAGTTCCTTTTCCGACGTTTTCTCCACAAGCCGTAGCAGACGTTAACACAAGCATTACCGCCAACATAAGACTTATCTTTTTTCCTAATCTTTTCTTCGCATTTCTTTCAAATCTATAACTCACGGACTCATCTCCTTTTTTCATTTTCACCATTATCCTATGTTTCTAATGTGACAAATAAATGAAGAACGGCGGACGAACAGATGAAACTGTAAGCCGCCGTCATAGTTGCCACGCTTAATATTCTCCACAAATTTATTATCACTATTCCAAAGTAATTCTTAAATTTCCTGCATATAGTGGTCTTTATATCCGTCACCAAACACTTCACTGGCTCCGGACACAATTAAAAATGCTTCCTTGTCTTCTTCACGGACAATGTTACGTACTTTGGTATAATTGTAGTTTTTCACAACAATCATCAAAACATTTTTCTTTTCGCCTGTGTATCCGCCTTCGCCATGAATCTTAGTCACTCCAACATCCGCTTCTTCCAAAATGCGGGCAGCAATTTTATCCGCTTCATTACTGATAACATAAAGCACGTGGGCATGGTCTCCGCCGTACAAAACTCTATCTAATACAAAATTGGAAACAACTATGGTTACAACTGCATACAATGCATTTTCAATATTCCGGAATACAAGTGCTGAAGTTGCAATAATAAAGAAATCGGAAACCAAATAAATTCTTCCCGTCTTTAAATGTGGGTGCTTTTGGCGGATTGCTTTTACAATAATGTCAGATCCACCCGTAGTTCCTCCATGTTTAAAAATGATACCCATTCCCACTGCAAAAATAGCGCCACCGGCTGCACCGGCCACCAAAACATTTTCCGTAACCAGTCCAATCACCGGAATCAAATAAGCCTCTATAAGGTTCATCAGAAAAGAGGTGAGTACAGTTACATAGATTGTAGAAACAATAAATTTTGTTCCAAATTTAATCCATCCAAAAATCAATAACGGAATGTTCAATATAAATACAAGTGTACCGGTTGGAATATTTGTCAGATAGCTGACAAGAATACAAATACCTGTAGAACCACCCGGTGCCAAATTATATGGATCAACAAAAATAGAAATACCGGCTGCAAATAAAATACAACCAACCGTCATCATAACATAATCCCAAATTCTTGCTACAATTTTTCCCTTCATAGTAAACCTCCTTGATTTATTCTTTCCAATAAAAGAAAAAGACATGCCTTTTTCTAATTTATTAAAGTGCAAGACCTCACCCCTTCGAGGCACTTATGTGCCTCATTGAAACAAAAAAAGAGATATCCACCCGGATGTCTCTTTTATATTTCAACTGAGAGCGCGAGACGGCGCACGAGGTCCGGTGGACCTCGGCTTTGCGCGGACCGGAGCGAAGCGTAGACCTCGAACCTTCGAGGCACTTATGTGCCTCGTTGCAAAAAATAGACATCCTAAAGGATGTCTATTTTTTCAATGCAGAGCGCGAGACGGGACTCGAACCCGCGGCCCCGACCTTGGCAAGGTCGTGCTCCACCAACTGAGCCACTCGCGCATAAGCGGGTGATGGGAATCGAACCCACGTATCCAGCTTGGAAGGCTGGTGTTCTACCATTGAACTACACCCGCA
>JAZQXN010000025.1:0-34083 GCA_045632875.1 Lachnospiraceae bacterium
TTGTGTGAGAAAATTAATATAAAATCTTAAGACAAAACAGGAGGTACTTATGAGCAACTTACGAAGAGTGTATGTTGAAAAAAAGGCTGATTTTGCCGTGGCTGCAAAATCCTTAGCAGCAGAAATTAAAGGTTATCTTGGAATAACCGGAGTTACCAATGTGCGAGTATTGATTCGGTATGACGTGGAAAATGTTACCCCAATGACATTTGAACGTGCTCTTAAGACCGTATTTTCCGAGCCTCCGGTAGACGATGTTTATTTGGAAACATTCCCAAATAAAGACGGAGCTGTATTCAGTGTGGAATTTTTGCCGGGACAGTTTGACCAGAGAGCAGATTCAGCAGAACAGTGCATCAAACTTTTAGAGGAGGCAGAGGAGCCTGTTATCCGTTGTGCAACCACTTATGTAATCGAAGGAAAGGTTACAGAAGAAGAATTGGCACGCATTAAGGCTCATTGCATCAATGCAGTGGATTCCAGAGAAGCGCAAGAAACTATTCCTGAAACTTTGGTTATGCAGTACGAAGAGCCTGCAGATGTTATGATTTTTGACGGCTTTAAGGATATGGCAGTAGAAGAATTAACAAAGCTTTATAATTCTTTGGGACTTGCTATGACTTTAAAGGACTTTTTACATATTCAGAAGTACTTCAATGAAGAAGAACACAGAGATCCTTCCATGACAGAAATCAGAGTGTTAGATACATATTGGTCCGACCACTGTCGTCATACTACATTCTCCACAGAACTTAAGAATGTGGAATTTGAAGAAGGCTATTACAATGGTTTAATCACCGATACCTATAACGATTACTTAAAAGTTCGTAAAGAAGTATTTGGCGAGCGTAAAGATAAATATGTATGCTTGATGGATTTGGCGTTAATGGCGATGCGTAAGCTGAAAAAAGACGGCAAATTGCAGGATCAGGAAGAGTCTGATGAAATCAATGCTTGTAGTATCGTAGTTCCTGTGGATGTAGACGGAGTGGAAGAAGAATGGCTTATCAGCTTTAAAAATGAAACTCACAACCATCCAACAGAAATTGAACCATTTGGTGGTGCTGCAACCTGTCTGGGTGGAGCTATCCGTGATCCATTGTCAGGCCGTTCCTATGTATATCAGGCAATGCGTGTAACCGGTGCGGCTGACCCAACTCGTCCGATGGAAGAAACCTTAGCAGGCAAGCTTCCACAGAAAAAGATTGTACGTGAAGCAGCAGCAGGTTATTCTTCCTATGGTAACCAGATTGGTTTGGCTACCGGATATGTAAAGGAGATTTATCATCCGAATTACGTAGCAAAACGAATGGAAGTGGGTGCTGTTATGGGTGCTTCTCCTCGTCGTTGTGTAAAGAGATTAAATTCTGATCCGGGAGATATTATTGTATTATTAGGTGGCAGAACCGGACGTGATGGTTGTGGTGGTGCAACCGGTTCTTCTAAGAGCCATACAACAGAATCTTTAACATCCTGTGGTGCTGAAGTTCAGAAGGGTAATGCACCGACAGAAAGAAAGATTCAGAGATTATTTAGAAGAGAAGAAGTTGCTTCTTTAATTAAAAAATGTAATGACTTTGGTGCAGGCGGTGTGTCTGTTGCTATTGGTGAATTAGCAGATGGATTACGCATTCAGCTTGATAAGGTTCCGAAAAAATATGCAGGTCTTGACGGTACAGAAATTGCCATTTCCGAATCTCAGGAACGTATGGCGGTTGTTCTTGACAAAAAGGATGTTCCAGCATTTTTAGCTTATGCTGCTGAAGAGAACTTAGAGGCAGTTGAAGTTGCAGAAGTAACAGAAGATCCAAGACTTGTACTTATTTGGAGAGGCAAAGAGATTGTGAACCTTTCCAGAGCATTTTTAGATACGAATGGTGCACATCAGGAAACCAATGTATATGTAGAAATGCCGAAGAAGGAAGACAGCTTCTTAAAAAAATGTGGCTGTGGCGGTCATGGTCACGAAGAGCAAAGCTGCGGATGCGAAAAGCACGAGCATAAACATGAAGGCCATGGATGTTGTGGTGGACACGGCAAAAAAGAGTTTGATGTGAAAAAGTCATGGCTTGATACCTTAAGCAATTTAAATGTTTGTTCCCAGAAGGGCTTAGTAGAAAGATTTGACTCCTCCATCGGAGCAGGAACAGTACTTATGCCTTATGGCGGCAGATATCAGTTAACAGAAACCCAGGCCATGGTTGCCAAAGTCCCTGTATTAAATGGTGCAACAGAAACCGTTACCATGATGAGTTATGGTTTTTCACCGGATTTATCCAGCTGGAGCCCATATCACGGAGCATATTATGCGGTACTTGATTCCATCAGCCGTATCGTTGCAACCGGTGGTGATTACAAGAAAATCCGTTTCTCCTTCCAGGAATATTTCCGCCGTATGAGCGAAGATCCTAGAAGATATAGTCAGCCTGTGGCAGCATTACTTGGTGCTTACAGAGCGCAGATGGATTTCGGCTTACCGAGTATCGGTGGTAAAGACTCTATGTCCGGAACGTTCCAGGATATTGATGTTCCACCAACATTGATTTCTTTTGCTGTTGATGTGGCAAAGGTTGGCGATATCATTTCTCCTGAATTGAAAAAGGCCGGAAGCAAATTAGTAATGTTTAAGATGGAGAGGGATGAATTTGACATGCCTGTAGCAGAATCTGCGAAGGCAGTATACGAAGCCATTCGTTCATTAATTCAGAAGAAAGCAATTGTTTCTTGTTATGCTTTAGATGCATATGGACTTTGCGCAGCATTAAGCAAAATGGCGTTCGGTAATAAACTGGGTGTAAGCTTATGTGACTGTGTATGCAAATCCGACGTATTTGGTGTTGGCTTTGGTAACTTCGTAGCTGAAGTTCCTGCAAATATGATTGCAGAAGTAGAAAAAGCTGTTGCACAGATGGGTAATACTACTGATAAGACGTTCAAGGTGATCGGTCATGTAAATGATACTCAGACATTTGAATACATTGGCGCATCCATTTCCATGGATGAAGCGTTAAATGCATGGAACAAGACATTAGAGCCAATCTTCCCAAGCAGAGCAACAGAAGATAAGACCTTAGTAAACAGTTCTATGTACGATACAAAAGATATTTATGTATGCAAGAATAAAGTAGCTGTTCCAAAGGTATTTATTCCTGTATTCCCGGGAACCAACTGTGAATTTGACTCTATGAAGGCATTCAAGGCAGCAGGAGCAGATACCAGCATTCAGGTGTTAAGAAATGCATCCGCTTCTGATATCCGCGAATCCGTTGAGTTGTTTAGAAAAGAAATTGCTCAGGCTCAGATTGTAATGCTTCCGGGCGGATTCAGTGCCGGTGATGAGCCGGACGGTAGTGCAAAATTTTTTGCAACAGCATTCCGTAACGAAGTATTAAAAGAGGAAATGCATAAATTGTTAAATGAGCGTGATGGTTTGGTGCTTGGTATTTGTAACGGTTTCCAAGCGTTGATTAAATTGGGATTAGTTCCATACGGACAGATTCATACCCAGGAAACAGATTCACCGACCTTAACCTATAACACAATCGGACGTCACGTTTCCAAGGTTGTTTATACCAAGGTTGTATCTAATAAGTCTCCATGGCTTGCATGTGCAGAACTTGGAAAGACTTATGCAATTCCGGCATCTCATGGTGAAGGCCGTTTTGTTGCGAATGATGAATGGTTACAGAAACTGTTTGCAAACGGACAGGTTGCTACCCAGTATGTGGATGAAGCGGGTAATCCAACCATGGATGAAGAATGGAATGTAAATGGTTCTTATATGGCAATCGAAGGTATTACAAGTCCTGACGGTAGAGTCTTCGGTAAGATGGCACATGCAGAGCGTCGTGGTGACGGTATTGCAATGAACATTGTTGGCGATCAGGATATGCATATCTTTGAAGCAGGGGTAAAGTATTTCGGTTAACTATTTTATATAAAAACATATATATAAAGATATGTTACAAAAATAAAGGATGGTAGTCCTTTAAGATGACAATTAAAATTCGTCCGTGCCGGTTCGCCGGCACGGCGATATTTTTTTGAAAGCAGGCAAAAAAGCATAAAATTTTCCGGATTTGTAGTATAATAAAGATGCCTAGATTTTTCGGGTTTACATTACAATAAAAATGCATAAGGTTTTCCGAGTATGCAGTACTATAAAAATACTATAAAAAAAGAGAATAATTTTTAAAAAATGTACTTGACGAATATAAAAACAGATAGTATAATGGACAAGTCAGTTGCGGAAAGCAACTCGTCGAAATGGGATCATAGCTCAGCTGGGAGAGCACCTGCCTTACAAGCAGGGGGTCACAGGTTCGAGCCCTGTTGGTCCCATTCCCGAAAGGGTTAATTAAATATGGCGGAATAGCTCAGTTGGCTAGAGCACACGGTTCATACCCGTGGTGTCGGCGGTTCAAATCCGTCTTCCGCTACTAAAAGGGTTCTGTGAACGGGATGTTCGCGGGGCTTTTTTTGTTGCAAAAATGGTAATAATGTGTTTCAATATTCTTATTCCACGCCATTCGGCAAATGTTTCCAAGTTTTTTTAAAATTGAATAAGAGGGAGTAGTTACGAAAAAAGAAGAACTTAGAAAAATCGATGAGCAAAAGAGATATGCGTGAAAAATATGCGCAAGAGATAGCCGTAAGAAAGATAGAAAAATCTTTATTTTTTAAACAATTGATGCTATAATATAGTGTATATGTGAAAGATTGGGTTTTTATGCCCTTTTTTAGGAAAAACGGAGGATTTTATATGCGAATTGGAACCGGATATGATGTACACCGCCTGGTGCCTGACCGTCCGCTTATTCTGGGTGGAGTAACAGTGCCTCATACATTGGGCTTGTTAGGACATTCTGATGCAGATGTATTGTTGCACGCTATTATGGATGCTATGCTTGGCGCCGCAGGACTTGGTGATATCGGAAAGCATTTCCCGGATACAGATGATAAATATAAAGGTGCTTCCAGTCTAAAACTTCTTGAAGAAGTAGGAAAAATGCTTCAGGAAAAAGGTTATGTGGTTGAGAATATTGATTCTACCATTATTGCACAAAAGCCGAAACTTCGTCCGTACATTGACGAGATGGAAAAAAATATTGCCGAGACTTTGGGTATCAGTGTTGATCAGGTAAATGTTAAGGCAACAACTGAAGAACGTTTGGGCTTTACCGGAAGTGAAGAAGGGATTTCTTCCCAGGCAGTTTGTTGCATTGCTTCACTTTATGAGAGTAGTATAGTTGCATTTGACAGCGATGCAAAATGTGCGGGATGCGGCGGATGTCAGAAAGTATAAAGCGTGAGCAGCCGGATTTGTCGCAAATGAAGAAACGATATACTACAATTACAGATGAAACTACAAATAACAGATAAAGAGAAAAAAATAAACAGCAGATAAATAAAACTTTGTAGGAGAAATTTAAAATGGAAAACAGATTTCGTTTATTTAATACATTAACCAGAACAGTTGAGACCATCATTCCAAATGAAGAAGGAAAAATCAGCATGTATACTTGCGGACCGACGGTATACCATTATGCCCATATTGGAAACCTGCGCACATACATGATGGAAGACGTTTTGGAAAAAGGTCTCCGTTACGTTGGCTACGATGTAAAACGTGTTATGAATATCACGGACGTAGGACATCTTGCATCCGATGCTGATACCGGCGAAGACAAAATGTTAAAAGGTGCAAAAAGAGAAAATAAAACAGTTATGGAAATTGCTCAGTTTTATACGGATGCATTTTTTGCAGACTGTGTGAAATTAAACATTAAACGTCCGGAGATTGTTGAACCGGCAACCAATTGCATTGATGAATTTATCAATATGGTTTCCGTGCTTTTGGAAAAAGATTATGCCTATGTTGCAGGCGGAAACGTATACTTTGATACCAGTAAATTAGATGATTATTATGTATTTTCTTCCGGTATTGAAAAAGAACAGCTTCAGACCGGTGTACGTGAAGATGTAACAGAAGACACTAATAAGAAAAATAAAAATGACTTTGTTCTTTGGTTTACCAAGTCCAAGTTTGAAGACCAGGCTTTAAAATGGGACAGCCCATGGGGCGTTGGTTATCCGGGATGGCACATTGAATGTTCCTGCATCAGTATGAAGCACCTTGGAGAATATATGGATATTCACTGTGGCGGTGTGGACAATATTTTCCCACATCACACCAATGAAATCGCACAGTCCGAAGCATATGTAGGACATAAATGGTGCAATTACTGGTTCCATAGCAATCACTTAAATGACCAGTCCGGAAAAATGAGTAAATCCAAGGGAGAATTTTTGACAGTTTCCCTGATTGAATCAAAGGGATATAATCCATTGGCATATCGTTTGTTCTGCTTGCAGTCTCATTACAGAAAACCGTTGGTATTCTCTTATGAGAATTTAGATAATGCAACTGTAGCTTACAACAAACTGGTAAAAAGAGTTGCTGAGTTAAAAGCAGAAGGTACTGTAGATGAAGCAGCTTTTGCTGAATACAAAGAGAAATTTACCGAAGCAATTATCAATGACTTAAATACATCTATGGCAATTACGGTAGTGTATGATATGTTAAAAGCATCCATGAACGATGCGACTAAGATTGCATTGCTTAAGGACTATGATACTGTATTATCATTAGGCTTATTAGAAGCCGCTGAAAGCTTGAAGAACGAAGCGAATAATGCTACATCTGCAGTAGATGCTGAATTGGAAAACTTTATCCTTGCAAAAATCGAAGAACGTAAGGAAGCAAAGAAGGCAAAAGATTTTGCAAGAGCAGATGCCATTCGTGAGGAACTTCTTGCTAAGGGCGTTGCTATTAAAGATACCCGTGAAGGTGTAGTCTGGGAATTGGTGTAATATTGCAAAAAGCGTTACAGCACAGGAGCATTTGAATGGAAAAAGGCATAAATCATTATATTTTGGAACATTTTCAAATAGAGGAGCAGGATATTAAAACCTATTCTCCGTTAACATTGGCTTATATTGGTGATGGAGTGTTTGACTTGGTGATTCGTTCCATTGTTGTGGGAAAAGGAAATACCAGCGCACATCAGTTGCATCGTCAGACCAGCAAGATTGTGAAGGCGGCATCCCAGTCAGCTATGATTGAAAAGATTCTTCCTTATTTGACAAAGGAAGAAGAGGCAGTGTACAAGCGGGGCCGAAATGCTAAGTCCGGTACCATGGCAAAAAATGCAACAATGGTAGACTATAGAAGGGCAACAGGCTTTGAGGCGCTGATGGGATATCTGTATTTGAAAAATGATTTTTCCCGTATGATTGAATTGGTTAAAATCGGGATGGAGGAAGCGCAATGAAACAGAATGAACAATATATCGAAGGCAGAAATGCTGTAACAGAGGCGATTCGTGCCGGAAAAACAATCGATAAGCTTTATATTCTGGATGGATGTCCGGACGGACCGATTCGTACCATCGTAAGAGAAGCGAGAAAGACAGATGCAATTATCAATTTTGTGGAAAAAGAACGCTTAGATCAATTATCCCAGACAGGGCACCATCAAGGCGTTATCGCAGTAAGCGCCGCTTACGATTACGCAGAATTGGAAGACATTTTTACATTGGCAGAAGAGAAAGGCGAACCGCCGTTTATCTTTTTGTTAGATGAAATTGAAGACCCGCATAATTTAGGTGCGATTATCCGTACAGCAAATCAGGCAGGTGCACATGGTGTGATTATTCCAAAACGTCGCGCTGTAGGACTGACCGCAACGGTAGCCAGAACCAGTGCGGGAGCTATTAACTATACACCGGTGGTGAAAGTGACCAACTTAACCAAGACTATTCAGGAATTAAAAGACAGAGGCATTTGGTTTGTTTGTGCAGATATGGAAGGGCAGTGCATGTACGATTTGAACCTGACAGGTCCAATCGGTATGGTTATCGGAAATGAGGGAGAAGGAGTTTCTAAATTGGTAAAGGAAAATTGTGATTTTGTTGCCTCAATTCCAATGAAAGGGGATATCGATTCCTTAAATGCTTCTGTAGCAACCGGAGTGTTGGCGTATGAAATTGTGCGTCAGCGCATGCAGAAAAACTAGGTCCATGAATGCATTGTTTCGTCAGGAAAAAAGGCAATGTTTTTCATGCGACAAGGATGAAACAATGGAGGAAAAAGAATTTCATATATGAAAGACTGGACACATTATACAGATGAAGAACTGGTGTTGATGGGACAACAGGGTGAGCATCAGGCAATGGATGAGGTGATTAACCGATACAAATCCGTTGTAAGAAAAAAAGCAAATACACTTTTTTTGGCGGGGGCAGATTCTGATGATTTGGTACAGGAAGGCATGATTGGATTGTATCAGGCGTACAGAGATTTTTCTCCTGAGAAAAAAGCTTCGTTTAAAACATTTGCAGGTATTTGTATTTCAGGACAAATGAATAAAGCGATTGAAGCGGCGGGACGAAATAAGCATATGCCACTCAACAAATATGTTTCCCTTTTTGCGGAACCGGAAGAGGGAGAAGAGGAGAGTCTGGAAAGTCGTTTGGAGACGGAACGAAGTGATGATCCTGAGAATTTGTACATTGATCAGGAAAATGTCCGGGGACTTGTGGAGAGAATTCACAAAATTTTAAGTCCTCTTGAGTGGGAAGTTTTTATTCGATTTGTGGATGGAGCAAGTTGCCGTCAAATCGGGGAAGAGTTGGGAAAAAATGAAAAGGCAATCGGAAATGCCAGAGACCGGATCCGGACTAAGATTATGAGGGAAATATCCTAGTTCGAAAGGTCAATATTTAATTTGTTATATAAAAAATTATATAAATTTTTCAAAATAAAAAGGAGATAAAAATTATGCAGATTTTAGTAATCAACTGCGGTAGCTCTTCATTAAAATTCCAGTTAATTAATGCAGAGACAGAAAACGTAAAAGCATCCGGTTTATGCGAAAGAATCGGTATTGACGGAAGATTAGTATATCAGCCGGCAGGATGTGAAAAGATTAGCACTGATGTTGCTATGCCAGATCACAAAGAAGCAATCAGATTAGTTATCGAAGCTTTAACAAATCCGGAAAATGGTGTTGTTAAGTCTTTATCTGAAATTGATGCGGTAGGACATCGTGTTGTTCACGGCGCTGAAAAATTTGCTACATCCGTTGTAATTACTGATGAAGTAATTAAAGTATTGGAAGAATGTACAGACTTAGCACCACTTCACAACCCTGCAAACATTACAGGTATTTTAGCAGCTCAGGAATTAATGCCTGGCGTACCTATGGTTGGTGTATTTGATACAGCTTTCCATCAGACAATGCCTGCAAAAGCATTTACCTACGCTGTTCCTCATGAATATTATGATAAATATGCAGTAAGAAGATACGGCTTCCACGGAACATCTCATGCATATGTATCTGCAAGAGCAGCAGAATTAGCAGGAAAGCCATATGATAAGTGTAAGACAATCGTTTGCCACTTAGGTAACGGAAGCTCCATCTGTGCAGTAGAAAACGGAAAATCTGTTGATACATCCATGGGTCTTACTCCACTTGAAGGCTTATTAATGGGAACACGTTCCGGTGATATCGATGCAGGTGCATTAGAATACATCATGAAAAAAGAAGGCATTGACTTCAAAGAAATGATGAATGTATTAAACAAAAAGTCCGGTTTACTTGGTGTGTCCGGTGTTTCTTCTGACTCCAGAGACGTTATGGCAGCAGCAGACGAAGGAAATGAACATGCAGCATTAGCAATTGAAGCATTTAACTACCGTGTTGCTAAATACGTTGGTTCATATGCAGCAGCAATGAATGGTGTTGATGTAATTGCATTTACAGCAGGTATCGGTGAAAACTCCATCGGAACAAGACTTGATATTTGTAAGTATTTTGAATATCTTGGAATTAAGATTGATGAAGAAAAGAACAATGTTCGTGGTAAAGAAGTTGAAATCTCTACTCCGGATTCAAAAGTTAAAGTATTTATCATTCCAACCAATGAAGAATTAAAGATTGCAAGAGAAACTGTAGCTTTAGTAAAATAGTTTATCAGGTAAAATGATTCTGCAAGAGAATCTTTGAAAACAGGGTGTGCATTTATGCATGCCCTGTTTTTTTATGCTCTGCCATCGTTTAATATGTCTTTTTAGTTTTGAAAAAATAATCAATTGAATCATAACAATGTTCAAGAAACGACACTACTTGGCAGAGACAGATTCAGCAGTCGCTAAGTTTTTTCGCAAATGTCTTCGAACGCGGTTGATGTGTCTCTCAAAATCACCATTATTGATGAGCTCTGCCAGTACGTATTGCATAAAAGTCGGAACGGTACAGGAGTAAAAACCCAGTTTTTCTTCAAAAATTCCGATGAGAGATTTTGGAAGAACCATATATGCGATACGCAAGGAAGGCGAAATGGTTTGGGAAAAGGAGTTTAAATAAATAACATTTTCCGGAGAGAGTGAAAAAAGCGTTTCCGCAGGTTTTGTAGAAACGGAAAATTCGGACTCAAAGTCATCTTCGATGATATAGCGGTTGTTTTGTGAGGCCCAACGGATATACTCGTGTCGTTTGGAAGCGGATGCGGTAACACCGCTGGGATAACTGCGGAAAGGTGTTGTATGCAAAATGTTAGCTTTTGTTTTTTCTAAAGCGTTGCTGTCTATGCCGGTGTTAACTAAAGGAAGTGATTCAAAAGTAACTTCCGCTGACTCGTACACTTGTCGGATTTTTTTGTACGAAGGAGATTCGATGGCATAAATGTGTTGTCTTCCGAACAATTCCACAATTAAAGTGTATAGGTATTCTGAACCGGAGCCGATGATAATTTGGTTGCTGTCAACCTGAATGCCGCGGTTCCTAGCAAGATATTGACGTATGGCCAAAATCAGATGAGGGCACCCCGGATTTGGCGAGCGCTCAAACAGAGAGTCACCATTTTCTGCCAGGACCTTGCGCATAGTTCTGCTAAGTACCGAGAGGGGAAAATCAAGGTGGTTATGCGTAGAGGAACTCAAGGTTAAAGCATGGGCAATAGGATTGGCCACGGAGGCAAATCCATCAATGTTTTGAAAAACTACAATATAGCCAACACGCTCTTTGGATTCGATGTACCCCTCGTCACAAAGGAGAGCATAAGCATGCTCGATGGTAATGACACTAACGCCTGTTTCTTCTGCAAGATGGCGTTTGGAGGGGAGTTTCGAGCCAAAAAGATAATTTCCTGCGACAATATCATCTCTGATTTGTCTGTATATTTGTAGGTAAACAGGTCTTTGTTCCGGATTGATTACATATTTCATCTGGTTATATAAAATTCTCCTTATTTGGTATTTGTTATATGTTCAGAATAATCATATACTTTTTTTATGCGAAAGTAAAGGAGCAAAAATCATGCAAAAGAGAACGAAAAAAGTGGTTATGGGGGCATTGCTTGCGTCACTTATCTGTGTGGCAACAATGATTATTAAAATTCCGTCACCATTGAAAGGATATATGAATTTAGGAGATTGTGTCGTACTGATTGCAGGCTGGATGCTCTCTCCAATGTATGGCTATTTGGCAGCCGGAATCGGGTCTGCATTAGCAGATGTTTTCTCCGGTTATGTTCTTTATGCCCCGGCGACGTTTTTGATTAAGGGTCTGATGGCGTTGTTAGCATATGGCTTGTATAAGATTTTACATAAGGGGTTAAAAAATCTGCCGTCCAGGATTGTCAGCGGATTGGTGGCTGAAGTGTTTATGGTGGGAGGATATTATTTGTTTGAAGGATTTTTATATGGATTCGTCCCATCCTTGGTAAACATTCCTGCAAATGCGGTTCAGGGTGTTGCGGGACTGATTCTCAGTGTTGTACTGATGAAAGTATTTGAAAAGAGCAAGATCAGTTTCGAGTAAGTAAAGTTTTAAGAGAATGGCTGATTCGAGAGAATGGATAATCTGAGAGAATAGCCGGCACAAAAAATAAGATTTACAAAATAGAGGAAAATAAAAAGGCCGAAAAGCATAGGTTATAAAAACCAGTGTTTTTCGGCTGTTTTTTGCAAAAAAATAAAGCTGCTAACGGGAATCGGACCCGTGACCTCCGCACTACCAATGCGACGCTCTACCGACTGAGCCATAGCAGCTTGTTGATATTGTCAACGTGACTACTATACTATAAACCCAAAGCAATGTCAAGAAAATTGTATTTTTTTTGCAAAATTAAAAAAAGGCTTTTATTTAGAGAAAATGTCGGTTATATTTATGGTAGAGAGTTTTGCCGAAAGGTAGGAGAAAAAGATGAAATATGTATTATTTAACCCGCTGGCCAATAATAAAAAAGGCGAGTTAGGGGCAAGACAGTTAGAAAATATTATTACATCGGAAGAATTGCATTTTATTGACGTTACTGAGTTGGAAAGTGTTCGAGGATTTGTATCTCAACTGAATGAAAATGATGAGGTGATTTTAGCCGGTGGAGACGGCACCATTAATCAGTTTGCTAATGAATTAAACAACATTAAAGCGAAATGCGGAATTAGTTTTTATCCATGCGGAAGCGGAAATGACTTTGTACGTGATATCCAAGAAAATAAGTTAACAGAAATCGTTGATATTAAAGAATATATTCAGAACTTGCCGGTAGCTACGGTAAAGGGTGAAGAATATCATTTCTTAAACAATGTGGCCTTTGGTTTGGATGGATACTGCTGCAAAAAGGCGGACGAGCAAAGATTAAAATCTGATAAAAAAGTTAATTACACTATGATCGCATTAAAGGGCGTAGCGTATGATTACAAGCCGAAAAAAGGTAGAATCATTGTAGACGGCGTTGTGAAGGAATACGATAAAATCTGGATGGCGCCAACTATGAAAGGACGTTACTTTGGTGGAGGAATGAAGATTGCTCCAATGCAAGACCGTAAAAATCCCGACAGAACCATTACCTTGTGCGTTCTTCACGACTGCAACCGTCTTCAGATTTTAGCTGTATTTTTAAACGTATTCAAAGGAACTCATACAAAGTTCAAGAAGATGATGGATTTTTACACAGTACATAATGAAGTTACTGTTGAATACGACCAGTTAGACGCTGCACAGATTGACGGCGAGACCATAACAGGCGTTAAAAGCTACACTGTAAAAGTTCATTAAAAAAATGCTTGCTTTTTTAGAACGAATCAGTTATACTCTTCAAGTACGCTAGTTGTACGAAATGCCGGCGTGTCGGAATGGCAGACGAGGCAGACTCAAAATCTGTTGTTGGCAACAACGTGCGGGTTCAAGTCCCGCTGCCGGCAGTGACTCCCTTGAGAAATCAAGGGAGTTTTTTCATAGGTATACAAACAAAGCGGTAAAGGAATATGAAAATCCTTTACCGCTTTATTTCTTTGGAAACTCTTTTTTTGCGTCACTAACGCCTGTGATGTAGTTCATATCTACATTGTAAAACTTTGCTAAGTCAATGACGCATTCTAATGGAATTCGAACCTTGCCTTTTTCATAGTCAGAATAGGTTGTCTGAGCAACGTGAATTGCATTCGCTACTATTGTTTGATTATAGTCGTTATCTTCCCTTAAAGCTTTGATACGTTCTAAATGTTTCATAAAACCACCTCTATAGTAATTCTACTTAATATGAACAATATTATTGATTTTTAACGGAATTTCCGTTAAAATATAGACATACAAAAGAGAAAGGAGGTTAAATTTCGTGGAGTACATGGGAACTAAAGAAGCCTCTGAAAAATGGGGATATTCTCAATCTACTATCCAAAAGTGGTGTAGAGAGGGAAAAATTGTACTTGTCCTCAAACCAGAGAAAAGTAAGTTTAGCAGACAATGGAAAATACCGCTAAATGCGGAATGCCCTAGACCAATAAAAAAATAAAGTGTTTAATATTCTTTCAATGAAATGTGGAAGGTGAAAAGAATTTATCAAACAGAATGTATTAAAAAATAAAAACATAAACGGAGGATAGCAAAATGGCTTTAATTAAGTGCCCAGAATGTGGTAAAGAGGTTTCATCAATGGCAACAAATTGTCCAAATTGTGGTTATGCTATTTCAGCAAATTCAGGAGATATGGTAAGGATTAAAATTGACCCACACCCAACTGTGTTTGGTTATCATATGACTATTATCAATCATTCGAATTATGACTTACCTATTAGTTGTGTGGCAGGAAATATTGTTGAGATACCGACAGAAAAAGAAATTAGTATTGGATTCAAAAGTGGTCTTATAAGTGAAGATTTAACGGTCAAAGTTAGTCCTGCAAATGGTGGAAAATACAGAGCAACTTGGGGAGCGGGCTTGTTAACAGCTAAAATAACAGGTTGTAACAAAGTTGATATTTTGTAGTATTTAGTTATTGTGCAATGTAATATTTTTTTCATCGTCCGAATGTTCATTGGTGAGAAATGTGTACCGAAAGGTAAAAATAAAAAGCAACAGGATACACCTGTTGCTTTTTTATGCACTATGATTTGATATGGGGTGTCCCGTAATACACTCGGCATATTTCTCGTAACAACATATCTTTAAATCTGGTCACACGACAAGTAAAAAATCGAACAAATTCTTAAATAATTATAAATTCAACTAGATATGTTGACTTTCATTTTATTCCTACGTATACTAAAAATGAGCAAAGGCTCATTAAGTGCTTCACTGCTTTGAAAGTGAACCTTAAATCAGACATTGCTTTGTACGAACAATGTTAATATTTGGGCTGACCGAAAGGTCCTGGTCCACCTTCGGGCGGGGATTTACCCCGCTATTTTCATACAAAAGTATGGGGAGAGTCAGAGAAATTTGAAAATATGAAGGATACTTCAAACGAACAATCAAACATTGAAAATAAATGATGAAAGCCACATATAGATTAAAAATAATACAATAGAAAGCGTTTATAACATATGAAACAAAAAATATTAAACCTGATACCATCCCTATGGATACCCATGGTTTTTGTGGTCATGACTTTTTACATGGACGATGCTTATTTTAATTTGCTGGGCTCTAAAGCCTATATTTTTTTGATGATGGCATTTTTGTATGCCATCGGTATCCTTCTGTGTGAAAGGGAAAAGCCGGTATCTTTGGATACAAAGAAAAAAGAAAAACAACACAGCATAATGGATATCGCGGTGATTGTTTTTGCTGCAGTATCAGTGTTGTCCAATTTATTCAGTCAATATAAAACGGATGCCTTTTGGGGCAGCTACGGCTGGAATGTGGGAACTTTATACATTCTGGCTTTGACGGGAATTTATTTTATGGTTTCCCGGTATATGAAGTGGAAAAATTGGATGTATGGTGTGGTTACAGGCTCGGCGACAGTTGTCTTTCTGTGGGCAATCACAGATGAATTTTACTTGGATATTTTCGGAATGCATCAGGATATTGCGACAGAAACAGCCTACAATTACTTGGCATCCATTGGGAATAATAATTGGTTTTCCGGATATTGGGCACTGATTCTACCATTTTTCGTATTTGGGTTAAAAAAAGGCCCAATATGGAAAAACATTCTTGTTGGAGCAGGCTTGTTTATTGCTGTTTTTGCAGGGGTGAATTGCCGTGCAGACAGCTTGTATCTGGGGTTTGGAGTAATTCTTGTCATCAGTTTGTTAAGAGCCCTTGGTGACAGAGAAAAAAGCATTTACACAGGACTGGGCTGGATGATAATAGGGCTTGCCATAGGGGCATCCAAATTTATCCGGAACCATATCCGTATGATAGAAATTGATGAAATTTCCCTAAAGGTTATGAACAGTCAGATCTGGATGATAATATTTGTGGTGGGTGTGATAATGATGCTTCTGCCTGATTTAAAATGGAAAAAGTATATCCGCGGCGGACTGTTGGTGGTGGGCATTTTTGCGGTGATAGTAGGAATCTGTTCTCAGGCACAACAGTTTGGACCAACATGGGGGACTTTCCGTGGAGAGACCTGGTTGGTTGCGATAGAGGCTTTCGGAAACGGAACCTTTTTGGAAAAATTAATTGGAATCGGACCGGATTGCTTTGGCCACATTTATCGGGAAATGACAGGAAGTGACTGGTTCAGAAATGCCCACAATGAGTATTTGCAGTATTTGGTGACCATGGGAGTCATGGGATTGTTGTCTTATATAGGTATTTTCGCTGGAACATTTGCGGAAATGCATAAAATGACCGGGGAGGATACACAGGAACTTCCGCTTCAGACGATTTGCTTTACCGGAATCATGGCGTATGCAGCACAGGCGGTGGTGAATAATCCACAGGCATTAAACGGTGCAATTTTATTCACCCTACTTGCTATTTTGCGTGGAGTTCATTATACTAAAAGAAAGGAAGTTATATAGTCATCCGTCAGATCGGTAATAGAAAATTTATCTGGAAAAAGATGCTATATAACGGAAAAATGTACGGGAGGTTAAAACCATGGCAAAGAATTATGGTGATTATATTTTAAAGAAAGCAGTAGAAGTGTTGGCGGTAGACAGCCCAACAGGATATACCCATCACGGAGCAGAATGGGTAATGAATGCTTTTAAGGAATTGGGATATGAACCGCAGATGACAGTAAAAGGTGGCGTTATCGTTGACCTTGGCGGTAAAGATAAGGACAACGGCATTCTTTTGGAAGCTCATCTTGATACTCTTGGCGGTATGGTTGCAGAAGTAAAAGGAAACGGAAGACTTCGCATCGTAAACCTTGGAGGAATGAATGCAAACAATGCAGAAGCAGAAAATGTTCGTGTAGTAACCAAGGCTGACGGTATTTATGAAGGAACCTTACAGTTGGTTGATGCATCTGTGCATGTAAATGGCGATTACAGTGATACCAAACGTGCATGGGATAAGATGGAAGTTGTGTTGGATGAATTGGTTAAGTCCAAAGAAGATACCATGAAATTGGGTATCCAGGTAGGCGATATCGTTTGCTTTGACCCAAGAACAAAGGTTACAAAGAGCGGATTTATTAAGAGCCGTTTCTTAGACGATAAATTAAGTGTTGCTATTTTATTAGGTTATGCAAAATACTTAAAAGATGAAAAAGTAACTCCACAACGTCGCGTATATGTTCATGTGACAGTATATGAAGAAGTTGGTCACGGCGGATGTTCTTCTGTACCGGCCGGTGTTACAGAAGCGATTTCTGTAGACATGGGTTGCGTAGGTAATGGTTTAACCTGTGATGAAACTCAGGTTTCTATCTGTGCAAAAGACTCCGGTGGTCCTTACAGCTACGATGTAGTAAGCGGATTAATTGAAGCAGCAAAGAAGATGAAAGCAGACTATGCAGTTGATATTTACCCATATTACGGATCCGACGTAGAAGCAACCTTAAGAGCAGGACACGACATTAAGCACGGACTTATCGGTGCAGGTGTTTATGCTTCCCATGGTTACGAAAGAAGCCATAAAAAAGGTGCTGTTAATACATTAAAATTATTGCAGGGATATATTGGATAATAAAAGTTAAGGGCTGTTCTTTTGAACAGCCCTTTTTTTATTGTATACCGATACAATAAAACCACCTGCTATGCAGGTGTGTTCCCAGATAGCTTTAGCTTCAAGCAAGAAAAAACCTCCAGTGGTATAATAAGTGCAGGTTCGCCAACCGCACAAATTAAGCCAAGGAGGTATCCAAGATGGATAAGAATAGTTTAGCACATACTATGTGGGAATGTAAGTATCACATTGTATTTGCACCAAAATTCAGAAGAAAAGTTATTTATCAGCAAATTAAAGCAGATATTGCTAGGATTCTAAGCGAACTCTGTAAAAGAAAAGGTGTGGAAATTATCGCAGCAGAAGCATGTCCGGATCACATTCATATGTTTGTGCGAATTCCACCGAAATATAGTGTTTCAGAATTCATGGGATATCTAAAAGGAAAAAGTTCGCTAATGATTTTTGAGAGACATGCAAACCTCAAGTATAAATACGGGAATCGTCATTTTTGGTGCCGAGGATATTATGTAGATACAGTAGGGAAAAACGCAAAGAAAATTGAAGAGTATATCAAAAATCAATTAAAAGAAGATTTAGAATACGACCAAATGTCACTGAAAGAGTATATAGACCCGTTCACAGGTGAGCTGGTACAAAAAGGCAAATAAAAAGAGGCTCTTTAGAGCCGGCCTGTGACCACAGTGCGGAAGGCGGACTTTCAGAGCCTCTTTAGAGGCAAGCTGGTAACAGCGGCTTATAGCCGCAGAGCAAACCACCAGCTAAGCTGGTGGTATTGATTCGTAATTCTGAATAATAAATTTAATTAAACCATCTTCCGCATCAATAAACAATGTAACATATTTGTCGTATCCGTATTCAAAACGGTCGGCACCGAATTGATAGTACAAATCATAGGTTCCGGTGTCTTTATTGTAGGAAAAAGGAGTTTCAGGAGTGTCATATAAGATAATCACATCTACAATTGGAGCTCCTAATGTTATATTTCCCGGTAACAATGGTAGTACTTCTGATTCAGTTTCGGACAAATCGAAGGAAACGCTCCAAATCATGGATTCTTCAACAGTAATCGGGACATCATAAGGATTGTAAAAACCGACAACCATTGGATAGTCTAACTCAGGATGATGCAGTTCCACTGTTGCAGTGGTACGTTCACCCGGCTGTAATCGGAAGTTTTCATCGTACCCGTAATCTCCCAGATTAAAGGTCCACATTTCTGAAATTCGTGCATAAGAAAACGGAAGGTCAAAGGTTTCGTCCTGGAGACGGAACACTACGTGATCCCATGGACAGGTTAATAAATCAATGGCATTATCCGTATTCCTTTCTGCATTTAAAGCCTCTTCTGATATATCCGGAACATAAAGAACACCCATTTCATCATCAATTAAATCATCGTCCCCAGTGTTCTCGGTATTGTCAGAAGTTTCTCCCTGCTGAGTTTCGTCGTCGTTTTTATTCGGTTTCTCTTTTCCGCAACCGAAAAATGAAAATGCCAGACAACCGGCCAGTATCAGCAACAAAAGTCTTTTTTTCATATATTCATAAACGGCAAGGCAAGGATGCCCGCCTTTTCTCCTTTCTTAAAATACATTTATTTTATACCATATTTTTTGGTTCAGTGCAACTTGTCCAACTTTATCTTTTCAACAAAACTAAAGTGTTGTAAAATATATCTAGTGAGAAAATGAGGTGAAACCATGAACGGAAAAATCGTATTAATTGATGGACATAGTATATTAAACAGGGCATTTTTCGGATTGCCGGATCTGACCAATTCAGAGGGGCTTCACACCAATGCCATCTATGGATTTTTAAATATTTTATTCCGCATTTTGGAGGAAGAAAAACCGCAGCATCTGGCGGTTGCTTTTGATGTAAGTAAACCTACTTTCAGACATGAAATGTATAAGGAATACAAAGGCACTCGAAAGGGTATGGCAGACGAACTTCGTCAGCAGGTTCCGGTAATGAAGGAAATGCTTCATGCCATGGGTGTATGCGTGTTTGAACAGCCGGGTTACGAGGCAGATGATGTACTGGGAACGATAGCGCAGGTTGCAGAGAAAGCAGGACTTAAGGTGTCTATTATTTCCGGAGACCGCGACCTTTTACAGTTAGCTACAGATACCATTCAGATCCGTATTCCTAAGACGAAAAAGGGCGGAACGGAAATCGAAAATTATTATGCATCCGATGTATTGGAGCGTTACGAGGTTACACCGAAGCAGTTTATCGATGTAAAGGCGTTAATGGGAGATACTTCCGACAATATTCCGGGAATTCCGGGTGTGGGAGAAAAAACTGCAACCAAGATTATTGTGGAATATGATTCCATTGAAAATGCATACGCACATGTTGATGAAATTAAGCCGAACAAAGCACAGGAATCCTTACGGGAGAACTATGAAACTGCCAAGTTAAGCAAAGTGTTGGCTACCATTATTACAGATGCTCCGATTGAGGTAAATTTGGAACAGACTCTTTTAGGTAATCTTTTTACCAAAGAGGCTTATTTGATGTGCCGTAGATTAGAGTTTAAAAATATGTTGAAACGATTTGAAAATGTAGGAGACGATTCCGAAATCATGGAAGAAGTTTCTGCAAAGACAGAGTTTCAGAAGATAAATTCCTATGAAAAAATGCAGGAATTCCTGCAAAAAATCCAAGGAAAAAATGTAGGCATTTGTGCTTGCGGAACAAAGACTTACGGAGAGGCGGGGAATTTTACTTTATATGATGAAAACACTATGCTTTACGGTTTTTCTGTGGCAAGCGAAATGGGTAATGCTTTTGTTGCAATAAATGTAAATGATAATACCGCAGTGTTACAGGAAATATGCAAAAATGCAAGTCAGGTAATGTCTTTTGACGTGAAAAAACTACTGAAGTTTTTGCCGGAAGAAGAAATCATTTCCTATATGGAAGAGGGGCATTTTAAGGATGTGGCAGTAGGAGCCTATTTATTAAATCCATTGAAAAACGCCTATCCATATGATGAGATTGCATCAGAATATTGCGGTTGCATGGTTCAAACTGCAGAGGAATTGCTAGGAAAGTTATCGTTAGAAGATGGTGTGATAAAGAATGAAGAAAATGCATTTTTGTGCGCTGTGACAGAAGCCGACATAGCATTAAAGTCATGGAAACAGATAGAGAACGCATTGAAAGAACAGCACATGGACAACCTTTACGACACCATGGAAATGCCACTTCTTTATGTGCTTCATGAAATGGAGAAAAACGGAATCCGTATTAGTGCCCGGGATTTAAAGGAATATGGTGACCGTCTGGCTGTGGGTATTGATGAGCGGATGAAGTCCATCTATGAACAGGCCGGTGAAGAATTTAATATTAATTCGCCAAAGCAGTTGGGAGTAATTCTTTTTGAAAAACTCCAATTACCTTATGGAAAGAAAACAAAAACAGGATATTCTACTGCAGCAGAAGTGTTAGAAAAATTGGCACCGGAGTATCCGATTGTATCAGAAATACTGGAGTATCGTCAGTTGACCAAGTTGAAATCCACATATGCTGACGGTTTGGCGGCATTTATTCAGAAAGACGGCAGAATCCACGGTAATTTTAACCAGACAATTACTGCTACGGGACGTATCAGCAGTACTGAGCCGAATCTTCAGAACATACCAATCCGTATGGAACTGGGAAGACAGATCCGTAAGGTATTTATTCCGAAGGACGGATATTGTTTTGTGGACGCGGATTATTCCCAGATTGAATTGCGTCTGCTTGCCCATATGTCCGGTGATGAAACTTTAATTGAGGCATATCAGAGTGATAAGGATATCCACAGAATCACTGCGTCACAGGTGTTCAATATTCCGTTTGAAGAGGTTACGGAGCAGGAGAGAAGAAATGCCAAAGCCGTAAACTTCGGAATTGTTTATGGAATCAGTTCATTTGGTTTGAGTCAGGACTTAAGCATTTCCGTAAAAGAGGCTGCAAACTATATGGAGCATTATTTTAAGACCTATCCAAGAATCAAAACCTATTTGGACGGTTTGGTGGAATCCGCCAAGGAAAACGGATATGCCCAAACTTTATATGAACGTCGAAGACCGATGCCTGAACTTACCTCCGGAAACTTTATGCAACGATCCTTTGGGGAGAGAGTAGCTATGAATGC
Source organism: Lachnospiraceae bacterium (assembly GCA_045632875.1). GTDB lineage: Bacteria > Bacillota > Clostridia > Lachnospirales > Lachnospiraceae > XBB1006. The sequence continues at coordinate 21,588 of JAZQXN010000025.1, forward strand.
ACCGATTCAGGGATCTGCGGCAGATATTATGAAGCTGGCAATGATTGGTGTTTATAAGCGGCTTAAAAAGGAAAAATGCCAATCCAAACTTCTGGTACAGGTTCATGATGAATTGTTAATCGAAACCAAAATGGATGAAGTGGATTTGGTAAAGAGAATACTTCAGGAAGAAATGACCGGCGCAGCACAGTTAAAGGTGGCGCTGGAGGTTGATATTCATGGAGGAGAAAACTGGTATGAAGCAAAATAAAATGCGCGTTATCGGGGTGACCGGCGGAGTAGGGGCAGGAAAGTCTACCGTGCTGGATTACCTGAAAGATAAATATGGTGCCAAGATTTTTCTGGCAGATGAGGTGGCGAAACAATTGCTTTTGCCGGGAGAGGCATGTTACGAGCAGGTAAGAGCTTTGTTTCCACAGGATGTTTTTAACAAGGACGGAAGTATCTACAGAGAGAAGATGGCCCAATTGATTTTTGCACATCCGGAATATAGAATTAAGCAAAATGAAATTGTTTTTCCGGCAGTAAAGAATTTTTTCAGAGAACAGATTGAAAAAGAACGCCGGGCAGGCACTTTGATAATGGTTATTGAAGCCGCATTATTAATTGAAGAGCATTACGAAGAACTTTGCGATGAAATGTGGTATATTTTTGCGGAGGAATCCGTCAGAAGAGAGCGTTTGGAGAAAAACAGGGGCTACTCTCAGGAAAAAATCACTGCAATCATGGGAAGTCAGTTGTCGGAAGAAGAATTTAGAGCCCATACGGATGTTGTGGTTGACAATAGTAAAAGTGAAGATAAAACAAGAGAAAGCATTGACCTGATTATGGGTAATTCGGTATAATTAGGGAAACTGTTTTAACATAAAAATTCAAGGAGAAAAAACATGTACGAAAACAATAGTCATGACGGAGAATTAGTATTTGGTCTGGATATCGGAACCAGAAATGTGGTGGGAACCGTAGGATATCGCCAGGATGGAGAATTTTACGTGGTTGCCCAAAAGGTAAAGGAGCATGATACTCGTTCCATGTTAGACGGACAGATTCACGATATTGGTCGCGTAGGAAGAACAATTCGCACTTTGAAAGAAGAATTAGAGGCTATGGTTGAACAGCCATTGACCCAGGTTTGTATTGCTGCGGCGGGTCGTGTGTTAAAAACGGTGGAAGTGAATGTGGTTTATGAACTTCCGGAAGAAACTGTTATAGAACAGGAACATATACATACCTTGGATTTATTAGGAGTGGAAGCTGCCCAGAAGCAGTTAAATGAAGAAAATGACACGAAGTTTAAATTCTACTGTGTAGGTTATTCTGTAGTGCGTTATTTCATAAACGGAGATCCTATCTCTAATTTAGAAGGACATAAAGCGGAAAATATTTCCGAAGATGTAATTGTAACTTTTTTACCGGAAGACGTAGTTGACGGATTATATGCTGCGGTAAATGCGGCAGGCTTGGACGTTGCAAATCTTACATTAGAGCCGATTGCTGCAATTAATGTGGCTATCCCGGAAGCATTCCGTTTGTTAAACATTGCGTTAATCGATGTGGGTGCAGGAACTTCCGATATTTCCATCACAAGGGATGGAAGTATTATTGCCTATGGCATGATTCCACATGCGGGTGACGAAATTACCGAATTAATTGTACAGCATTATTTGGTAGATTTTAAAACAGCAGAAGAAATTAAACTGGCATCTACATTCCAAGATAGTATTAAGTTTAAGGACATTATGATGTTAGAACACGAAATTCCTGCTACAGAAGTATGGGATTTAGTGGAGCCGGTGGTTGACAGTATCACAACGGAGATTGCAAATAAGATTACAGAATTAAATGGTGGAAAATCCGTAAGTGCTACCTTTGTGGTTGGTGGTGGAGGAAAGATTCATGGCTTCACCCAGAAAGTAGCAGATAAGATGGCAATTCCGCAGGAGAGAGTGGCACTTCGTGGAGAAGAAGTGCTTCAAAAGGTTCATTTCCAACAGGAAGATGTGCATAAGGACCCATTGATTGTAACTCCGGTGGGAATTTGTTTGAATTACTTTGATCAGAAAAATAACTTTATCTTTGTTCGTTTTAACGGGGAAAGAATCAAATTATATGATAATAGTAAACTGACTGTTATGGATGCGGCATTACAGGCTGATTTTCCAAACGAACAGCTTTTCCCGAGAAGAGGAAAAGAGATTAATTTTACGGTTAACGGAAAGAACCGTATTGCACGTGGCGAAGCGGGAGAGTCTGCCATCGTAAGATTAAACGGTGTAAATGTAAGTTTATCTACTCCGATTGCCTCCAATGCAGATATTGAAATCATTCCTTCTACAAGCGGAAGCGGTGCAAGTATTAAGATTTCAGAATTGGAAGAATATACAACAGAAGATATTTCTTTTGTGGTAAACGGAAGAAATGTTGTTTGTCCTAAATTTGTAGAAGTAAACGGAAGTTTGGAACCGTCCACCTATGAAATTCAGGATGGAGACCGTATTGAATTGCGTAATTTTTACACGGTAGAGCAGCTTCGTCAGTTTATGGATGTTGAAATTGACATGGACAGAGAAATATTGGTTAATAATATGAGCGAGTCTTTAGAGACTTTGGTTTATGAGAATTTTTCCGTGAACTGGACTGTGCTTAGCGGAAGTACACCAATGGCTACATACGGTGCTGAAGAAGCGTTGGAACGTGCTGTGTCAAAAGATGAACAGGAGCAAGAAGATGATAATATTGCCCCAACTATGATTGATGAAGGTGATGGCATTATGGACATTGTTGTATACATCAATGACAAGCCGGTAACTCTCAGTGGTAAATCTTCTTACATTTTTGTAGATATTTTTGAGTTCTTTGATTTCGATTTGAGCGATTCCAGGGGAAGAAGCATTGTTACCAAATTAAATGGTGTGGATGCGGCTCATACAAAGAATTTGCAGGCCGGTGACCAGATTGAGGTTTACTGGGTTTAGAAGATATAATGAAGAAAAGAGTAATAAAAAATGCGATTATGTAGTATTGCCAGCGGCAGCAGTGGAAATTGCATCTATGTTGGAAGTGATCGTACTCATATATTGGTGGATGCCGGAATCAGTGCTAAAAGAATTGTGCAAGGCGTGGAAGAACTGGGGATTAAACCGGAGGAATTGTCCGGAATATTGATTACCCATGAACACTCTGACCATATTCAGGGGCTTGGGGTTTTTTCCAGAAAATACAACATTCCTATTTATGGAACGGAAGGAACGATTCAGGCGATTGCCCAATCCACATCTTTAGGTGAATATGATAAAAATCTGCATCGGATTATCCGCACAGACGAAGCTTTTGGGATTTCTGATTTGGAAATTATGCCATTTAAGATTTCTCATGATGCAAAAGAACCTTGCGGATATGTTATGCAGAAAGAGAACAAGAGAGTTGCAGTAGCTACGGATATGGGAACTTATGATGAGTATGTGATTTCCCATTTGCAGAATTTAAACGGATTGCTACTGGAGTCCAATCACGATGTAAATATGTTACAGGTGGGAACTTACCCATATTATTTAAAACAAAGAATTCTTGGGAATCATGGCCATTTATCCAATGAAAATGCAGGAAGATTGTTGTGTCGCCTGCTCCATGACGGAATGAAAGGCATAAACCTGGGACATCTCTCCAAAGAAAATAATTATGATAAACTTGCTTACGAGACGGTAAATATGGAAATTACCCTGGGAGATTGCCCATATAAAGGAAATGATTTTCCTATTCAGGTTGCAAAAAGGGATTCTGTTTCTGATATTATATATGTGTAGTAAGGATGATTATTCTTCTCTTACAGGTAAAAAACAAGCGCGCATAATAGAGTCATCACCGTAGCGATTGCGGACCTTATCTATGGCAGAGTCTAATTTTTGCAGACGCTCATATTTTTGACCGTCAAACAGATTATATTGCATGGTGTCATCCTCCGTGATTTTAGAGCATGATACACCTAATAAGCGGATAGGGGAGCCGTCCCATAGTTTGCTGAACAACTGACAACAATGAGAATAGATTTCCTGGGTTACATCGGTTGCCGAAGGCAGGGTGATTTGATGTCTGGTCTGTTCAAAATCTGCGTTTGTTATATAAACTCCGATGACACGGACTTTTACCTTGTCCACTCTAAGTCTGGCAGAAACAGTTTCGCATAATGATAGCAGCACATGCTTGGCAATGTCAGGTGAAGTGATATCATGGGAAACTGTAGTTTCATTGCTGTAGGAACGATTGACTTCATCATGCTGGGAAACAGTTGCCATATCATGACCATTAGCATATTCCCAAAGGGTTTGTCCAAATTTCTTCAGATGATACTGAATAATGGAAGGGTCTGTGTTTGCAAGGTCACCGATAGTGCGAATACCAAGACTGTTTAGCTTCTTTTTCGTGTTTTTACCTACAAAAAACAGTTCTCCAACATCCAGTGGCCACATTTTTTCGGCAATCTCCTCCGGAAAAAGTGTATGTACCTTGTCAGGCTTGTCAAAGTCGGAGGCCATTTTTGCAAGGAGTTTGTTGGATGATATTCCAATATTAACAGTGAAACCAAATGTATCCCGGATTTCGTCTTTTAATTTATGAGCGAAAACCAAAGGGTCGCCATAAAGTCTGGTGGTTCCGGACATATCACAAAATGCTTCATCGATGGAAAACTGTTCCACGATTGGAGCATATTTTTTTAATAAGGTCATTAATTCGTTGGAATAAAAAACATAGTTATTGTAGTCAGGGGCAACGCATAAGAGGTTTGGACATTTTTCGTGGGCGGATACCAAAGGCTCGCCGGTTTGTATGCCATATTTTTTTGCAGGGACAGACTTTGCCAAAACAATGCCGTGACGTTTGGATTGATCACCGCCGATGATGGACGGAACATTGCGAATATCCATTCCGTCAGGATTATCTTTAAGCATTTTTACTGCGGTCCAGCTTAAAAAAGCGGAATTTACATCGATGTGAAAAATTACATTACCCATGGCATTACCTCCTGAACACAAGTATAGCTCATTATATTGAAAAATCATAGGAAAACAAGCCAAAATTCATAGAAAAAACATTGTATTTCTATGTAAAAATAGGTATAGTAAGTAGTAGTATGTTCTACAAAAAACAATTACGGAGGATTTTGCGATGAGCGAACAAATGACAAAAAAAAGAAAAGGGAGTATCAGAACAAAACTTCTTGGAACGGTTTTACCGGTGGTGATCATTGCATTTATGATTGTTATCACAATCTTGGTTAGTATTTCAAGAACCATTATCAGAACACGTTCAGAAGAATTAATTTTGGACCAGAGTGAAAAATACAATCATGAAATTCAAGCGGTTGTTAATGAATTGATGGGCATGTTAAATGTAATGCATGGTACATTGGAAGCAATGAATGGAACCGATGAGGAAATATTTGATTATTTGATTTATACCATGGAAGTTGACCCAAGAATTCCATATGGTATTTATATGGCAGATAAGAATAATACATATCTTGATGCCAGCGGTTGGGTGCCGGATGCAGATTATATTCCGTCCGAACGTGACTGGTATATTCAGGGTGTTAAAAATACAGTAATGACATTGGGAGAAGCATACGTGGATTCCCAGTCCGGCGAACTTTGTGTAAGTGCGTCTTGTAAATTATCCTGTAGAGGAAATGACAACATGGTTCTTTCTTCCGACATTATGTTGGCAGAAATTTCAAATGCTGTTGCAGAATACACTATTTTAGACAATGGATATTCTTACTTGGTTAGTATGGGCGAAAGCGGAACTACCGTTTTAGCGCACAGCAACGCGGAATTATTAGGAAGCGATGCATCTGCGGCATCTACAGACAGCATTATTGCAGCCGGTGCAGCATTTTACAAAAACGTAGACGGAACATTAAATCAGACAGAAGTAAACGGAGAGACATATTATTATGTTCTTACTCCGGTAGAATCTACAAACTGGGTATTAGTATCCTGTGTACCGGAAAGTGATGTTTCATCTGCGGTTTCACCAATGATTACAACATCAACTGTAGTAGCTATTGTATCCAGTATCGGCGTAGCTTTAGTAATCATTATTGTAGTTCAGACAGCAATGAAACCATTACAGGCTCTTACAAAGAATATTGACACCATGAGTCAGGGTGACTTTACAGTAGATATTTCTGCTAAAGGAAATGATGAAATTGCAATGATGTGCGGACAGTTGGCAAGCTTTGTTGCAACAATGAGAGGAATTATCGGAGAAATTACCGGTGTATCCCAGCAGCTTGCAGGACAGGCAGACAACAGTAGCAATGTATCCGGTGTATTATTCCGTTCAGCGGAATCCCAGTCTCAGGCTATGAGGGAATTAAATGACACTGTTGAAGAATTATCCGTATCTATCGGAGAGATTGCATCTAATGCAACTTCTTTAGCAATGATCGTAAATGAAACCGGAGAACGCGGTGTAGAAGCAAATGAAAAAATGCAACAGACCGTTGCAGTTACAAAAGAAGGCCGTGCAGATATGGAAAAAATCAAATCTGCAATGGAAGAAATCGCAAGATCTGTTCAGCAGTTGGAAGAAACTGTTACCAGAGTAGGTGAATCCACCGGCGAAATTACACGATTTGTTGAAACTATCGGTGAAATTGCATCTCAGACGAACCTCCTTTCATTAAACGCTTCCATCGAAGCTGCAAGAGCAGGAGAAGCAGGTAGAGGATTTGCGGTTGTAGCAGATGAAATCAGACAACTTGCAGATACCAGTACAGAGGCCGTAACAGAAATTACAGCAATTACAAATGGAATTAACCGTTTGGTTACAGATACAATTGATAAGACAAAACAGAGCGTTGAAGGCATCAGAGAAAGTGTAAACTTAGTTGATGGTGCATGCGAAACATTCGAAGAAATTTTTGCTAACATCGATGCAACCAGCGAATTAGTTTCTACAATGGTAGAAAATGTACGTACAGTTGATGAAGTTGCAACTTCTGTAGCAGCTATCACAGAAGAACAGTCTGCAAGTACAGAAGAAATTCTGGCAACTGCAGAAAGTCTGTCAACCTTAGCATTAAATGTATCTGATAACAGCCAGACTGTAGCAGGTGAAGCAGAAAGTATTGCGAACACAGCAGACTTGTTATCCGAACGCATGAAGAAATTTAAAGTTGAATAACAGACAAGGAGAATTGTGATGAAAAAACGTTCAATTGCAGAAGAACTGCGAAGCAACTCATATCCGGGGAGAGGAATCATTTTAGGAAAAACTCCGGATGGAATTCATGCTGTAGCTGCTTATTTCATTATGGGAAGAAGCGAAAACAGCAGAAACCGTGTGTTTGTTGAAGATGGAGACGGTATCCGTACTCAGGCATTTGATCCGGCAAAATTGAGTGACCCAAGCCTCATTATTTATTCACCGGTAAGAGTGTTAGGAAACAAAACCATCGTAACAAACGGAGATCAGACAGATACCATCTATGAATTGATGGACCGTCAGATGACCTTTGAACAGGCATTAAGAACTCGCGAGTTTGAGCCGGATGCACCAAATTATACCCCAAGAATATCCGGAATTATGCGAATTGACAAAGGTACATACAATTATGCACTTTCCATTTTAAAGAGTAATTGTGGCAGACCGGACGGATGTCTTCGTTACAACTTTGCTTATGAAAATCCAATTGCAGGAGAAGGACATTTTATTCATACCTATATGGAAGACGGCAATCCGTTGCCAAGCTTCGAAGGGGAACCCAAAATGGTAGATACAGTAAACTGTATTGATGAATATACCCAATTGCTTTGGAATAACTTAAACGAGGACAATAAGGTTTCTTTATTTGTTCGTTATATAAATATTGAAACTGGTGAAACGGTTACAAGAATTGTTAATAAGAACAAATAACACAATAGGTTAACAGTCAAAATATGGTGTCATGGTAGTTATACCACGGCACCATAAAGTATGGAGAGAAAAATGAGAGAATTAGAATTAAAATACGGTTGTAATCCAAACCAGAAACCTGCAAAGGTTTATATTGAAAATGGTGAGTTGCCATTTACCGTGTTAAACGGCAAACCTGGTTACATTAACTTACTGGATGCCTTCAATGGCTGGCAGTTGGTAAAAGAGTTGAAAGAAGCCTGCAATATGCCTGCAGCTACCAGTTTTAAGCATGTGTCACCGGCAGGAGCAGCTATCGGTCGTCCGTTATCAGAAATTGAAAGAAAAATCTATTGGGTGGAAGAATATCCGAACTTAAGCCCGATTGCATCTGCATATGCAAGAGCACGCGGTGCTGACAGAATGTCCTCTTTTGGCGATTTTATCTCTTTGTCTGATGTGTGTGATGTAGATACTGCAAAGTTAATCAGAAGAGAAGTATCTGATGGAATTATTGCACCTGGTTATGAACCGGAAGCATTAGAAATCTTAAAGGCTAAGAAAAATGGAAACTACTGTGTGATTCAGATTGATCCGGATTACGTTCCGGAAGCATTGGAAGAAAAGCAGGTATTTGGCATTACCTTTGCACAGGGAAGAAACAATCTTGCAATCAATACAGAATTACTTTCCACTATGGTAACTGATAATAAAGAAATTCCGGAAAATGCAAAACAGGATTTATTAATCGCATTAATTACTTTGAAATATACCCAGTCCAACTCTGTATGCTATGCAAAAGACGGACAGGCAATTGGTATCGGTGCAGGACAGCAATCCAGAATCCATTGTACACGTTTGGCAGGACAAAAAGCAGATAATTGGTATTTAAGACAGGCACCACAGGTATTAAATCTTCCGTTTGTAGATAAATTGGGAAGAGCAGAAAGAGACAATGCAATCGATGTGTATATTGGTGATACACCGGAAGATGTATTGGCAGATGGTGTTTGGGAACAGACCTTCAAGGTAAAACCACCGGTATTTACCAGAGAGGAAAAATTAGAATGGTTAAAAGGAATGAAGGGAGTATCCCTTGGTTCAGATGCATTCTTCCCATTTGGTGACAATGTAGAACGTGCACATAGAAGCGGTGTTGAATACATTGCCCAACCGGGTGGTTCCGTAAGAGACGATAATGTAATTGAAACTTGCAACAAATATAATATTGCAATGTGCTTTACAGGAATTCGATTATTCCATCATTAAAAATAAGACGAGGCAGAGAGGGAAACCTTTCTGCCTTTTATATATTTGTTATTAAAATGGCGAAAAAACTTAAAGTGTTGACTGTTTAGTAGTAGTCGCCTGGTCAAAAAATGATGTATGATGGTACTGACAGACATTGTCAGTACCATTTTTTGCGTTTTTTAACTGTTTTGTGGGGGTTAGAAATGGAGAAGTCAGGTTATGATGAGATTGTCAAAAATCTAAAAAGGAGGGCATAAAACATGCCAAAAGACAAAAGAGAAGGAACGATTTGTGACACCATATGCATAGAAATATAAAGTACTAGCACTTAGGTACATGCAAGTGATTTTTATTCATAGCATGTGCCTATTTTATTGTTTCCCTTACCGGAAACTGATAATCACTTTTTCCTTCAATCTTTGTTAAATACAGTTCTCTTGCAAAAGCATCTGTTTCAAATATGCTTAATGCCTCTTCGGACAATAATTCATTGCTATTTTTTGTATTTACTAATAGCGGTGCTATTTTTAACTCGGCAATATGGGATAACAAATCCATTCGTTCCTTCTTAAATCCTAATACACGGATAAAAGGCACCGGAGTATTTTTCAAAAACTGCATTTTTTCCTCAGTAATATCCAATAAGATATGGAGCAAAATACGGCTGATGCGGGCATAGGTAATGTCCTTGGTCTGCATTTGTTTGCAAAAATCAGTATAGGACGTAAAGTCCTTTAAGCAATTAATCAAACGGTTGGAGATATCCTCGTTGCTATCTGCATAATGTGCATATCCCGTTTTTTTCGCAGCTATTAGTCGGTATCTTAATTCGTTGGAGAAATCATCCTCCGTAACAGGTGCATTCTTTTTGAAATATTCATCCATAAGCAGTGCTACTTGTTCCGGTACAAAATGTTTCCACTCACTGTCTGTATTGGCAAAAAACATTTCTCGTAAGGCGGTGGCGGAACAAATATGGTCTGCGGTATCCATGGAGTGATAGCCGGTGCCGATTCGAAGGATAGGGCATAAGGAGATTTCTTTTATCAGCCGGCCTTCTTTTTCCAAACGTTTTAGGGCTTTTATATATTCAATTGCCAAAATATTATTTGGCTGTTTTAAAATATTTTCTATTTCCTCCGGTGAAGTTTGGAGATCTGTTTTCGGAATATCATCTTTCTGAACTCCCATATCAGAAAAATATTCAACCGTTGCTTTGCTTCTTGCTACAGGGAAAGACATACCATCTTTTAAATAGGAAAGAAGACGTTGTTTATATTCCTCCGGTTCGTTTAGATACAATCCGGCCAGGTTTTCCAGCAAATGAATGCAATGGTTTTCACAACCAAATACCAGTGTATCAATGCCTGCGGCAGATAGTAGTGCAACACTGCCGTATGCAAAACTTTCAGCACTGGCGGTGGAGTATGGTGTTGAAATTTGAAGAACCATATCAGCACCGGCTTGAAGGGCTGCTATGGTTCTAAGTTCTTTATCCATAAATGCAGGAGTTCCCCGTTGCACAAAGTCGCCGCTCATTGCAACAATCAGGGATTCACAGCCTGTTATCTTACGTGCCTGTTTGATTTGATAGGCATGTCCATTATGAAATGGATTGTACTCTGCAACAATGCCTACGATTCCCATAAGGAGCTCCTTTCAGTTATTGGTATAATTCGTATGTTATTCTCCGATGGACCAGGTTCTGCGGATATCATCTTTAATCTGATCATAGGTCCATGTCAATTGGCTACGGTATGCACATTTTGGGTCATTAATCTTAAAGCCGTTTTCATCGTATCCATAAATAACGATAAAGTGTCCGCCGTAGGTAAAGTCACCCGGTCGAACAGAACAAATCAGGATATTTCCTTTGTCCAGTTCGGCCTTCAGGTAAGACTCATTCAGATAAACAAGCTTTGTATTTAATCCGAAAAGCTTTGGATAATCGCTGATAAAAGACCAGGACGTACCAATGCCCTTTACATAATAATTATTGTCCAGACTGTATTGGGCAACTACGTCAGGCGTGATTTCTTCGTTGCGTGTCAGGTAAAAAACGGCCATTGCCAAAGAGCACGGTCCGCAACCGGAGGTTCCCATGGTTCCCTCTGTTCCGTACTTCATATATCCCCAACGATAGTCCCACTGTAAAAACAATGGATAATCGCTTTCTAATTCTTCCTGAGTATAAAAACCATGAACTTCATGAGACGGTTCCAAATAATCTAAAGCAAAGGTCAGCATTTCCGGATTGTTGGCCAGTGCTAAAATAATATTATCCTCATAAAACTCCTGGTTATTATAAACAATCATCATATCCGGATAGGTTTCTGAAAGCTCTAAAATCCGTTCAAGAGCACCGGCACGGTCCAATACCATTGGTGCATCTACATAATCCAGAACGGCCGTTACGGCAGAACTGTCATATGGGAGAACTGAACCTTCAAAATCCTCTCTTAAAACGCCTGTAACAGGTTCCGGTGTTTCCTCTTCTGTAGATACGATTGGCGTCCCACTTTCCAAAAACGGCAGTTCCAAAGGGTTGACCATCATAAATAACAAAAGCAAAAACAGTATTATACATAAAAAAAGTAAAATGAAAAACAGTAATTTGTTCTTTTTCATAATAACTCCTTGCAAATGCATAGTCTTCATACTATTATATCATTAAATATATAAAATTTCACGTAAAATAAAAGAAAAGCATAAATATTTTTGTATTCAGATAAGAATAAATTTTTGTTGACAAACTGAAAGTGGCTAGGTATAATTGATTGAGTGTGAGTAGGAGTAGGTTATGCAGATAGAATTATTGGAATATATCTCCAGAGAAAATAAGGAGATGCAAAAGGAAGTTCATATCGAAGCAGATAGCTTCCAACTATCAGCGGACAACTTACCGATTACTAAAAAAAGTCCATTAGGATTGCACATCCAAAATAGTGACGGACACAAGTTATTAATTGAAGCAAAGGGCGAAGTTGAGATACAGGTTGTTTGCGACAGATGTTTAACAGAGGTTCCGGTGGAAATCAAACTTGATTTTTCAAAAGAGTTTGTTATCGAAGACCAGAAACTGGTATTTGATGATTTGGATGATGCAGAGTACATTGAAGGACAGATATTGGATACAGACAGACTTGTCTATGATGAAATTTTGGTTAACTGGCCTATGAAGGTTCTGTGCAAGGACGATTGCAAAGGTATTTGCAATAAGTGCGGCATTAATCTGAATTTGCAAGACTGTACTTGCGACAGGACAGTAGTAGATCCAAGGATGGCTGCTATACAAGACATATTTAACAAATTTAAGGAGGTGTAACTGATGTCAATTTGTCCAAAGAAT
>JAZQXN010000026.1:0-88932 GCA_045632875.1 Lachnospiraceae bacterium
TACATAGTAAATTCTTTATCTAAGGCATTGTGATATGCAACGTTCACATCTTCAAGGCCCATTTTCTTTGCTAACTGACGAGCTGCTTCTTCTCCTCTGGCGTCATCTTTAATCGGGAGAGTAAAGCACATCTGTACCTTACCATCATTCATTGTATCGCCGTATGGACGAATCTTTGTGAGGTCTAACGTCTTGTCAAAGTCAGCTTTATGCATATTATATAATCCTGAACTCATTATGCCTGACCTCCTCTCATAATATCAACAAATGGGTTGAAGTAAGCATCATCTTTCTTAACAACGCCTGCTAAGCCCTTGCCGCCATCTCTTGGACGCTTGATATCAGCAAATGTACCTGCTTCCAATGTAGCAAACATACCATTTTCTTCAATGGTCTTTAATAAGTCAGCAGCTTTTGCTAAAACTTCGTTTGCACGAGTCTGCATAATTCCGCCTTCTTTGTATACGATTTCATTTCCGAAATCTTTCATGGTTCTTGCAATATACTGAGCATTTTCAATTGCTAATGCTCTATCCTGCATGAATGGTGTATGAATCGCTTCTGTTAACATACCAAGTAAGTGAAGTCTCTGATCTGTCATAACAGTAACCATGTTAAATAATGCATCCTGGATATGTCCACGGAAAATGTTTCCTGTCATATACTTTGTAGGTGGCATATATTTAAGTGGAGCTTTCGGGAAGATTTCTCTTGCCATCTGAGCCTGTGCTAATTCATATAAGAATCCGTTTTCTAAATCCGGAGTAATTTCAAATGCATGACCTAAGCCCTGCTGTTCTTCCGGTAAACCTGCACATAATGCAAACTGTTCATTTAAGAACTGGGATGCTAATACAGTGTGTGCTTCTTCTACAGCGTCAGCGGTTGTTAAGTAGTTATCTTCACCGGAGTTAATGATAACGCCTGCATAGCTGTTGATTACACGTGAGAAGTACTGGTCAACCAATGTTCTCTGCATGTTGATATCGCGGAATAAGATACCGTAAAGAGCGTCATTTAACATAACGTCAAGTCTTTCCATAGCACCCATTGCTGCGATTTCCGGCATACAAAGACCGGAACAGTAGTTACAAAGACGGATATAACGTCCTAATTCTTCGCCAACTTCGTCAAGTGCAGCACGCATTAAGCGGAAGTTTTCCTGTGTTGCATAAGTACCACCGAAACCTTCGGTTGTTGCTCCGTATGGAACATAGTCAAGTAAGGACTGACCGGTTGTACGGATAACTGCGATAACGTCTGCACCCTGTTTTGCTGCTGCCTTAGCCTGTACGATGTCTTCGTAGATATTACCGGTAGCAACGATTACGTATAAAAGCGGACCCTGTTTATCTCCACCGAATTTGTTAAAGTAAGCTTCTCTGTTAGCTACATTACCACGGATTCTTTCGCACATTGCTTCAGCAACCGGGCGGATAGCTGCATAGATTTCTTCTCTTTTACGAACCGGAATCTTGGACAAATCCAACTCTCCGCTGTTTACCTTTTCAGCTACTCCCTGTGGGTCAAGACCTGTTTCTAACATAGCGTTACCAACAGCAAAAGCTGCACCAAGCGGTAAAATTCCTTTTTCTAATAAATGGTCAACCACTACGTTCGGCAACGGAACTTCAACATCGTTAACGCCGTCAATGCCAAGAAGACGACATACCGCACGTTCAACAGTAACAGTGGTGTGCAGGTCAATAAAGCCCTGCACATCATTTGCTACGTTTTTCGCACTCTGTCTTGCCTGGTTAACCAAATCCTGATTAAGATTTAATTTACTCTGCATTTTAGTGTTTACCTCTCTTTAATCTTTCCAAGTCACTTGGTTCTAAGGACATCTGCTGTCCTCTTTCTAATCCTGCAACACCAACAAGTTTTACTTCTCTCTTGCCTGTACATACGTCACACTGGCATGTTTCTTCATAGTGTTCAGGTTCGGTATATGTAGTAATTACACCTTCAAAGTTTCTTAAGATTACCTTGTGTGGTGTCTGGGAAATTACATAGTTTGGCATAACCGGAGTCTTACCGCCACCACCAGGAGCGTCAACTACGAATGTAGGAACTGCATAACCGGAAGTATGGCCTCTTAAGCCTTCGATGATTTCGATACCCTTAGATACCGGTGTACGGAAGTGTTCAAGACCCATGGAAAGGTCACACTGATAAATGTAGTAAGGACGAACACGGATAGATGTTAAGTCCTGAACTAATTTCTTCATTACGTGTACACAGTCGTTAACGCCTGCTAATAATACAGACTGGTTACCCAACGGGATACCTGCGTCAGCAAGTCTTGCACAAGCTGCTGCACTTTCTTCTGTAATTTCGTTTGGATGGTTGAAATGAGTATTTAACCAAATTGGATGGTACTTCTTTAACATGTTGCAGAGTTCCGGAGTAATTCTCTGTGGCATAACAACCGGAGTTCTGGAACCGAGACGTACGATCTGAACGTGGTCAATTTCTCTTAATTTGGAGATGATGTATTCCAAATCTTCATCTTCTAATAAAAGAACGTCACCACCGGAAAGTAATACGTCACGAACTTCTGTATGCTGTCTTACGTATTCGATACATTTATCGATCTGTTCTCTTGCTACAGATGTATCACACTGACCAGCAAATCTTCTTCTTGTACAATGTCTGCAGTACATAGAACATTTGTCTGTTGTAAGAAGTAATACTCTGTCCGGATATCTGTGTGTTAAACCAGGTACCGGTGAGTCAGTATCTTCATGTAATGGATCTAATAAATCTGCAGGAGACTGATATAATTCAGCTGCTGTAGGGATTGCCTGTTTTCTTACAGGGTCGTGTGGATCATTTAAATCAATCAAAGAAAGATAATATGGTGTAATTGCCATACGAAGTGTGCTTAAGCATTTAACAACGCCTTCTTCTTCTTCTTTTGTTAATTTCACATATTTCTTTAAGTCTTCAACGGTTTCGATTCTGTTTTCTACCTGCCATTTCCAGTCGTTCCATAATTCTGCAGGAATGTCTTTGAAAAGTCCGTTTGCACGGCTCTGTCTTGTAATCTTCATACTGTTCACCTTTCATATGGATAAATTGCTGTATCCCGGCAATTTATCACTTTTTGTGTTAGTTTGTTCTACATCTATAAAATGTGCTATAGGTCTACGCCGATAACTCGGCATAGACCTTTAAGCAATAATTCTTAGATATATTTTTCCTCGAACATCTTTCTAATCTTTTCGTTTTCACGAATTTCTTCTAATGTGATGATTGCGTGGTCTTTTGTATATCCGTTACCAACGATCATGTTAACGTCTTTACCACATCCTTCAGCACCAAGAGCTGCTTTTGTGAAGCTTGTAGCCATTGAGAAGAAGTAAACTGTACCTAAATCTCTTACAGGAAGGATTGCGGACATTTCACAAGATTCAATATTTACGCAGCAGATAGAGATATCATATTCTTTACCATTGTTTACTGCTAAGGATTTTTCTAATACTTCTACCGGTTTCTGGCAGTCAGCGAATACGATTTCGTGGCAGCATTCACAATCTCTAAGAGTCTGAGCTGCTTTTTCGCTACGTACAACTGCTACAACTTTACCTGTAGGTCCAACTCTCTTCATTGCTTCGTAGCAGCAAAGAACGCCGGATTTTCCGCCTGCACCAAGTACTAATACGCTATCGCCAGGTTTACATAATTTAGCTGTCTGAGCCGGAGCACCTGCTACGTCAAGAGCTGCTAATGCTAAAGCTTCGCTCATGTCATCCGGTAATTTGCAGTAGATACCGCTTTCGAATAATACAGCCTGAGCTTCAACGTCTACACGGTCGATATCTTTGTGAATAGCTTTGATTTTGTTGATTTTAAGTGGTGTTAAGGATAAGGATACTAAAGAAGCGATTCTGTCGCCAACTTTAAGATCTCTGTCCTGTAAGTCTTCGCCGATGTAAGCGATCTTACCCATGAACATACCGCCGGAACCTGTAACAGGGTTCTGCATTTTTCCTCTCTTACCAACGATGTCTAAGATCATAGCTGCGATCTTTTCTTCGTCTCCGCCACATGCTTCTTCGATCTGTGTAAAGGAAGCAGAGTCAATGTTTAATGCTGTAACGTCACAAATGATTTCATTGCTGTAACGTTTTGTCATGTCATTGTCTACTACCTGTGCAGCCTGTGTTAATACGCCCTGTGGCTCGATTACTCTGTGTGTTCCGTATTTGTTACCTTTCATTCCCATGATGAATTCCTCCATTATTAAAATTTTTAATTTATTATGTTGTGGCTTCTTATCTAGCCTTTAATCCTAAGATTGCTCTTGCTTCTGCAGGAGTTGCAACTTCACGTCCCAATTCTTTTGCAAGACGAACAACTTTTGCTACCATTTCGCCGTTAGAAGCTGCCGGTACGCCTTTTTCAAGGTATACGTTATCTTCAAAACCAACACGAACATGGCCGCCCATTGTGATTGCGATAGCTGCGAGTGGGAATTCGTATCTTCCTACACCTGCAACTGTCCATGTACTTCCTTCCGGAATGCTTTCTGCCATGAATACTAAGTCTCTTGCTTCACCGGTCATACCACCGTTTACGCCGAGAACGAAGTCAAAGTGCATTGGAGCTTTGATATAGCCTTTTTTGTTTAAACGTTTTGCCATATCGATCATACCCTTATCGAACACTTCGATTTCCGGTTTACAATCGATTGCGTTCATTCTCTGAACAAAGTCAATAATCATGTTTTCTGTGTTAACGAAGATTTCGTCGCCACCGAAGTTACATGTACCGCAGTCTAATGTTGCCATTTCCGGGTTTAATAATAACGGCTGTAATCTTTCATCGTTTGTCATTCCTACAGCACCACCGGTGGATACCTGTAAAATAGCATCCGGACATTCTTTGCGGATTGCATTTAAAATTACTTCGAATCTGTCTTTGCTCTGTGTTGGTGTTCCGTCATCTTCACGAACATGGATGTGAAGTAATGCAGCACCTGCATCATATGCAGATTTTGCTTCACGAACCATTTCTTCTACGGTGTAAGGAACTGCAGGGTTGTGTTCTTTTGTAACCTCTGCGCCACAGATACAAGCTGTGATAATCAGTTTATCCATGATTTACCTCCTGGTTTTATGTAATCATTAATTATTTTCTCTGTTTGTCCTTTGGTACTACACAGGTTCCGCTTGCACGACATACAACGATTGGCTCTTCCAATACGTCACATGCGGAATCATTGATATCCTGTCTTGGTACGATAACTTTTCTAGCTTCGAAAACCATCTTACGGGAAGTATTTCCTGCAGAAACGATTTCGCCATAAGCTTCGATATAATCTCCGGCAAATACAGGTGCCATAAATTCTACCATGTCATAAGCCTTGAACAAGCCTTCATCGCCGTCCATTTTGATTAATAATTCTGTTGCAACGTCGCCGAATAATCCAAGCATTCTTGCTCCGTCTACTAAGTTTCCGCCGTAATGTGCATCATGCGCACTCATTCTTAAGCGGATGGTTGATGTGATTTTCTCCATCGTGGTTTCCCTCCTAAAAATTATATTTTCTTCTTCCTGTTGGTTTTTCATAGAAAAGCCTATAAAAAAAGCACTGAAGGAAGATCTTCCCAACAGTGCTCCATATCCATAAGAATATGACAGTCGTAAGGTACTGAACCTTACGCCCAGCAATGCAAGTCGGTAATCCTTACACCCTTCGGCACCCTGCACATTCATCAGCGTCATCGAACTTACCTCTTCTTGACATCCGCCAACTACCTTACAGAATGCACCTCTATTGTGCAGATTCAACTGCCCTTTTATTTTACTCGCTTTCATGCTTATCTGTCAATGCTGATATACTAAAATTTAGGGTTTATTTTTGTTCTTTTTTACAAAGTTGTGCCTTTTCATCCTTTTGCGCTTCCATTTGGCACAGTCGATATGAAACAACTCATTCTTTTGTACCTTTTGGTCCTCTTACTCTTCATTTTTGCACAATCTCGTTTCGTAACAAATCTGTATCTGCGGTTTTATAATTCTCTTAATATCTCCTCCTGCAGCCCTAACAAACGACACACTCTAATAGCATCCTGTGGCAACGGTTCCGCCTTTTCCACTTTGTATACTCCATAGTCCATGTACTTAGCCAGTATACGGACTCTGTCCTTATTTGTCAGTCCTAAAACAGCCGCTTCCAAATCTTCATCTGTATAATGCTTTAATCCATAAACCTGATAATGATTATCCGCCAACTCTGCAATATGTTCGTAATGGGTAGCTACGAAGGTATCGCTGTTGGTCTTCTTTAAATAACGGACTAAGGCCTGAACAATTCTGGCACCTTCTTCCGGATTTGTTCCTCTTGCAGGCTCATCCATCAATACGAGACAACGTCTCTCTCCCATTTGTTCCAAGCAATCTCTCATACGAATGATTTCCCCGCCAAAACTGGATAAACCTCTGGATGTTTCTTCATACTCATCCATAATTAAAAAGATTTCATCATAAATCGGAAGTTCACAAGTTTTTGCCGGAACAAAAAATCCGTTATACGCCATATATGTAATCAATGCGGCGGTCTTAATGGTAACACTTTTTCCACCCATGTTCGCACCTGTAATTACACATACGCCAGGAGTAATTTCCATGGAAAGTGGTGTAAATTCTGTTCCTTTTTCACGCAACACATGACACACTGCAGGATGTACCATTTCCTTCACAGAAAATCCATCTGCTCCCACAATTGGTCTGATGCAATTATATTTTTCATAAAAATCTATTTTTTGCCACACATAATCCATGTGTCCCAAAACATTTATATTATAAATTAAATCCCCGTGATACTGGCAAAATTCAGAAGTAAGTCTTTCTAATACCTGTCTGTTGCAAGCTTCTTCTTTATCAACAATCCTGTCACGTTCCTTTAAAAGACGTTCCTTTTCTTCTTCCTTCTTCTCTCCGGTAGCCTCTCTTAAACGGATTTCAACCTGTCGTTTCTCCTCTCTGATATCCTGCAACTGAGGCATGTACAAATGACTGATATAGAAACTTGGAATACGCTCTCCCTCCGGATCTAACATTTGTAACAGTGCATCTAATGGACGCATTTTCCATTCATGAATTCCTGTGATTGCAGCATAACGCTCAACATAAGGCATTAATTTTTCTAAAATGATGCAAAGACTTTTCAATTCAAAAAAATCTACCTCTGTCAGCACTCCGTTAAGGGATTTCTTAATGCTTCCCCTTACTTCTTTAACCCCCATAAAAGTCGGCTTGATTTTTTTCTGTAATGCAATCAGCTCTTCTTTGTGTAAAAGAATAGCCTCCTGGATTTCAAATTCTCTCTTTAATTCATCAATCTGCTCCCTTGTATACGGTACCAGGTTCTTCAAACGGTCTTTTCCATAAGGAGTAAGCGGCAAGAGTTGCTCAACAACAAAAGAAAAGCCGATTTGTTCTTTTTCACTTCTCTGTAACGCTTTCATCTTAATCCAACCTCCTTACATCAATAACGTTCATTTTCAAATGTTTATTTAATTCCTCTTCAAATCTTAAAGCATCATAATGATTACCATAGGCAGAATATGGGTTCATTGTAATTCCAATTAATTTACTGCTACGAATTACCCGAAGCGTAAGTCCTTTTTTCTTTAATTTTTCATATGTAGCACAGCTTAAAAGCACCTTACTGCAATCAAGAACAACCAAAACCTTCCCTGAAATATCTGAAAAACTCATAAACAGTTCCTGAACACTTACATCGGATAATGCTCCTGGCAACAGAAAACACTTTTTGTCTTTATATTCCGGATTTAATATAATACTGCTTACCCGTTCACCAGGGGGAATCTGTACACAGTCCTGTTCTTCATAAACTGTCATATCAACGGCCGGCAACAAAAACAACTCTTCTATGTATGCTGTATCCCTCACGGTAATTTCCATAGATTTGTCGTAAGACGCCCCCGTGCAAAGCAATGTATTACCTGCAACCTCCGGAGCACACAAACTTTTTCTGCTGATTGCTCCGTCAATTAAGATTTTATCCACGCCAAAACGTAAAAAACGTTCATTAATCTCCATTAACTGCTGATTGGTAGACGGGCCTGCCAAATCCAGATAGCCATCACTTAATGCTCTTACAATAACTACATCTCCTACCGGAGTACCAATGCCGGTAGTATCCAAAATTTCCTTGGTAATATCGCAGTTTTTCAACATTCCTGCCGCAGTGGCAACCACAGTTCCTTTTCGCACATAAATAGACGGTTTATATGTTCCGGTAACCAAATCAGAGCTTTCCCCATCTCTTCCGATAGAAGTCAGCCCTAAAATCATCCCCTTTTCATTTAAAACATCCAGGCAGTAATTTAACGCAGTCGTTTTTCCCGCATTTTTGCACATTCCTGCCAATGCCAGCGTCTCGTTACTACACAATGCCTGTTGAAAGTTTACCGGTTGTAGTGTCATATCCCGTCCCTCATGCCTGAAAACTATTTCTTTTCTTTCGGTATTTCCAAATGCAAAAATTCTGCAATTTCCTTGCCTAATTCCTTGCCTGAATAAATCATAATGTCAAAGCTACCGTTCTTTAACATTTTATATAAAATCATACCAATCGGTATGGCAATTACCATTCCCAAAACTCCATTCATAATATATCCGATATACATAAAAATCAAAGTTGCAAACGGATTTAAACCGATGGAATCTCCAATTAACTTCGGCTGAATCAACTGATGTGTCAACAGGGTTACAACATATAATATCAGCAATCCCACAGCCATTTTTATATCACCGGTTAAAAGTTCAATTACAGCCCATGGCAATAAAACTGTTCCGGTTCCAAAAATCGGTAACATATCCAGCAACGCAATCAAAAATCCCCATATAAGGAAATACGGCACCTTTAATATAAACAAACCAATGGCCAGTAAAATATAAATAATTGCCATGATTTTAAACTGTGCCTTAAAATATCCGCCAACTACATCAATAAGGTCTGTCTTTATCCGTCTTGCCTTCTGCTTAAGTGTATCCGGAACTAATTTTCTAACCAAAGCATCAATATTTTCCTTTTCAGCAATAAAGAAGTAAGATGCCAATAGTCCAAAGACCACACCTACCATAATATCCGGTACATTGGCAGCCACATTTCCAGCCTTGTCCAAAATACTGTCCTTTCCAACATTTGTAACAGCCTCTGATACATAACCACCAACTTTGCCGGTCATTTCCCGTATCACATCCTGGACATCTGTTGGCAGTTTATCAACAAACATTCCTACGTTAACCGCCAATTCCCCATATTCCATTTTTGCATCTTCCATCATTGCAGGCATATCCTGGGAAAAATGCACAATTTCCCGAACTGCCCCTGCAACAATACCATAACATGCCAATACAACCAGTCCCAAAACCAGCACGATTACAATAACAGAACCCGCCTTTCGTACAATTTTTAATTTCTTATCCAAGAAACGGACCACTGGGTTTGCAATAAGTGAAATTAACCACCCTACAAAAAACGGCATAAAAAGAACGATTAATTTGCCCCCAAAATATAACAATGCTACAATTCCCAAAATAGGTAAAATCAGATTTAAAATGAATTTTATCGTTCTTTTTGTTCCGCTCATAAAGCCCCTCCTATTTTTTCCTTTTTCCGTATATGTATGTGCCAAAATAAATTATTGCTGCAATAATAACAATCATCGGTCCTGTAGCCGCATTGGTATGATAAGACATCCACAGTCCCAGTAAGCCGGAAAACACAGAAAACAGTATGGAAAAGAAATGATATTCTCTTAAATTCTCCGAAATATTCCCGGAAGCTGCCGCAGGCAGAATCAATAAAGCATTAATAATCAAAATTCCAACCCATTTAATGGACAGCATAACTACCAAGGCTACCAGCACTGCAAAAACATCCTCCAGCAAGCGAACAGAAAATCCCCGTCCACGAGCCAGAGTTGGATTAAGGCTGATTGCTACCATTTTGTTAGAAGCCACCAGCCAATAAACCACCGTCACACCAAAAGCAATGGCTAAATACAGTATTTCCTGTTTTGTTATGCTTAACACATCTCCCACTAAAAGTGCGGAGTATTTTCTAAAATTCCCACCCTGGGACAAAATCACCAGTCCCAACGCCATACTGGCGGAGGAAAAAACAGAAATAATTGTATCATTGGAAGCAAAAGCCTTTCGGCTGATATTATTCAACAACAAAGCAAACAAAACGGCAAATATCACCATAGAAATTGTGGTATCCTGTATTCCTGCAAGCATCCCGATTGCAATTCCTGTTAATGCGGAATGACCCAATGCATCAGAAAAAAAGGCCATCTTTTTTCCCACAATCATAGTTCCCATAATTCCAAACAAAGGAGTTATGAGTACAATTGCCATTAATGCATTTCTCATAAACTCATACTTCATAATTTCCAAAAACCTCTTTAAACTCAGGGCTTCTAAAGACTTCTTCCACACTGCCCTGCTTCTTAATTTCCTTATCTAACAAAATCACATGGTCTGCATACTTTGCCACATAATTTAAATCATGGGAAATTAGTAGGATTGCCATGTCAAAATTCTCTTTTAGAGACTTCATGGTCTTATAAAAAAGTTCTGTTCCGTTTACGTCCATTCCGGAAATAGGTTCATCCAAAATAAGCAAATTCGGTCTATGCATGCAAGCCATTGACAGCAATACTCTTTGTAATTCTCCTCCGGACAAATTACATATTTGCTGGTCAATCAAATCTTCTGCTTCAAATATCTCTAAAGCCTTTACAATCTCTGCTTTTACCTTCTTTGATTTAAGCAAAAAGGCAGGCACTGAAGAATGATAGCAGGCCATCATATCATAGACACTGATTGGCGTGTGCTTTTCAATGTTCATTTTTTGCGGCACATACCCAATCCGGATTCCCTGTAGTTTTCCATCCTGGATATCCTTAAACTCAATTCGGCCTGTATGCTCCACGTCCCCTAACAAAGCTCGTACCAAAGAAGATTTCCCTGCTCCGTTTTTTCCAATAAGAACATTAAAGGTTCCGCAATGAATATGAAGATTGATATTTTTTAATACTTCTTCCCCACCATACTTTACACCAATATCAACAATCTTGATACAATGCAAACCGCAAGGCTTTTTTATTAGCTTCATGGAAGCAATGCCTCCTTTAAAAGTTGAATATTCTTTGTCATTCCCATGACATAGCCATCCGATGTTAATTCTCCTCCGGTTAAAGGATCAATATAAACTACGGCCACGCCCGTTTCTCTTGCAATGGTTTGGGCCAGTTCCTGTCCGTAAAGCTGTTCTGCCAAAAGCAACGTTCCCGGATGCTCTTCAATGATAGAAATCACCATCGCCAGTTCTCCGGAGCTTACCTGGGATTCCTCATCCAAATTGATAATATGAAGCACATTAAGACCTAATTCTTCGCAAAAAGGGTTAAAAGCTTCATGTAAAAGAATAACAGGAACCTCTTCCCCTTCTTTTATTTCCTGCAACTGTTCCATTTCCATTTGCACCAAAGATATTTCCTGATTATAGGCCTCTGTGTTTTTCAAGATGATTTCCGCAGATTCCGGTAACAGTTTGGCCAATTGTTCTCCAATATAAGCCACCTGCTCTTTGTAATCCGATGGACACATCCAAATATGTGCCAATTCACTATGCTCATGCCCTTCATGGTCATGTCCGTTATATTCATCCTCTTCTTCCCCTTGGTCATTGGATTCTGTCTCTTCTTCATGGGAATGCGCTTCCTCTAGCGGATGACATGCCTCAATAATTCGCAAATCCGGATAAGCCTTCAGTACATCCTCTAAAAAACTTTCTGCTCCGCCACCGTTAATTACCAATACATCTGCCTTAGCTAACAACTGCATATCCCCTGTGGTCAGTTGATAGTTATGAAGACATCCCCCCTGTGGTTCGCTAAGATTCTCCAAAGTAATGGTATCCTCCAACCCCTCAATTACATTTGCAGTTGCTACATACATTGGGTAAAAAGAAGTTACTATCACAACGGACTCCTCCCTCTGAGGCTCCTTCGGTGTATTTTCATTTGTATATAACTTTGTACCAAACACAGATAC
This sequence comes from Lachnospiraceae bacterium, assembly GCA_045632875.1. Classification (GTDB taxonomy): domain Bacteria; phylum Bacillota; class Clostridia; order Lachnospirales; family Lachnospiraceae; genus XBB1006. The sequence continues at coordinate 12,106 of JAZQXN010000026.1, forward strand.
CAGCAGAATTCCTGCCAGTAACAGTGCACAAAAACCATATTTATTCATACTCTCCTGCAATTACTCCATCCATAATTGCCCAAATTTCATCTCTTCCCTGCTTTGTTTCTGCGGAAAAAGGAATCATGACTGTACCCGGTTCAACCTTCAAGCCTTCACGGATTGCTTTCATGTTTTTCTGGACCTGACTGCGTTTAATCTTGTCTAATTTGGTTGCAATAATTATTGGCTTAAATCCCTGATACAATATCCACTCGTACATTTCTTTATCATTTGCAGATGGATCATGACGGATATCTATAAGTAAAAATACTAATTTTAACTGCTTAGATTCATGAAGATATCGTTCAATGAGTTTTCCCCATTTCACTTTTTCTTCCTGAGAAACCTTGGCATAACCATATCCCGGCAGGTCAACCAAATATATTTCACTGTTAATATTATAAAAATTAATGGTCTGGGTTTTTCCAGGCTGTGCTGAAGTTCTGGCCAGCGCTTTGCGGTTCATCAATGCGTTAATCAAAGAAGATTTTCCTACATTGGACTTTCCTGCAAAGGCAATTTCCGGATGTTCATTTTCCGGGAATTTGCTTGTAACTCCGCACACCGTTTCCAAATTAACATTTTTAATTACCATAGTTTACCTGCTTTCTTTTTCGTTTAAAAAAGTATCTTCCCCATTTCTTACATTAAGCCAACACAATCTGAAAAACATCTTCCATTGTTTTCACCAACCGGATATCCATGTTTTTCATAATTTCAGCAGAAAGTTCTTTCACATCTGCGTCATTTTTCTCCGGCACACATACCTGATGAATCCCCGCATTTTTTGCTGCTAATACTTTCTCCTTCACTCCGCCGATTGGAAGAACTCTGCCACGCAAAGTGATTTCTCCGGTCATGGCTACATCACCGCGAACAGGCTTGCCTGTAATGGCAGAAAACATAGCTGTCGCCAACGTGATTCCTGCGGATGGACCATCCTTCGGTACTGCCCCTTCCGGAATATGTATATGAATGTCATTTTCCTGATAAAAAGATTTATCGATGCCATATTTATCAGAGATGGAACGGATGTAACTAAGTGCTGCCACCGCAGATTCCTTCATCACATCACCCAACTGACCGGTAAGGGAAAGTTCACCTTTTCCCGGCATTACATTCACTTCAATTTCCAAAGTAACTCCACCCACACTGGTCCATGCAAGTCCCTGTACAATACCTACCTGTGGCTCCTTCTTAGCCTCTTCTCTATGATAAAGGACCTTCCCTAAATATTTATTTAAATTACTCTCTGAAACAGAAACTTCCTCAATCTTCTCTTCCACAATCATACGGGCCACTTTACGGCAAACACGGGCAATTTTACGCTCCAGTTCACGTACCCCCGCTTCCTTCGTGTAAGATAAAATGATTTTTCGCAAAGCATTATCGCTAATCTTTAATTGTTCCGGCTTTAATCCGGCTTTTTCAATCTGTTTCTTAACCAAATATTCCTTGGCAATATGGAACTTCTCATTTTCCGTATATCCTGCAATTTCAATTACTTCCATACGGTCAAGCAATGGCTTTGGAATATCCTGCAAAGAGTTTGCTGTTGCGATAAAAAATGTCTGAGACAAATCAATTGGCACTTCAATATAGTGATCCCTGAAGCGGCAATTCTGCTCCCCATCCAACACTTCCAATAAAGCTGCAGAAGTATCATGAAGGTAGTCTTTACCCGTTTTATCAATTTCATCCAACAACATTAACGGATTACACACACCGGCCTGACGCAAACCATAAACGATTCTTCCCGGCATTGCACCTACATAGGTTTTTCTATGACCGCGAATCTCCGCCTCATCCTTTACGCCACCTAAACTAATGCGCACATATTCTTTATTTAAGGCTCTGGCAACAGAACGGGCAATACTTGTCTTACCTGTACCCGGTGGGCCTACAAGACATATAATCTGGCTGTCCCCATCCTTCTTTTCCTTTAACATTCTCACTGCCAGAAATTCAATTACACGCTCTTTTACCTTTTCCAGCCCATAGTGGTCTTCATCCAATACCTGCTGGGCATACGCCAAATCTTCTCTGTCTTCAGAACATTTATCCCACGGAAGTTCTAACATAGTCTCAATATAACTGCGCACAACTCCGCTTTCAGAAGAATTTGGTGACAATCTTGCCAAACGACGGATTTCTTTGTGAAGTTTTTCCTTCACATAGTCTTTTGCCGGCATTTCATCAACAGATTTCTTTAATTGGTCAATATCTGTATCTTCTTCGTCCTCACCTAACTCTTTTTTTATTGCTTTCATTTCTTCTCGAAGAAAATATTCCTTCTGGTTTTCTTCCACTTTTTCCTTAACTTTTTGCTGGAATTGCATTTTCACGCGTAATACCTGCGTTTCATGCTCCAAAATTTCCTGTATCAGTTCAAACTGGGATTCCAGGGAAAAACTTTCCAGAATTCTTTGTTTTTGGGTATAAGGGAGTAAAACTCCATTAGAAATAAGTTGAATAATTTTCAGCGGGTTACGGCTGGACATTACCTGTGCCACATATTCTTTGCCCATCTTTGGATTTATAGACGCATATGCGGCAAAAGATTCATGCAAACAATTTGCCATAGCCTCTAACTCCACATCGCTGTAGGCTGAAATATCCGGTGCAGGCATTTCCGCTGCAACTGCAGACAGATAATGTTCACCCATTTCAATGGATAAAATTCTTGCCCGTTTTACACCTTCCGCAATCGTACGCACCAAACCGCCCGGCAACTTGATGACCTGTTTCACGTTTGCAATTACACCAACGTCGTACAAATCTTCCGGTCCCGGTTGACTAACTTCCGTATTTTTTTGTGTTACCAGCAAAACCTTCTGGTTACTGGCCATAGCATCCTCTAACGCTTTAATGGATGCCTGTCTGCTCACATCAAAATGAGCTATATTTCCCGGTAATATTGATATTCCCCGCAGTGCAACTGTGGGGAATACAAGTTTATGTTCACTCAAAGCCTTCGCTCCTTATGCACTCTTTATTTTATTTTTTTCGATTTTGGCATCTCCGCCTTCAATCGTTTCTTTAGTTATAGTTACTCTTTTAATTGTAGGATCAGATGGAACACTGTACATAATATCCATCATGGATTTTTCCATAATGGCACGTAAGCCACGGGCTCCTGTCTTTCGTTCCAAAGACTTATCAGCAATGGCTTCCAGTGCATCTTTATCAAATTTCAAGTCTACCCCGTCTAATTCTAACAATCTCTTATACTGCTTGGTTAAAGCATTTTTTGGTTCGGTAAGAATACGAATTAATGCTTCCTTATCCAACATATTCAATGATACGGTCAGCGGTACACGACCGATAAATTCCGGAATTAATCCAAACTTCACAAAATCCTGTGGTAAAGCCTGGGCAAAAAGTTCTCCCAAATCTTTTTCTTTTTTAGAAGAAACCTCTGCGTTAAATCCTATGGACTGCTTATCCAAACGGGTTTCAACGATTTTTTCCAAGCCGTCAAAGGCTCCGCCGCAAATAAACAAAATATTTGTGGTATCAATCGGAATGGTCTCCTGTTGCGGATGTTTTCTTCCTCCCTGTGGCGGAACACTGGCAACTGTACCTTCTAAGATTTTTAACAAGGCCTGCTGTACACCTTCACCGGATACATCACGGGTTACGGATACGTTTTCAGACTTCTTTGTAATCTTATCAATTTCATCTATATAAATGATTCCCAACTGTGCTCTGTCAATATCAAAATCAGCAGCCTGGATCAGTTTGAGAAGAATGTTTTCAACATCTTCACCTACATATCCGGCTTCTGTTAAAGATGTAGCATCTGCAATTGCAAAAGGTACATTCAGAATTCTTGCCAGAGTCTGGGCAAGTAAGGTCTTACCGGAACCGGTTGGTCCCAATAATAAAATATTACTCTTCTGCAATTCTACGTCAGAATCATCATTTGACATAATTCGTTTGTAATGATTGTAGATACCAACAGAAAGGACTTTTTTTGCTTCTTCCTGTCCTACAACATATTCATCAAGAAATGCCTTGATTTCCTCCGGTTTGTATAAGGTAATGTCCAAATCCTCACGGTTTTCTTCCATTTCCGCAAATTCATCATCAATAATCTCTGCGCAAATATCGATACAGTCATCACAAATGTATGCTCCGTTCGGTCCGGCAATTAATTTTCTTGCCTGTTCCTGGGTTTTTCCACAGAACGAACATCTTACCTTGTCTTCACCTCTTTTTTCTGCCATATTTTGCTCCCTTGTTATAACTTGATTGGGACAGTGCTGTTACGCACTGCCCCCTTGTGTTTCATTATCTGTTAGTAATAACCTGATCGATAAGTCCATATTCCAACGCTTCCTGCGCTGTCATATAGTTATCTCTTTCTGTATCCAGTTCAATTACTTCCATAGGTTTACCAGTGTTTGCTGCAAGAATTTCATTTAATTTCTTCTTAGTCTTAAGAATATTATCTGCAACAATCTTAATATCAGTCGCCTGACCCTTTGCACCGCCGGATGGCTGGTGAATCATGATTTCTGAGTTTGGTAATGCAAAACGTTTTCCTTTTGCACCGCCTGCAAGCAAAAATGCTCCCATGCTTGCTGCCATGCCCATACAAATAGTGGATACATCGCATTTAACATAATTCATAGTATCATAGATTGCCATTCCTGCAGTTACAGAACCGCCCGGTGAATTAATGTAGAGATGAATATCCTTGTCCGGGTTTTCAGACTCTAAAAATAACATCTGCGCAACAATAATATTTGCTGTAACATCTGTAACTTCTTCACCAAGGAAAATAATTCTGTCTTTTAAAAGGCGGGAATAAATATCATAGGAACGTTCACCTCTACTGGTCTGTTCAATGACGTAAGGTATCATACTCATTTTTTATTCCTCCAAAAACAACTTCTTACTCTTCGTCTTTCTTTTCTGCTTTCTTAGTTGTTTTCTTTGCAGCCGGTTTCTTTTCGGTTGCTTCTTCTGTTTCTTTCTTTGCAGTAGTCTTCTTTGTTGTCTTCTTTGCAGCCGGTTTTTCTTCTGCTGCAGCTTCTGTAGTAGCTTCTTCTCTTTCTACTTCAACAACATTCTTCATGATTAAGTCAACTGCGCCCTGGATAGCCAAGTCTCTCTTCATAGATTCTTTTTCAGCATCACCCATAAGGTTCTTTAACTGTTCAACTTCCATCTTGTACATTTCTGCCATCTTAGCGATTTCAGCGTCTACAGCTTTATCTGTAATCTTAATCTTAGCATCTTTAGCAATTGCTTCAAGAACAAGGCTTGTCTGGATTCTCTTTAATGCTTCCGGACGAACCTGTTTCATTAACATTTCAATGCTTCCGCCTGTAAACTGGAAGTACTGATCTAAGGATAATCCCTGCTGTGCTAATTGCTGTGCCATTCCGTTTACCATATCTTCGCACTGGAAGTCAATCATAGCTTCCGGAACATCCATGGAGCATCCTTCAATAATCTTAGTAATTGCTTCATCTTCCTGTGCTCTTCTTGCTGCACCCTTCTTACCTTCAACTAATTTCTTCTTAAGGTCAGCTTTATAATCCTTTAATGTATCAAATTCAGAAATTTCCTGAGCGAATTCATCATCTGCCTTTGGAAGTTCTTTTGCTTTGATTTCATGAATTTTAACTTTGAATAATGCCGGTTTTCCAGCTAAATCAGCTGCATGGTATTCTGCCGGGAAAGTAACGTTAACGTCAACTTCTGCACCAACTTTTTTACCAACCAACTGGTCTTCAAATGTATCAATAAATGTATGAGAGCCGATTTCAAGTGGCTGATTCTGTGCTGTACCACCTTCAAATGCAACTCCGTCGATAGAACCTGCATAATCAATGATTGCAGTATCACCCTTCTTGATTCCTCTGCCTTCTACATTGATAGTTCTTGCATTTCTTTCTCTTTCTTTGTCAACTTCTGCATTTACTTCTGCTGCAGAAACAGTTGTGTCAATCTTTGTTACTTCAATTCCTTTGTAGTTTCCTAATGTAACTTCCGGTCTAACTGCAACTTCTGCTGTGTAAATAAATGGTTTGCCTTTTTCTAACTGTACAACATCTACTGTTGGCTGGGAAACAATATCCAATCCGCTTTCTTTCATTGCTTCCGGATATGTCTGCTGCATTAAAATGTTTGCTGCTTCTTCATAGAATACTGCAGGTCCATACATTTTTTCTACCATATTCATCGGAACTTTTCCTTTACGGAATCCAGGAATGCTAATGCTGTTTTTCTGCTTCTGGTAAGCTTTTTCCATTGCCTTTGCTAATTCTTCTGCTGAAACTTCGATGGTCATTTTCGCCATGTTTTTCTCTAAGTTTTCTACTTTTACGCTCATTCTAACGTTTTCCTCCTTAAATATATAAGAATGTGTAGGCATAGTGTCACAATCTTACATTCAATCAATTAAAGATTATAACATAGTGTAATGGAAATTGCTAGTATCTTTTTGTTCTGTTTTGTACTTTCACTTTGAAACTGTTTTCATAAACGCTTCAGCACAGTTTCTGATCGTATCATCCGGGCTTTCCAATGCAATGGTCACATAATCGATTGCCTGTTGATCCATCTGCTTATAAGCAAATAAATTTCCTAATGACAGCGCCACCGAATACCTGCTTGGGATATCCTTGATTTGATTAGAATCTACTGCAATCTGCAAGTGAACAATAGCATTATCTACACAAAATACCGTAAATTTATCATCTCCGGAATCTAAGCCCAACCAATATAAGTATAACCATAGGGTTCCGATTAACAAATGGTCTTCACTATTAATTGACTCATTAATATGAATTGCCTGCAAATAATGTAATACCACATTATCATAATCTGTTCTTTTTTCTACGATATCCTCAATCACCGGAATGTGCTCTTCTCTTAAGATTCTTTTAATATTTTTTGCATCATTCTCATTAATATCAAAAAAATTCAATCGGTAATTGCTATAACAACACGAAGGACAAGTATTAATCTCGTGCCACAAAGGTTCACAAAGCAGATAATGAATTCTTCCATCTAAATCCACATTGCGCACCTGCATCAAATGACGTTTCATATTAATTGTCTTAAACATAGAACCGCACACCGGGCATTTCTGTTCATCTTCCGCAAAATATCGAGCTTCCTGATATGGTTTTTTCACCACATGGCTAAATCCATACTCTTGTGGAATTTCAAACTTGCGGGCTTTTTCCGGCATTGCCTGACGGGTGTTTTTATACAGTTCTAAATCCAGTTTGCGGATACGCTTACTCATATTTTCCAATATCTTTTCTGCCATATCCGGACACTGACAAATGAAGTCCAAAAGATTATCCCGATTAATAGCCACACAGATGGAATCTTCCAGTGCGATACAGGACGCACTTCGCGGCAACTTGTCAAAAATCGCCATCTCCCCGAAAAAATCTCCTGCTTTCATCGTTGCCACTTCAACCAGCGTGCCCATAATGTTTGTTATATATACCCCAATTTGACCTTTTAGAACGATGTACATTTCGTTACCCGGTTCACCCTCATAACAGATGTATTCATCTTTTGAAAAAGTTCTGGACTGGGATATTTTCTGAAGTTGTTTTACAGTTTTTTCTTTCATAGGTTCTCCTAATGTTATTTAATTAAATTTCAGTACAAATTCTGCAACGATACCATTTCCGCAGTCATATACAAACTCCAGCTGAGTACCGGTAATATTTGTAAACATTCCTGTAGTAGGATCATAATCCGCACCGGTTACATTGGATATCTTGCTGATATCAATGCCATCAATGCTTTTTGCATCAAATGTACCACCACTTAGTCCGGTGGCCTGATACACATTATTGGAGCTCTCAAAATTTGCACTCTCTAACGACGTATTTTCTAGGTTAATGTACGCCATTGGACAATCCGTAATGTCCAAATATTTCAACTGGGTACAATTAGATACGTCTAATTTCGTCAGGTTTACGCAATTGTTCACCGTTAAGTACTGTAAATTTAGATTATTGCTTAAATCCAGTTTCGTAATTAGGGCATCATAAATGTGTAATGTGGTCAAATTCGGATTTTGACTTATATCGATTTCTGTCAGTCCGGCAGCATTGGAACATTGAATGATTTCTAAATTCGGAAAATATTCAATTCCTTCCAACGAAGAAATCTCCGTTGAATCAACCAACCCAAAGACTACTTCTGTTACCGCAAGAACTTCTTCTTCGGTAAGGTATCCATTCATATCGTTGTCATAGTTATTTGTAAGATATTGACGAATAGCACTATCCGGAAAATGATACTCATCTATACGTACTTGATACTTCGGCATCCAGATATAATATTTCCCATCGGATGATACATCACTTTCCTGAAGGTCATACCATTGTTCATATGTATATTGCATGATTGCTCTTTCGTCTTCTGATGGATAATAATCGTATACACGGCACTCAAGTTCCATATTCTCTCTCACTGCCGTTCCTGATATAGCTCCATGCATCAAACGGATAGACCCTCCTATGAATTCAACTCCGTCTCCGTAGACATCATACACTCCTCCATCCATAGTAACAACACCACCAAAGATTGCAAACTGGAAACCTGTATGTTCTACTGCATACATCGAAGAAGTAAATGTAAATGTACCTTTATAAATTACTACTCCTTTTGCAATTTTTAACGCAGCATCATGGCCCACCGCTGTAATCGTATTTGGTCGTTGTGTACCATGGAATCCAACTTGTACATCTGCCACATTAATGGTTCCCGAAATATTAATTCCGTCCATAGTCACCGTACACATACGCGGATTATCTTCAAAATAAATACTACAAGTCACCTGATTCTCACTTTTTTGTGAAATCAAATACTCTTTTCCTGTATATGGAATCAATTCCGGATTCCTGCTGGTATAAAAACCTGCTTCTGTAATATATATATTTCCGTCATCCGTATAAATCGGTTCAAATTTTGCAATCGTTGTTAATTCTAAAGTAGTACTACAAACAGTACAGTACTTAAAAATCTGTCCGTTCTGTGTAAATGTCGCTTCTGTGACGGATTCTTCTACATTATGACCGGTAGCCGGAAGTACTGTTTTTTCCTTTTCATATAAACATTCCGCACATCTGGTAACGGTCTCTCCTGCAATAGTACAAGTTGGAGCGGTTGTCACTGTTTCATATGTATGGGAATGATTTGCCGGAATTATGATTTCTTCAAAAATCATATCACAAACAGTACATTTTACAGTTGTTTTTCCTTCCTCGGTTTCTGTTGCTTCCTCAATAATCGTTTCCTTGTTGTGGCCGGTTGTCTCTAACAATTTCTCTGATAACACTTCACCACATTCTGAACACTCAACACGCTCAAAACCATCTTCCGTACAGGTTGGCTCCTGTGTTACGGTCACTTCTGTATGTTTATGTTCACCATCCTGATTATCATTGTTATTACTATCATTTACCGGCGGTGTAATTGCCTGTCCGTCGCGATTAGAAGTATAATCTTCAATCTCGATTTCTCTTTCTTCAATCACATCCCAGATTTCTTCCACATTAATAAACATTTCATGTCCGTTTGAAGATGCCACGTACATGTCTACCAAGTCTCCGTCCGGAATATCTTGCAAAGAGATTGCTTCAACATTTTCTTTGCCTTCTTCTACTTTCTCAACCACATACACCGTCTCTTCTGTATTCATGCTGATTGTAGTTTTATAGCCGGCCTCTACTAACACATTTTCTTCCACAATTTCACCACTTGGAAGTATTCTCTGGCTCTTTACCACTCCACCATATGTCAATACGTCCGTAAGGATTTCTCCATCTTCATTTTCTCTTACTTCCACACGGAAAAATGTTCCCTTAATCGCCAAAACAGTGTTTGGGGTGTTAATAATATATTCTTCACCTTCGCCCAAACCTGATGCAACCTCATTTGTAATGGCACCATATTCCAAGACAATGACAGTGCGCCCGCTACCTTCTTTTCCTAAAGCATCAAATCGCACCCTGCTATCTTCTTCAAGTTTAATATATTTGTCCTCATCCAATACCATACGGACATAACTTTCGGTTGCCGTGGTCAGCAGATAGCCTTCCTGCAATTTCATGTCCACATATGCGGTGTATTCTTTTCCGTTGTTCTCTACCGTAGCTGTTCCCACAATTTCCGAAACGCCTACTGTTCGGAAGCCCTTCCCCGAATCGGTTAACAATACAATGGCAACAGCAACGATAACAACTGCTGCCAATGCGGATATTCCTATGATTTTGCCCTTTTTTGTCTTAAGAAATTCTGATATGTTTTTCATTTGTTTCTCCTATCCCTTATCTTCCTGTCAAAAAGCCCTCGTTTTTCAGTACTTCCAAAGATTCTTCCGTACCTTTCAACGATGATGTCTCAATAAGAATGGTAGCATTCTTCATGTACATTCCACAAAGGCTGTAAAATTTCTGTCTGTCAATCTGCCCTTTCCCCCATGGCAAATGGAGATCGCTGACAAGATCGTTATCGTTAATATGAATATGCTTTACATATTTCCCCAGCTTTTCTGCCCATATATCCAAATTGGTTTTTGAGAGGGATGCATGTGCATAATCTAAACACACTCCATAATTAGAATGTACGCTTAGCTCTACAGACAAAGCCTCTAAAATATCCGGTGACGTATCAAACATATTTTCTAAATAAACATGAATATCCCCATACTCTTCCAACATTTTGCTCCAGAATCGGACGTTCTCTCTTACCCATTGTTCTATGTACTCACAACTGTTAAGAAATGGAATGTAATTGGTATGAAATACCACTCCACGCACACCTAGTTGACGTGCAATATCCAGACTTTGTCGGATACGCAATTCTCCGGTTTTTCGTATCTGTTCATCCATACTGGTGGGAATCACATCCAAAAATGCTCCGTGTAAGGTACAATATTCAGGTAACTTACTGTCTTTATATTTTTCTATGATTTTTTTTATCCCATCCGGATTATCTAAAATATCCGGCCGGTAAAAGTCGTTATATTCATATCCCAGATGATACTTTTCCGCTATTTTTTCACATTCAGAAAGATTATTCACATCCGGAATCATCAATACCTGTTTCATACTTGTACCTCCCTAAGCTTTTTTCTTCTGTCTACCCGTTCATTCCTGTTACCGCATAAACGTTTACCCCTTTTGACTTTCCTTTAAGAGGTATTTCTCCAATTTCATTCACTGAAATTCTATTCTTTATCTGCTCATAAACAGCATCACTGATATACACTGTACCCTTTGGTGCATTGGCCTCCAAACGTGCCGCTGTATTTACCGTATCGCCTATGGCAGTATAATCCATTCTAAACTCACAACCGATATTTCCCACAACCGCCGGACCACAGTTGACACCTACACCAAATCCGATTTCTTTGTTATATTTTGCCTTAAATTCTTTTTCAATTTCTTTGCCGCCCTGAACAATGTCCCATGCGGTATGCACTGCTTTATACACGTAATCATCTGTATCAAAAGGAGCATTAAATACTGCCATGGTAGCATCTCCAATGAATTTATCCAATGTTCCTCCGTGTTTAAAAATACAAGCCGTAGTCATTTCTAAATATCTGTTAAGAATGGAAACCACCTGTTCCGGCTCCATATTCTCAGACAATGTGGTAAACCCACGGATATCTACGAATAAAACAGCAATATCTCTTTTTTCTCCACCCAGTTTCAATTCATAAGTGCCGTTTTTGGCGATTTCTTTAACTACCTGGGGTGCCACATATTTACTAAAGGCTTTCTCAATACTTGCTTTCGCCGCTCTGGCTTTATAGTAATGCACTGCAACATAATAAACTCCGATTAAAAGTGCCATCACAGGTATAGTCAGGTGTTGTACAAAATATCCCGCCTCAAAAATAAATTCATCTATAACCAGTTTAACAACTACAGTTGACAGACATATTATCACGGTCTTTAATACACTACGTTTATGGCAGACCAACACAAGTACTACTGCCACAAATGCTGCAACCAATCCATCTACCCAGACCGGAATGGTTTCTATATTTTTCCCTTCCATAATCGCCTGAATAATGTTGGCATGAATTTCCACACCATACATCTGTTGGCCTCTGTCCACCGGGACAAAATAAGAATCCATCATTCCCTGTGCATATGCTCCGATTAACACAATACAATCATCGAATGCTTCTGCCGGTACTGTACCATCAAGAACATCACATAAAGATACTGCCTCGAATTCTGACACTCCACCACTATACCTAAAACTCATAACATCCTTCTTTGTTGGATAGTGAATCTCTTCACCCATGGCCTCCATATATTTTTCATATACTACGGCGCTAAAGCTTTTTGTTACAGTTCCGTCTTTTTCTGTAAACTGCAATAATGCACTACGAATATATCCGTCTCTATCATCCATCAATGCATTGACAAATCCCTGAGAAGTGGATTTCTCCAGTTCCTCAAAAGGCACCACTTTCTCGCTTACGGACATGGCATCTATAAGAAGATTCCCCTCTCCGTCTTCTGTTAATTCCTTCCGGAACACATAACTAAAAGCACATACAACGTTATCGTATTTCTCACAGGTTTGTGCAAATTCTTTATCTGCATTTTCGTCTTTGTTTCCGCTAAATAGAATATCAAATCCGATGACTGCCGGCCTGACATCCTCTGAAACACATAAAGTTTCTATTAAACCGGCATAAATATCCCGGTCCCATGTACTGTAGTCTCCCAACTGATTCATGGTTTTTTCATCAATTTTAATGATTCGAATATTTTCATTCGCAGTTTCCGGATTATGATACCATGCATCTTCAACCACCTTATTAAAGTTGCCAAACACACCTAAAACGCTTGCCAAAAAAGCAAGTATTCCGCATATTGCACATGTCATGTATTTTTTCATCACGTATTCTTTCCTCCGGCCTGTTAAGTTGTTTTTCGCTTGCAAACTATGAATATTATACCAAATGTTGCCCACAGACACAACCTACGCCTATTCACTCATTATTTTTAATTTTGCCTCAAGGATTCTTCTGACAGATTCATTAATCCGTTCTTCTGTCAGCCTGCCTTCTTCTATGGCCTGCAATACTCCTTCTACTGCTTCATCCAAATCTTCCGGCATCAATATCACATCTACACCCGCCACTTTAACAGAACCATATCCTGCCAAATGCTCCGGCGTAACCACAAAAAGCTGATATATTTTTTCTTCTAATGTCATAGCATTCAGATAATCTTCTACTGTAGTTGGCTGAGCTGATGTTTCTTCATCCTCTTGATTTGTATTTTCCTGTTGTTGATTTCCTACATTCATATGTTCCGAATCCAAGTTCTGATTTTGACTGTTAGAGGAACAGCCAATCATAAATACCAAAAGAAAGGCCACCAATATTTTATATAAAATCTTTTTTGAATGTAATAACCTGTTCAACATAATACCTGTGCTCCTCTCATTAGTTTTTATATCTTTTGATTTATTACAATTTTTATATTTCCCATATCAGTCTATTATATTGATATATTGCGTTTATTTCATGTACTTATTTATCTTTCCATCCATTTTTAGGGTAGAAAATGGAGCAGTTTCTGTATATACCCGCGGTAGTCAATTGGATATTCGTGCAGGTAAAATTTCCATTTTCCTCGTCGCCACAACAAAAAAACACCCTCGTATTCCTGACTTGCACCAGGTTTACGAGGATATTCTTTTACAAATTATTTTGATTCAGACTACTGACCGTTAGACATCTGTTCTTCCTGTCTCTTGATCATCTTACGAACCATTTCACCACCGATGGAACCTGCCTGAGCAGAAGTAAGGTCACCATTGTAACCCTGTTTTAAAGGTACACCAATTTCAGATGCAACTTCCTGTTTAAATCTGTTCATAGCTTCTTTTGCCTGTGGGTGAACCATCTGGTTTCTACCTGTATTGTTATTGTTTGCCATAATAACTTACCTCCGTTAATACTCAATTGTTTTGATATTTTTTTGGATATTTTGTTATCCACTCATAGTATTTGCGGAAGATATTATATTATGTTAGCAATTCTTGGAATTCAAAGATTTGATTTATTTCAATTACATTTTTTTACGTAACAGAATGAATGCTCCCACGCCCAATGCTATCACTGCTGAACATATAGCTACTATTATTATCGATTTGATACCAGGTTTTTCTCCAGCTCCTGTTGTTGGAGGAATTACTGCATCATCGTCATCTTCTTTATCGGATGATGTTCCTGATTCATCTTCACTTTCTTCATCGGACGGATTTCCCGATTCATTTTCTCTTCCTTCATCAGATGAATCTCCAGACTCCTCTTCACTGCCTGATCCAGGTGTAGTAGTTGTTCCACTTCCCCCACTTGTTTCCGGTGGTGCCCACGTCCCATTCACCTTTATTAGAAACGGGGAAAATTCATCTGTTTCAATCACAATCAGTCCATCTTCTACAACAACTTCAAAGGTTTCGGTTGTACCATCATGCTTTTGATGAACAACGGTAACCTTTTGACCATCACTCATTCCTTCCGGGGCTTCAAATGCTACTGCAGTACCCTCTCCAATACTGCCTTCCACCTGAATCTCATACAAGGATATGGCTGTTTCATCTTCTCCCATCATCGCATAGTACACGTCACCTTCCAGTTCTTGCTCTTCAACCGTCAATGTGGTAGTGTCATCCATTACACTATTGCTGATACAAATACCTGTTTCCTCATCCACAATACCAACATAGCAATCACCATCTGATAAATCCGTGTTTATTCCATCTGCAAAAGTCAGATACCTTTTATCATTTAATTTAATGGTATTTCCATAAACATCGGATATTTCCAAAAGACAAAGGTGCCAATCTCCGTATAAATAAAGTGGCATTGTTGCAATAAAAGTATTTGGACCTGTTTTTTCCATGCCTGTTATAAATTGCTGTGTTTCATTTAGGTAATACATAATATTAATCTGATTAATCTCGGTTTTTGAATCAAACACTATGGTTACCTTTTCTACACTTCCTTTGTTATAGAAACGATTGCTTACAGAAATACTTTCAATTTTAACATCGCTTTCTACTTCTCCGGCATCAGTTCCATAAACAAAATCCAGATTTTCCAGATTTTTTAGAACTCTATTGAAGATAGCGTTGTCTCCCTCATTGAAATGATTGTTGGCTGTATTATATAAATAGACTTCATTATAATATGCATCTACCGCATAAATATATGCCAACTGATAACGTCCTTGCGGTGCCTGTTCTGAATCCTCAAAGTACAGCGGTGCTTCGTATTTGCCGTTTGCATTTTTTTTCAAAGTAATAAGCTTACTTACCGTTCCGGAATTCTCGTGAGTATATCGTGCATAGACGTTGTAAAGCACAGAATCATCAGAAATCGGAACAGAAATGCTTCCGCTCTCGCCCTCAGCAATGCTTCCTGTAACTTCAATGTTTTCATAATCAATATTAGGAGCGGTTACATCCTTTGGTCCGTTACTTACTACGCTGAAATTTCCTGCAGGTACATTTAAATCATATAAATTCGTTGTATTACCATAAATGTCAACAGCATAAGCAACTGCCAGCACATAATCACCATAATATCCAATCCGGCAATCTGCTTCATAATCATAATAATCATATTGAATATCCCCTTCATAACATCCGCTTGCAGAATTGTATTCAAGTATTGCACTTGCCGCGTTTATTTTTCCATTTATAGTATATGACAATGATACCATCTCAATCTCACTTGCATCCGATATTTTAATGCTTACACGCGGACTTTCGTATGGATTGTCAAAACTGGTTTTACTTAAAGTAATACTGTCAAAATCAAACACCGGTGCCTCTGTATCTTGTGTTGCATATGTAGGTATTCCTACGCTAAATAACAACATTCCTACCATAACAAGGCAGGCGATTGATTTTATTTTTTTCAATACATGCTTCATCTATTGTACCCCCATTTTCATTTATCTACATGGTAAATATTTTATTCATTGTATCAGCATTAGAAATAAAAAGCAAATTTCCGATATTTTTTATAAAAAAGAGACTGCTTAGAAGCAATCTCTTTGTGATTCATGAATTTCAATATATTTATCCGCTAAAGCTTAGATAAATCTACCATTCTTCATTACTTTATCCACGATATTCATGCCTGCGCAATATGGCAAGTACTGAATGGATGGATGCTGTAAGAAAATAAGGTCCGCTTTCTTTCCTACTTCAAGGCTTCCTACGCTGTCTGCTCTTCCTACTGCTGCCGCACCATTAATGGTTAAGCCTGTAATTACTTCTTCTACACTTAAATGCATGTAAATACATGACAAAGCGATGAGAAGGGGAATACTGCATGTATGACAACTTCCCGGATTGTAGTCAGATGCGATTGCAACTGCACATCCTGCATCAATCATACCGCGTCCGTTTGCATACGGATGTGCTAAGCTGAATGCGGTTGCCGGAAGTAAAGTGGAAACGATATTGGAATTTGCCATCTTACGAATATTCTCTTCGTTTGCCATAAGCAAATGATCTGCAGAAGTACATCCTGTTTCTACAGCAAGTGCCGAACCACCGATATCAACGATTTCGTCAGCATGCATTTTTAATTTGAAACCGAGTTTTTTTGCTTCTTCCAAATAGTATCTGGATTCTTCGATTTCAAATACATTTTTTTCTGTAAAAATATCAGCAAATTCTGCCAGGCCTTCTTCCATAACCTTTGGCATAACTTCTTTTAAGTTAAATTCTAAGAATTCTTTATTTCTGCCTTTATATTCCACCGGAGTTGCATGAGGTCCTAAGAAGGTTGTAACGATATCCATCGGATGTTCTTCGTTTAACTGCTTCATTACACGAAGCATACGAAGTTCTGTTTCTTCATCTAAGCCGTAACCACTCTTTCCTTCTACAGTGGTTACACCATAGCTCATCATCCGGTTTAAGCGTTCTACGCCGGCATTATAAAGTTCTTCTGCGGTTGCTGTCTTGGTTGCTGTTACGGAAGAGGCAATGCCACCACCGCGTTCCATGATGGACATGTAACTATCTCCACGAAGTCTCCAGCCGAATTCGTCGGCACGATAACCACCGAAGATAAAATGTGTATGGGAATCTACAAATCCCGGAAGTACTGCATGACCGGTTGCATCAATCACTTCGTATCCGCTCTGGTCCGGATATGCTTTATCTACTTCTTCCGTTGTTCCCACAAATTCAATGATATCATCCACAATGACGATTGCTCCGTCATTGATGAGTCCGATATCAGACATATCTTTTCCACGCTTCGGAGCCTGGCCTTTACAGGTTACACGCTCCGGTGCATGTTTAATAATTACTTTACTCATATTATTTGATTCCTTTTTTTGCACAAACGCTGTTAATCAAATCATCAGATGCAACATATGGGATAGTGATGTGGTCACTACCTTCACGCATCTTATTATATTCTACAACAGTTTCAATTGCATGTTCGTTTCTAGCCCAGTTTCTACGGGAAACGCCTACCATAGTATCCCATGGAATGGCTTTCATTAAGATATCATCTACTTTTTCGCTTCCGTCTAATACTAAACCGAAACCACCGTTGATGGATTTGGAAATACCTACACCACCACCGTTGTGAAGTGCGATAAGGCTCATACCTCTTGCCGCATTACCTGCGTAGCACTGGATAGCCATATCAGCAGTTACGTTAGAACCATCGTAAATGTTGGATGTTTCTCTGAATGGTGAATCAGTTCCGCCGGTATCGTGGTGGTCACGTCCAAGCATAACCGGTCCGATTTCTCCGTCACGAACCATCTTATTGAATCGAAGTGCAATATCACGACGTCCTAAAGCATCCTGATAAAGGATACGGCACTGTGTACCAACTACTAATTTATTCTTCTCCGCATCACGGATCCATACGTAGTTATCTCTGTCCTGTCCACGTCTGTTTGGATCAATAACGTCCATAGCAGCCGCGTCAGTCTTATGAAGGTCTTCCGGCTTACCGCTTAAGCAGCACCATCTGAATGGACCATAACCGTAGTCAAATAACATTGGTCCCATAATATCTTCTACATAAGATGGATAAATAAATCCTTCGGAAGTATCTACACCATTCTTTGCAATTTCCTTTGCACCTGCATCGTATACGGCTTTCATAAATGCGTTGCCGTAATCGAAGAAGTATGTACCTCTTTCAGAAAGCTTCTGAATCAAGTGGAAATGTTTGATTAAGGTCTGGTTTACTAATTCAATGAATTTTTCTTTATTTGTACGAAGCAATTCAGTTCTTTCTTCAAAAGTAATACCCTGTGGGCAATATCCTCCGTCATAAGGAACGTGACAAGATGTCTGGTCAGAAAGAAGTTCAATGTGAATTTCTTTTTCCACTGCATACTCTAACAAGTCAACGATATTTCCGTGGAATGCGATAGAGATGCTTTCTTTTTTATCTAAATATTCCTGTGCAACGCGGAAAGCTTCTTCCGGAGTTTCAGCGATTAAGGATACCCAACCCTGATCATGTCTTGTTTTAATTCTGGAGTAGTCAACTTCAGCTACGATACCTACACCACGTGCAATTTCAATAGCTTTTGGCTGAGCACCGGACATACCGCCAAGACCGGAGGTTACAAATAAATGTCCTGCTAAGTCACCATCTGCCGGGATGCCTAATTTCAAACGTCCTGCATTTAAGATGGTGTTAAATGTTCCGTGAACGATACCCTGTGGTCCAATGTACATCCAACCACCGGCTGTCATCTGTCCGTAGCTGGAAACGCCCATTGCTGTAGCCTTTGCCCAATCTTCCGGATTGTCATACATACCAATCATCATACCATTTGTAATGGTTACCCTTGGGCTGTTTTTATGGGATTTGAATAATCCTAACGGGTTACCGGACATAACAACTAAGGTCTGTTCATCGGTTAACTGCTCTAAATATTTTTTAATCAACTGATACTGCATCCAGTTCTGGCAAACCTGTCCGGTTTCACCATAGGTTACCAATTCGTATGGATATAAAGCAACTTCATGGTCTAAGTTGTTGTCAATCATAACCTGGAAAGCTTTACCTTCTACGCAGTTTCCTTTGTATTCATCGATTGGCTTACCATAGATTCTTTCCTTCGGCATAAAACGGTATCCGTAAATTCTACCTCTGGTTAATAATTCCTCTAAAAATTCCGGTGCCAACTGTTCATGTAATGATTCCGGAACATAACGGAGAGCATTTTTAAGTGCTAATTTGATTTCTCTGTCATTTAAGGTTAATTCTCTTTTTGGAGCTCTTCTTACGTTTGGGTCAAACGTAGGATACTCCGGTAATACATCATCCAATTTGATGGTCATTGCTTCCCCAATCATCTGATTTGATAACATGGTTTTTCCTCCCAATACTTTTGTTGAAATTTATTTACTAAAACTGAATCTGTCCTGCTGCTTTTTCTACACGTCCGATTAATTCGCCGTTGATAATGGTTTCTTCACAGCGGTTAATATCTTCATATAATGGTCTGTCTTCTACAAGTTTCGGACATACTTCACGGATGGTGTCGTAAGCCGGCTGTGTACCAATACCAAGACCTTTGTTTCCTCTTAAGTCAATTGCCTGACATGCACACATAAGTTCCATAGCAAGTACGCGGCGAACATTTTTCATGATTTCACATGCTTTTCTTGCTGCGATAGTACCCATACTTACGTGGTCTTCCTGGTTTGCAGAAGATGGAATACTGTCAACAGATGCCGGATGAGCAAGTACTTTGTTTTCAGAAACTAATGCTGCTGCAGAGTACTGAACAATCATAAATCCGGAATTTAATCCACCGTTTTCTACAAGGTAAGCCGGAAGTCCTGATAATGCAGGGTTAACGGTTCTCTCCAAACGACGTTCGGAAATGTTTGCCAATTCAGATAATGCAATTCCTAAGAAGTCAAAGGATAATGCCATTGGCTGTCCGTGGAAGTTACCACCGGAAATACCTTCCATTGTGTCCCCAAAAATAATTGGGTTATCTGTAACGGAGTTAATTTCGATTTCGATTTTATTCTTTACATAGTTGATAGCGTCTTTACTTGCGCCGTGTACCTGTGGTGCACAACGAAGGGAATATGCATCCTGAACTTTGATTTCAGCCTGATGTGTAGTATTCTTGCTACCCTCTAACAAATGAGCAACGATTGCTGCGGTATCCATCTGACCCTGATGTGGTCTAACGGTATGCATTCTTGGCTGTAATGCATCAATTACGCCCTGCTGTGCTTCAAAGCTTAATGCTGCTGCTACGTCAGCAACTTTTACTAAGTTCAATGCGTCAATCATGGTTAATGCGCCAACAGATGTCATTGCCTGTGTACCGTTAATTAATGCAAGACCTTCTTTTTCGGTTAATTCAATGGTTGGGATGCCTGCTAATTCCATAGCCTTTGCACCTTCCATTACTTCACCGTTGTATTCAGCAATACCTAAACCAATCATCGGTAATACCATATGAGATAATGGTGCTAAGTCTCCGGATGCTCCAAGAGAACCTTTTTCCGGAATAACCGGTGTTACACCCTTATTAATCATTGCAATTAAAGTTTCAACGGTTTCCATACGAACACCGGAAAAACCTTTGGATAAGTTGTTTACACGAAGTAACATCATTGTTTTAGCTACTTCTGTAGGGAACGGATTGCCTGCTCCTACTGCATGTGTGATAATTAAGTTTTTCTGTAATAATTTAGATTCTTCTGTTGCAATAACTGTGTTACAGAAGCTTCCGAAACCTGTGGTTACACCGTAAACCACCTTCTTCTGTGCAATGATGTCATCAACTACTTTTCTTGAGCGAAGAATCGCTTCTCTTGCCTGTGTAGATAATTCTACCTGAGCACCATGTCTTGCCACTGCTTCTACTTGTTCCAGTGTCAGGTCTTGTCCTGTAATAACTACTTTCATGTTTTTCCTCCCATTTTCCTGTGAATTTATCTTCAAACTTTTCAAATACATACAATCATTGAAAATTATAACATCTTATAAAAAAAAAATCATCAAGGTTTTTTCATTTATCCTAGGTTTTTCCATAGAAAATCTGTATTATTTTTAAAGCAAAGAAAAAAGAGGCCTTCTTCAACGATGATAATCATTAAAAATGGCCTCTCTAGTGATTTAATTATCCGTGTAGCTTTGCTTTGCATTAGCCACCTATACCTCCCTCTTCGTAGACGCAACGATAAGCAATACCATTCTCATCAAAATAAATCATGAAATATTTTGGTGGAGTCGTTCCCAAAAAACCTTTTTTTGCCTCAACAACCACATAACCGCAAGCACAGTTTCGATACAATCCATCCATGCCTGCCGGAGATCTGGTATGATCAAATTCTCCATACTTATCAATAATCTCCTGCGAAGATAGACCAATAAAATCAGATTCGGAATACTTTTTCTTCCCACAAATTATGCATATAAAAATTAGAAATAAAATTAGTAATAAGATGATGTTTTTAGTTTTCATATTAATACTCTCCGTGTTTATTAATCTGTGCCTTTACAATAGCACACCCTTAATCGTATTATTGCAGCTCTATCGGTCCCCCAAACTGATAGAAAATCGGTATATCATTCCATTTCGCATAAAAGTTAAGTATTCCTCTAAGCATGATGTAATCATCTTCCTCTATTGTGACTTCGAGCCATTTCCTATCCCATAACCCTATTGAATATATTGAAACATCAAACCGTTCCGCAAGGTCAAACAACGCATCCACCTGCTCATAGTATTGTTCTTCATAATTATGTTTGTCAAAACAAACCTTATAATTCTCATATCCATCATACTCATGAGCCTCAACACCTTCCGGTAACTGTATTGCTGAACTCCTATGTGCTGTCCACGGCAAATCGCCCCCTAAGAAGGTCACTATAAAGGTTATAAGTAGGAATAAAAACACAAAAACACCCATACCAATGTATATTTTTTTCTTTTTCTCATGATTCCTCCTATTCTATCACTGACGGACCGCCGTAACCGCAAAGAATGCATACGCCACCATTATTGAGGACGCCTGCAATTACGCCTCATTGTCTTCTATAAAATATGATACCATATTGCGAATTATCAGACAAGTGACAGTTCATTCACATTATTGTTTGTCGTTGATAAAAAAACAGAATTATCCTTTTCCTTATATTCTTATTTTTCTGTTGCAGTACTAACGGTCCCCTAAATTGATAAAAAACAGGCACATCATTCCATTTTGCATAGAAATTAAATAGTTCTCTAATAACAAACTGTTCTTCTTCCTCTATCCCAACTTCAAGCCACTTTTCCTCAACAAGTGATATTGAATATATTGAAACATTGAATCGTTGCGCACGGTCACCTAATGTATCCACATGTTCATAATATCATTCTTCATAATTGTCTTCACCAAAACAAACGACGTATCAAAATCTTTACTTATCAGACATAAAAAAACGGAACTATCCTATTCCTTTCCCGACGATTTTGCCGTGAGGCGAGGCGGAGGAAGGAATACGGATGTTTCCGGTTTTATTGTTCTTATAATTTTTATTATTCCATTTTTTCTTTTTCTTCCAACTCTGTCTGAATTACCGTGGTAGTTACCAACAATATCACTGTTCCCACAATAATCAAAATTGACAAAGCATTTACATCCGTCGACACACCTTTTTTCCACACATAAAATAACAAGCGACAAGGTCACTTAGAAAAATGCACATGAGATGAAATCACTAGAACTTATAACATCTTATAAGAAAAAAGTCATCAAGTTTTTTTCATTTCTCTAGGGTTTTTCTATAAAAAAACTGTATTATTTAAGAAACATAAATTTTTTCAACTCTTTGTCCAACTTGCACAATAATCCTAGACTTTATAATTTCAATTTTATAGAATATGGTTATAAAATATTTATACATGAGGAGGAAACTATTATGTTATCCAGAGCAGAGCTCAAAGCAAAATTCAAAGAACAGCTTCGTGGAAACGTTGGTATGCTGTTTTGGCATATTTAATTATTGCCCTTATTTCAGTAGTTCTTAACCTTATCCCAGCTATTGGGCAGTTAGCAAGTGTAATTATTGCACCGGCACTTTCTTTAGGTTTAATTGCTACATTTTTAGCGGTAAGTAACGGCCAAAAGGCTGAAATCCGTACAACTTTCAGCAGATTTAATCAGTTATTACCATCACTTTTATTAACCATCTTAATTGCAGTATTTACTTGGTTATGGCCCTTATTATTCGTCATTCCAGGTATCATTAAGAGTCTTTCTTACTCCATGGCTTTCTATATTTTAGCTGAAAATCCGGAAATGACAGCAAGAGAAGCTTTAAATAAAAGTAAAGCAATTATGCACGGACATAAAATGGAACTTTTCGTATTATACTTGTCCTTCATCCCATGGATGTTATTAATGTCTATCACAGCAGGCATCGCAGGTATTTACGTAATTCCATATATGACTCTTACAATGACAAACTTCTACCACAACATTAAGCGTACTGCTCCTGTTGTTGAAGAAGCATAATTAAAAATTAGAAATTAAAAATTTATAACACAAAAGGATTGCAATTCAAATCGAACTGCAATCCTTTTTCATTTCAAACCTATAATCCAATATAAATCATCAAATTATGTTTTTTAGCATATAAATTTAAAATGCCTCTCACCCAAACAGAATCCTCTTTGGTTGAACTTACGGTAATCCAATTATCATATCCCACACTGAATATCTCTAATTTATACACTTCACTCATATCTGTCAGGGCTTCTGCATATTCAGACAAATCATCATACGTCCGTTCTTCACGACCATATACACTGTTTTCTAAAAACCAATAATCAGCAGTCGTTTCTACAGAATCGGGCACCATCAAAGCTCTTCCACGATGAGAAGTCCATAAAAGTTCCACCCCAAAAAAGGTCAGCACAATAGTTAGTATCCAAAAAGAAAGATATGCAATTATACATCCGAGGGATATTTTTTTTATTCTCCGTTTCATACCTCTACTCCTTTTTTAGAATCAGATTTATACACTTCTAACACTCTTATTCTAACACACTTGTTCCCGAATAACCACATCTGGTACAAACCCCCAAGCTATTTAAATATGCGCTATGAGACTCAGTTACGTATGCACTACACGTAGAACACGAACCACGGTGTGCACTCGAACTATATTGACTCCATATAAGCACTTTATGTGCTTCTAAAACATTTGCTGCACACACATAACAATATCCGCTATGTGAAGTTGAACTATATTGACTCCATGTCTCCACATCATGAGAAGCATATGCTGTAAATCCAGCAGCTTGTGCATATCTATATGGTGAAAAATACCAATTCCCATCTACATCATTTCCCGTAAATGTTCCTAAAAATTTCCCATTGCTCCAAATCGGTCCTCCACTATCCCCTTTTTTTGAAGTATAACCCTGACTAGGTGAAACTCTTATCAAGTCAATCACATAATACGAACTTGAAATTTCAAATCTAACTCCTATAGTTGTGATTGTACCATAAGAAGCATTGGTCACAGCTCCATAACGTGCCACAACTGTCCCTTGTGCAGGATAAAGAACCGTTCCTCCCGTTAAAGTTGTATAACTCGTTCCACCTCCTTTAACCTTATGCGTTGGAATATATACATTACTATTTTGAATCATACCAATTGAAAAATCTCCGCTTTCGCCATTTTCAAATTGTGTCACTACTAAATTTCCTAATATACTCCCATTGTACCATACAGTATCACCTTCACTAAGATAATGACCACAAGTCAAAAAAGCATATTGTTCTCGATATTTTCCACAAATTCCTAATGTCGCATTCATATTCCCATCTTCTGTTGTAACAGTAATATCCCCTCCGCCATAAACATTTATTGTTGGTTGAATACGTCCACTTGCCTCAATCTCAATACGCGTATCTGAAAATTGAAACGAGTCCTTTAAATACTTTTCTGCCCGCTGTATTGTTTCTTCATCTACAAACAACAAGACCGAATTATTTTTTTCGTTAAGTCCATAACCAACAACATTACATCCGGATGTTTTCAAATTAACAAGTGTTGTAGACAAATGCTCCATAAGATAGTTATATGAATATTGACAACTCTTATATTTTACATTCGCAATATGCTCTCCCAAAATAGGGTCTAATTCTTCTTTCACGGTTTTCAAACTACCAGTATAACATATATATAAAATGTTGTCCTCTATGTATCTCCCTGAAAAATACTCAGGATAAATTGTTTCTGTCCCTCCCCTGTAAAAATATTCCATTAAAACCTCATTCGCTGCAACAGCTCCCTCCTGTGCTTGCATTATCTGTTCCATATCTATGACATCTTCAGCTTCAGCTGCTTCATCCGTCTTCTCCTGCAATTGTTCCCCATATTGCTTCGAATACACTGGAGCAGAAAATGTAACTGAAAGCAAACAAATTGTAGCAAATATTAACATTAATAGTTTCTTCATCCTATACCTCCTCAAATTCAAATGTTTGAAGATGACTTTCATCATCTAATACATATATTATTATATCATCATCTTTGAGTTCATCATCATCACCCGATGGATTTGACAACAAACAAAGTGTCATACAACATACAAAACCAATAACTTTCAACCATTTTCTTTTAGACATTTCTTTCTCCTCCCTTGTTGTTTTCTATATAATATGGTAATATATTCTAAATCGTCTGACAAGTGATATATGGTTCACATTTTTAGGAGAAATATATGGAAACACATATTGGAACAGTAATTCGCCATTTACGAAAAAAAAGAAATATATCTCAAGAAAACCTTGCAATCGATATTTGTAGCAGAGAACATCTTAATCGAATAGAACAGGGGAAAACCGAACCAACAACCTATATAATAGGGAAATTTTCCGAAAGACTGGGGACTGATATTTACAACTATTATGCAGATGTTTTGTATCAAAAATCAATTGCGACCCACCTACTGATAGAGGAGCTCAACGAATTAATAGGCGGTCCTATGGATGCTTTATCTGCTTTTCTTACTACCCTTGATAAACATCCGGACTTCAAAGACGGAGAGCCGTTTCAGCATCTTTGCTACGGTCATGCCTTATTTTCCGCTCATGCAAAACAGAATCATGAAGAAGCTCTAGACTACTGTATGAAAGGCTTGGAATCCAATAGCAATTTACTAAATAACAACTTAACTCCCACTGATTTCTATCGAAGCATCACCCTTATTTTGTACCATACTTTAGCACTCAACTACTGTCGTTTAGGCGACATTAATAATGGATTGCAGCATTTAAGAGATTTAAACAGTTATTGTAAGCAGTTCTTATATTTGCCGAAGGTATCCATATACAAAAATCACCATTTTCATATAAACATGTATGTCCTTTCGTTATATAATATCTTTATTTATGATGACCAAGCAGATCCTTCCGCTTTATTTGAACAAATTCACGAAGCTATTGCAATTTTACTAAAACTTGAATATTCATGCCGATTATCCAATTTATTGCATGCACAATCAATTCTTGCACGTAGACTTGATTTAGAAGATGCAGAAGTGTATGAAGAAAACTACCAGACCTATAAACAACTATTAAAAACTTATCCCACAACTTCATAATCCGCTGTATCAAAATCTTTACTCATCGGATATAAAAAACCGGAATCATTCGTATTCCTTTCCCGGCGATTTTACCGCCGTAACGAGGCGGGAAAGGAATACGGATGATTCCGGTTTTATTATTCTTATAATTCTTATTATTCCATCTTTCCTTTTTCTTCCATCTTTGCCTGTATTACCGTGGTAGAAACAAGTAAAAGCACCGTTCCTATAATAATCAGCGTAGACAAAGCATTTACGTCCGGTGAAACACCTTTTTTAACCATACCTAAAATTACAAGCGGTAAGGTCTGGCTATCCGGTCCGGAAGTAAAGGAACTAACTACAACATCATCTAAAGATAACGTTAATGCCAACATTGCGCCGGATAAAACACCCGGGGCTATCATTGGTAAGGTTACTCTGAAAAATGTCCTGAATTCATTTGCTCCCAAGTCATGTGCCGCCTCTTCAATGGACTTATCAAACCCTGCCAGTCGCGATCGGACTGTAATAACTACAAACGGCATGGAGAAAGTCACGTGGGACACTATCAAGGTAAACATATTCATCGGTATCTTGACCATTGAGAAAAAAATCAAGACCGCAATAGCAAATACCAACTCCGGAATAACAATCGGAATATATAACGAACTGCTGATAAGCCCCTTTAGTTTAAATTCAAAACGGTTTAATCCTACCGCGCAAAGGGTACCCAAAACAGTGGATAACAAAGTGCTTACTGCAGCTACAATCAGCGTGTTGGCAAATGCATCCATTAATTTTTCATTGCTCCAAAGTTTAACATACCAATCCAATGTAAATCCTTCAAATATGATATTCATTTTGGATGTATTAAACGAAAATGCCACAACGACAGCAATCGGTAAATACAAAAACAGGTATATTAAACATGCATAGATAATACGCATTGGAGGGATTTTGCTCTTTTTCCGTCCTGCACGGATACTCTGTTTTTCAAGATTTTCCATAAGCCCCTCCTATACCATGTCATCCAGACTACCAACCCTGGTGTACAGCTTCATCAGTATTAATGTAACCGCAATCAACACAATGGACAGTGCTGCACCAAGTGGCCAGTTTCTGGCTGACAAAAATTGATTTCTGATTAAGTTTCCAATGTACATGGTTTTTCCGCCGCCCATCATATCCGCAATGTAGAACAATCCGAGACACGGAATAAATGTCTGAATGGATGCTGCAAATATGCCCGGCATTGTTAATGGAATAATGACTCTCACCAAACGTCTAAGCTTACCTGCGCCCAAGTCACTTGCCGCCTCCAACAAAGAAGGCTCTAATTTTTCAATGGATGTATACATCGGCAATACGGCAAATGGTAATAAATCATAAACCATTCCAAGTAACACCGCTCCGTCGGTATATAACAACTCCAGTGGGAATTCAATAATTCCAAGACTGATTAATACATTATTTAATATACCTTGAGAACGCAAAATGGTACTCCAACCGTAAATACGAATCATGGAGTTAATCCAAAACGGTAACATAACCAGCATAACCAGGTAACGTTTCGCCTTTTGTGGCGCATTTGCAATAATATATGCAAAAGGATATCCTATCAAAAGACAAATCAGCGTGGTTAAAAATGCCAACTTAAAGGAATTGCCGAACACCTTTAAATAGCCGGAATTAAACAAATCCTTGTATGCCTCTAAGGAAAACACCCAATTTACGCCGCCGGATACATTTTTTTCCATAAAACTGATTCCGATTACCAATACCAACGGAACCAGCAGAAAAAGTAATAACCAGCCAACTGTAGGACCAATCATGGCCACAGCAGGAAGTTTATCTTTAAACTTCTTCATTCTTTTCCATATCCCTTTCCAACTGTTCATAAATCTCATTGGAATTCTGTTCAATCACGTTATAAATCTGCTCTTCAACAGTATGAACGATTACCGCTTTTTTCGGATTCCAATATAAGTTTACACGTGTTCCAATCGGCAACTGCGCCTGTTCCGGATGGCTTGCCACACGAAGTCTCTGTCCGTTGGTCAACTCTACTACCGTACGAATAACGGAGCCCGCAAAAATACGCTCGGTAATTGTACCACGGATAGAAAATTGCTGAACTTCTTCTGTTGCCATTTTTAAATTCTCCGGACGAACACAGATGTAAATCATTTCCTCTGGTTTAAAGCCCTTTTCATAAAGAACTGCATGTCCGGACTCCAATGCAATGTAGAGGGTGTCGTCTTCCACTCTCTCTACGTAACTTTCTAAAATATTAGACTCGCCCACGAAGCTGGCAACAAACTTTGTCTTCGGATGATTATATACTTCATCCGGAGTTCCTACCTGTTCCAAAACACCATCATGCATAACGGCAATTCGGTCACTCATAGTTAAAGCTTCTTCCTGATCATGGGTTACATATACGAAAGTAAGGCCCAACTTTTTCTGCAAATGTTTTAATTCAATCTGCATCTGTTTTCTAAGCTTTAAATCCAACGCTCCTAAAGGTTCGTCTAAAAGCAATACTTTCGGTTTATTTATTAAGGCTCTTGCAATTGCCACTCTCTGTCTTTGTCCACCGGACATCTGGGATGGCATTCTCTTTTCCAAACCATCTAACTGAACCAAACGAATCATTTCAGCTACACGTTCTTTAATTTCTGCTTTCGGTACTTTCTTTTCTACCAGACCAAAAGCAATGTTATCTTCCACATTCATATGTGGGAACAATGCGTAGTTCTGAAATACTGTATTCACATCACGTTCATTCGGTTTTAGGTTTGCAACGTCTTTGCCTTCTAACTCTATGGCACCGCTGGTTGCAGTCTCAAATCCTGCAATCATACGGAGAGTTGTTGTCTTTCCACAACCGGAAGGACCAAGCAGGGTTAAAAACTCACCCTCACGGATATCAAGGTTTAATTTTTTAACCACTCTCATGCCGTCAAATTCTTTTTCAACATCAACTAATTTGACGATGACGCCTCTTTCTTCTCTCAATTTAAGTTTCCTCCAAAATTACAGAATCTTGTCGCCTCTCTCACCTGTACGAATTCTGATTCCCTCATCTACTGTTGATACGAAAATTTTACCGTCGCCAACTACCCCGGAAGAAAGTGCTTCCTGTAATTCACAAACAAGTTCATCCAAGTCTTCGTCCCAAACAACTGTCATTACATGAATTCTTGGAAGTAAGTTCATATCTACGTTTAATTCCGCAAATTCAGAAGAGTCCCCTTTCTGCGCTCCGCATCCCATAGCAGATGTTACGGTCATTCCTGAGTATTCATTTTTTGCTAATACTCTTTTTACTGTTTCAAGGTTTTCTGTTCTCGTAATGATTTCGATTTTCTTCATAAAATCCTCCAAATTAATTCTTCATTTTTGAAAATACTTCATCATAATATGCTGCCGCTTCACCTACATCTCCGATGATGTGAGCTTTTTTCAATACATCCGCACTTACATTAGATGCCGGATTGTTTAAAAATTCAGCACTCATAAGTTCCATTGCAGCCTGGTTCATGCTTACACATGGATATTCTTCAAGACACATTTTATAAATGTCCGGTCTCATGATAAAGTCAATAAACATTTGTGCTTTATCTTTCTTTGTAGAATCAGCGGTAATAACAAAATTGTCATATGCAATTTCATTACCTTCTACTACATCTACAATTTCAATGTCCGGATTTAAAGCCATTGCTTTTGCAGCATCCATGTTATATACAAGACCTGCTGCCACTTCATTGGTTGCCAAAGCAACGTATGGTGTATCAGAGTCATATAATTTAACATTTGGAGCAAGTTTCGCTAACCATTCGCTTGCGCTTTTAATTGTAGCTTCATCTCTGGCATCCGGGTCAAGACCAAGTGCCTTTAATGCAACGTTTACAACTTCACGGCTGTCATCCGGGATAACTATATTATTTTCTAAGGCAGGATTCAGTAAGTCATTAAGACTATCAATTTCCACGCCAAGCTGTGCACATTTTGTTTTATTAATTGCTACTAATGTAATGGTTGCCATATACGGAACAGAGTATTTGTTTTCCGGATCAAAATCCATACCTACAACTTCCGGCTTTAAATTGCCAAAGTTTTCCATGGTTGAAACATCCAGTTCCTGAATCAGCCCCTGCTCAATCATAGCAGGAATTACATAGTTACTTGCAACAATAATGTCATATTCGCCTGTGCCACCTGCAACCAGTTTTGCCAGCATTTCTTCATTACTGGAAAAAGTTGCTTCCTGTACGTGAATTCCGGTTTCTTCTTCAAACAAGTCATATACTTCCTGTGGAATATATTCTGACCAGTTATAAATGTACAAGGTATTTTCCTTGTCAGCGGCAGAGGAACCGCACCCTGCCAGGAGGCCAACCCCCATGCTTGCAACAATTAAGACAGTCACCATTTTTTGTAATAATTTCTTCATTTCTAAATCCTTCCTTTTCTTTCCTGTTTTTTGTGTTTGTTACTGTTGATACACAATTTGTTCTTTCACCTTGCGGGCGGTATCGTCCTTAAGAAGATATTGGATAATTGCTGCAGAAAACTCAATGGCAGTTCCCACACCTCTGGAAGTAATAATGTTGCCGTCTACGACCACAGGTTCTTTCATCCACTCTGCTCCTACCAAGCCATCTTCCATCGTCGGATAACAGGTTGCTTTCTTTCCTTCCAGCAATCCTAAATATCCAAACACGGTTGGCGCCGCACAAATGGCTGCAATCAACTTTCCTTCTTCGCAATATTCCCTAACCATGGAACATACTGTTTCGTTATGTTGTAAGTGCAATGTTCCCGGCATTCCACCCGGAAGTACAAGGCCATCGAAAACCTGACCTTTGATTTGTTCCAGCACGGTATCTGCTTCTACATTAATGGAATGTGCTCCTAACACCATTTTTTCTTCAGTAATGGAAATGGTGGTAACTTTTATTCCCCCACGTCTCAGCAAATCCACGGTAGTTAATGCTTCTACTTCTTCAAAGCCATTTGCAAGAAAAATACCAATCTGCATTCACAACAACCCCCTTTGCAAAAAAACAAATATGTACTAAACTATGTTTAAAAGTGTTACATAGTTTTTACTTGAATTATTTATTTTTCGTGGAAAGCATAGTATTCCACCTTGACATAAATAATCAGTTTATATTATATAGTGGAGCGGAGGAAAATGCAATGGAAATAGAAAAAAAATACCTTGTAAATTTAAAAGAAATCAACTATGAGAGCTATCCTTGTCATCATCTGGAACAAGGTTATCTTTCCACCAATCCTGTGGTAAGAGTGCGGAAGGAAGATGACAATTATTATTTGACTTATAAAGGCAAAGGGAAAATGATCCGTGAAGAATATAACCTTCCTCTAACCGAAGAAAGTTATCACCATCTGAAAGAAAAATCAGACGGCGCATTAATCTGCAAAACACGCTATCTGATTCCTTATGATAAGTATACTATTGAATTAGATGTTTTTTCCGGTAATATGACCGGATTAGTTATGGCTGAAGTTGAATTTAACTCTGTGGAAGAAGCTAATGACTTCGTTCCTCCAAGCTGGTTTATCAAAGAAGTTACCCAGGATCCTGCTTACCATAACAGCAACTTTATTTACGTCGATCAATTTCATAACGACGGCGTGTGTTAACACAGTTTCGAAGTTCCTCGAACCGCTCTTCTACACTTCCGTCTTCAATTACGATATCCATGGACGCTGCAAGGGTATTGACTAAATGCTCAGACATAAACTCATGAACAATACCCAGCAGATTCCATTTTTCCTCGTAAGAATCCGCATCTAAAAATAACAAAATAGCTTCCATCTCTGTTGTTGGTTTGTTCATTTATTGTCCTCACTCTCTAACTAACTTTATAATCCCACAAAATTTCATCGGCCTCTGCCAGAAAATCTCTATCCTTGCTAAGTGCATAATACGGCCCCATTACAATTAAATCCTCAATCTGGGCCACATAATCTTCCTGCTCAAGTGCATCAATATCAAAATCTGCATCAACATAATCTTCGGAACGACTTAAAATTCTTCCCTGACGAATATCTTCTGCAAGTTCCTCTAAATCCATTTGATTCACCCGGTTCTTCTGTCTTTCTTCTTCCTTTGAAGTTAACTGGTAAGAATCCTGTTGTTTCATCGCCTTCCGCTTTTCTAACCGCTGACGCAGTTCTTCTTTTCTCTGCATTTCCTTCACACGGTCAGCTTCTCTTTTCGCCTCTTCTTCCTGTCTTTTGACCGCTTCTTCTCTACGTGCCTCGGCTTGTCGGATAGCTTCTTCTCGCTGTCTTTGTGCTTCTTTTTCTTTGTCTGCAGAATTCGTTCTGTTCTGGGCACGATCTTCCAATTCCTGACGGTATTTTTTTCCTTCACTATTATGTTTTGCTTTATTAATAACCACAAAAATGATAATCACAAATACAATCCATGGAAAAAACATCTGCCCACCTCCTACATTATTTTCAAAAAAAGTACAAATTCTCTCTATCAAATATTTTATCATTTTGTATACTTTTGTAAAGAAATTCTTTTCGCCAATTAAGGATTTAATTCGCCAATACCGGTAACTCCCACGTATATCTGGGAAATTTTGTACCATGTAGCGTAGTCTACAATGCCGGTAACCGGAAGATTGAATACCCGCTGGAATATTTCGACAGCCTCTTTTGTCCGCTCTCCGTATACGCCATCCGGTATCACTCGCGGAATCGCCGGATAGTTTTGGGATATCCGGGCTAATTGCTCTTGCATCTGACGAACCTTTTCGCCCCTTGAACCGACTTCCAGATTAACCCTTGGCCAGGACGCCGGTATGCCGGTGATTTCCTCTGCAGTATTAATATAGATATCACTTCCATAGTAATTTCGGAGAATTTCTATGGTGCTGTAATTTTGATCCCCTAAATATTTTGACCCCCACTGACTAAGCCACCCCGGGCAGCTTACTCTCTGACCGTCGCAATATTGTGTCAGGATAGGTTGCTTTACATTTGGTCTGGAAATATAATTTGCAAACACCTCGTCTACAATACGTGAAATACTTGTAAAAATGTTTCTTCCATAGCTCCATTTCTGGTCATAGGCAGTAGATGATGTAATGGTAAAATCAAATCCCTTATTTCTGTACCACTCTGTAAAAACCCTGTTTAAAGTAAAGGACATAATTGCCAATATATTTGCCCGAATCGTACTCTCCGGCCAGGTAGAATAAATCTCACTGGAAGCCACATTCTGAATATAATCCCTAAAAGTGACGTAATAATCCTGGGCCCGGGTATCATTTGGCACTCCATCATGTACAACAACATATTCAGGAACCACAACCCTGCTAAGAACAATCTCTCCACTTTCCTGTATGGTTTTGATTTCTGACTCAGGGATTTTAGGTGGGAAGGTCTGAAACAGACTATTCCCCGGAATCACAATATTTGTAGTATCTTCTGTTACATCCAAAGGCTTCATTCTGATTTCCTGTATGGAAATCTGTCCTGACATCACCTGCACTCCGTTTACAAAAACAGGTGCATAACCTTCCGCCGTTACCTGGATGGTATACTGTGCATACGGTTGGGGCTGGTTTGGCTCCATACTGTATTCCAACGGCGGGGTATCTAATGCAATAGAATCAGCAATACCGGATGAATCGGTAGTGAGTTCTTCAATCACCCTGTCCGGTTCTCCGGTATAACTAATAGATATTCTTGCATTTTCTATCGGTCGCATTCCTGCCACACTTTGTACCATAGTTCTTAAACGTCCTCTGTCCATGTTTCACTCCATTGACTACTCTATGGCTACATTTTATGACTATAGGACCCAAAAAATAACTACTTTCTTTTTAATAAAAAGATTTCTTTATTTCTTCTTTTTTGCTTTTTTAACCCCTTTGTTTCCGTAGATTTCACTTACAGTTCCGGCTGTGATAAAGGCATCAATTTCGTTAACCTTGATATATTCCATCAATGACGAGAATTCAGCCTTAGTCATAAGGGTTACAATTTCAAACTTCTCCTCATTATGATATCCGCCATAAGCCGGATATACAGTTGCACCACGTTCCAATTCATTTACAATGTACTCTCTGATTTCTTCATGACGTTCTGCAATAATACACACTCTCTTTCTGGAGTTCATACCCACCATGAAATAATCTACTGCAAGACCATTAATAAAGGTTCCGATAATACCTATAATTACTGTTTTTAAGTCACGTACAAAAAATGCGGAACAACAAATGAGTGCACCTGCAACTGTTACGGATGTTCCCAGTTCTATGTGTAAATATTTATTAACAATTTTTGCCAAAATATCCAAACCACCGGATGAAGCATTCTGTTTAAATAAAAGTGTTTGTGCAAAACCTAAAATTAGTACAAAACAAAGCAAATCAAACCACGGATCCTGCATAATGGACTGCTGGTTTGGGAACAACTGTTCAAAAATCCACAAAAACGGTGATAACAACAATGCCGTATACACTGTTTTAAGTCCGAATTCTTTTCCTATCAAAAGATAAGCCAATATCAACAAGATTGCATTGACAACAAACGTAATCAACGAAATCGGCAAACCGGTAAATTCGTTAATGACAATTGAAAGACCGGATATGGAACCGATAACCAACTTACTCGGAATCAAAAAAAAGTACACGGAAATGGCTGTAATAAACATTCCCAAGGTCATGAGAAAGATTTCTTTTATCAGTTTTTTTGTAATCACTTTTTTCATTTTTTATTCCTTCTTTTCCTATTAGATAAAAAAACAGGGAGACGCCAACCTTCTGATAATCATCATAGAGCGACACCTCCCTTTTTCCTAAAGTTATTTAACTTCTACTACCCATCCTTCAGGTGCTTCAATCTTACCTAACTGAATTCCTGTAATGGTATCGTATAATTTCTGAGAAATTTCACCAATTCCTCCATCAGCAATCTGCATTACATCATTACCGTGTCTTAATGTTCCAACCGGTGAAATAACTGCTGCTGTACCGGAGCCCCAAACTTCTTCTAAGCTTCCGTCTTTTGGTGCTGCTACTAATTCATCAACGCTGATTCTTCTTTCTTCAACAGGAACCCCCCATGATTTTAAGAGTTCGATACAGGAGTTTCTTGTTACACCCGGAAGAATGCTTCCGTTTAACATAGGTGTTACAACGGTTCCGTTAATCTTGAAGAAGATATTCATAGCACCAACTTCTTCGATGTATTTTCTTTCAACACCATCAAGCCATAACACCTGTGAGTATCCTGCTTCATGTGCTTTAACCTGTGAATATAAGCTTGCTGCGTAGTTTCCGGCTGTCTTAGCCTGACCGATACCACCGCGTACTGCTCTTACATATTCATCTTCAATCCAAATCTTAACCGGATTTAAACCTTCTGCATAGTATGGTCCAACCGGTGATAAGATAATGATGAACTTATATGTATTAGATGGACGAACACCTAACGCTGCATCTGTTGCGATTACGAACGGACGAATGTAAAGTGCTGTTCCCGGTCTGTCCGGAATCCATTTCTTATCAACTTTAACAAGTTCGATAAGTGCCTGTAAGAAATCATCTTCATTGATTTCCGGAATGCAAAGTCTGCGGTTTGTCTGGTTTGCTCTTTCAATGTTCTTCATTGGTCTGAACAACTGAACTCTTCCGTCAGCTAAAGGATATGCCTTTAATCCTTCGAACATTTCCTGTCCGTAGTGGAAAATCATAGCGGATGGTTCTAATGCGATTGGTGCATATGGAACGATCTTTGGATCATACCAACCCTTTCCTTCTTCATATTCCATTACAAACATGTGGTCTGTAAAGATGGAACCAAATTTCAATGGATCATCTGCTGCCGGCAATGGCTTTGGATTAGCTGTTAATTCAACTCTGATATTTAACATGTCAAATTCCCCCTAATATATTTTCTTGTTTTTTTGTTTAAAAGATAACTAAATACCCACCCATAATAATATCTTTGATTATCATTTGTGTCAATGCCTAATTTTCCCAAGATTCTCGGTTTTTTTCAAAAAAAATGTGGATATTTTATGCATTTTTCATATACTTATAAAATCTGTATTCCAAATTGAAATACGTTTGTTCGTCACTGTCGGCCACAACCTTCCATTCCGGTTTTTCATCAAGATTCGGAAAATAGGTGTCTGCCCTGTATGCGTAATCAATTTTTGTAACATGGGCCACATCACAATCATCAATTAATGCTTCATAGATGCTGGCTCCCCCAATTACATAAATATCTTCCGACGGATAATTTTTCAATTCTTCCCTAAGTTCATCCACGGTATGCACTATAATAGCTCCATCGGCTTTATAATTGCGGTTTTTCGTCAATACAATATTTGTACGATTCTTTAATGGTCTTCCTCCCGGAAAACTTTCCAAAGTCTTTCTTCCCATAACCACCACTTTACCGGTAGTTGTTTCACGGAAGAATTTCATATCATCCGGAATGCTTACCAATAATTTATTTTCAAAACCGATTCCCCAGTTTTTATCAACGGCAACAATTAAATTCATCTGTGGCTCTCCTTTTTCTACTTTTTAAATCGCAATCGGAATGTCCTTAATCTGTGGACCGGTTTCATAATCTTCAACAATAACATCCTGAGTTGTAAACTGATAGAAATCTTTAATGTCCGGATTTAAAGTTACCTTCGGTGCCTTATACATCGGACGACTGATTAATTCCTCAATAAACGGAATATGTCTGTCATAGATGTGAGCATCTGCAATCACATGCAACAACTCTCCCGGAATCATATCACTCACCTGAGCAAACATCATTAAAAGCAAGGAATACTGTACAACATTCCAATTATTTGCGGCAAGCACATCATTAGAACGCTGATTTAAAATGCCGTTTAAAACAAGCTTGTCACATCCGGGTTTCTTGCTAACATTGAAGGTCATGCTGTAAGCACAAGGATAAAGATTCATTTCATGTAAATCCTGATGCACATATATATTTGTCATAATACGACGGCTGTATGGATTGTTCTTTAAATCATAAAGAACCCTGTCCACCTGGTCCATCATACCTTCTTTGTACTGATGTTTTACACTCATCTGATATCCGTAGGCCTTACCGATACTTCCGTCTTCGTCAGCCCATTCATCCCAGATATGTGGCTTTAAATCTTTAATATTGTTAGATTTTCTCTGCCAAATCCAAAGAATCTCGTCCATAGCACTTTTAATTGCTGTTTTTCTTAAAGTCAATGCAGGGAATTCTTTCGATAAATCGTAACGATTAACTACACCAAACTGCTTGATGGTATATGCACTGGTTCCATCAGGCCATTTAGGACGAACTTTTTCCCCCTCTGTACTTGTACCATTATCTAAAATGTCCCGACACATTTTTACAAAGATCTCATCAGCATAGCTCATATCTTTTATCCTCCTAGGAATTGTTCTTTCGCACTGTGTTTATTGTACTATATTAATGAGAAAAAGTACATCTTTAAGCATGTTTTTTTAAGAAACATTTTTATTTAAATATACGGTTTACAATTTTGGTGCAAATGATATATAATAGGACTAGTTTGAAGTAAGGAGTGTAAATTATGGCAAAGAAAACCAAGAAAAAAATTTCTCAGGAAGAACAGGAAAAACTGTTTGCGAAAAAAAGAAAACAATCCATAATTGCAGGTTCTGTATTTGCAATCATTCTTTTGGGTTGGTTATCCTTTGCGATTGTTGATGATGCAATCACCAGAGAGAAAAACAGCACCACCGAATTGAATTTCGATTCCATTATGGATTACATAGAAGGACTGTCCGAATAGTGCTCGGACAGTCCTTACTTTTCTATCCTGGCTTTTGCCAAGGCCTCTTCAATTGCTTTCATTAAAATTTCTGATGTATATGCACCATTTTCTTCATAGGAAATCCCCTCTAAAGACTGAGTCTGATAAATCTGCTGTACAATAACATCCATGCATGGTTGTACCAACGGATACATTGTTGCAACTTCTTCACTAAGATTTTTCAAGCTGATAGCATTAATACGTTCTTTGTCAACAACAACTTCCACGTTTAATACGTTTTCTCCCAAAGTAAGTGCAGAAGTGTATACTCCCGGTTTGTACAATGCGGTTTCATCTGTCCCATCATCCTTTTGAAACATTGCAATCAATACAATAAGAAGTATGATTGCCAGAGCAGCAAACACAAGGGTATAAATAACTTCTTTCATATGAAGAACAACAATCTTTGTTCGATGCATTTCAATCTCCAAACATTCTTTGTAATACTTATGCCTTATTGTTTGGAAAAAGACCAGTCAAATTATTGACTTCAACAAGAAAGAGAGCGTCACTTAACGCTCTCTTCCCTTTAATAACTTCTTTATTTATGCGTTCTTTTTCTTAATCACGATAAATACAACAATTGCAGCTGCAACAACTACAACACCAGCTACAATAAATGGCCACGCAGCCGGTTTCTTTTCTTCACCGGTATTTGTGTTAACATCTTTATCATCGGTGTCGTCTTTATTTTCGGTGTCACCCTCGTCTTCGGTATCACCTTCGTCTTCGGTATCACCTTCGTCTTCAGTATCACCTTCGTCTTCGTTATCGCCTTCACCTATGGTTTCATCATTTTCTGAATCATTACCATCTGAACTTCCACCTTCATCCGGAGCAATTACATTTTTATCTGCAACACCATCGCCGTCCGTGTCAATGTTGACATCTGCTTTTCCATCACCATCGGTATCAATGTTAAGGTCTGCTTTTCCATCAGCATCAGTATCAACATTTACATCCGGTGTACCATCACCTTCAATATCCATATTTATAATGGCTAATTCTCCATCGGTTACAGCAATATCATAATTCTTGTAAACAAGTTCTTTTGTTTCACTGTTGATATTGTCTCCACTCCATTCAGCGATATCAACATTCACTACATTTACTGATTGCTGATTCTCAGACAACACCTTAAGTGTTAATACAAGAATTTCCCCTTGTACGGTTGTTTTAATATTTGCAAAACCTACAGTGATTTTTCCTTCTTCTGTTTTAATCGCAATAATCAAATCTTCATTGGCATCTGCACCCTCCAGTGCAGACACCAATTCCAATTTTTCACTATCATATTCTATTACAACTTCTCCGGAATAAGCAGTTCCATCGGAAATCACAATAGACATTTCAATTGTATTTCCTTCTTGTGCTCCGGTCGTTTCAAATCTAGTACCGGCAGCCATTGTCTGAACTGTCATGAACATTGTTATGCACAAAGACAGTAATCCCATTTTAATAAGTTTCTTCATAGCTATCCTCATTTCTCATCTCTAAAACACAGGCTATTCTGTAAAATTCAATCCGCTGGTAATTTTTGCTCTAAAGATTGGGGCAACTAAATATCCAAAACCGGTATTTCCCAATTCATATAAAGCAGTTGAATCCTGTCCCGGAATGCATAAATACAATTCATTTGTTGCCGCTTCTCCCCAGTAATCATATGTGGAGAAAATGAACATTGGGTCCTTAACATCTGCTTCAGCAGTATCTTTCCAACCTGCAAAATGTATAGATGAGAAGTGATAGGTAATTCCCAAATCATTGTTCATATATTTATCAAACAATGGTGTTTTATCAATTGTTCTGATTACAAAAACACTGTATGTGGAAACTTCACCCTCTGCTTCAGCCTCATATTCTACAGCAAATACACCGTTTGCTCCAACCGGAATTGTTTCGTTGGTTTCCGGATTTTTGTAATTATTACCTTCTAAAATCCATCCTGTCATTTCATCAATATACCACAAACGACCGATGTTATCCAATAATACCATTGTAGCTACCGGTGTATAGGATAAATTCTGTGCTGCTCCCAAATAATCGGTTGTTAATTCCTGTTTCTTTGGTGCAACATCGGTGTAATCAATATTAGTAACACCACAGAACACAATTCCTGTATGACCATCTTCATTGGTTACATAAGATCCCTGTGATGCATTCAAATACTCTGCCATGTTAATCTTATGCCATGTGAACTGATAAATGTCTTTATCCCAGCTTGCAAGCATATCTTCTTCTGCTTCTTTTGTAAGTGGCTGATCTACATATAAGTAGAAGTTCATAATACCTGTAAACAGCTCTGTTTCTTTAGAATAAGCCAATCCAAACATCATATCGCCGTCGATTGGCTGCAACATATCAACAACTTTTCCTGTTGACTTGTTAATCTTGTATATCATACCTGAGTTACCATGCTCACATGCCCAAATATATCCATTAGCTTCAACAGCAGCTGCCAATTTTAATCCATAACCTTCAAACTGAATTGGTGCAGTGACAGTATCCCCAATTGTCATGCTTGCTTCACCTTCGACCATGTTAAATTTGAAGAATTTTGAATTTGAAATATTATTTAAACCACCGGTAGTATAGGAAACAAGGCCTTCAATCTGCAGGGTTAACGCAGATACAAGAACAGAGCACTGAGTTGTAAGTGTCGGATCCTCTGCTGATGCTACGGTAATCGTTGTCATACCGTCTTTTAATGCAGTCACCAAACCGTCTTCAACCGTCGCTACGGTCGGATCTGAAGATGTCCAAACTACATCCTTATATGCTGTGTACCAAGGGTCAAAATCACATGTTAACTGAGCTGTTTTACCTATACTCAGAGTTAAACTTGTTGTGTTTAAAATTGGAGTTCCGACAATACTACGATCAAATGCAGGTACGTTTTTAAATTCATCCTTTGCAGCGGTTTCTTCTGTCAGCGGTGCCATCAAACATGCTGTTTCTCCGCTCAATTCACCTGCTTTTTCGCATTTTGCATTCGATATATTAACCGTAAGAAGTTCTGATGTTAAGCCAAACATGCCTTGAACATCGAAACGACTCCAGTATAATTTTCCATCGTTATGGTTAAATGTCATAGACTGAGCATAATCCATAGTTAATCCCGTGTCTCCAACCTTCTGGAAGTAATATTCCGGCATTCCCCATGATGCATAGCCTGAGGATTTCCATAAACTAGCAGTTTCAGATGACGTACTGTGATCGATACCTAAAACATAAATTGTACCTGACGAATGACACGCAATGGTATATCCTGTCAAGTTATTTCTCTCCGTCAAATATTCTTCAGAATATGCCACGATACCATTTTCCTCATCAGATTCCAATGGAATAGCATTTACTATCGTCTTGTATTCTCCCTGATGCTCTTCAACATATAATCCAACCAAACGTCCTTTATTGTAGTCATATGCTATATCCTGATATACCTGTTCTAATGTTGCTACATATGTCGTTTCAAAATTCACTTCATTTGCAAGCATATCTTCATATGAAACTGCATAAAGTTCTCCACGATTCGTCTGCATGAAAACATATCCGTTTACATATTCTGCCGTAGCAATACCATCAAAGGTACCAAACATCCCTGTTTCATTTTTATTTACATTAGCATCAAAAGAAACCCACTTATTGATATATCCTGAGGAATCATACTGGAAGCCCACAAAGTCGCCAAACGCTTCTCCTTCACCATTTAAGTTGATGGAATAATATGATTCATTGCCTGCATAATCACAAACTACTATGGTTGCTTTATTTCCGTATAATTCACGGTAATTCAACGCATCCATATCAAACTGAACTTCAATGGATTTTCCAACTTCTTCCACATCCATATCCGGATAATAATACTGCACTGCTGTATCTGCAGAACCGGTTAATAAAATAACTGCAGCAATATATTCATTGTCTTGTACCCGGATAGATAATGTACTCTGATCACCATCATTTTTCAGAATAACCGGATCATCTACATCTGCCAACTCAGGCGTTTCATTATCAACAGTAAATTTATAAGAAAGTTCTGCACCTTCTCCCGCTGCTTCCCAATTTGTATTACCGTTCTCATCTATGTAGTATTCAGGAAGACATAGTAACGAAATCGTTACATTTGTTCCGTTGACTAACGGATCACCTTCTAAATCGGTATAATCCCATTCAAGTGCAAGTATATTATTAAATGTTGTATCATACCACTGCAGTCCTGCATGATAGTAGAAACCTGCCATCATACGGGTATCCCAGTCATCAAACTCATCAATAAAATAGAGTTCTCCGGTATCAGAATCCCTAACTTCAATCTTACAATCACCTGCATTACGAATTAATGTAGGATAAATTGCATACAAATTCCAAATGCTTGTACCTGTGGAATTAATCGCATTTCTTTCCTCCAGATATCTTGCATCACCCATGATATAACCTTCATTCGTAAATCCGCCGTAGATATTTCCGGTATAATGATATGGTGAATCCGCTCCTGCCGGTGTCCATGTTAACATGTTTTTCTCTACGGTATACATATGACTCGGACGGTCAAGATTTCCGTATGCATAATCAAATAAATTTCCGCTGTCATACATAGATGGGTCAGACCAATTTCCGTACCAACCAAGCATCGGAATAGAATGCTGTACCCCTTTTTCCGGAGTTACATATACAAAGCCTTCCACATAGAAACCATTTGTAAATCCATCCTTTTCCATTGCGGCAACCACTTCATCACTAATATCAATAGAAACGGTAATTGTTACAGAATCTTTTCCTGCAACAGTTACAGACTGTTTCTTAACACCTTCTCCGGTAAAAGCAACATCTGCACCAAGAGCAACCATTTCATCCATGGCAAAATAAAGAGTTTCGTCATTATATTCCAATCCAAGACCTGCATAATAGTCAGTGGATAAAGCTCCAACATCTGTTGTAAGTACAGATGCATCTAAATTATAAGTAACAGCTTCATCTGTAATATTATAAATTGTAAATGTAATGGTCCATCCCTCAGTTCCATCACCAAGTTCTGCTTTTACCTTGCCACCGGTCTGACCATCTACAAGAATAAAGCTTTCTGCGTTAACCACATTCTGAATCTGTGCTAAACCTGCACCCTGGTTTCTGATAGAATATTCTACGCCGGATGCTTGTTCAATAATTGGCATAGCAGTTGACATTAACATAGACTGTGCAAGTTCACGCATAGTCATATTTTCATTACCGGTCAATTCTCTTGCTAATTCAAGAATATCATTTTCAGCAAAATACTGATCTGCTAATGCCACTAAACCCGAAATATGCGGTGTGGACATAGATGTACCGGACATAACTTCATATCCGTTGGTCTCATCCATCTCTCCATTAATAGAGTAAATTTCGCCACCCGGTGCTGTAATTTCCGGTTTCATTTCCAATGTACCGGTTGCACCCCATGAAGAGAAATCGCTCATGACATAATTGGTACCCTCACCAATTTCCATAATCACTTTTTCTCTTATTGTAATTTCACTTGTATAGAGGCCATTATCTAATGTAGACATTTCATAGATTGCAATTGCTTCTTCTAAACTGATGAATGTACACGGAATTGTTGCTTCAGATTCATCAACAGAAATGTACAAAGCACCACCATTTGCATCCGTACTCGGAAGGTTATTAAAAATAATAACTGCCGCAGCACCGGATTCTTCTGCAAATTTATGCTTATCCGTAAACACAACCTCATTACCACGAGCAACAATAACAATCTTGCCTTTGTAGTCACCATTTGTAAATGCTTCGGTACTACCTGCATAAATACTTAAGTCTGTCTGTTCTTTACCATTTAAAAGATTCGTAGGATCACCTACAAATACCAGTTCATAAGTTGTCCCTTTGCCGATTGCATCCAGACTGTTCCAAGTTCTTGCATGAGTACTATAGGACTCACGAGAGGTTAACTCTCTTTCTTCTGTACCATCTATATTTTTAACAAAAGTTTTTAACAAGCTAACGGCATTTCTGTTTTCAACACTAGCTACTGCAAAAGTGTCTTTAAAAGTTGCAGGATAACCTACCGTGC
The DNA here is from genome assembly GCA_045632875.1 of Lachnospiraceae bacterium. Taxonomy (GTDB): domain Bacteria; phylum Bacillota; class Clostridia; order Lachnospirales; family Lachnospiraceae; genus XBB1006. The sequence continues at coordinate 56,699 of JAZQXN010000026.1, forward strand.
TGGTTCCTGCCTCGTCAGCATACATTAAACCGGTCATTTGATTAAAGAACACATGACTATAATCTGCCCAATTTCCTGCATTACCTGCTGCAGTAGCCATTACCATGTCAGATTCTGCAACCAAATCCATTACTTTGTTAACAAAAGCGTTGATTTCTTCTGTTTCTACCGGTCCCATAAAGCCAGCAAATGCTGAACCTAAAGAAAGGTTTGCAACGTCACATCCGAGAACAATCGCATCTTCTGTAGCAGCCATGTAGTCACTAGTATAAGCTCCACCTGCTGCACCGAATACTTTCATAGAAAGAAGTTGTGCTTCTGATGCTACACCTGTAAGTGCAACTGTTTCGTCAGCTTTTATATAACATTCATCTTTCTGAATATAGGACAACAATTTAAACACGTCATATGCTGTATATTTTCCATCGCCGTTGATGTCACTATGTAAATAATACTTAATGCTTTCATCGCAAATAGCATATTTCATTAGCATCAAGGCATCCTTTTCATCACACACACCATCTCTATCAAAGTCATAAAGATTATCAATACTAATATAGCTATTCGCCGCTGCAATACCTGCAACGTGGGAACCATGAGACCCCTGTTCATCGTTATCATGGGTTACATCATAGTTTCTATCAACGTAGTTAAAATTGAAAGGTAATTTACTACTGATGTATAAATCTTCTGCAGTCATGTTTCCTTCCATCATTGTATAGCAGTTTAACTGGTCTAATACTGCTTCAATCTTTTCAATTGTAAGCAAGTTCAAGGATTCTTTATAAGCATCCAATGTCATTCCTTTTTCTTTCGCTAACAAAGAAAGTGCATATTCATAACTTGCCGCATTGAAGGACTGATGATCTGTATCTGTACCTGTATCAATAACTGCGATTCTTCTTCCGGCACCTGAGTATCCGGATTCATTTTTTGTAAGTAATGCACCTGTCATATCCTGAGAAATGACATTATTAGTTCCTGCCTCAGTAGTCATTGGCTGGAACTGTGCTTCGATGACAACCTGCGCAACTCCGTCCATTGCTTCGATTTCATCAATATATCCATATTCAATATTTGCAGAAATTGCATTGGCTGCTAATGTTAAATTCCATACAACCTCCAATGTTTTTCCGCCTAAAATCTCTGCAGAAATATCATTTGCAAGAGCTTCCTGGCTGTCTGCCAATTCTTGACGATATTCAATAATATTGTCAGTAAGGACAAATTCATCTCCTTCTGATAATGTTAAAGCTGGATCTTTCTCCATAACAATTAAAACACGAACAATGTCCGTATCCTTATACAGAGATACTGTAGAACTTTCTACGGTATTTCCCGTTCTGATTGTTTCGGCTGAAACATCATCTTTTGTAAGTTCTTCATAAGAAAGAACATAAGATTCGTTTCCGCCAAAGGCCATGGCAAATACATCTAAGATATTGGTTTGGAAAACCATAATCAATGCTAATGCAAGTGCCACTACTTTTTTAAATAGCTTCTTATTCATGTCTACCTCCTTAAATCCCATGCGTAACAAAAATATCGTATGCTACGCAACTTTTGTATTGTATCATACTTCTATGAGTTTAGAAATACTTTATTTACATTTTGTTCACAGTTGTACAAAAAAAATACACACCCCTCTACAAATCCATTTTTTAGAGGGGTATGATTTATCATTTTTGAATATGTCCACCGGTGGACCTCGGATTTGCACGGACCGGAGCAAAGCGGAGAACTCGAACCTTCGATGCACGGATGTGCCTCGTTGAAACAAAAAAAAGACATCCATCCGGATGTCTCTTTTTGTTTCAAGTGAGAGCGCGAGACGGGACTCGAACCCGCGGCCCCGACCTTGGCAAGGTCGTGCTCCACCAACTGAGCCACTCGCGCATATTTGTGTCAGACACAATAGAGATTATATCGCGTCACCACAAATATGTCAACAACTTTTTTAATAAATTTAAATATTTTTTTCTCCGGCCAAACGAACCTTCTCTTTCATCGCCGCCTCAACATAATGTGCTGCACTTTCCGTAACAGATTCTATCTCTTCTTCTGTCAACACTCTGGCCACTTTTGCCGGATTTCCATACAACATTGAGCCCTCCGGAATCTGTTTTCCCTGAGTTATCAAGGTTCCTGCTCCTACAATGCAATTGTCTCCGATAACTGCACCGTTTAAAATAATGGCACCCATACCAATGAGCACGTTATTTCCAATCGTGCATCCGTGAATGATGGCACCATGTCCAATGGTAACATTATCCCCGATATGCATCGGTTGTTCCTTATCTAAATGTAACACCGCATTATCCTGAATATTTGTGTTCTTTCCTATTACAATTGCATTGGAATCGCCACGGATTACTGCATTATACCACACACCACAGTTTTCCCCCAACGTTACATCCCCCAACACATAGCTTCCCGGTGCCAAAAATACACTTTCATGAATATTTCTCATTGTACACTCCTTTACTATTTACAACACTTTCGCTCTGTCTTCTACCTGCTTTTTGAAATCATCAACACTGTGACAGTATTCTTCATTCATTAATTTGGAATGAATCAAAAAGTCGGCAGTAGCCCTGGTATTTGCCATGGGAATGTCATATACCTGAGCAATGCGGAGCAAGGCTTTTACATCCGGGTCATGTGGCTGAGCCTCCAATGGGTCAGAAAGAAATATAACCATATCTATTTCCCCTTCCACAATTTTTGCACCTACCTGTTGGTCTCCGCCTAATGGACCACTATTATATCCAAAAACTGATAACCCAGTTCTCTCTGAAACCATTTTTGCCGTAGTACCCGTACCGCATAAAAAATGATCCTTAAGAATTTCCTTATGTTCCTGACACCATGCAATCAATTCCTGTTTTTTGCCATCATGGGCAATCAATGCGATTTTTTTCTGTTTTCCAATTGTTCGTACGACCTTATCTGACATAGCTGACTCCTTTTTTCTTCAACTCCCTCAATAACTTGATTTTAACACAACTTTGCAAAAATGTCTTTAATCATACTACATTTATTCTCATTCCAAGCGGCTTTATTCTTTCTTTATTTATATCCACATCCCGGTCAGAATTTATCTTTCATTTTTCCAGAAAAAATGTTAGAGTATTAAGACAAGGAGGAATACCCTATGAAACAAAATTATAATGTTACAGGAATGACCTGTAGTGCCTGTAGTTCTCACGTGACCAGAAGCGTGGAAAAATTAGAAGGCGTTCGGGACGTTTCCGTAAATTTACTAAAAAATTCTATGGTTGTTACCTATGATGAAAATAAACTGAACGATCAGGACATTATTAATGCCGTAATATCCGGCGGATATGGTGCCTCTGTAGCAGGCAGTACTACTCAAACCACTGCCGCAACTACTGCCACCACAAGAGCCTCTGACACTGCTTCCCTGGAAGCAAAGCAAATGAAACAACGATTAATTATTTCCATTATTTTCATGGTTCCCCTAATGTATCTTTCCATGGGGCACATGGTTGGATTGCCACTACCGGGCTTTTTAGCCGGAATGGAACACGCAGTTTCCTTCGCTTTTACCCAGTTATTACTGGTATTACCTGTTATGTATGTAAACCGCAAATTCTATATAAACGGTTTTAAAACTTTATTCCGAATGGCACCAAATATGGATTCTCTCATCGCCATCGGCTCTTCAGCCGCATTTGTATATGGCGTTTTTGCCATTTACCGCATGAGTCACGGTCTTGGTGTTGGAGATATGGAATTAGTTCACCAATACTATCATGATTTATATTTTGAATCAGTTTCCATGATTTTAACCCTGATAACTGTTGGAAAATATCTGGAAACCCGTTCCAAGAAAAAAACTACAGGTGCCATTGAGAAATTAATGGACCTTTCACCAAAAACAGCCCTTGTTCGACGAGATGGCATTGAAACTACCATCCCTACAGAAGAATTAGTACTGGGCGACATTATGTTAATCAAACCGGGAACCTCCATTCCCGCCGACGGCGTGGTAATTTCAGGAACATCTTCCGTAGATGAATCCGCTCTTACCGGCGAAAGCATTGCCGTAGAAAAAAGCACCGGCCTAAAGGTTTATGGTGCCACCATCAACAAAGGAGGATATTTAGAAGTTGAAGCAACAAAAGTTGGTGAGCACACCACATTAGCCCAAATAATCCGCTTGGTTGATGAAGCATCCTCATCCAAAGCACCGATTTCCAAACTGGCAGATAAGATTGCAGGAATTTTTGTTCCCACTGTTATCATTATTGCATTGGCCGCAACCATCATATGGCTACTGTGCGGTGCTACTGTTGAATTTGCTTTATCTATCGGTATTTCCGTACTGGTTATCTCCTGTCCTTGTGCATTAGGCCTCGCCACACCAACCGCCATCATGGTAGGTACAGGAAAAGGTGCACAATTAGGCATCCTGATTAAATCCGCGGAAAGTTTGGAAATTGCCCACCACGTAAAAACTATTGTTTTAGATAAAACCGGAACTATTACTACCGGTAAACCTCAGGTGACGGACATCCTCACTTATTCCGATGCCGCCGGAAACTCCCTATCTCAGGAAGAGCTGCTGACACTTGCAGCAACCTTGGAAAAGCCTTCCGAGCATCCACTTGCAGAGGCTATCGTTTCTTCCTATGATAAAGCCGATGAACTTTCTACACCGGAAGATTTTAAAGGAATTCCGGGCGAAGGAATTACAGGAACATTAAATGGGCAAACCTACTATGCCGGTAACGAAAAAATGATGAAAAATCACTCTTTGATTCTTTCTGATAAAGTAATAAATGATGCAACCACACTTGCAACCGACGGTAAGACTCCACTCTTTATTGCAAATGCTAAAGAAGTCCTGGGCATTATTGCTGTTGCCGATACCATTAAACCAACCAGCAAACAGGCCGTAGAAGAATTTAAATCTATGGGCTTAGATGTAGTAATGCTTACCGGCGATAATGAAATCACTGCAAAAGCCATTCAGAAACAATGCGGTATTTCCCAAGTAATTGCAGGCGTCCTTCCTCAAGACAAGGAATCACATATCCGCAAACTACAAGAAGAAGGCAAAAAAGTGGCCATGATTGGAGATGGTATTAACGATGCTCCTGCTTTAGCCAGAGCAGATGTGGGCATCGCAATTGGGGCCGGAACAGATATTGCCATCGAATCTGCTGACATCGTCCTTATAAAAAATGACTTGTTAGATGCTGTCTCTGCAATTCAATTAAGTAAGACAACCATTCGTAACATTAAGCAGAATCTTTTCTGGGCATTTTTCTATAACAGCTTGGGAATTCCACTGGCTGCAGGCGTCTTCTACAGTCTCTTAATGTGGAAGTTAAATCCTATGTTTGGAGCCGCTGCCATGAGTTTTAGTTCTGTATTCGTGGTCAGCAATGCACTGCGTTTGAGATTTTTTAAACCAAAATTTGTACACGGCAACACCTTATGTACAAATGAACCAGCCTCATGTGAAATCACATCCCAAGAGGCATTAAATACATGTAATTGTAATATAGAAGAAAAGGAGAATTTAACTATGACAAAAACATTGGAAATTAAAGGAATGATGTGCATGCACTGCCAGGCACATGTAGAAAAAGCCTTAAATGCTTTAGACGGAGCTACCGCTACAGTAAATTTAGAAGCAGGAACCGCTACAGTAACTATGGAAACTGAAATTGCTGATGAAGTCCTTACAAAGGCGGTTACTGATGCAGGCTATGAAGTTGTTAATGTAAGATAAATTGAGGTAAATTATGGGGCTGAGCACCAAAATTTTGGTGTTTCAGCCCCATTTTTTTATTTCCTTCTAAATTCTTTTTACATGTATCCCGCCACACACGCAATCACCTTTAATACATAAAGTTGGCGCACCTTCATTATACGGGCCTGTAAATGTGGAACTTCGTCCGATTACCTTTCCTGTTTGTTCAACTACATTCCATCCTTTCGGAACATATACATGCATTCTGGCAAACACTACATCTGCATTAATTTCTGCATAATTGTTTTGTAACTTTGCCTTATCAAAATAAATTCTTGCATTGGAAAATACCACATCCAAATTCATAGCACGGACCCTTTGGCCTTCTACATAAGCATTTACGCCTGAAAATACATATTCACCGTTAATCTGTTCTGCTTCCCCTGTATAAATGGTTTTATTTGCAAAAACTACTTCTTTTCCGTAGTAACTTCTTTTTCCATCTTTGTCACTCCCGGGACAGTCTTCATCTACAACCTCACGGTATTCCACATCTTCAGCGTCTTCATCGTCAGAATCAAAATGGATATAATGACCGTCTTCTCCTATATGAACGCTCATACCTTTACGGAATTTTCTTCGAAATATTTTATGCAAACCGATTGCTGCAAATAATGCTGCCAAAAATACTATCCATGCATCAATTTCCGGCCATCCCATTGGTTTATCAGCAATTACATAACCAAGTGCTACTGCAAACGTCAGATTGAAAAACTGCAATTCAAAAAGTCCGGTAATGGCAAGCCACGCACAACCAATTAGAATTACGATTTGGAACCAACTAAACTGTCCTAAGGTCAATTCAAAACCTACCTGGGACAAAATAAGCAATGCTGCACCTGCTAACAGCAGTATTCCCCAACCAATCTCTCTTCCTTTACCAAATTTCATAATGTTATCTCCTCTCCTCTAACTTATATTTCAAAGCCTTATAATAATTTCTTGATACATATACCAGTTTATGACTTCCCACAAATTCAATTTCACTTGCCGAGGCAAGATTCTTTGTAATGGAACGTATGTAGTTAATATTTACGATGGTGGACTTTGCTACCCTGACAAATGTGGCAGGCAACAATTCTTCCAATTCATATAACCGATACCTTACTTGGAAAACGTCATTTTTTGTGTGTGCATTGATTCGTCCCTCTTCCGTTTCAAAAAAGAGAATTTCATCAAGCGAAAAGTAGTACTCCTTTTCTCCCTGATAAAATATCATTTGCTGCTTTTGCGCAATTTGTTCAGCAATGGATTTTTGAATCTGCACTATTTGCGGAGTCACTTCTTTGCATCGGATAATCACTTCATCTTCCGTCAAAGCCGGTTCCACATCGATTCGTATCTTCACGTTCTCACCTCCACTGTCACATTATATCAAGCCCTGAAAAAAAGTATATATGTTTTTGCTAACAGGTAAAAAAACAGCAGTAAGATGCATTTTTTCACCTGTAACATTAAACAAGACAACTGATTCTGACTAAAAAGGAGCTTTGCTCCGGCGATTTTAAACCGTCAAAGCAACAGCTCCCTTTTTTTAGATTTTGTTATGTCTATTTATATCTTTTAATATTCCTCTAATACGCTAACTGCATCAAGAATAGTCTTTTCTTTTGCAAGAGTACCGTATTTATCAACTTCCGCTTTATTCTTCGGTCCGTGTGTTAAGCATCCTGCTCCACCGATACATCCGCCGGAACATGCCATACCTTCAATAAAGTTTCCTACGTCGATACCTTTTGAAGCCTTTAACAATGCCATACGACATTCATCAATACCATCACAAATAGTTGCTTTTACTTCAAAGTCAATATTCTGTTCTTTTAAGCTTTCTACAACTGCTTCGGATAAACCACCGCTTCTTGCAAAGATTCTTCCGTAGTAAGATGCATTATCAAGAACATCTTCTTCTAAGGACTCAATGTCAATATCCCGGCTGTCAATAAGAGCCTGTAATTCTTCAAATGTCAATACGCCATCAACATATGGGCGAACATTTTCTCTCTGAACTTCTGCCTTCTTAGCTGTACATGGTCCTACGAAGATTACCTTGCAATTCGGATCACGGTCTTTTAAGTATTTACCCATCTCTGCCATTGGAGAATAGTTATGTGAAATGTTCTTAGCCAAATCAGGGAATTCATTCTTAACAAACTGAACGAAACCTGGACAACAGGAGTTCATTAAATTTCCTTTTTCTGCTAATTCCTGTGCTTCTTTAATAGCAACCATATCTCCGCCTAACGCAGCTTCGATAACGGTATGGAAACCTAACATCTTCATTGCTGTAATAACCTGTCCTAATTTTGCGTAAGCAAACTGACCGGAAATACTTGGTGCTACAACAGCGTATACTTTTGAATCACCTTTATTCTTAAGAATATTTACAATGTCAATCATGTAAGATTTGTCAGTAAGTGCGCCGAATGGACACATGTAAACACAGGCACCACAGGAAATACACTTATCATAGTTAATTGCCGCACGCATCTGATCATCCATTTCAATTGCTTTTGCTTTACAAGCAGCTACACATGGACGTACGTGGTTCTGAATTGCATTGTAAGGACATACCTTAGCACATGCACCACAGTTCTTACATTTGCTCTTATCAATATGAGCCTTCTGATGCTCATCATATGTAATCGCTCCAAATTTACAAACCTCTTCACAACGATGTGCAACACAACCTCTACAAGCATCGCCAACAAGGTATCCTTCTGCCGGACATTCATCACATGCAATATCGATAACTTCTACAACATGTGGGTTTCCAACATCTCCACCCATCGCCATTTTTAAACGCTCGCCAAAAACAGCTCTTTCTTTGTAAATACAGCAACGAATGGATGGTTTTTCTCCATCCGGAACGATATCCTTTGGAATATCTAATAAGGATTCTTTTAAATCCCCTTCCCATTCATGACGGGCAACTTCTCTTAAAGCCAAATATTTTAAATACTGGACTTTTGTGTCAAATTTATGCATATTTTTCTCCTTACCTTTCTTTTATCCTAGAAATAAATTACTTTAATCTTTTTTCCCATTTTTCTCAAACATTCTGCCAACTGATCCACCAGACGCATCTTGATGTTAAAGTTAATCGGCAAGTTTGGATTTTGATGTGCCGGGTTTACTGCTCTTCCCACAAAGAAGTTAATATCCGTAGCTTCTTCAAACAGCATTCGGCAAATTCTGGACGCACCATCTTTTTGATACCCCCATTTACTGTAACTTGCATTGGTATCCAGATAGTCTTCCGCATAAGAAAGAACCTTATTAATAGTTATAACTCCTTCGGTAACCAGGTCTACCCCTTCCATTTCAGCAATCGGCGGTACCTCCGGGTCATCAAAGTTTAAAATCGGTTTCAGTTTCTTATTTAAAAATTTAGATGCAATGGTGGATGTGGTTCCACCACATATAATATGTTTTCCCTCTTTTGAGAAAAACAAAGACAACATTTTATCAGTGTCTTCCATATTTGCGGAAGGCCCAATCATAAGATTCATTGGTTCCCGCTTTCTGATGCGGACCGTACAAACCGTGGTATCATCCCCCGGCTCATATCCATACAACTTGTTACACTCATCAAGGAGAATCTTTGTAAGTGTTTTTGCTGTAAAACCTACATCATAAAAGGTTTCCATAAATGGAATAATGTCTTTTCTTTCCCATCCAAAATTTAACTTAAGGCCCACACCTGCATGAATTGCTCCATCACTCATCATAATGAAGATATCATTTTCCTGAAGTTTCACTTTGGAATAATATATTTTTTTTCCTTCAATGCTTCTTTCTTCCTTTGGGAACTCATAATGTGCTCCATCCCGAAGAAGAATCACAAAAGGATTATCATATTGGATAATCTCTGCATATTCATGTTCTACCAATCGCATAATGGTAAATGTAGAATAAGCAACTTCTCTCTCTTTACATATAGGCAACGTGGCTGCCATTGTCTTAACGCACTCTTCAATAGAAATGTTCTCCGCTATCATTGTGGAAATCATTTTTGCTGTCAGCGTAGACAAAATATTTGCCTTTACACCACTGCCCAAGCCGTCCGCCAATACAATAACCGTGGAATCTTCTCCCTGCTGCTGAATCATTACACGGTCACCACATAATTGCTCATTATGCTTGTTCATGCTTTGATATCCAATGTCAGCACACAAATTATTCATCTTGTATAGACTCCTTCAACTTGGTTAACGCAATCTTGGTTTCTGCCGCAGTTTCACCTAATAAAGATGCAATCTCCTGAACAATTCTCATCTGTTTTTCAATTACCTTATCAGCTACTTCTGCTGTTTCACGGCAAATTGCGTCTTTTCTTTCACGCTCATTTTGTTCATCTGTTACATCACGCATAATACAAAGAAGGCTCTTGTATTCCGGATCATAAATAACAGACTGCTCAACATATTTACGGTATTCAGCCAAGTATGTATTTTTTGCACGAATGGACATGCCTGTTCTGAGAACATCCATAAACGGTTTCGGGTCCATAATACGAACCACCTGTTCTCCAAGCACATTGGAGCTCGTAGAAATATTTAACATCTTACAAGCTGCCTTATTAATTTGCTGCACTTCTAAATTCTCATTTACAGCAACAATGCCATTTGGTGTATTATCAATAATACTCTTTGAAAAGCTCTCCGCCTTGTCCTTTAAGAACGGTAAACACATAGATAATTCTGCCTTACCCTGGTAAGTAGCAATGGCTTTTTCCCTACATGTCGGATAACCACATGTACCGCAGTTAAGTTCCTGCTCTTCCTTTACTTTACCCATCTGAATCAAGATTTCTCGAATCTGCTTTTCTGAAGGCATATTATCTTTACGTAACAATATGTCATAATGCTTCCGTTTCGTACCCGCATCCAAATCATCCACTTGGAAATCTTCTGTTCCGGCGTAACGAATAACACTGGCATGGCTGCGCACCGGCGCATTTTTGTATTTTTCCATAACCGGTCCATTGCTACAGCTTCCGGCACAGGAAGACATTTCGATAAAGCATTTTGAAAGATTTCCTGCAACAATATCTTTTAATGCCGCAATACAGTTATCTACTCCATCAATAACCATATATGTATAATCGGACACTTGCTCCATAGTGCGCAATACACCACCACTGATTGGGAACAAACGTGTTTTGCTTTGCGGGTTATTATCAACTTTTTTCTCCACTTCGATGCCTTTTTCAGCCAACATCTGTTCTAATTCACCAAAAGTCAACACCACATCTGCAGTTCCCGGATATTGTATTGCTTCGTCTTTTTTAGACACGCATGGTCCGATAAACACTACCTTTGCATTTGGAATTCTTCTCTTAATATCCAAGGCATGTGCCTGCATTGGTGATATTACCTTTGCCAAGTACGGTAATGCTCCCGGAAAATGCTTTTGTATCAACAAATTCACAGAATGACAACAGGAAGTAATCAATAATTCCGGTTGTTCCTCTCTGAGAATTCTTTCATACTCTCTTTTAACAATTGTCGCTCCGATTGCCGTTTCTTCCGCGTCCGTAAATCCCAGTTTTTTCAAGGCTTCTTTCATTGCCTCAATTCCGGAACCTTCCCAGTTTGCAATAAAAGATGGGGCAATGCTGGCAATAACAGGTGCTTCTTCTCCCAATAATACTTCTACCTTTTCCCTGTCATCTGCAATTTCCTTTGCATCTTGCGGACACACAACAAAGCACTGACCACATAAAATACATTCTTCAGGAACTATATTTGCCTGACCTGCGGAAAAACGAATAGACTTTACCGGGCAATAACGTATGCACTTATAACAGTTCTTACAGTTTGAACGTTTTAATCTTAATACATCCGCCATTTAACGCACCTCTTAAACTCTCTTCAATACTACATTATTGAAAAATTCCTGTACAGTTTCAGGTGTTACACTATGTAATTCATCATTTACAGTTACACAAACACCTTTTTGACAATTACTCATACAAAACTCACCGGACAAATCCACTTTGTCTGTTAAGTTATTTTCTTCTAACAAACGTCTTAATTCCTCTACTACCACTCTTGATCCTTTTAAATGACAAGAGCTTCCGATACATACTGAAATTTTCATTTTTTGCTACCTCCTCTTTATATAAAAAGACATTTTATTTTTTTACAAAAATGTGCAAATTCCCCCACATTTCTATCTACGTTAATAATCTAACAATACAAACTGATAATGTCAACCGTTTTCGACGTTTTCCCCACAGTTTCCATACCAAATTTACATTTTTCGATTTGCATTATTCTTCAATTTCTACCTTAAATATCTTCCAAACTTGTTTATCAGTATATTGCTCGTCATTTACTTTCAAATAAATTCCTTCATCGGAATGACACACATACCACTGATCCCAAGAGTCCAACTTTATTCCCAAATCAATGGAACAAATAATTTTTCCGGTATGAAGATTCACCGCTTGTATCAAACTGGCACTAACAGGAACTAATATGTAAGTTTTTCCGGCAGCTCTACATTCCAACGAAGAACTTACATGTTTTATAGTTGTGACACTGGTTCTTCCGGTTACAGTATTGGTAATCTGAAAATATCCTTCCTTATTCATACCATAATAAAACTCATATCTCAGAGAGCTCCACTTCGCAACAGCTAATTTATCTCTTGTACACAAAAGTCCGCCGGTTCTTGGATTATATACATAACAAGACGTTTTCACCGCTCCGTAATTATCTTGTGGATGTATTTCACAGAATATAAGCGCTTTATCTTGTACAAATACCGCATATATATAATTGGCTTCAGGACATTCCTCCTTTGCCAGAGTTCCGACGGCACGGATATCACTTCCGTTGCAATAGTAGATTTCATCTTCTGTTTCCACAAGCATTGTAACTCCATCGGAAGCTATAGAAACAGTCTCAATATATTTATCTGCCCAAAAATCTTCCGTACATATCCGGGTCATTGTGCCGGTATTAAACTCAAAAATATAATGCAGTCTGTCCTCATTAATATCTACAGTTATCAAAACTTTATCTTCAAGATCCGATATCATTCTGACATAATAATTATAACCTTCTGTATAGGGACTGGTTGAAAACAATTCACCATAAACAAAACAATATTCAAAAGTAATCGTATACTCCGTCCCATCATATTGAATATCGGTAGAGACACTTGTGTATTCGAATTTTTTTAATTCTCCGTTTTCAATATAATCCCAACGTTCTTCCGTCTCCATCAAAAGCTCTGCCTTTATGACCTCAGGCTCTTCCTGTTGCGTTTCCCCTACCTGCTCTTCTTCCTCTTCCGTTCCTGACTCAGATTCTTCTTCCTCGCCTTCTTCAACAACAATATCTCCGTTTTCATTTTCTTCTTCATTATTTTCGATATCGTCATTTACTTTGTCCCCGGAATCAATCTTGTCGTCATCTTCTACAATCTGATTGTCCTTATCCGGTTCGTTTTCTTTACAAGCTGTTAAGCCTAACATTAAGATTAGGGCAATAAAAAGTATTTTTCTCATAGGTGCTTCTCCATTATACTTTCACTTTATTTTTGAAACTCAATTTTATAGATTGGATATGAACCCTGGGTTATTCCAATGTACACATATATATCCTCATCCGACGGAATGATTTTCATGTCAGCTCCACGGTTTTTAAATGGATACTCGCTTTGAGCCACAATTCGTCCGGTAGCCTTTTCTATCACATAACCGTAATCCGCCAATATAAACAAATATTCTTCGTCAATATCAATCCTCCGGCGAATCTCATTCACTAAAATCTCGGTTTGGTCCATTCTTCCTGTCAATAAATCTACAATGTTAAAATAACCATCCCGATTGCACTGACCATAGCGGATATCTCTCTGCAAAATCGGAGCCGATATTGTATAGTCATAATCAATGCTTCCGTCGATGACTCCGTCCACTGTTACTTTAAATTCATCCTTGAAATAATCATATGTATAACAATAAATTTCTCCATCAATTCCATTATAGGACTCCAGCAATAACAATATTGAAGTTTCTACAATCGCTATATCGTATGAAGTATAGTATCTCTCATCCCAATCAATCGGAAACTTATCGGTAATATCCATCATTTCATTTCCGTTGTAATAATAAATAACAATCCCTAAATCATTAGAACCTATCACAGCCATTTGAGAAAAATCAGAAGTTACATAAACATCTCTAATATAATTTTTCTGCCAAAAACTCTCCTCATAGATTGGCTCTATGGTATTGGTTTTTAAGTCAGCTATTTGATACACCGGATCCATTCCAATTTCTCCGAAGTTTTTGTATAGCAGCACTTTTTCCGGACTGTTTGGCATTTCCACCACATCAAACCACTCTTCACGGAAAAATATTTCTCCATAATGTACGGAACCACATGCATATGCCCACTCAAACCGTAGATTATAATCTACTCCCATATAGGAATACTTTCCAGAAAATGTGGAGAATTCCATATCCTTCACTTCGCCATTTTCAACATACACGTTGATGGTATCCGATGTAGCATACGGCTCCATGTAAATAACCTCGGCAATGTCATTTTGTGTCCCATCATTTTGTGCGTTGTCCTGCTCTTCTCCCGAATTATCCTGTTCATCACCGGAATCAATCTTGTTGTTATCCTCTACAACCTGGTTGTCCTGATTCGGTTCGTTTCCTTTGCAGGCAGTTAAACCTAGTGTTAATACAATTAATAAAAAAAGTATCTTTTTCATAGTATGTTCTCCTACAAATTCTTCTGTCCCTAAAAAACATTTATTCTAATTCCAATCTGTAAATATAACACGCAGCCCAATTATAAACTTGAAAATAAATTCCATCATCTGCAGGAACCATTTTCACTTGATTGTCACCTCCTGCAATGGAAGGACGCTTGGCCTGCCCTAATAATCTTCCATTGTAGGCGTCAAACACTTTTACCATTCCGTCATCCCCTCGAAGAACGATATATTTATCCATATATAAGAAACTCTCTCCGCCAACCATCGATTCCGTAACCCTTTCCTGCCCAGTAATCACGTTTAGAATCGTAAAACATCCATCTTTACAATATGTAAGAAACAAGTCATCTAAAATACTAAACGAATCTAATGAACCATTTACAAGTCCATTTACCGTACAGATAGCTTCTTCCATAGTAATGTCATACACATAGTAGGAAATACTATGCTCATCATTTTCATTCGTTCCGCTTGCTTGAATAATAAATTTATCCCCAACCAAATTTCCTTCCAAAATATACATTTTTTCCGTATCCAGTCCTGCGGAACATATCTTTTCAGTCACATCCCGCAAACTAAAACCATCATAATGGTATATCCCATCACTGGTTACCACTAATGCATTTTTACCATCCTCTGTCCAACACACATCTCTGATGGTTATGTCTTCCCCAAAAGATATGTCGCCAACGGCATCCAGTTCACCTGTATATAAATCTATGATCCAATAGTAGTGATGTCGCCTTTCCTCCAAAGTAAGCGTCAAAATACCCTTGCATGACTCCCCTAATGGTTCAACAAAGTAATCATACTCAACATCCTGATTTTCTTGTTCTGTATAAACTCTCGCCGTAGCAAATTCGCCATAGTATCTATACCACTTTATGTTGATGGGAAAATTCACTCCATTAACTGAACAAACAGCTGTCAAAAACTGATATTCCGCTTCTTTCAATTCACCACTTTCCACGTAATGTGGTGCATTCCAGTTCTCCGGGTTGAAAACCGGCGTTAACTCCACAATTTCTTCCGTATCATCTTGATTATTTTGGATGTTATCCTCTACCACTATACCACTATTTTCATTTTCTGTTTCGTCTTGTTCTCCATCGGATTTATCCTGTTCATCTCCGGAATTGTCTTGTTCATCTCCGGAATCAATCTTATCGTTATCCCCCACAACCTGGTTATCCTGATCCGGTTCTTTTTCTTTGCAGGCGGTGAGGCACAAGATTATCAGAAAGCTTAAGCATATTATTTTTTTCATCTGTTTTCCTTCCAATGTGCGGTTGACTACATTTCAATCTCAATTTTATATATTTTCTTACTTTTTTTATCTGATGCAGTAACTTCAATATAAATGTCTTCATCAGAGGATATCACCTTTGGCGTAGACTTACTTTTAATGTCAATCGGTCCTATTGCCCCCACGCTTCTGCCAGACTCCGCCAATATAACCTTTACATGTGCATCGACTGTAAGAATCAAAAAATATTTATCATCAATCAATAAAATTTCTGAAACCTGACCATATTTCAACTCCGTGCTTGTCTTTCTACCCGTAGAATAATCCCAAATCATCATTGTGAAGTCATCGGCGTAAGAAATTCCGAATGAACCGCCATATTGTCGCACCGCTCCCTTTCCAGTACTGTAATTACTGTTATAGCAAATAGCATCGTCTACGGTTTTTACCAATTCACCACTTACGAAATCATAAAAATAACAACTCATATAGTAGTCATTTGTTCTTTTGAAAGTCTGAATCAGCACTCCGTTTTTTGTGAAGCCTGCAGAAAAAATTCCCACATCTGTAATCTCATCCTGTGGTAAAAAATCAAGCACATCTTTTTGAAGATTTCCGTCATAATAAGCAATTTTTTCACCTTTAGAATAACGTACTAAGGCTTTGGACAAATCTTGTACTAAGTCTATGGAGTCTGTATATCCGTATTGTTCCAATGCTCCCCCAAAAAGTGGTTCAATAGTATTGGAAGCCAAATCACATATTTGATACCCCTTCTGGCCTTCATATCTCATGCTATAAAATATAAGAACTTTATCTGTTCGTCCCGGAATTGCTTCTACTGCTATATATTCGCCGTCTCCTTCGTATACGCTATAGCTGTCCAATTTCAGGTTTTTTCCCTGCACATACCAACCAAACTCAACTTCATACTCTTTTCCTTCGTATGCATATACTGAAGAAAAGGTCTGTATTGCAGGCTCTTTTATTTCTCCGTCAACTACATACAGTTCTTTATTTTCCTCGCCCAGCTTCGATGAATACTCGTACTCGGACTCTGCGTACGATATTTCTTCTTCCGGCTCTTCCTTTTCCGTTTCTACATCCTGATCCGCTTCTGTATTCTCTTCTTCATCCTCAATTGTTTCATTTTGGGAATCATCTATAGTATTCTCTGCTTCCGCATCCGGTTCTTCAACGAAAGTATCCGGCTCCTTTACTTCTCTATCTTTACACGCAGTTAAACCAAGTGTCAAAAGAAGTGCTAATACTAATATCTTCTTTATCATTTTCTCCTCCAAAAATGGATTTCCTCTTTTATTCTGTCTCTGTGTTCAATCTGTAGATTTCGGTCTGCGTAGCGGTGCTATACTTAATATAAATTCCCTCATCTGAATGTACTACATTAAACATCTCATAACTGTCTCTTTCCCCCACAATCCGTATCCTGTCAATTTCTCTGCCGTTATAAGCATTGTAAGCAACAAAAATGTTATCTGCTCCATCCTCATACATAAATATAAAATATTTTCCATCGCAGAACATAATCTCATCTGCTTTTACAGCATCGGCTTTTATACCATCAACATTTCTTATCTGTCCTGTTGCCAAATTGACAATCTTAAGATTTTCACCATCACAATAAGTTGCAAACAAACAATCAAACCTTACTGAGTCACTATATTGTTCTATAGATGAGGTTTCCCAACTGTCTATTGTACATCGCACTTCACCTGTTGACAGATTATAAGTACATGCGGATAAATATTTTTCCTCGCCGGTTCCTTTATGTGTTCCGCTGATTACCGCTTCATTTTCCAGTATGCTAATACGAATAGATTCGCCACCTGCAATTTTCATACCGGCAGACAAAAGGTTTTCACTTATGGACTTCATTGTGCTTCCATCAAAATAAAAAATCTCCTCCTTGGTAACTATCATAAGACGTTCACAACTGTCGTCATAATATAGACTCACAACTTCATGACTGTTCCAAAAAGCTTCATCACCAATCGGACGCACTTCTCCGGTATCTAAATCAAGATACGCGTAATAAAAAACCACATTGTTATTTTCATCCATTGTAATAAGATGATATATTGCAATATTCGTTGTTTTGCTTACAGCTATTATAACATCTGAATACCAAACTTCCGGTCTTACCATCCCGGAAGGAAGCTCCATACTCATAGTCCGAATCTTGTCACCGACTCTTTCCCATTCAAATGCAAATGGATATTCAATTCCCTTTAGTGAACATACACCTGAAACGCTATTGCTATATTCAATCGGCTTAACTTCTCCATTTTCTACATGATACGAAAAATATGGACTTAAACTTTCCGCATAAGGAACTGCATAAACCTTCTCCTGCGTTTTCTCCTCATCAGGAATATCCTCATCCGAGTTATCTTCAACTATAATGCCGCTATTTCCTTGGGTGTTCTCCTCCACATCATCTTCTTCATTATCAACATTGCTATCACTGTTGTTGTCAATGACAGGATTATCTTTATCCGGTTCTTTTTCTTCACAAGCCGTAAGGCACAATACTAACAATATGCTTAACAACGCGATTTTTTTCATCTGCTTTCCCTCCGGTGCGACCTTTTTCTCTATTTCAACATATAAGCCAACAGCAATGCGTACAAGTTCTTTACACCATCCATATGAGTTCTTTCATATCCATGACTGTTTGCAGTTCCCTGACCGATAGCAGCATGTCTCACATCATGTCCTGCCACAACTGCAGCATCAGCATCAGTTCCGTAAGCTGGTGTAAATACATCCATCACCCAATCCACACCAATTTCTTTTGCTACTTCAATGATTTCGCCGGTCATTTCATAGTGATATGGGAATCTTGCATCCTGGGCAAAAATCGTCACTTTCTTCTCGTGGGAATTCTGTCTCGGGCCGGTGCAGGCAATATCCAATGCTAAAATATCCTTAGTGTCTGCCGGGATATAACTTCCGCCATGGTTTAATTCTTCATAGGCGCCAAAATGAGCATACAACTTTCTTCTTGGCTTTAAGCCTTTTTCTTTCATCTCTTTTAATACCGCCAACAATACTGCCGCACACACCTTATCGTCAATAAATCTGGATTTGATGTAGCCGTTGCTGTAACGGAGTCTTGGGTCAAGCGCAATAAATGCGCCGGTATCAATACCTAATTTTCTCACATCGTCCGCACAGGTAACATCTTCATCCAATACCACACAAACATTTTTTGCATAGTCAAGAGGCTGATTCTTCTGGTCTTCCTCCGATACATGAACACTGGAAAAAGTCTTCTGTACCGTACCTGTATATACACGTCCGTCACGGGTATAAATGTTTACATTTTCCGTGATGGCATAGTATGGATACAAGCCACCAACCTTCGTCACCTCTAAAGTACCATTGGCATTAATATGACGGACGATTAAGCCTATATCATCTAAATGGGCAGTTACTAATAACGCATCAGCTTCTCCGTCAATTACCGCGTAAGTTCCCCCTTTGTGGGTTGTCACATACTCATATCCCATATCTGCCATTTCTTTTTCCACATAATCCTGAATTGGTCGGAAATAGCCGGTGGTACTGTCTATCGCCATTAAATTTTCTAATTGTTCCTTAAAATATGTTTCGTTCATCTTATACATGTTCTTTTTCTCCTTCTATTCTTCTATCTCTATTTTATAAACGTCAACACCCTCGCCCCCATGCACGCCTACATAAATATCTTCATCCGAAGGTACGATCGCAAAATACGGGGTTTCAGGCAATAAAATCGGCCACTCTGTCTGCGCTACCATTCTTCCGTTCGCTTTATTAAAGACCATAAGCGTACCATCTGTTGTAATTATCAAATGATATTCGTCTGAAATTGTCACCCAGTTACGGACTTTATCTGCCGGCACATTCGTTGTATTCATTCTTCCGTTAAGCAAACTCAAAAATGTTAAATATCCGTCTTTCATCCAAATTGCAAATGGTTCGTTCTCTATCACGAGAATTTTTTCTGAACCTCCCCAATATTCCATCTCGAAGGTCTTTTCCAATACTCCGGTCACATCATCATACGTATAAGATGCAATGTATTCCTTTTGATTCACATTGCCCTTACAAATCAGACAAAACTTTGATTCTACAATCAATGGGGTAATGCTGTAAAAACTAATTGTATTATTGCCCATTAGCAGATTTAATTCCACTAAATCCGTACCATCATAATAATAAGCCTTACTATTATTCGTGGCGATGGCTTTTTTTGAATCAGGTAACTTGACAATAGATAAAATGTTTTTATCTTTTATCAATTCATATTCTATTGCCGGTTCTATAGTATTTGCCTCTAAATCACAAATATAGTAGGCAAATTCATTTATACTTGCATCTGCTGCATAGCACCAGAGAATTTTATTGTCACAAAGAGAGTTTTCTAAAACATAACTATTGTGGGGTTGAACCATTTGAAATATCGTGATAATCCCTGTAATATCCCAATTAAAAACCACTTTAATTTCTTCATTTTTATAATTAATAACACCGGAAAATGTATTCATTGACAAGCTATCTATAACTTGTCCATCCTCAACTTTGAGTCTTCCCTCCGGTGTGATCGTGGCTATCGGTGTTAAATAAGTCTCTTCTCCCGCCTCTGTGCCCTCTTCCTCTTGGTTATTGCCATTGGTCGATTGGTCATCCTGAGAGACATCCTGAGAAGTTTGATTCTCACCTGAATTATCATTCTCTACAACCGGTTCGTTTTCATTTGAGTCATCTTCTTTACACGCGGTCAAAGACAACATCATAATTAACATTAAAAAAGCTATTCTTTTCATATTAACCCCCTTATAACCGAAACTCCTTGTTAATCAATAGAAATTGAAAACTGAAACTTCATCTGTGGCTGTTTGCCAAACGGATAGTTGTGCGCCGTCAAATATTTAATAAACACACTCATAAATGGGTCTTTTAACTTCTGTTCTTCCATATTTTTCAAATGCTCTACTTCCGCAAAAAGAACCATGATTTCAATTGGTGCCTCCGGATCTATCACACTACTGCAAATCACATCATCAATCGGTGCCGGTGTGTTCTTTGAATATTCAATCATTTCCTCTACTGCTTCCTGTAATAATTCCTTCATTTCTAATACGTCCATAATAAACCTCCTAAATATATTATCTTCGCTTCAACACTAACTTACGAAAGTCGTTGTTTTTCATTCTGAAACGTCGTCTACATTTTCTCCAATTCCGCATACAAAGTCTTTCCTGCCTCGTTCTTTGGAATCTTTTCTATTTTTATATACTCAAATGCTTTGCTACTCATCTTCATCCAACCGGACAAATACTCCACCACCGCTTCTTCCTGATCTATGGTAGAAAAAATCTTCATGTGGTCATCTTGCCCGCAACAGGCAAATTCCTCATCAAATTGTTCCCTTAGTATTTTTTCCGTTTCATCAAGACTGACTCTGTTTCCATAAAGCTTCACAAAACGTTTCTTTCTTCCTGTGATGTAGTAATAGCCTTCTTCATCACGCTTTGCCATATCGCCGGTGTGAAGAATCCCATTCCACTCATTGTCTTTTGCCAGGTCTTCTTTGCACTCTGCATAACCCATGGTAACATTTTTTCCTTCATAAATCAGTTCACCTGTCACGTCAGATTGTACGATAATCTGATTTTCATGGTCGATTAAGGAAAATTTTCCTCCAGGAATAGCAATTCCGATACTTCCGCACTTTCTCACCACATCCTCCGGTGGCAGATAACTCATTCGGGCAGTAGCCTCGGTCTGTCCATACATAACCACAAACTTCTTATTCTTTCTTAAAGCAAACCCACCATATTCCTCCTGCAGTTTCGGGGACAATCTTCCTCCTGCCTGGGTCATGGTGGTCAAATACGGCAAATCCATCTCCATAAAGCCAATTCGTTTTAACATTTCAAAGGTATACGGAACACCGCTGATGGATGTAGCCTTTTCCTTCATCATAAACTGCCATAACTCTTTTTCAAATATACCATAAGTCGTAAGCAATATGGTCGCTCCTACGGCGACATGACTATGAATAATGGAAAGCCCAAAAGTATAATTCATTGGAAGAACCGTCACCGGTCGTTCTTCTTTGGTTAATTCTAAATATTCCACAATCGACGCTGTATTGGCATTAATGTTTGCCTGACTTTGACGTACTAACTTGGGACTTCCTGTACTGCCGGAAGTGGTAAGTAATAGAGCAAGATCCGGATGGAGTGGTGTCTTTTCCTCTCTTATTTTTGATATGTGGGTTTCCAATAATCTATAATCGAAGAAATCGGCCTTTTTATCAGCATTAAATTCTCCCACTCTTTCCTCTGGTAAAAACAAATACTTCGGCTCATACTCATCTATTAATTTTTTCACATTTTCTGTTGCCATATTTCCCTCTAGCATAACAGGAACAATGTGATACTTTAAACAAGTCAGATAACCAAGAAGAGATCCTAAGGTATTGCGGCATAGAATAAAAATCAAATCCCCTTCTGACATGTGAGCACTGAAATCTTTACTCAACTGATGAAACTCCCCATAAGTCACATGCTGCCCTGCATCTGTGATAGCCAAATCTCTATTTTCAAAATCTTTGTGTTTTTCAAATAATTCTAACATTTAATCACCTATTAATTATATTTTTCATTCTTTCAATACCATTAAAATTCCATTGACACTTTACAAGATATTGTATATAATATTATTGAACCACTGAACCCGCGAATGCGATGTAGGTGGTGTTTTTATTTGGGATATATCACAAGTCCGTACTGGTTTGTTTCATTTGCTTTCAGGTTCAATCGACCTGATTTTTTTAATGTTACCAGCACTTTCCTTACAAATGAATCATCTATCACATTAGCCACACGCTTTGGTAATGCTTTATGCCTATGTTCTAGTTCAAAATACAGGTGAACAAAGAATGATACAAAATCACACATTTGTATAAAATATGATTCAGATGAGTTCTTTTCCATAATGTCTTCTATCAAATTTGCAATAGGTTGATTTATAAATCCACGGAAATACTTTGACTGAATTGGATTAAATGTTCGTATTGCTCTTGCTGTTTTTCTCATAGGTGCAATTCTTCCTTCATCCGTAATAATCAAATAATTCCACTGCCCATCACTATCATTCTCTATACGCTGGATATTATATTTTAAAGCATTTTCCAGAATCTGATAATTCTCATCCTTAAATTTTGTCTTGTCAATAATTACATTTACAATCTTTATATCCATAGTCGAAATTGTAAGTGTAAACGCCTTTATAATTTCCTGCTTTACTTCCTTAGTCCAATTATACTTACGATACGGATTCTTATCCGTAAGAAAATGCTTTGTGTGCATTTCCTCTGAGATATGAAATCCATATTTATCGCGCAGTTCCTTACGTAATTCACGCATCAAATTAAAATTTTCTTGCCAACTCTCAGCAGGCATATACAAACTTGTTAAAACAAAATGATCCGATGATGCCGTTGTCACTCCATCATCCCCGGTTTCGTCAAAATATGCCAAATAAGTTTTCATAACTTTATCCCCCTTTGTCTTTTGGAATTATTCTATAAATTTAAACATCAAACATCTTTAAAAAACCTTCGATAACTCCTCAATCAGATTCTTCTTATCCCACACCATATCCATTTGTAGTGCCTGCCCGACAGCAACCACTCTTGCAAGATTTTCTGCATTTTCATGCTGAAGAAGCGGCTGTAATGCTTCCTCTGACATTTCTGCTATTGTTATGGTTTGTAATTTTTCACCCACGGCATTACCGATTTGCTTCAAATCAGATGTTGTATATTCGTAGAAAAATCCATAACGTCCTTCCAGTTCTTCTATTTGCTGTGGTAAGGTTTCCATCTCTGCCACATATAAGCGGTTATCATAATGCTGAACTTTTGTGATTCCTTCATGCTTCATAACACTGGCCGCTAATAGGCTGAATTTTTTACAAACCTTATCTTCCTCTAATGGATAAGCCAAACTCTCTTTGTACAACGCTTCCCAAAAACGTTCTTTTGTTTCCTTTAACACATCGGCTTCCAAATCCCCATACCAAACCACCAGTCTCGGGCTGGAGCAGGCATTTTGATCCATTACATAGGTATCGTTATAAAAACGATGAGCAAGATGCTCCATTTCCTCCGGCAAATACTCTTTTAAGGCCTCTGCATTCAAAATACACAAGCCATATCTGTCCGGGAAGGAAACTTCTGTAATACCCGGTCGCTCAATCAAAGTATGCATTCTGGCAACGGTTTCATCTCCGCCCCAAAACACACATGCGTTGCTACTGTTTATATACCGGCGGGAAATCTCATCATTTCTTTCATACTGAACGATTTGAATATGCTCCCGCATTTCTTTGCATTTTTCCTGTGCCAACACTTCTTCAATTACACGGCACAACTGTTTATCTCCCTCTCCGCAACGGGTAGACAAACGAACCACATTTTTATTTCCGGCAAGCAAACCTAAGACTAGGCTATAAGCAAACATCACCGGCACATTGGACGGTGCAATATGGAATACCTGACCTTTTCCCACATACTGCTTGCCCGGTTCATAATTCATACGCGCCTTCATTTCCATCAGGTTTGTTTTTCTGCACCAAAATCCAAAGGCACGGATTTCCGGATAGCCAACGCACTCCTCATCTCTTCGGATAGCCGCCGTTAAATCCTCCAAAAAATCAAAAACACGTTCGTCAAATGTAGGCCAGCCATCAGCTTTGATTTCTCCCTGCATGAGACACCCGCCATCTTTTACATTTCCCATTATTTTATCCTTCATAGGTATCACTACACCCCCTTGTCTCGGAATGTTTTACTCTACCTAAGATAGAAAAATACTTTCCTTTTCTTCCACACGGACAGTCATCTTCTCCCAAAATAACGCCTCTGTCTTCCGTCAAAATAGAATGTCCCGGATAAGACTCCGGCAGTAAAGACAGCACCTGAATAATACCCTCTTCGCCATTTTGGCAAAGGGAAAAATCTTCTGCCTTACGAATCAGAATGTCTGAATAGGTGCTGACATGCAAATGCCCATGTTCGCACTCCATATAAATGCAGCCGGTCTGCTCTGCCATTCCGTAATAATCACTGATAAAATCAATTCCCGTACGTCGTTGAATACACTCTTTAAAGGTCACATTATCCACGGCCTCTGCCTGCAACTTTTTCCAACCACCGCCATGAATTAACATTCCCTCCGGCAACTGCAGAGTAATGTCCTGTTTTTCCAATTCCTTGTAAAAATGTTTCCAAATCATATATGTAAAGCCAAATAAAAGAATCTTTTTTCCCTCATGCTTCTTTGCGAAATTCTCAATGGCCTCTAAATTCAAATTCATATTTTCATCTAGGGCATATACCATTTCTGACGCAAAAATGGAAAAGCCTAAAATGCCTGCTCCTCTGGCAGAAAACATCATACGGTCTTTTAATACCTTTGGGGAATCAATAATTAAAAATGGTAACCTTTCTCCCCCTGTAAAATCTGCTACAATCTTGTACAAGGTCTTCTGCTGATTTGCTGCAGTTACGGAATCCAAGTATATCTTGGACACTTTTTGCCCGGTGGTTCCGGAAGATGTAATGGTTTTAAACACCTCTTCTTCAGGTACACTGCGCAAATCCATTTCCTTAAATACAGATATGGGAACCATCGGAATATCCTCTTCCGCATGCTTCCCATTTTTTGCATAACCAAGCGCCGACAAATATCTCTCATATGCCGGGCAATGCTCTCTATGATAAGCTGTCAGTTCCGATAAATGTTCGGAGAATAGCCTATGTTTCTCTTCTTTGTTCACTCCAAACGCTGGTAATGCCAAAACTTTGTTATAATCCATAACCGGTCTTTCCCTCACTTGTTAGGATATAGTCCTCTCCGTGTCCCGGAAAAATGCGAAGCCCCTCCGGAAGTTTTGCAAGCCATGCTCTTCCAAAATTCTCATAGCCATCTTCATCTCCTCCCGGCAATCTGGTAATCACCTGTTCTCCGGGTATCAAATAATCTCCGGAAAAAAGATTCTTCTCATTCCACCATATACAACAACTTCCCTTGGTGTGTCCCGGAACTGCACATAATTTAAAGCTATGTCCTTGCCACTGTAATTCGTATTCCCCGTCAAAAGTCACGTCTGCTTCCTTGCATGAAAAAGGTGCATAAGAAACCTTTTCAATTCCACGGAAATGCAAATACACTTCCATCATGGCGGACATATTTTCCCTGGTGCTTCCAATTCCCTTGCTACAGGCCCTTGTTGCCAGTACCTTCACCGGATATTTTTTCCGCAATTCCTCTAATCCGGCCATGTGATCGCAATGTTCGTGGGTAAGGATTACCCACTCAGGAGAAAGTTTCTGTTCTTCCAATATTCTGTCAATCTCTTCAAAGGAATTCGGATCAATAATAAGAGCCTTTCCGTCCTCTGAAAAAATATAACAATTGCTTTCCACCAATTTGTCCCGACACACCTGTAACATTATGTACTCTCCCAGTAAAAACTTCTTAACCATAGCCACAACTAAAAATCACGCTTTGTTGCTATTTCTTAAATATCTACGCCATGCTCTCTTAATAATTCAATACCTTTTTGATAGGTATTAAAGTCTAATACTTCTAATGTAGAAAAACTTACACCGAATTTATCTTCCAAATCAGACACCAATTCCATGTGTCCAACGGATTCCCACGCATGAACTGCTCTGTATTTTAAATTCGGCAAATCTTCCTCTGTGATTCCTTTAAAGTTGGTTAAAAATACTTTGTTGTACTTTTCTAAATTTGTCATGTTTTTATACCTCTTTTTCTTTTAAATTTATAATTCTTATTTTGACTTTTACAGCCCTGCCGTCCTTTTTATGTAAACACGCCCGTGTTTTTCATCAGTTATCTTTTTCCACTGCAAAAATTTTCTTCGACATTAACTGCCGACAAGTCGCATTTAACACTTCCCGTCCGTCCTGCGTATGACAGACTCCTTCAAAAGTTCCAATGTAAAATTGGTTCCGTTCCTCATATCCTGCAAACTCTAAAGTCACTGTCACTTCATCCTCTGCAAAAACCGGTCCGGAATACTTTACCTGCTGGTCCATAAGCACCGTACCATTTCCCGGTAATTTCGTTCCCATTACAGTGGACACCAGGGAATTGACAAACATTCCGTGAACTAATGGAGCCGGATAACCACTTTCCTTTGCAGCGTCCTCATCAAAATGCACCGGATTGTCATCCTTCGTGAGGTTTGCAAATTGCTTCATATCCTCTAACGTAATTTTCTTTTTCCAAACAACTTTTTCGCCCGGTTTTAATATCTTCATTTTGATTTAACACCTGCCTAAATTTGGTTTTTCTCTCATCTCTAATAATAACAGTTTTATATAGGAATTTCAATTGACAATCCGATAAGATTAGAGTTATTCTTACATGTGGGAACAAAATAAACTTTCTATTTTCATTTCACACTTATGAATGAACAAAAAAGAAAGTCCCATTTCTAAAGACGACATTTTAAGTGAGGTATTTATATGAGTAAATCTGCAATTACAATAGAACAATTAGAAAAAGTGTTGGATGAAAAAGTTCGTCCTTCCTTAGCTTTACATAGTGGAAACGTAGAAATTTACAGTTTTGAAAACAACATTCTTCGGGTAAAATTAACCGGACAATGCTCCGGTTGTCCATCTGCTCATGCTACCAATGAAGAGTTGATTTCCGCTCCTGTTCGAGAAACTTTTCCTGAAATTACGGATGTTATCCTTGTTGAAGGGGTAAGTGATGACTTATTAAACTTTGCAAGAAAAGTGTTGAATCATGAAGTGTAAATGATTTGTTCATATACAGTTACATACATGTTTCAAGATGTAAAAAAGCCAAGACTATTTCCTGTCGTTTCTAGGAAACATCTTGGCGTTTTTATTTGTATAGAATATCTTATCTTAAAATATAATCACTCCAGAATGGAATTCCTTCAACCGCTACCGGATCATATCTTTCAAATGGTTTCGTGATTCTATTCCTCTAAATTCAACTCATGCGGTATACATGAAACAATATATACCTTATTATCAATTTCTTTTAATGTTAACCAGTATATGTTTTCAAAAGCACTAATAAGCTCTCCGTTCACAGCATAGTCACAAATCCACACACTAAATGTTAACTTTCTTTCTTTTTCCGTGCCGGATATATCTTGCACTTCACGTATTTCCGATTTCATTATCTTCATATACTGAGCCGGTGCCTTCTCTATACGTGCCATATAATCATATTGCTCAACAGATTCAGCCCAAAAAATTTCTTCGTGAAGGGTTTCTACTTCCTCAATATATTCATATCCTCCCAAAGCATATATCAATTCTGCATAAAACTTTCCCAGAACTTCCTTTTCTTCTTCTGATAATTGTTCATTGCTTTCCAGCACTTCCATGTCTAAATCTGAAACATCTATAACTCTACCTGCAACGCTTACTTCCCTACTTCCTATTTCACCATCAAAATCATTTCTTTTATCCGGTTCGCAGGATTTTATATATACATTACCATCTTTCATCGTTAATACCAAAGTGTACTTAACACTGGTTGTTATTTGGTCATACGCTGAATCAGTTTGTATATCATAGCGTGTCAAAATATGATTAATACGGATTTTTAAACTAATTGAGTCGTTTGTTTTTTCAAAATTTCCACGAAATTCTACTTCCGAATAACCATTCAGATAATTATCATGAACACCTGCCACATATGCATCCATTCGAGCGATATAATCTTCTCTGTTTGGGGAATCTTCCGTAAAAATCCGGTCATTGATTTCCTTGATATCCCCTAATAATGCATTCCCACCATATCCCAGCAAGTTCATGCGGACAAATTCTTTTATTATTTCTTTGTAGTTATCATTGATACATTCAAAACCTTCATCTAAAAATACATCTTGATACGAAATATAAAACTTTACTGCTTGAGTGCTATCCTGACTTTCGTCTCCAGTTTCATCGCCTTGAGCGGCATCCTTGTTTTCGTTTCCAGTTTCATTGCCTTGAGTGTCATCCTGAATTTCGTCTCCAGATGTATTTTCTTGAGAATCATCCGGAATTTCGTCTTCGGTTTCATCATGATTTTCAAAGCCTTGCTGTTCCGTCACTATGTCATCATCTTTATTGGACGAATCATTCTGTGTTCTATTGCAACCGTTCCCTAAGACCAACAACGAAATTGCCATTAGACAAATGATAAATATTCCTTTCATGAGCTCTTCCCCCTTTTTCATCAAGTTATATAAATTTCGAATTTTTCCTCTGTATCTGCTTCTACTCAACCATCGATGTACTTATTGCAGGGCAGCCACATACTCTACAATATCCATTTAAATATGAATGTGAAATATGCATAGTCTGATAACCACAAGTTGAACAAACTCTCCAATGTTGTGAATTATTATACTGATAAGAATAACTATGTGAACTGCATTTCTCCACAAAATAAAGCGTATATAATGTATTCGATACAACGTCTGTCACTTGTGTATATGGTTGTCTGTAAACACCTGGATTATGAGCACTATATATCGGTACGCCAAGGTGATACCATCCATTTGAATATCTTATCTTAAAATATAATCACTCCAGAAAGGAATTCCTTCAACCGCTACCGGATCATATCTTTCAAATGGTTTCGTGATTCTTTCCATGAAATCCAGTAAATTCTGTGCAAAGAAAATAACATCCGCTCCACACACCGAGATAACAGGAAGTCCCTCCATTTCAACCATCGGAACATATTGATGTCCATAGATTGGAATTAATCTTGGTACACCTTTTGGAACTTCTTTATCATCATATGCAGCCTCCATTTTCTCTTTTATGTATGCTACGTTTTCATCAGAGAAATCATGCCAATTATAAAATCCATCTATTCCGGAAAAATCAGCTTTATCGCTCACAATTGCCCCAACAGGTACACCTTTTGCATAGAATGCCTGCAACTCCCACGGGAATGTGATTCCGTAAACCTCTTCGATTCTTTTAATTTCTTCTGAAGTTAAAGATTCTGTGATTTTAATCCCTGCATTTTCTAAAATGTTCATGCTTTCTCCTCCTTTAAAATAACTGACGATTATATTTACCGCTTCAACGTCTGTTATTTTAGTAATTATAGCACCTCTTTCATCAAAAGTCATCTGTTGTCCCACTTCATATAAAAACGCCCTGCACCTTTTATCGTGTTGCGATAAATTTTTATTGACATTTCTTCGCCGTCATGTTACCATTCAACCAACATCAATCACCTCATATTACTCCCTATCAAAAGCAAAGGGACACAGGGGGGGGATGAAACAATCTATAAAAAAATTATTCGGGAGGTTTTTACATGAAACAAAAAACATTATCTATATGGCTCAAATTTATCATTCTGGGATGTGCATTCTGCGGACTTATGGTATATGCCATCGGCATTCCAACCCTTGGTCAAAGCATTGCTGCTCTTGATAACCATGCCTATACGGACTATTACTTACCATGGCTTATCTTCATCTGGTTAACAGCAATTCCTTGTTATCTGGTTCTGCTATTTGCTTGGAATATTGCAAGAAACATCGGAAAGGACCGTTCCTTTTGTATGGAAAATGCCGTAGCCTTAAAACGGATTTCTACTCTTGCCGTTATTGATTCCGTATTTTTCTTCTTGGGAAACATCGTGATGCTTCTATTAAACATGAATCATCCGAGCATTGTTCTTTTTTCCTTACTCATTGTCTTTGTTGGAATTGCAATCGGGGTAACAGCGACAGCACTTTCCCATCTGGTAGAAAAAGCCACCGATTTGCAGGAACAAAGTGACTGGACCATTTAGGAGGTTATGATGAACGGAGAAATTATTTTTAACATTGATGTAATGTTAGCAAAAAGAAAAATGAGTGTTACCGAACTAGCCGACCGGGTTGGGATTACTATCGCCAATGTGTCCGTATTGAAAAACGGAAAAGCAAAGGCTCTGAAAATTTCCACTCTTATAAAACTGTGCGAGGCCTTGGATTGTCAACCGGGGGATATTTTGGAATATAGGAAAGGAGATACCCATGAATAAACGTCATAATTTTCTTATTCGAATACTGATTACTGTTGGACTTGCCATAGTTCTTGTGCTTTTTATTTATCTGGGTTTTCGTATGACTTCTACGGTTTTTGATAAGTTGAACGCTATGTTTCCCAGTGAAAATACAAGGATATCCTCTGAACTAGGGGTAGATATTAGTAATGGCACGGTCACAATTCACACCGATGACCACGGCGGTTTTCACGGGGACGGGATGCTGTATATGGAGATTCAATTTTCTGATGATGCATTATTGGAAGAGATTAAAGCGAGTGAATCATGGAGCTGTTTTCCATTATCCGATACGGTAACCGCTTTGGTCTATGGTTTTTCTTCAGACCAATTTAACTATTCTCCAAGAATTAAAGATACAGAAGGAAATCTGTTAATACCAAATATCACCAATGGATACTTTTTCTTTTTAGACCGGCAGACCCATACGGACACTTCCGATCCTTTCGATGTATTAAAGAGACCTTCCTATAACTTCACGCTTGCCATTTATGATGCAGATACCGGTATTCTCTATTATGTGGAGTATGATACCTAAAAGAATACTCGATAAAACAAAAACTTCCTCATGAAATTTTCTCATAAGGAAGTTTTTCTATATTATTATTCTTTTCCTACAAACAGTAGATGATTGCTATGGCCTAACATTTCCGGCTTTTCACAGGTATAAAAATGATATCTCAGAAACTGGTTGTAACTCTGTTCATCCAACTCGTTAATTCTGTCTTCAATCATTTCACTCACACCATCGGTTGCTACTTCATGAAGAAGCTTGATTCCGTTTTCCGTTAACATTTCTCTGCATTGGTCTACCGTAAAGAATACAAATGGGAAGTCTTCTACCTTAAATGTTTCATGATCATAAGTATTTTCTATCAAATAGTTCTTGTTATAGCAAAGTTCGGTAAGAATTACCATATCATTATTGATATAAGCAAAGAATAGTGTTCCGTCTTTTTTACAAACTCTTTTTGCCTCCCTGATACACTGCGCCCGGTCTTTTTCACTTCTTAAATGATATAGCGGTCCAAATAAAAGAACTATATCAAAAAAATTATCTTCATATCTTGACAAGTCCAAGGCATTTCCCTGCACCAAATCTATATTCAAATCCGAAGTGATTTTCTTCTGAAATGCTTTGATATTATTATCAGCCAGCTCTAGTGCGGAAACATCATAACCTTTTTTTGCAAAGTACAAGCTATACTCACCGGCGCCCGCACCAATATCTAATATCTTATCTCCTGCTTTAAGATACTTCTCTATGTATCGCACCGTGGTTAAGAATTCAATTCTTGCTGCC
>JAZQXN010000027.1:0-9422 GCA_045632875.1 Lachnospiraceae bacterium
TGTTTGACCATCGGGAGTTTTGCACGGCAACTGTAATAACATATATGAAAATACAGCCTTAGAGAAACTAAAAAGTTTCAACCTGTTTGTGCCACGCGGAGCAAAAATTTGCGGATGTTGAAATGCTGAAAAACACAAAACTTTAATCAAAGACAGAAATTTGAAATTGTGCATTTCGCTGAAATCAGAAAAATTATAATATCAAAAATCAGCTTAGCTTTTAAATATAAAAAACCGGCACTACCCCGCAGGAAAAGCAAAGGCAAGGCCGGTTTCGTATTATAATTTCGGTTTGTTGTATTGTAATAATAATAAAGTGATATCGTCCGCTTGCGGCAATCCTTCTGCATAATCGGTGACCTCTTTGAACATAACATCAACCACGTCTGCCATTGAGTATTTATCAATGAACACCGAATTCACAAAATCTAAAAGACGCTCTTCACCATATAACTCATTTTTAGTGTTGTGACTTTCCGTAACTCCATCGGTGTAAAAAACAAAACGGGTTTCCGGTTCCAACTGAAGTGTGCCACATTCAAATACAGTGTCCTGAACACCGCCTAAAATAAAATTAGACTTGCAGGACAAATATTCAAAAGGTGAATTTCCTTTATTCATCAATGGCGGATTATGGGCCGCATTACAATATTTCATTTCACCGGTATGTAAATCAATGATAGACACAAATAATGTAAGGAATAGATTCTCTTTATTCCCCTTGCACAATTCATTGTTAAAATGGAATAATGCTTCTTCCAAAGTTTGTCCTTCTGTAAAAATATCATTTAACACGTGACTCAGCATTGTTTTTGCTCTTGTCATAAATAAAGCTGCACTAATACCTTTACCGGAGGCATCGCCAATGGCTGTCACCAAGTAGCGGTCATCTATTTTAAAGAAATCATACATATCACCACAGATTTCTTTTGCTGA
This sequence comes from Lachnospiraceae bacterium, assembly GCA_045632875.1. Classification (GTDB taxonomy): domain Bacteria; phylum Bacillota; class Clostridia; order Lachnospirales; family Lachnospiraceae; genus XBB1006. The sequence continues at coordinate 937 of JAZQXN010000027.1, forward strand.
CTGCATTTTCGCATAAAGGGCAAACTCTTCCTGTCTCGGTAAATTATCCGGAAGCATTTGCAACTGCAATTTTCCTGCCAATTCAAGTTCTGTCTTCATACGCTCACTTTGAAGTAGTGTGTCCATCAGTTCCTTCGTCTTCTGTTCAATAACCTGTTCCAAATTCTGCTGATATTCATACAATTCCAAGTGCAAAGACACACGGTGCATCATAATTTCCCGGGAAAAAGGTTTTCTTACATAGTCCACTGCCCCACATTCAAAACCTTTGATTTCAGAATCAATATCATGGTCGCCGGTTAAGAAAATAATAGGAATCCGTGATGTATTTGGATTCGCTTTAATTCTTTTGGTTGTTTCATATCCGTTCATTTCCGGCATTTCCGCATCCATAAGAATTAAATCAGGACTATATTTTTCCAAAAACTCCAACGCTTGAGCCCCGGACTTTACCAAACTGACTTTATAATCATCTTTCAGTAATGTAGCCGCCTGCTTTAAATTGGTTAAATTATCATCCACTAATAAAATGTGCTTCATTTTTATCTCCCTATGCATTTAATTACAAAACGAATGCTTTGGCTTCCGTTATAGGTGTGAATCTCCGGCTGATAACAAACTGAAATCAACTGTTCTCCCCGTTTTCCTTGCATGTACTGTTTTGCAATATCTTCACCGAAATGCTCCTTCAACATATCTTCCGTTTCATCCGGCGTAGAGAAAAACATTCCATCTACTCTTTTTCCGGTAGGAAGCATAAGGAATAATTTTACAAACTTCTTTTCTCTTCCTACTATCTGCACATACAGAAGCTGAACATTCTTCTGCGCAAACAAAGGCGTAGGATTTCCCTTTCCGAAAGGTTCCAAATGCTGAAACTCTTTCAGCAAATCCATTGTAACATATTCCATAGGCATTGGCACATCAATCAAAACTTTTTCCTCTAACTCTTCGTTAGTTAAAATACAATTATGATTTAATTTTTCCCTTAGTATTGAAATATTCTCCTCTTCAAGAGAAAATCCAACTGCCATGGCATGTCCGCCGAATTTCACAAATAACTCTTTACACTTTGACATTTCCCGATACATGGGATAAGTATCTATAGATCTGCCGGAGCCCTTGCAACCTTCTTCCCCACGGGTAATTACAAGAGTTGGTTTAAAGAATTTCTCCCGGATTCTTCCGGCTACAATTCCTGCAATACTTTCGTGACATTCCGGCAAAAATACAACCAGCACTTTATCCTCGGTCTGTTCCGCAATCTGTGTCGCTTCTTCCACGAATCGGACCGTCAGGCTTTTCCGTTCTTCATTCATTGCCACAAGACGTTCTGCCAGTTCCTCACAGTTTTCTTTATGAATAAGTAAGTCCAAAGCATGTTGTGGGGAATCTATTCTTCCGCTTGCATTCAAACATGGTGCAATCTGAAAACCAATATTACCTGATTTTACTTTTTCCGGTTCTAACCCACAACGTTTAATTAATGCCTGTAAGCTTACATCACTGCTGTTTCGCAAAAAATTTAATCCGCATTTAACAATCGCCCTATTTTCTCCAAGAAGGTCCATAACGTCCCCTACAGTTCCAATTGCTGCATAGGTTAATAATTCTTTTTTTATCTCTGATAACCGGTCCCAATCTTCACCGGTCATTTTTTCCAACAAAGCACAGGCAAATTTATAACCCACGCCGGCTCCGCACAAATCTTTAAACGGATACTGACAAGTTTGTTGCTTTGGGTTTATCACAGCATCTGCAATTACAACAGTCTCAACAAAACTACCATCTTCCGTTTCCGTTCCCGGCATCTGATGATGGTCCGTCACCACTGTGCGTATTCCATATTCTCTGGCCAATGCCAGTGCCTCTCCTGCAGAAACCCCGTTATCGCAGGTTATAATGGTCTGAATTCCATCTTCTTTACATTGATTGATCAGATTAGCATTTAAACCATAACCATCTTTTACACGATGTGGGATAGCTACCGTTACATCCCCGTTTAATGAGGTAATTGCACGATACAGTATATAAGATGAAGTGATGCCGTCCACATCATAATCTCCAATAATTCTAATTCTTTCCCCATTCTGAATGGATGCGATGATAATTGACACACCTAGTTCCATATCTTTCATCAAATACGGATTGCAAAATTGCTTTTCATCTGCCTCCAGAAAAGCTTTCATTTCTTCTGCTGTGGTTAAGCCGCGATTTCTTAATATGCGAACCGTAACAGGATCAATGGACAGACTTCTACCTATTCCCTGAAAATCTGCATTTTTATTTTGAACCATCCATCTTTGTTTCATCATACTTGTTTCATCACCTTAGAAACTCTTTTTGTTATTATACCTGATAACATGCCGATAATTGCTCCGGTAACAACACCGGACACCAACAATACCGGCAAATAAAATAATATCTTTTCGTTTTCCACAATAAACATAGCTACCAGAATCTGACCAATATTATGGAATACTCCGCCCAATACGCTGACGCCATTGATACCAAAAATTTTACTTCTTTTTGCCAGAAGCATAACAACATAACTTAGTAACCCTCCGGCAAGGGAATAGAGCATGCTGAATAAATTACCAAAGGTAAATCCAACCAGTACAATTCTGGCAACCGCTATAATAAAGGCTTCTTTTTCACCCAAATTATATAATCCGATCATCACAACTAAATTTGCCAGACCTAATTTAACTCCATATATCCCTACTGCAAAGGGAATTAAACTTTCAACGTAAGCCAGCACAAAGGCCAATCCCAGCAGCATCCCTAAAAATGCCACATGGGACTTTCTATTATCTTTCATTAGCACTCCTTAATTCGTAGATATATCTACTTCATTTTCCTCCCCATTTTGTACTTCTACTACAACCTTGTTTGGGAGGCATACCAAAGTCTCGCCATTTTTATGAATTTTTCCATGGTAAATGCATATTTTATCCGGACAATCAGCCTCTTCAATCCATGCTTTTCCGGAACGGATAATCAAATAATTATATCCGTTTACTCCCTCAATCCTGACTTCTGTATCCACGTTTAAAGGATAACGGCCAACTTCTTTTCCATCCACAAAAACAACTGCTTCGCCGTTTGACGTATTGGAACTTTTATACCATTCCACGCCAACAATCCCTATTATTCCGATTACAAGAATACATGCTATCAAAATCAGGTCGTTACGTTTCGTTTTAATCATATAATTTATTTCCCTTTACCGGTCAGGTTGTTTTCGATTCCTAAACCGTCTAATATCTTTCCTACCATAAAATCAACCATATCTGTTAAAGACGTTGGTCTATGTGTAATTGCCGGCATTGCCGGAACAATCTGAACTCCCACCTTGGAAAGTGTAAGCATATTCTCCAAATGAACCTGTGTTAATGGAGTTTCCCTCGGCACCAAAATAAGATTTCTGTGCTGTTTAATACAAATTCGGGCACAATTTAAAACCAAATTTTCATCTACTCCATGTGCAATCTGGGCAACCGTTGTCATAGAACACGGAACAATCACCATGCCTTCCCAAAGATAACAATTCTTTCCAATCTCTGACTCAAATTCATGACTATCAATAATCTGCAACTGACCGGAATATCTTTTATCCATATCATCAAGCCAGTGTTCTGTTAACTGTCCGCCGTCACCTAACGTTGTTCCAAAATCAGATAAAATCAAATGAACATAGTAACCTCTACTCAGCAATTCCGTTACCAGACGAACTCCATACACACTTCCACTGGCTCCTGTCATTGCTACAACATACTCTGTTTTATTGATACGTTCCATAAATTAATTATCTCCTTTATAAATACCTTATTTAAAACCATCTGTATAATGTATATTATGGGTAGTTGTAATCCACATAGCTTCATATCCGTCCATAGATTCCATAAGTTTCTGTCCGTCTTCCAAGGACATCACGAATAAAGCAGTAGACAAAATATCTGCCGCAAGAGAATTTGGGCCTACCACCGTTACAGATGCAAATTCTGTAGCCGGCATTAACGTATCCGGATCGATAATATGGCAATATCTTTCGCCGTTAACGGTATAGTATCTCTGATAATCACCACTGGTAACTACACTTAAATCCTTAATTTGGATGTCTTTAATATACTGTTTAGTATCTCCATTCTTTTCATCATAAAATGGGTTCTGTATTCCTACAGTCCATTTTGTACCATCCGGCTTGTCTCCAACCGTAACAATATTGCCCCCTAAAGAAATTAAAATATGTTCAAAACCAAGTTCAATAGCATATTCTCTTAACAAATCCGCTGCATAACCTTTTGCGATACTTCCTACATTTAATAGTGTGTTTGGATGTTTTAATTCTACAGTAAGAGCATTTTTGTCAATAACTAAATTGTTAATCTTAGAGTATTTTTCTGCACTGACAAGTGCACTCATTTCCGGTAACTGAGCTGACTGCGAAAATTGATTTCCCTTCACCCTGTAATATTCCCATATTTTCAAGGTTGCACCCATTGTGATATTTACTTGTCCATTAGTTACTTCAAAAATGTCCTTTCCCTTTGAAAGTAGAGTTATGATTTCTTCGTTAACTTTTACCGGTCCCTTTCCCGCCATATCGTTAATTGTTTTTAGATTGGTAATTCCCGGATAACTATTATAAATATCAAAATAAGAATGGTATGTTAACATACGTTTATGAAGAAGCTCCGCTTTTTCATTAAATTCTTCCTCTGATTCACAATATGCAATAATCTCTGTTACTGTATCAAAAGCGTCCATATATGTAACGCTATATTTCTGCAACGGTTCTTCCTCTGAAAAAAGAGTACTCCACTTTGGAATAAAAACAATCCCAAGAATAATTATTAAAACAATTGCCGCTTGCACCAATCTGCTTTTTTTCATTTTCATCTATATTACCTCTTTCACTATTTCTAAAAAAGCGGGACTTCCATAGAAATCCCGCCATTCATTCATAATAAACGAAAAACTTTCGGAGCGTGTTTCCCGTTTATATTCGCCAAACAAAACTCACGGTGAACGTTTTTGTTTTCTATAATTCACAGTTGTTTACTGTACGTGGGAACGGAAGAACGTCACGGATATTACCCATACCTGTTAAATACATTACACAACGTTCAAATCCCAAGCCAAATCCTGCATGTCTTGCTGAACCATATTTTCTCAAATCCAAATAGAAGTCATAATCTTCTTTGTTTAATCCCATTTCTTCCATACGGGTACAAAGTTTCTCATAATCATCTTCTCTCTGGCTTCCACCAATGATTTCTCCGATTCCCGGAACCAAACAGTCACATGCCGCTACTGTCTTTCCGTCTTCGTTTAACTTCATATAGAAAGCCTTAATATCCTTCGGATAATCAGTTACGAAGATTGGCTTTTTGAACACTTCTTCTGTTAAGTAGCGTTCATGCTCTGTCTGTAAGTCACAACCCCATTCAACTTTGTAATCAAAGTTCTGGTTATTTTTCTTTAAAATTTCAATTGCTTCTGTGTAAGTAACACGACCGAAGTCAGAATTTACAACATGCTCTAATCTTTCAAGTAATCCCTGGTCAACAAAGCTGTTGAAGAACTGCATTTCTTCCGGTGCATTTTCCAATACATAGCGGATAACATATTTTAACATGGCTTCTGCCACATCCATATCGTCTTCCAAGTCTGCAAATGCCATTTCAGGCTCAATCATCCAGAATTCTGCCGCATGTCTGGTTGTATTGGAATTTTCTGCTCTAAAAGTAGGACCAAAGGTATAAATATTTCTAAATGCCATAGCATAGGTTTCACCATTCAACTGGCCACTTACGGTAAGGTTGGTTGGTTTTCCAAAGAAGTCCTGTGAATAATCAATGCTTCCATCTTCATTTTTCGGAAGGTTGTTTAAATCCATAGTTGTAACCTGGAACATTTCACCGGCACCTTCACAGTCACTACCTGTAATAATCGGTGTATGAACGTATACAAAGTTACGCTCCTGGAAAAACTGATGAATCGCATAAGCCGCTAAAGAACGTACACGGAATGTTGCCTGAAAAGCGTTGGTACGCGGTCTTAAATGGCTGATGGTTCTTAAATATTCAAAAGTATGTCTCTTTTTCTGTAATGGATAATCCGGTGTGGAAGCTCCTTCAATTTGGATATCCTTTGCCTGGATTTCAAACGGCTGCTTTGCTTCCGGTGTAGCAACTAATTCACCGCGAACGATTAAAGCTGCGCCTACGTTTAATTTGTCAATATCAGCAAAGTTGCTTAACTGGTCAGAATATACAATCTGGATTGGTTCAAAAAATGTTCCGTCATTTAATACGATAAAACCAAAACTCTTTGAACTACGAATACTTCTTACCCATCCGCAAATTGTAATTTCCTTTCCAAGGTATTCATCTCTCTTTTTAAATACATCACGAATACTGATTAACTTCATATTTATTCCCTCCTACTGTGGTTCTCCTTCTGTTTCTGTCTCTTCAATATAGTTGATTGTGGTAATTTCAAGTAAATAATCTATTACATCATTACACAAATATGCCATCTTCATTTCATCTTCCGGATAATCTGCATAAAGTTCTTCTTCTGAGGCATATCCATAGTATTTTACAAATGCAGCAACATATTCTGCATATCCTTCTTCATCAAGGACAATTCCTTCTGCCTTTGCAATAGCCGCAAGAACAAACTGATCATCAACATTTTCCTTCATATAGGAAAAAATTTCATCGTAATACTCTTCTTCCGAATGTTTGTAATATTGTTCCAAATACTCTGCAAAATCGTAGCCGGCAGCTTCAACGTCCGCCTTCATATCATTCACATACTCCGTTGTTTTGTAGTGAACAAACTCCATCGGAGTATTAACTGTACTTCTGTCAACCACACCTTCTAATACGGCATTTCGGCTAAGGCTTTCTTTTTCTGATTCCAAATCGGATTCCATCATTTTTTTAACGTAATCGAACAGTTCCTGCTTTGTATCAAAACCGTAATTAATATAACAATATCCGTCTGTTACGTTTTCATAAGTGAAAGTCACTTCTTTTACAATAGCATTAATAGTTACGGTAAACTCTGTGCTTTGACCAGCTAATTCACTAATATTCCCATACTGATCCTTGTAATCCGCCGGGAAAGTAAGATTTAATGTAACAACATCTCCAACCTTTGCTCCAACCAGTCCTTCTTCAAACCCGTCAATAAAGGTCTTGGAACCAATCTTCAAAGCATAACTTTCGGTTTCGTCAAAAACTTCACCGTTCCACTTTCCAACATATCCGATATCTACAATGTCACCATTATCTACCACGGTATCGTCTATTTCTTCATATCCCGGATAATAAGCCAGCACTTCGTTTATATACTCAATAACACTTTCATCTGTTATCGGAGTGTAGGTAACATCTACCGTCAGATTTTTATACTCACCCAAGATAACAATATCATCTGTATTATAATCGCTGAATAACATCTCCGGCTGATTATTTTCATTATTATTTTTATTTGGTGCAGGAAATCCGTAAACTGCTCCCAAAGTAAGAATTCCTGCAAAAAGTAAAACACAAAATCCTCTGAATACTTTTTTCATATAACTTCCTCTTTTCGTTTCTAAAGTTTCGTGCAAAAACACGAAATCCACATTACATTAGGATACCATAACTTTGAAAAAAATAAAAGGGATTTCCTCAAAAAATCAACCCCTTTTTCCCTAAAATTCAATTGCTTTTTAGATATGTAAATGATACAATAATTTCTGTACGAAGATACGAGGAGGATTTTTATATGGATTGGCGTTGGTGGCTGTTAATTATAGCCGTTATATTTATTGGAATATTTATTGTACTTTACTTTGTTGGCAAAAGAGCCGAATCAAAGAAAGCAGAGCAGGACAGAGCAATTGCTGAAGCAGCTCAGACCATTTCTTTACTTATCATTGATAAAAAGAAAATGAGATTAAAAGATGCCGGACTTCCGGAATCTGTATTATCCCAGACACCTTGGTATTTAAAGCGTGCAAAAACTCCGATTGTTAAAGTTAAAATCGGACCAAAGGTAATGACCTTACTTTGTGCACCGGAAATCTTTGATACTCTCCCTGTGAAAAAGGAAGTAAAAGGTGTTGTCAGCGGATTATACTTAACTGCAGTAAAAGGTGCTCATGGAGCAATCAAACCTGTAGAACAGAAGAAAGGCTTTTTTGCAAGGTTAAAAAAGAAAGCCGGTATGTAATATTACATATACCCAGAAAACGAAGAGACCGTATGTAACGGTCTCTTTTTTTAATCTGATTAGACGTGAATTTCTTTTTTATTTTCATTAGATTTGATTCTGGGAAAGTCAGTATTTCCAAGCCACTGCAGACGGACTGATATTTTTATGTTTTTCAACTTTTACACTGTCACGCTTTTTTGTTCCGCGGATGAAAACGCCGGTCACCATAACCTTGTTTTTCTAAGCGGACCGCTCATGAAGGCTGATTACAT
>JAZQXN010000028.1:0-7696 GCA_045632875.1 Lachnospiraceae bacterium
AACAACATTACCGCCGGTGTATCTGCAACAGAGTTTGGTCCGGAGAAGGAGTGTACCAGAGCTCAAATCGTAACATTTTTATGGAGAGCTTTTGGTTGCCAGCAACCACAGAGTAGTGTAAATCCGTTTAAAGATGTGGCGCAAAATACATATTATGCGAAAGCTGTTTTATGGGCAGTGGAAAATGGTATTACAGCAGGCTTATCAGCAACGCGGTTTGGACCGGAAAATGCATGTACCAGAGGACAGGTTGTTTCATTCTTGTACAGAGCATATAAGGAATAAGGAAAATAGGTAAAAATCACCTTTCTCGATTTTTTCGTTTGTCGTGAATAAAAAAGACGCCGAGTTTTTGGTTTCATCAATATGATGAGTAACAAAATTCTCGGCGTTTTCTTTGTATAAATATTTTATATATTATCCAGGAGTTTAGTTTAATTTATTTCTCTTATGAGAACGATATTTTACATCACAATATTTGCAACGGTAAATTTCTTTGTCAGCATCAGATAAATAGAATACAGGTTCAAGTTCCTGCTCAATGGAAGTGATGCAACGTGGATTTTTACATTTAATAACATTACGGATTTCGCTTGGAAGAGATAATTTCTTCTTGCTTACAATCTGGCCGCCTTTGATTTCGTTAACGGTAATGTTGTGATCAAGGAAACCAAGCACATCCATATCTAAAGAACCAATTGGGCATTCTACTTTAAGAATGTCTTTCTTACCCATTGCTTTACTGGAAGCATTGGTAATAATAGCGATAGTACAGTCTTTTAATTCGTTTAACTGCATATCCTGATAAATCTGTAAAGCCATACCGGCCTGAATGTGGTCAAATACATATCCTTCTGTAATAGCGCCAACGTTTAACATACTTTCACCTCCAACAATGTAAGAATTAATGCCATACGAACATATACACCATACTGTGCCTGGTCAAAATATGCAGCACGTGGATCATCGTCTACAGCAACAGCAATTTCGTTAACACGTGGAAGCGGATGCATAACAATCATATCGTCCTTTGCGGCTTCCATTTTTTCAGCGTCTAAGATATAGAAACCTTTTAATCTTACATAATCTTCTTCGTTAAAGAATCTTTCTTTCTGGATTCTTGTCATGTAAAGAATGTCCAATTCAGAAATAGCATCCTCTAAGCGTTCAACTTCTTCGTAAGGAATGTTGTGAGCGTCTAATACATCTTCTTTAATAAAGTTTGGAACTTTTAATTCTTCCGGAGAAATTAAAACAAATTTAATGTTCTCATAACGTGCCAAAGCTTCGATTAAGGAGTGAACGGTACGACCGAACTTTAAGTCTCCGCATAAGCCAATGGTAAAGTTATTAAGACGTCCTTTTTTCTGTTTAATTGTTAATAAGTCGGTGAGAGTCTGGGTTGGATGATGATGTCCACCATCACCGGCATTGATTACCGGAATAATTGAACGGAGAGAAGCAACTAGTGGAGCCCCTTCCTTTGGATGTCTGATAGCACAGATATCAGCGTAACCGCCAATACAACGAACGGTATCAGCAACGCTTTCGCCTTTTGCTGCAGAAGAACTTCCCGCTTCTGAGAAGCCTAAAACCTGTCCGCCAAGTCTTAACATAGCGGATTCAAAACTTAAACGTGTACGTGTACTTGGCTCATAGAAGCAAGTAGCTAAGATTTTTCCTTCACATGCATGAGCATATTTGGAAGGATTTTTTTCAATGTCATCTGCAATTGCAAGCAACTGGTCCAATTCTTCCACTGAAAAATCAAGTGGGCTGATTAAATGACGCATTTTTTGTCCTCCTGTATATATGGTTTTTTCACACAATGCCTAAGCATTTTTATAATTATATTCCAATGGAAATATTGGTGTCAAGGCGAAAAGCCGACTATTTTATGAATAAAAAATTATTTTTTTTTGTACATTTTTTGATAAGAAAAAAATTTGATTTTCGCACCAACCCAAAAGAGAGAAGTACGGTTTATGGGACACAAAAACCATATACTTCCAATTAGTAAAGAGCATAAACATCGGAGGTAAGGTATGGAACAGATTCGTTTTAACACAGAAGAAATTCAGCGATTAGGAGCACAATTTTTTATTGCATCCATGGAGGCACTTGGCATTATATTTTTGTTTGCAAAAATTTCGAATTACACAATTGAACAGTGGAGTACCGGATTAACCATCGTTTTATATCTGCTGTTGGTAGTTTTGTTACTACTGATATTTTTAAAAAAAGAAAGAATTCGAATGAAATAATTTTTTTAAAAGAAATATCCAAATTTCCTTTTTCATTGTATTGATAACTTGAGCAAAAATAGTTATAATAGTAAAGTCTAAGATAAAAAACACATTTATATATAAAGAAAATGGAGGATGGATATGAAACTGAAAATAGGAGCATTTTTAGGAGCGGTCCTGTTCTTTTTTTCAATCATGGTTATGCCGGCACACGGAGCGGCAGGGATTATAATAAGTTTGGAAACAGAGGTTCAGGTAGGAGACCAGGTTGAGGTAGTTATCAGCTGTCTGGACAACAACAATAATAGTGTGGCAGGAAGTGTGAAGTTTACTTTCAAGACTTCACAGTTTAAATACATTTCTTGTAGCGAAGATGCAACAATAGATGATGGTGTTGTTTATGCTTACGGAAAAAATGTTACTGTTGTATTAGAAGCCATTGCTGAAGGTGATTTTTATATACGTGCCGATCAGTTAGATTCTAATGGTGAATCTATGTATGCGGCCGGTGTAACAGTGAAGGTACGTGCTGCAGAAGGCAACACCGGAAACGAAGGCAACACCGGAAACGAGGACAATACCGGAAACGAGGGCAACACCGGAAATGAAGGCAATACCGGAAACGAGGGCAACACCGGAAATGAAGGTAATACCGGAAATGTTGGCGGTGACGGTGACAACCGTTTGCAGGAAGCATATATTTATTTAAATAATAAGATGTATTATGTTACAACAGAGCACTGGGATGAGATGTTGGATTTGGGCTTTGAACAGGGAGAAATAGAGGTTAACAATGTTCTTACCTCCGGTTTAAACTATAAAGACACGTCCATTTGGGTAATTCATCTTATTAACGGAACCACCGGAAAAGATGAAGGATATTTTTCGTATGACCCGGAAACAAAAGAGATTTGTCCATATATTTCATATGGAACCGGTGATGAAGAATTGGAAAATGAATTGGAAAGTGTCCAGGAAAATTACCAGAAACTATACGAAAAGTATGAAGCTATTAAACAGAAAAACCGCAATATGTTAATTGGTATCATTATAGGTGTTGCACTGTTAATGATTATAGGTATTTCAGTTGTGCTTTACAAACGTCATCTTGAAGAAGAAGAGTTTGAAATGGACTATATGCGCACAGATGGTGGAGAACCATTGAAAAAGCAAGGGGAATACTTAAATGCCATTGCAAACAATAGTTATAAAGAAGATGAAGGTCTTCCAAGAGACAGCTTTTTAGGTGAAACGGAAAACAAGCCAAAGAATAACGTCTCTAACCGAAAAGGGGATATGGATACAGAGGATGTAGAAATTATAGATTTAGAAGACTTGTAGGAAACTACAAGTCTTTTCCTTAGAAGGAGGAAATATGAAAAGATTTACAAAGCAAGCACAAAAGGCATTAAATGCGGCTGAAAAAATATCTGATAAATTACAGCATCCGTATGTGGGTACGGAACATATTTTGCTGGGGCTTTTAGAGGAAGGAAAAGGCGTTGCAGCCCATCTTTTAGAAGGAGCAGGAATTCATGCAGACCAGATGCGGCAGTTGATAGTAGAACTTATTGCCCCACAAGGTATGCCTGAGAATTCAGATTTGAAGGAATATACTCCTAGTGCATCACAGGTGATTTCTATTGCACGGGCATTGGCAGAAAAATACATGGACGAAGAAGTAGGTACGGAGCATCTTTTGCTGGCATTATTGAAGGAAAAAGAATGTGTTGCCTCCCGTTTATTAAACACAGCAGGGGTAAACGGTGGAAAACTTATGGCAGATTTGTTTGCTGCCATGGGAAGGGATACTGCTCTTGCGAAAGATGAATTACCAAGTAATAATTCCGGAAAAAAAGCGGAGCATTCTCTTGTAGAGCAATATGGCAGAGACTTGACCGCTCTTGCGCAACAGGGGAAATTGGATCCTGTAATAGGAAGAGATGCAGAAATCAGAAGAACCATTCAGATATTAAGCAGACGTGGAAAGAACAATCCATGTCTAGTTGGCGAGCCGGGGGTTGGAAAAACCGCTATTGTTGAAGGTTTGGCGCAAAGAATCGTTAATGGACAGGTTCCGGACACCATCCGTGGAAAACGACTGATTAATCTTGATTTATCGGGAGTGGTTGCAGGAACAAAATATCGTGGTGAATTTGAAGAGAGAATCAAAAAGATTTTGAAAGAAGTTACTCAGAGCGGTAATATCATTATTTTCATCGATGAAATCCACACTATTATTGGAGCCGGAGGAGCGGAAGGTGCTATCGATGCTTCTAATATAATGAAGCCATTGCTTGCCAGAGGAGAATTGCAGTTAATTGGTGCGACTACCCTGACTGAGTATAGAAAATATGTTGAAAAAGATACTGCGTTAGAACGCCGTTTTCAACCAATTACGGTAGAAGAACCGACGGAAACTGAAGCGATTGCTATTTTAAACGGTCTTAAGTCAAAGTACGAAGAGCATCATAATGTAGAAATTACTCCGGAAGCAGTAACTGCAGCAGTACAATTGTCCACACGGTATATCAACGACCGTTTTTTGCCGGATAAGGCATTGGATGTGTTAGATGAAGCATCTGCAAAAATGCGTCTTCAGGATATTCATGTTCCTGAAAAAATGGAAGAGTTAGAAAAGCTTATTGAGGAGCAGGAACATGGTCTGGAGGAAGCCATTAAAAACGGTGATTTTTCCAAAGCATCCCAGCTTAAAGCGGAAAGAGAAGCACACATACAGGAACTTCAACAAATGGAAAAACGTCTGGCGAAAAAGAAGAGTAGAAATCTTCCAATAATCACGGAAGGTACAATCGCAAGTGTAGTTTCAGACTGGACAAAAGTACCTGTAAATAAAATTGAAGAAAAAGAAAGTGCCCGTTTGGAAAAAATGGAAAGCGTTTTGCACAAACGTGTTGTGGGACAGGACGAGGCTGTAAGTGCAGTTGTTCGTGCTGTAAAACGTGGTCGTGTGGGATTAAAAGATCCAAAACGTCCAATTGGTTCTTTCTTATTCTTAGGTCCGACCGGTGTTGGAAAGACTGAACTTAGCAAAGCGTTGGCAGAGGCACTTTTTGGAGATGAAAAATCATTAATCCGTGTTGATATGTCAGAATATATGGAAAAACACAGCGTATCAAAGATGATAGGTTCACCACCTGGATATGTGGGGTATGACGAAGGTGGCCAGTTGTCAGAAAAGGTGCGTCGTAATCCGTATGCTGTTATTTTGTTTGACGAAATTGAAAAAGCACATCCGGATGTGTTTAATATTTTATTGCAAATATTGGACGATGGTCATGTGACAGATGCCCAGGGAAGAAAAGTTGATTTTAAGAATACCATTATAATTATGACTTCCAATGCAGGAGCACAAGCAATTATCGCGCCTAAAAATTTGGGATTTGCATCAAAAAAAGATGAAGCACGTGATTATGAAAACATGAAGAACGGTGTTATGGAAGAAGTGAAACGTATCTTCAAACCGGAATTTTTGAACCGTATTGATGAAACAATAGTGTTCCATGCGTTAAATTTAGAACAGATGAAACGTATTGTTACGATTCAAGTTCAAATTCTTGCACTTCGTTGCAAGGAGGTTATGAATCTTTCTTTAGAAGTTTCAAATCCGGTAAAAGAGTATATTGTAAATAAGTCTTATGATCAGAAATATGGTGCACGACCATTGAAAAGAATGGTACAGACACAATTGGAGGATGCACTTGCAGAGGAATTCCTCCAAGGTAAAGTTACTTCTGGAGATACTGTTAAAGTGAGATTAAAGAAAGACAAAATCATATTTAATATTGAAAAATAAAATTGAACTGCTTTAAGAGGAGATAAAATGGCAAAAGTGAAAACCAATACAGTATTTTTCTGTCAGAACTGTGGCTTTGAAAGTACAAAATGGATGGGACAGTGTCCGGGATGTAAAGAATGGAATTCTTTTGTGGAAGAAAAGGTTACATCTCAATCCACGCAAAAAGTAAAAAAAGCAGTACAGCAGGTATCTGTTTCAAAACTGGTGGATGTTTCAGTGACAAATGACCAAAGAATAATGACAGGAATGGGAGAGTTGGACAGAGTACTTGGTGGCGGAATTGTTCCGGGGTCTCTAATATTAGTAGGTGGCGACCCGGGAATCGGTAAATCCACACTTTTGCTCCAGGTTTGTAACTACCTGGCAAAGAATAAATACAAAGTTCTTTATATTTCCGGCGAAGAGTCCATGCAACAAATTCGAATTCGCGCAGACCGTTTGGGAGAATGTAGTGAAAATCTTTTCTTGCTATGCGAAACATCGTTGGAAATAATTGAAGAAATTATTGAAAGAGAAAAACCGGACATTGTAGTCATTGATTCAATCCAGACAATGTACGGAGAAGACGTAGCTTCTGCTCCGGGAAGTGTTTCACAGGTAAGGGCGGCAACCACGTCATTTATGCAAATTGCAAAAGGAAAAGGTGTCT
Organism: Lachnospiraceae bacterium; assembly: GCA_045632875.1. Taxonomy (GTDB): domain Bacteria; phylum Bacillota; class Clostridia; order Lachnospirales; family Lachnospiraceae; genus XBB1006. The sequence continues at coordinate 6,716 of JAZQXN010000028.1, forward strand.
CGGTTTTTCTTGTGGGGCACGTGACAAAAGAAGGCACTGTGGCAGGACCGCGAGTGCTGGAACATATGGTAGATACGGTTTTGTATTTTGAAGGCGAGCGTCATGCCTCGTATCGTGTTCTGCGAGGTGTGAAGAATCGTTTCGGATCAACAAATGAAATCGGAGTATTTGAAATGAAAGGGACTGGTTTGGCCGAAGTGGAAAATCCGTCCGAGTATTTGCTTGATGGAAAACCGGTTGGTGCATCGGGCTCAGTGGTTGCATGTTCTATAGAAGGAACTCGTCCGATTTTAATTGAAGTTCAGGCATTGGTATGTCAAAGCAATCTTGGAATACCACGACGTACCTCCGTTGGGGCTGACATTAATCGATTGAATTTACTAATGGCCGTATTGGAAAAAAGAGGCGGCTATCATCTGTCCAATTGTGATGCATATGTAAATATTGCCGGTGGAATTAAAATGAATGAGCCTGCCATGGACTTGGCAATTGTTGCTGCTATACTTTCTTCTTATAAAGATGTAGTAATTGATGAAAAAACAATTTGTTTTGGGGAGGTAGGACTTAGTGGTGAAGTACGCTCTGTGAATCAATGTGAAGCCCGGGTGAAAGAAGCTATAAAACTGGGATTCAAGAAATGTATTTTGCCGGAGAGTTCTAAAAAAATGCTTGAAAACACGAAGGAAATTCAACTTATAGGAGTTAAAAGTATTAAGGAAATTCTGGGAGCAATTGGGATAAAATAAAAAAAATAAAAAAAAAATTAAAAAAGTAGTTGACTTTAGTTTGAGAAGATGATATTCTAAGTGAGCTGTCGCCGAGACAAGACGACAGAAAATGACAAGAACCTTGATAACTGAACAGTGAAATAACCTTGAAAGATTCAAAGAGAATTATTTTAAGAACGGTTTTCATGAAAATGAGAATCCCAGAAACACAGTAAAGACGAAAAGTCTTAACGCAAGCAACAGCTTGTTAGCT
>JAZQXN010000029.1:0-21117 GCA_045632875.1 Lachnospiraceae bacterium
GGGATTCGAACCCCCGACCCACGGCTTAGAAGGCCGTTGCTCTATCCAGCTGAGCTACGAACACGTAAGCGGGTGATGGGAATCGAACCCACGTATCCAGCTTGGAAGGCTGGTGTTCTACCATTGAACTACACCCGCATATCATATCGGGGTGACAGGATTCGAACCTGCGACCTCCTGGTCCCAAACCAGGCGCTCTAGCCAAGCTGAGCCACACCCCGTTATTCTATTTTACGTCCTCGACCGTGACGCAAGATTTATTATATTATAGGGCTCGTAAAATGTCAACTAAATTTTTTATTTTTTTCAAACAATTTTTCAAAAACTTTTTTCGGCCTTTTGAGACAGTTGTTTCAAGTCTTTTAAAGCGATTGTTCAAAGCCTTTTAAAGCAGTTGTTCCAAATCTCTCGAAGCATTTTCTCAGGCCTCTTCACTCTCATTTCCGCAACATCTCGAGCCTACTCTTACAGGCACATTTACACAGACTTTTCCGCCAGTTCCAAGACCAGACGCTCCGTCTTTTCCCAACCCAGACACGGATCTGTAATCGACTGTCCATAGACTGTTCCTCCCGGCTGCTGACAACCGTCTACCAAGTAACTTTCTATCATAAATCCCTTTACCATTTTATGAATATCCCCATTTTTTCTGCAACTATCCAATACATCCAAAGCAATTGCTCCCTGTTCCAAATACTTCTTATTGGAGTTTGCATGATTGGTGTCAATAATCACACTTGGATTTACCAATCCGTTTTCCGAATATTCCTGATAAACCTGTATCAAATCTTCATAGTGATAGTTACCCTTTACCTGACCTCTGGAATTGACACTTCCTCTTAATATAGCATGAGCATATGGATTTCCCTTGCTTTCCACTTCCCAACCTCTGTAAATAAAGGTATGGGACTGCTGGGCCGCCTTCAACGCATTAAATAAAACATGTCTGTCTCCACTGGTAGGATTTTTCATGCCTACAGGTACATCAAGGGCGCTGGCTGTCAAACGATGCTGCTGATCCTCTACAGAACGGGCACCAACTGCCGCATAGCCCAACAAATCTGAAAAATAGCGATAGTTTTCCGGATAAAGCATCTCATCTGCACAAGTAAATCCGGTTTCCTGAACCACTCTAAGATGCAACTGTCTTGTTCTTATCAACCCTTCCAACACATCCTCTTTTTGAGTCGGATCCGGTTGATGAAGCATCCCTTTATAGCCCTGCCCCGTGGTTCTCGGCTTGTTAGAATATACTCGTGGCACAACAAAAAACGCCTCTCGGACTTTTTCCTGCAAGCCTCTTAAACGTTCCACATACTCCAACACAGAGTCTTCATTATCCGCAGAACATGGACCAATGATAAGAATTCTTCGACTGTCTTCTCCTCTGAGAATTCTCTTCATTATTTCATCCCGTTCCAACCGGATATTTGTCAACTCTTCCGTAATTGGGAACCTTTCTTTTATTTCCATGGGAATTGGCAATTTTCTTTTAAAATCACAATTCATCCCCCACTCCTCCTATAACTATCTCTGCTAAGCTTTAATCCGCAAGCTTCTAAATCTTCAAAATAAGTAGGAAAGCTTTTCTCTACCGCATGATAGCCATCTATTCTGCCACCGGTAACGGATAGCAACATACTTAGAGCCATCACAATTCTGTGGTCGTTATGACCACATAACATTTTCCCCGGTGCTAATAACTGTCCATCAAAAACTTCAATGTAGTTTTCCTCAACCCGGACACGGATTCCAAACTTTTCAAGTTCTTCCGCCATAACTACGCCACGATTACTTTCCTTAATTTCCAATCGTTTTGTTCCTGTAAATACGGCACCGGAAAAATATGCCGCCACTGCCATTGCAACCGGCACCAAATCCGGTGTTTGTTCCATTGAAATCACAGGATGAACTTCCGTTTTTAACCTACGGAAAATATCATAAAAAGCCTTATCTCCCTGTAAAGTCTCTCCCTCTAATCCATCCATTTTTAAAGAATGTCCCATAATGTTATATGCCCACAGATATGCTCCGTTGGAATAGTCTTTTTCCACATGGACTTCTCTTGGTGTTGCCTGCTGCCCTCCCGGAATAAAAAGTACAGTTCCCTTCATTTCCACATATACGCCCCATTCCCTTAATGCCTGAATGGTCATCTCAATATAAGGCAGACTCTCCACCGGTGGAAGCAAATGTATCTCACTGTCTCCCTGTAAAAAAGGCAGTACAAATAACAGTCCCGTAACAAACTGACTGCTGATATTTCCCGGGAAACAAAACTTGCCGCTTTTTAAGCTTCCGCAAATCTCAATGCCGTTATCTTTTTTTTCAAACATCAGCTTTTGCCCAATGCAAATCTCCCTGTAAATTTCCATCGGTCTTCTCATTAATCCCGCCTCACCGGAAAAACGTAACGTTTTCCCCGTTCTAAGTCCTATCGGTAATAAGAAACGCAAACTACTGCCGCTTTCTCCACAATATATCTCACCATCTCCAACAGTTGTTAAAAAGCCGGAGCCATCAACACTTAAAGTTCTCTCTTTTTCATCTTCATAAAGCACCTGAATGCTTGCCCCCATTTTTGCCAATGCGCTCATGGTGACATCAATATCATTACTCTTTCCGATTCCGTAGAGTACGGACTTTCCCTTGGCCAAGGCTGCCATAATCAAATGTCTGTGAGAATAACTTTTTGAAGGAGGTACAACTACCTCTCCCTGCAGGATTTCCGTCTTGCTTATATGCAGCTTATCCTGCAAGTATTCCTTCATTTCCATAAAAACTTCTTCAATTTTCCCATCCGGAATATCTTTCTGCAAAAATAGTTTTGCTCCATACACAGCCTGCCCTACCAACATGTACAATCCGCCCTCTGCAGGTATATTCCGTCTCCGGGCTTCTTTAACGAATTCCGTCTCCAACGGACGATAAACCACGTCTAAGCACAGTTTTGCCGATGCATAAATTGCATCCCGATATTCCTCTGCAATACAATGTTCCTCATTTGGATACATTCCCACAGGTGTAGTATTTACAACCACATCTGCCCCAAGTGTTGCTGCCTCCTTCATTGATAAAACATTGTGTCCCTTAGGGTTTCTGCTCACCTTAAAAACATTCTCAACACCAAAATCCACAAAGACTTTTTCTACTGTCTTTGAAGTTCCGCCTGTTCCCAGAATAAGCACCTTTCTTTCCGGAATTTCTTCCGCCTTTAAGTATCGCAACACCAACGCCTTGAATCCATAATAGTCCGTATTGTATCCTTTTAATCGGCCATCCCTTTGTATAATTGTATTTACAGCACCTATGGCAGCTGCTTGTGGCTCAACCTCATCCAGATACGGCATTACCGCCTCTTTGTACGGCAATGTCACATTGATTCCCACAAAGTCTTTTCTCTGCAGAAATGGGCAAACTTCTTCCGGTAACAAATCAATAATTTCATATGCATCATTTCCCAGCATACCATGTATGATTTTCGAAAAACTATGTCCTACCGGATGACCAATTAAACCAAATTTCATTCTTAACCTCTTTATTTATTCCTGATAAAGCCACTCTGAACCGTATCTGCTACACAACATATCCGCCAGACAAAAGGCCACAAGACTATCCACTACCGCTCTGGCTCTCGCAAAAATAGCCGGGTCATGACGTCCTTTTCCTTCAACTAACACCGGTTCACCTGTTTTTAAGTCAATACTTTCCTGTACCTGACCAATCGTTGCCGTTGGCTTCATTGCTGTATTAATAATAATCGGCATACCATTAGAAATTCCGCCGTTTACGCCGCCATTATTATTTGTTCTTGTCCTTATTTTTCCGTCTTCTATATAGAAGTTGTCATTCACTTCGCTTCCCAACATACTGGAAAAAGCAAATCCTCTTCCGAAAGACACTCCTTTGACTCCCGGAATGGAAAAAATACCATGGGCTAGCACACCTTCCAGAGTATCAAACCAAGGTTCTCCAATTCCCGGCTCTAATCCCACAACTGCTGTCTCAAGCACACCACCTGCACTGTCTTTTTCCTGCTTTACACTGCAGACATAATCAATCATCAACTGTCTTAACTCTTCATCTAAAACAGGGAAAAAATCCTGATTTACTTTATGAATTTCCTCACGCAGTACGTCTTCTTTGGTAGAAAATGTAGGTTCTGCCAATGTACCGCAAGCCACGATATGACTACCAATGAGAATGCCCTTTTTTTCAAGAATACTCTGCACAAGGGCTGCTGCTGCTACTAATGGAGCAGTAAGTCGGCCTGAACTATGTCCGCCACCACGGTAATCATTGCTTCCGTGGTACTTAATGTAGTTCGTATAATCACTGTGTCCAGGTCTCGGACGATCCTTAAAAAGTATATAGTCCGAACTCTTAACGTCTTTATTTTCCAATATAAAAGTAATCGGTGATCCGGTTGTCTTTCCTTCAAATACACCACTAACAATTTTTACATCATCCGGTTCTTTCCGCTCTGTACTCCATGATTGGGAAGATTTCCTAAGTGCAATCTTGTTACGGATATATTCCATATCCACAACAACACCTCCCGGAATGCCGTCTAAAACCGCACCAATAAGTTCTCCGTGACTTTCTCCAAACAATGTTATGCTTATATTTGTTCCAAACGTATTTTTCATAATTTTGTCCCATCCACTTTCTCAAATAGTTCTTCCATTGTTACCTTTTTCACTTCACAACTCCCGGTTTTTTCAACGATTACAACGTTGCAGCCACTCTTATCTCCCTTCTTGTCATGGAGGATTGCGTCCTTAATCTCCTGACGCTTTTTCTCCCCGCAAGAATCAAAAATCTCCCTTAGTTTCTTATCCATTTCCAGGTTTTCCAATACTTTAAGAAGTTTTTCTTTTACCTCTCCCTCAGATATGGCCAGCATTCCGCACGCCACTGCTTCGCCGTGTAAAAGTTCACCCAGAAAGGCGCTTTCATAACCATGCCCTATGGTGTGTCCGTAATTTAGGATTCTTCGCAAAGATTGTTCTTTTTCATCCTGTTCTACCACCATACATTTTAATTCCACACTACGGGCAACCAGTTCTTCTATATGAACCATATAATCAGCTTGTCCCAATATATCCACCAGGCGTTTGTCTAAAATGAATCCCATCTTAAGAACCTCTATCATACCATTGGATATTTGTCTCTTAGATAATGTGGATAAAAGTTGGGTATCAATTAAGACCCCTTGCGGCTGATGGAACATCCCCACAATATTCTTAATCCCGGACATATTAATTGCAGTCTTTCCGCCAACAGAAGCATCTACCTGTGCCAACAGTGTTGTTGGAATATTATACCAGTCAATACCCCTCATATACAAGCCTGCTGCCAGTCCTGCCAAATCGCCTACAATTCCGCCCCCAAGCGCCAACACCGCATCCGCTCTGGATAAATTGTGCTCCAACATGCAGTTAAGGAGCTCCTCCAGTGTGGCAAACGATTTGCTTTGCTCCCCTTGTCCGGCCACGTAAAGCACCGCTCTATCGCATTGTGCAATAAGAGTATCCACGTATTCCTTCGGTACCCCGTCATCTGTGACAATCATTATTTTTCTATTCAAATCAAAATAATTGCCAATGGTATTTAACCCACCTTGCACTTGGTAAATAGTTTTGGAAATATTCATAAAAATCTCCTTTTAAATATCATGTACAGCAATCCATAAAGTACGATAAAGACTTTCCGTATCAATCGGTTTTCCAATGTGCCCGCTCATTCCCGCAGACATTGCCGCAGTAATATCCTCTCTGGAGGAATTGGCTGTCATAGCAACAATCGGAATTCGCTTAGCCAGAGGATGATCTGATTTACGAATCTCTTTTGTTGCTTCATATCCGTTCATCTTAGGCATCTGTATATCCATTAAAATGGTCCGGTAAGTGTCCGGCTCGGATGCCAGGAATTTCTGAACAGCTTCCTCTCCATCACATGCAACATCCACTTCCATATTTACCATGGAAAGTAAATCAATTGCAATTTCCGCATTTAATTCATTATCTTCTGCCAAAAGTATCTTCATTCCGGAAAAATCAATCTCTTCCAACGGAATTTCGTCTTCTATAATGGCATTTTCATCCACTTCTCCGTCCAATACCCCAAACGGAAGGTCAACAACAAATCTTGTTCCTTGTCCCAAGTGGCTCTCTACACTAATTATACCACCCATCATATCTACCAGGTTCTTTGTGATTGGCATTCCCAAACCACTACCACCATAGGATTTCGCCGTGGTAGAGCTTTCCTGTTCAAAAGGAACAAATAAACGTTCCAACATATCCGGACTCATTCCCACTCCGGTATCTTCCACAATAAAACGCACATTGGTTGTACCAAAAGCAGTTCCCAGTTCATAGGTTTCCAGCTTGATTTCTCCACCTGCCGGCGTAAACTTATACGCATTGGATACCATGTTTAACAGTACCTGGTTTACTCTAAGAGAGTCTCCCTTAAATTGTTTCTTTTCCCCATCACATAAAACCGTAAAGGTAATTCCTTTATTTTTACACTGTCCCTCATAGACATCTCTGATACCCTTTAAAATATCTTGGAATTCAAACGGTTCATCTGCAATTTTCAATTTCGCATTTTCAATGGCGGAAATATCTAAAATATCATTTACGATGCTTAGAAGTATTTTTGAGGACGTCTCAATCTTACCTAGAGACTCCTGCATTTTTTCCTCGTTGTCCGTGGATTTTTTTGCAATTTCCGTAATACCAACAATCGCATTAATCGGCGTTCGGATTTCATGACTCACCCTTGCAAAGAAATCACTTTTTGCTTCATTAGATTTCATAGCATGGTCTACCGCTTCTCTCAACTGTTGATTCTTTGTCTGCAAAATAGTATTGGTCCTTTGTTTCATAGACAGCATAAGTGTAACTAAGGCTATACACGCTACCAACAATATGGCAATCATAATAATCTGTGTTGTATACTTGTCCCATATGTCCTTAACTGTATAGTCATACGGCACTGCCGTTGTATGTTGAATAATAATTTTATCAAAATCCTCATCTGAAAAATAATCGATTGCCTTATTCAACACGGAAATCAGACGCGGATCTGTATCTTCCGATACAATAAAAGCATTGTTTGATAATATGGCCGACGTAGGCATAAGCTGTAAGCTCTCAAACGCCGGTTTCTGCAACAAATAGTTGATGACATACACATTCTGCATCATAATATCTGCTTCATTCTTTAGTACAGCATATAAACATTCCTCATCGGTTTCGTAAAGCAAAATTTCACACTGAGGCAACTTTTCTTCCAGGAATGTTTTTAATGATACAAATCTACTGTTTATAGCAATTCGAAAAGATTCCTCTAGCCGATAAACACTATCCGACCTTCCAACCATTCCAATAGAGGAATCCATAAAACTATTAGTTACAACAATATGCTCATTTTCCCGCAATGTCCTATCATCTATTGCACTCATTGTCATATCATATTTTTTGGTTGTGCCAACAGTTGACACCGGATTTTCCCCATCCTCCATAAGCACCGGTTGTAATGTAAGACCACTGATTTGTGCAAGGTGCTCCAGGATTGCAACATAAATTCCCGCAGGCTCCCCGGTATTTTCATCGCCATAAGCCAAAGGATACAATCCCGGCAATATTCCCACCGTAATCGTCGGATTTTCCTTTATATATTCCATTTCTTCTCTGGTGAAGCATAACGCATGTTTGCGATTTGCTTCCCCATAATATTTATTGTACAAATAAGCTTCAAATTCATAGTCACTGGCAAAAATAGACATCATGGCCTCGTCAATATCATCCATAAAATCATTTCCCTGATATGACATCAGATAGTATAAACTAGTACCATACACGCCTACTAATTTTAAATCTTCGTGAATACTCATCTGCTCCGTTCCGATTGCAAGGACCTCTCCCGCTCTCAAACCGGCTTCCAACTCCTCCTCAGACGAATATAACACCGTTTCAAAAGAAAAATTATTCTTTGTAGCATATTCTTCACAGATTGCGATATTCATACTACCTTCGATAAAACCAATTTTCTGTCCATCCAACTTTTGAAAATCTTCGTAGTACAAATCCGTATTGTCTTCTGTTGTATATAATACTCCTCTTGCACGTCCAAAATTCTGACTGGAAAAATCGAACTCTTGCGCTCTTTCATCCGAATAAAAGGCTGTACATACCAAATCAATTTCCTTGCTTTTCAGCTTTACTAAACTTTCTGCCCAATCACATTGTATATACTCAAATCCCAAATTTGCATAAGAACCTATGGCATTTAAATACTCAACAGCATATCCTTCCATTTCCCCATCCTGGTTTTGGTAAATAAACCCGTCATAGTCTACATATGCCACCCGAAGTACTTTCTTTTCTGCTTTTGGTTCTGCAAATGTCATTATGCCGGTACTTAAACTGCAGGCGGTAATCAACACTGCTAAAAGTCCTGCTATTACTTTCTTTGTCATTTTTTGAAAGTTTTTCTTCATACGGTTCACCTCTTATGTTTATTCAAGCTCTGCTTGTGAAAAATGTAATCTTCCAAGATGATCTACTTCCATTATTGTATAAGTTGGTTTTCTTGAGGATTGTCGCGGCAAAGATATACTTCCCGGATTCACCAGCCACATTCCGTCAATTTCCTGCAAAAATGGCACATGGGTATGTCCGAACATAAGCACGTCACACCCTTTCTCCATGGCTGTGTATATCAGGCGTTCCACCCCAAAATACAACCCATATCTGTGTCCATGGGTCATAAATATCTTATGCTCTCCCACCGGAACTATTTTTTCATCATCCAAAACAGACCCAAAATCATTATTCCCACGGACTCCATAAAACGGGCAATCGATCATTGCGCTAATTACATCTAAGCCGCCCTCAACATCGCCTAAATGAAACATGCCGTCTATATGACCAACCTTTTCGACAACCTCCCGAAGGCTTCTGTGTTTCCCATGAGAATCGCTTACTATCAAGTACCTCAAATCTACTCTCCCTATATATTCGTTAACTTTTCTTTCATTAAGCGCAGGGCCATACCTCTGTGGCTTCTGTTATTTTTTTCTTCCGGACTTAATTGGGACGAGGTACAGCCACATTCCGGAACAAAAAAGATGGGATCATAGCCAAAACCATTTTCTCCGGCACTTTCATGGGCAATTTCGCCCTCAAAGGTTCCCCGAACCACATATTCCTGTTTACTTCCGTCTTCACCGGGAACCACAGCAGCAATGGCACACACAAACCGTGCGCTTCGTGCACTTCCCTCTACACCTTTTAATCTCTCTAAAATAACCTGATTTTTATATTCATAAGAAGTATCTTCTCCAAGATAACGGGCCGAATAAATTCCCGGTTCACCATTTAAATAATCAACTTCTAAACCTGAATCATCCGCAAGCACAATCTCATTAGTATGTTCAGCAATGGCTCTGGCTTTGATCAATGCATTTTCTTCAAAACTAGACCCATCTTCGCAAACATCAACATCAATTCCTGCTTCTTTCATGGAAACTATCTCCGCATTTAAATCCCCTAAAATTTCCCGTACTTCTCTCATTTTATCTTTATTTCCGGTTGCAAATATGATTTTCATTAAAATCCTCCCTCTAATGCCTTTTGAATAGCTTTACATAATGCTTCTGCAATCTTTTGCTGATACTCCGGAGTAACCAGTTTGGCAAGTTCTTCCCCATTGGACATAAACCCACATTCCACCAGCGCTACAGGAACCTTTGACTCTCTTACAATATGAAGATTGTTATTTGTCCTCAGTCCCTTATCTTCACAACCGGTAGCCACAATAATTTCCTCCTTACAAAGCATTGCAAGAGCATAGCTGTTTGTAGGTGAATCCTCCGCATTCATATCATAAAACACCTGAACGCCTTTTGTTGTTTCTGAATCATGAGGCATGGAATTCTGATGAATACTGATAAATAAATTTGCTTCACTTTCTCTTGCTAAAGTAGCTCTGGCCTGCAAAGAAACGTTAACATCCGTAAGACGTGTATAATATACCCTTACATTACTCATGGTATCTAAAATTTCTTTCATTTTTAACACGATTTCCAGATTAATATCTTTTTCCTCATATCCTTTTTTTACCGCCCCCGGCTGGCTTCCGCCATGTCCGGCATCAATAACCACAACATAATCATACAGTTCACGCGGCTTATAAAATTTCACATAACAATAATCTTTATTACCTGTCAATCGTGGCTCTACAACCACATCCGTCCAAACCGATACATGCAAACCGTCTTTTTCTTCCCATACGCTCATATCAGCTATGTATTTGCTGCTCCCTACAATCGGATGCAGATTTAAATCCTCTTCCCTTGATTTAGGAATGACAAAATCCACCCTTTTTTCTACGGGATTAAATGTTATTATTACATCATCCTTCATAACATCAAAAGGCAGATAAAAACGGATTGCCTCTTCTAATTCTTCACCTTTTTCCTCAATCTTCCCTGTATTATAATCCAGTAGTTCTAAAGCAGTCATTTCTTCTCTTGCTTTTCTTGCTGCCCGGATTGTTTGTATTTCCGTAATTTTTGCTTCTACATATGATGAAAAAGATGGCAAATAAAACAGAGAACAGCCAATAATTATAGATAACACCGCTATCTGAATTGCCAGTATTCTCACTGCTTTATCTTCCATCTTTTTTCTCCTTATCGTCTTCGTGTATACGCCTTCAAGCACACATTACACTGCTTTGTCATTTCTGCCCGTTCCCAAACCATTCCGGTGGAACTGATATAGGACTCTCCGTCAGTCAAATCCACTACCGATTTTCCATTGGGATCCGTATATTCAACAGCCAGCGGCAATTTTGAATTTGGCGTTGTAATCTTAATAATTACTGCAAATTTAGTACCCATAGACAATTCCAGCACTCTGTCCAGCTCTATGGTGTAATATCCAGCTTCTGCCTTTGTTCCCGCTGCCAAAAGGACGCCGTTTTTCAAACAGGTCTCATCTGTAAATTCCGTAACTCCATATATTTCATAACTGGTGTTTACATCCGTTGCATAAAAACCAACTGCTTCCAGATATTCATTGCTATCTGCGCGGTAAACATTTGCGGCATATATTTCTGACTGTCCATATCCTAACTGGGCAATCCAACCGCACAAATCACTTTGGTAAATGTAATCATAATTGTCCGCATCTTCAACAACTGTATAGGAAATATTTCTGGTTCCGATATGCACATCTTCATAAGATATCCAAAATGCCCCGTTATCACCAAACGCGGTTCCCCAGCTATTTAAGCACAAAAATGCTCCGTCACGTTCCGGCGTAATGGTAAAATTATCCCTGCTGTATCCGTCATCCCAACCTATAATCAGAATGTCATGATTAATTTCCTGTTTTCCATTGTAATAATACGCATGATTATCTGCATTGTAATAGGTTGATGTATAAACTTTAGACCATAAATTCATATACACGGAGCTTTGAACTGCGCCGTATTTAAATATGGCTTCCTTAATTGCCTCATAATCTTTTGATTGAAGAATCTGTACTTCCTGGACGTGCTTTGAAGCCACCAGATTTTCCTGTGAGATTCCGTCTCCGTATGCATCTTCTGACTCAAGTACCGGCCCCTGCCAAGCGGTAAGATACGCCATACCCATGGAGTATTCTCCTCCATCGTCCAGGCTAATTCCAAAACTGTTCTGCAATGCCATATGCTCTGCAGATAAATCCAAAGACTCCATTGGCAACAAACTAGACTCGATAGCACTTAAAGATGCAAATGCCCAACAGGTTCCATAGATTCCCTGGTCCTTTGTATCCCCCACACGGCCGTATTCACGCAGGTCAAAGGCCGTTGGAAGAAATGTCCCTTCCAAAGTGGTAGTTCCTACTGCTGTACTGGTATTCACATCCCATGTAAGTACAAAATTCAAATAATTTTCTAATTGCTGCAACGGTACATAAACCACATCATCTTTCATTACCATCGCATCGGCAATTGTCACAGCTTCCCCGTTCACCAAAATCACATTAGAATCACAGCTTAGGTAAATTTCGTTTTCAAGCTGCTGGATTAATAATGTATCGTTATTATATACATGGGCAGAACAATTAAGCCCATCCATCAGCACACGAACAGGTATCATAATACTTAAATTGTCGCTCATATAAATTCCATCTTTTTTGGTATAAATCTGACCATTTAAATTTGCCGTCAGACCACTCTTATTAACACTTTGCGCAATTAACGGATTAAATACTTCCTTGTGGATATTTGCTCCTCGGAAAGTGTCAACCTCTTCCAAACGATCGGTGTCGCCGTGAAACTTCAGTACTGCTATGACAATCATCAGGATTGTCAGCAATGCAAATCTTTTACGATTCTTCATTTACCTTTTTTGCCTCTCTCTTCGGTGGCTTAGGCCCCATAAACTGATAAAAATTGGTTCTTAACATTCCATTATAAATCTTTCTTGTCTTATCTGCTTTCACGCCCATATCCTCCGGCGCTTTTTCATAAGACGTGATTAGATACGCAGACCACGCATCCAACTGTTTATATACTTTACCAATGGTTTTATACAATTCCGGTAAAGCCTCTTTTTCCTCTAAACGTTCACCGTAAGGTGGGTTGGTAATAATAAACCCGTATTTCTTCGGATGACGTAAATCCTTAACATCTCTTTGTTGAAAATGAATCAAATGTTCCACGCCCGCTCTTTTTGCGTTTTCCCGGGCGCCCTTTAATATTTCACCGTCTAAATCGTATCCTTGAATATCCGTATCAACATCATAGCAGATTCCTTCCTCCGCCTCTTTACGGATATCTTCCCACAACTCCGGCTCAATCAGATTTGTCCATTTCTCCGCCAGAAACGAACGTTTATAGCCCGGTGCAATATTTGCTGCAATCATAGCTGCCTCGATCGGAAACGTTCCACTACCACAAAAAGGGTCCAGTAAAATTCTATCCTTGTGCCATGGAGTCAACATAATTAATGCCGCTGCCAAAGTTTCTGAAATAGGTGCTTTCGAAGTGGCTAGCCTGTATCCCCGCTTATGCAAAGATTCTCCTGTGGTATCTAACCCTACAATAACCTCATCCTTCATAAGGGAAATTCTTAAAGGATAGCTGGCTCCGGTTTCTTCGAACCACTGTACCTTATAACAGGTTTTTAACCGTTCCACCATTGCTTTTTTAACGATAGACTGAATGTCTGTCGGGCTAAACAGTTTACTCTTTACAGAAGTCGCCTTGGCTACCCAGAATTTTCCGTCTTCCGGAATATATTTTTCCCAAGGTAAAGCTTTTATTCCTTCAAACAATTCATCATATGTGGTAGCTTTAAACCTTGCAACCTCCAACAATATTCTTTCTGTAGTACGCAAAAAAATATTACCGCGGCAAATGGCCTCTTCATCACCTTCAAAAGTAACTTTGCCGTCTTCCACAGAAACGATTTCATACCCCAAATCATATATTTCTCTTTTTAATACTGCCTCAAGCCCAAAGTGGCATGGTGCTATTAAATTATATGTACCCATAATTCACCATCCTTTTTTCCTACTCTATATATTAAATTTAAAAAAGGCAAGTGTCAATACATTTCACCATGCATTAACACAAGAAAAACATGGGTCAAAGTCAACCTTCAACCCATGTTTCTTACACAACTTAGTAACGGTCTGTTCCTTTGGAATCCATGTCACAGTTATATCCGTTCATTCCATTTTCACTAGAATTTTTGTTGCTGCTCTTGTTACTGGTTTTATCTGTATTTTTATTCATGTTTTTGTTGGTGTTTTTATCGCTGGTAGAGTTTTTGCAATTTTTATTCTGATTATTCGCCATTTTAAATTTCTCCTTTAACATTCTGCAAATACATTGCATTAATATTGTTGCAAAAAATTTTAAAAATTATTCATTTTAGCCATTGCAAATTCTGTTATTTCGTGTTATATTTTATCGTATAAAGAGATTTTCCCGATCACTTTATTACCCCTTATACAACTTACTACCAGTGTTACTCTTTCTCCCCGTTTACTTGGGTAACACGTCCTTCATGGAGTAAGTTTACTTTGTACCGTTCTAACGGTATTTTAAGCCCCTGGAGACACTTGGCAGAGTGTCTCTTTTTATTTTATTTATCTAGCAGAGACGCGACACGCTTTGCGAATCGCGCTCTGATGTGCGGTCGTCAAATGAGCATTTGTACAAGCATAATGCTCATTTTCCTCGTCGTTTTCACAAAAAAGGACTTTGAATACCTTCCCATATTCAAAGTCTTTTCTTTTTTTCCTATTTTTATTACATAGAATAGAAATCCATATTATCTTTTAATTCCTGAGTGATTTCTCCACCGGATTTTTCAAGTTTTTGATATAAGGTCTCTAAACGCTTCACCTTTCTTGTCGTTGCAATCTCATATTTTCGTACCAGGTCAACAAACATTGGCGAATCCTTTATACCGGCACGCAAATGGGCCGAAAACGGACAGTATGTAAACAGCAATCCTCTTGCAATCTTGTTCAATCGGAAGCTTCCTTGGGATTCATATTTAACCCAGTTTTCATAATCCTTAACAAACACTTCTCTGTAGTTATTTCTTGCACGGATTAACGCGTTTGCAATCTTTTCTTTTGCCTCTGTGGATAAATCTCCGTTCTTTTTATAATACTGGATATAATCATTATACTCTGACGTAAGAGATGGGGTTGTAATATCATTCCATCTGCTTCCCTGAACCTTACGGCACATTTCCCAACGGAATCTGCCACAGTTTTCCACGATCATATCTTCTACATCTGAAGATGTTAAAATCGGAAGCATAATACGGCCTGCCGTATTATTACGTACACCTTCTGTTACCTGCCACATCATACCTCTGCTTCCTGCAATTGGGAACAATATAACATCCGGAATAATTTCTTTATTGATATATTCCCGCGCAAGTCCATGTGCCTCATCAGAATACATAACTTCTCTATAGAACAAGCTATAATCGATGCTTCTCACTTTATCAAAAGCATTTTTTACCTGCTCTGCGGTGACTAACATTCTTTCAGGCGAAGAAATAATATCGTCATCCTTTAATATTGGGCAAAATGTAGTAATCTTTCCACTAATGGTTTTACTTAAAGACTGGAACATATTGTCTAATTCATATTCCACCTTCATCCAACTATCATTCTTATTTTTTTCCGCATCCTCTGCCGACATATTTCCGGACTTAACCGCGTCCTTCAAATATGCCATATAATCCATATCCAATTCACTGATAGACGGCTCATGTTCATCCCTGTATATTGACTCTAACCAGGTAAAAAAGGTATATACTTTCTCACTCTTGCATAAATAGAGTTTGTCCAACAACCCTTCCAACTGGATTGCCTTCTCTTCTCCCAATACAGATATGTCCATATATCCAAAATTCAAAAACATATCCACAACTCTGGTTGTTTCGCCACGGGTCAATACTCTTTTCACGCACTTTTTATAAACTCTGTAAAATGCGGTAGATATATTTTTGCGAAGCCTGCGGACACTTTCATCAGTAGAATATGGATCATTTAAGTCTCTGAATTCTCCGATTTTTTCCCGTAACTCCAGCATCTTTTCCGGTTCTTCTTCCGCAAACCGCAAAATCTGTTCCAGACCGTTGCCCAAACGTACTCCGCTACCATCGCCCAGATCCGTAATTCCGCCATTTTCTTCCAACGCTGACATGGAATTCACATCTTTCACATTGGCAAAATCATAACTCTGGTACTCAGCTAGTCTTATTCCTAACTCTTCCCTGTTAAAAATACCGCTTGTCTGTGCAAAATCCACTAACTTATTTACATTATCGCGGACATCATCCTTGCCTTTGCCTACCAAAGCCGCCTTAATTTCCAAATCAAACAACAACTGAAATAAATCATTTTTCTTCGGTGCAAATAATAAAGTTTTATGCATTTCAATATATACAAGGATTTCATCCATTGTATTCAATATGCAACGCATCATTTCACTTGTTTGGAAGATGGTACCCATGCAAAGCTCTTTCGTAGTGAACAAATCCTTCAATCCGCTTAAATCAAGCTTGCAAAACTGCACATAATAATCTCTCTTCCATTTCTCAATAATATGTCTTTCTTCCATGGTGGAAAGAAAATCTATTCTTGAAAAAATCTGTTCCGGAATTCCATATTTACTGCACAAAAATTTATAGGTCCGATTTGACTCCATAATCGTAGCATACAATCTTTTAGCCACTTCATACAAACGTAAATATTCTTCCAAAAACAATCCGGTCTGTTTTAATGCAGCCAAAATAAATACACTTCCGTATTCTTTTTGGTTTGTCAAAATATCATCTAAATCATCCGTGTTTTTATAAGGAAATGAATATATTACTACATCTTCCGCTGCATAATAATCGGCAGCATAAACACAAACATCACATCCTGCCAATCCAAGCAAATGACCTTTTTCCAAAATAATGACAGATTCCTTTGTCTTCTGTCGTACAGAACCCTTAACGATCAATCCCAACTCTGTCATTTTTTCGCCAGCCTTATATATTATGGTATCTTTTGTATAGTTAAGCGTTTTCATAAAAATACCTCCTAGCGTCTGTTGTAAAACAATTGGATGATAAGTAATATAATGATTAACGGAATTAAAAATGGTGCAAAAATCTTAAAAAGCTTTGCTGCCAACACAAACAATCCTACAATGATTAGTATTAATATTAAAAGAACAGCTATTAATATCAGTTTTGCTTTTCTTCCCGAATAAACCCGCTGACTGTTAACCTTCCGTCTTGTACTTACTTCTTCGTCTTCTTCAAACTCAGAATATTTTTTTTGACTTTCTAAACCTGCAGTATCGATAATCGTTTGTGCTAAAATACGAGGATTTCCCAATTCCCGCATAATTTCTTCTTCCGTCCTGTTCTTCCGAAGTTCCTGCAATATATAATTCTCATAAAACGCAACATTATCATTAATAATTGCCTGGCTTACATTTCCACGAAGTGCTTCTCTTAATTGTACTAAAAATTCTTCTTTATTCATAACATACCTTTCTTTTATAATTTTTCGCTCTCAATTTGATGGGCAATGCCCACAACTCTCCCATTTTCCACAATTCTTATTCTGTATTATAACACATGCCTTAGAAAATTGTACCCTTTTTAGTTCATTTCACCATTTTCTCACCTTTTATAGTCTTTTCTTTGCTCCAAATTGCCTTTACTCCCAATTCTCTCTGTTCCTAATTGACTTTACTCCCAATTTTCTTTACGTTCAATTCTCTCTGTAACCCCGAAAATTCTTTTTTAATAAGGATTATAACAAAAAAAGACCTGCATCCATAAGATACAGGTCTGTCTACGTGCGTGAGAAGATTCGAACTCCCGACACCTTGGTCCGTAGCCAAGTGCTCTATCCAGCTGAGCTACACACACATACTATTTTGTTACATCAGTTGCAACTCTGATATAATACTATATTTTGTTCCACTTGTCAATATATTTTTCCAAAATATCTTTCACTATAAACAGAAACCCTGCAACACTGCAGGGTTTCCAGATGATTACATTTTAAAACTTTTCAAGTTATTTTATAACAACACCAGTTACATCTCCGCTAATGCATCCTGCATTTGCTTCGTCTGTATCAATATGCATAGCTAAAGCATATGTATCATTTACACGAACAACTACATCACCAAATGTAATTGCACGATCACCACATTTTACTTCAACGCTAACAACATCTTTATCCTGAACTCCAAATTCAGCAGCATCTGCTGTTGTCATATGAATATGTCTCTTTGCAACGATTACACCTTTATCTAACTGAATTTCAGCTAAATCTGTTTTCAAAATAACTCCAGGGGTACCGTCAATTACACCTGATTCACGAACCGGCGCATCTTTAATTCCGATTGAGAAGCAATCTGTCAAAGATAATTCTACCTGTCCTTCTTTTCTTGCAGGTCCTAAAACACCAACGCGTTCCATTGTTTTCTTTGGTCCAACGATTGTTACACGTTCTTCACTTAAAAACTGACCTGGCTGTGATAACATCTTTAATGGTGTTAACTGATGTCCCTTTCCAAATAAAATATCAATCTGTTCCTGTGATAAATGTACGTGTCTAGCTGACACTTCTACTGGTACTGTATTTCTCATTTTTCTTCTTCCTTCTTGTTTTTTCTAGGATAACCCCTTAACATAGTATCACAATCCCTAAAAAGTTCAAGGGTTTTGGAAAAATATCCTATGTTTTTTATTAAATTCACGTTCGCCCGCTTAAATCAAAATCCGTTTTAATTTAATACCACATCGTATCTTTCATTACCCGTAACACATTTTTATATGCTATCTTTTCAATTTCCTCATTACTAAATCCGGCTTTTTTCATTGCATCAAATAACTTATTGTACTCACCGCAATTTGCAATCTCCAATTCACCGTTCATACCATCAAAATCACTTCCCAAAGCCGCAACCTCTATACCTCCCACGGAAACCATGTGCTTTAGATGCCTGATCATCACTTCCACTTTTCCTGATTTATCCCCTTCATTCTTATTTAAAAAAGCAGGATAAAAGTTAAGTCCCATCACACCACCATTATTTCCTAATGCACGTATCATTTCATCTGTTAAATTCCTTGTATGTGGGCACAATTCCCTACAATTAGAATGAGTTGCCGCAATCGGTTGTTTCGTAAGTTTAATAACATCCCAAAAACCTCCATCAGACAAATGAGACACGTCGATCAGCATCCCAAGTTCATTCATATATTCGATAGCTTCCTTACCGAATTTCGTCAAGCCTTTTGACATTTCTTCCGCGTTTTTCGAATGTGGATGACCAAAACAGTTGGCATAGTTCCAAGTCAGAGTCATCGCCCGCACACCTAAATCATAAAATTCATCTAATTTCTCAAAATCTCCCCCTACCATTCGACCATCTTCCATGGTCAACACGGCAGACATTTTTCCATCCTTTAAGTTTTGCTCCACATCTTTGATGCAATGCGCCGGCTTTATAATATCAGCATGCTCCTTAAGATTCCTCAAATACACCTCAAAAAGCAAATTGAAATAATCCTCATCCTTCATGGGCTTCACATTTAAAAACTTATAACTCGCCTCATCCGGCATAAAAATTGCAAAAAATTGCGCCATTGCCTCACTTTTCTTCATCTTATTAAAATCAACACATAACTTATCTGATGAAAAAATATTTTTCTCTTTATCTGTTAATGCTGTAAGCATTAAAGTATCACAATGTAAATCAATATATTTCATTTCTTCCTCCAAATTTTCCTGATAATCATACATATTTTCTTCTATACTACCTTAAATATAACCATCCGTCTATAATAATTGCCTAACTTTTCTTACCAAAAAAGACACGATATCGCTATCGTGTCTGCATATTGTTAATTATGAGCAGAAATTAAAACATGATGTGCTACTGAATAAAAATTAGCCTCATCAACATCATTTAATGTTGAAAAGCCTATTCCAATATATTCGGCGTTGACATCGTTTATTATATGTTCCACTAAGTAATGTATTCCTGCAGTTATTTTTTGTCCTGAAATAAGATAAATTTGTCTGCAATCAAAATACATAAACTCATTATCAAAGCATTCATACTCCCACAACTGTCTTCCGTCTGGTCTATAAGGCTCTGGTATAGAATGAACATTTATACTATCTTCCTTATATGAGTATAAGAGTTCATCTGACCTCATAGTTGCCATTTTACATAAAGTTTCATCTAAAACAACGGGCTCATATCCTAATTCTGTTCTTTCTTCATACCAATATACGTCAACACTATATCGAGTTTCTATATAAGTCTTCGTAAACTCAATACTACGACTTACCCAACCTTTTGAACCACTTAAATCAATCTCACCCGAACCAACTTCCGACTGACTTCCACTGGATTCTTCCTCGCTTGGCTTTGTTGTTTCTGACTCGCTTTCACTTTCGCTCTCGCTTGGTTCCTGTGAATCACTTTCACTTTCAGACGGATCTATGGATTCCGAATCATCTTCAACTCTCGCTTTCAACAGATTCGTTTTCATTTGACTCGTTGGATACCCCTGAGTTTTCCTGCTTAGTTTCTGAATTTAAAATGCTATCATCATTTGTATCTACCGAAGCATTTGGAGTGCATCCTCCAAAAAAGATAGCTAAGATTATACAACTACATAACAGAATACTTTGAAATCTCTTTTTCATTGGTGTTACCTCTCTATGTTGAATTCAATAACGGAAATTCTAATTTAAAAGTATAACATATGCATATTATAGCATGTACACACGTGTATGACTCTGTTTCTTATTTTTAATTTGCATTATAAAATGAAAAAAACTCAAGTCCTTATCATCTAAAGACTTGAGCTTCAATGTAATAATGCCGGCGACCGGAATCGAACCGGTACTGTGTTGCCACAACAGGATTTTAAGTCCTGCGCGTCTGCCAGTTCCGCCACGCCGGCATTTTGATTATTAGTGGGACCTACAGGGCTCGAACCTGTGACCCTCTGCTTGTAAGGCAGATGCTCTCCCAGCTGAGCTAAGATCCCAATAATTAACGACCCAGAAGAGACTCGAACTCTCGACCTCCGCCGTGACAGGGCGGCGCTCTAACCAACTGAGCCACTGGGCCAAAATGTTTTAAATGGACCTTCGGGGACTCGAACCCGGGACCGACCGGTTATGAGCCGGTTGCTCTAACCAACTGAGCTAAAGGTCCAGAATCACCTTTAAGTAAATCAAATGACTCCTACGGGAATCGAACCCGTGTTACCGCCGTGAAAGGGCGATGTCTTAACCGCTTGACCAAGGAGCCAAATTAAAAAACTCCCCAAGTAGGGTTTGAACCTACGACATCCCGGTTAACAGCCGGACGCTCTACCGCTGAGCTATTGAGGATTATATTTTGTATACCTTGAAAATCACATACAGATCATTTTCTTCCAAACCATTGGCTTGCTTTGGTCAAGCCCTCGACCGATTAGTAACAGTCAGCTCCATACATTACTGCACTTCCACCTCTGCCCTATCTACCTTGTACTCT
>JAZQXN010000030.1:0-17698 GCA_045632875.1 Lachnospiraceae bacterium
AATGCGTGGACAGATCAGAGGTCTTGAACAGGCTTCTACAAATGCTCAGGATGGTATTTCTTTAATCCAGACAGCAGAAGGTGCTTTAAACGAAACACACTCCATTCTTCAGAGAATGAGAGAATTAACCGTTCAGGCAGCTAACGATACAAACGTAACAGCAGACCGTCAGTATATTGCAGAAGAATTAGATGCATTACAGTCTGAAATTACACGTATCGGCGAACAGACAGAGTTCAACACCATGAACTTGTTAGATGGTACATTTAAAAACAAGAACTTACAGGTTGGCGCAAACAATGCCCAGAACGTTCAGTTTGGTATTGCAACTATGACTGCATCTGCATTAAGAGTTAATAATGCTAAGAGTAAAGTTAGCAGCTATACTGACGCAACAGCATATCTTGATACACTTGACGCAGCTATTAATACTGTATCACAGCAGAGATCAAGTCTTGGTGCATTACAGAACAGATTAGAGCATACAATTGCTAACGCTGATAACACAGCTGAGAACTTACAGTCCGCTGAATCCCGTATCCGTGACGTTGATATGGCTGAAGAAATGGTTAAGTACTCCAAGGACAACATTCTGCAGCAGGCAGCACAGTCCATGTTGGCTCAGGCTAACCAGTCAAGTCAGGGCGTATTGTCATTATTACAGTAATCGTAATGAAAGAGGGTTGCCAATGGCAACCCTTTTTTAGTGAAAGGAATCGACACAGAAATGAAGGAATTAATCATACAAACATCTCGATTGCTTTACCAAAATAAGGTAGAGGAAGGCTACGCAAAGATGAAAGAGGTATTTACTCATATAATTTCTTATATGAATAGTCAGTCGCCGGAGAAAATCATGGTGATGAACCAGGTGCTCTCAGAAGCATTAAAAGCGATGGAAGAAAAAGATGCTGTGTTGTTAGCGGACATTTTAAGATATGAGCTTATACCGGAATTGCAATAAGGAGATTGAGAACATGGGACTTTATGAGGATAATTTGAGATATATAGAGTGCTATGATGAACTTTTATATCGTAATTACCTGACATGGAACGAATCAGAGCAGACATCAGAGAGTGTTGTGACACAAGCAATCGCCTTTGATGGAGATGCGTACTTGAATATTGAAAAAAATAGAAAACTGTTTCGTATGAATAGCTGTTATTCGCCGGTAAACGAAGCGCAGGAATGGTCGTCGCAGTTTTTTTTAAATAATATAAAACAAACAATTACCATGTTTGGCATGGGAAATGGATGCTTTCTGTCTGCGCTGAAGAAGGCGTGCCGTTCTGATGCCCAATTTGTGGTTTACGAACCGGAGATAGAAGTTTTTGATTATCTGATGAATAATGTAAATATGGAAGTATTGTTGGGGGACGCAAAGATTTATTTCATTGTTCGTGACTTAAATGAAGATCATTTCTACGATGCAATCTTTAATTCCCTGATGTGGAATAACATGAGTTATCTGATTGTAACTGAGCACCCGCAGTACCGGAATATTTATCCGCAAGACCACGCCCATTTCTGTATTAAAGTAAGAGAAGGGCTGGAAAATGCACGAATTAATCGCAATACGACGGCTTATTTTGGGCAAGAACACCTTAAAAATATGATTGCCACAATACCATATTTAAGAAGGGCGCAGTTTTTTGAGCAATATCGTGGTAAATTTGAAGGTGCACCTGCAATTATAGTTTCTGCGGGCCCATCTTTGGACATCAATGTTGAATTATTAAGAGAGGCGAAGGGGAAGGCTGTAATTATTGCAGTTGACACTGCAATGAAACGATTGACGGAACTGGGGATTTATCCGGATTTTATGATTAATGTTGACCCAATTAAGCCAATTTCATATTTAGGAGGAGAAAAGGCGAAAGATATACCGCTGTTTTGTTGTGATACTTCTAATAGAGAAATATTAAGAATGCATGAGGCACAAAAAATTCTATTTGATGTCACGCCATTTATCGAGCGGTTAAAGCCGGATAGATACTCGGAGCATTATGCATTCGGAACTGGTGGATCGGTGGCCAATTCGGCCTTTTCGTTATGCCACCAATTGAAGTTTTCTACGATAATTTTGATTGGACAGGATTTGGCCTATAAGGATGGTGCGTCGCATGCCGGTAAAGAAGTTTTGGGAGAGGCTCAAGGAGGAATTCATCACGTAGAGGTGGAGGATATTTTTGGGAATATGGTTGCTTCCAGAGATGAATGGAAACGTTTCTTAGTCTGGTTTGAAAATGCAATTGCTAAGGTTAGCGGAGAAATAGAAGTGATCGATGCGACGGAGGGCGGTGCAAAGATTGGCGGAACAAAAATCATGACGCTAAGAGAGGCCATAGATACATTTTGTACGGGTAGTATAGATTGTGAAGCACTTGTTAAGAATACGCCGCCGGGATTTGATGACGAAGAATACGCTCTCCTGGAAAAAGAGCTTCATGGAATATTGAATGATATTGATAAGACTAAGAAAGATGTGGATGAAATAAAGGTCTCTTTGAAGCAATTGTGTAAACAATGCGAAAAAGAGCTTTATGACAAGAAATATAAACAACTCGTAGATAAAGTGCTTAAATTGGGTGAAAGAATAAAAGAAAGAAAGTCTTATATCCTGATGGCATCATGGACGTCGCAAAAATCACAGTTTACGTTGGGAAACATTAATAAGATGAGTGATAATGTTAAAGAAAATGAGCTGTGGGTTTACAGAAAATCATTGGAGTTCTATGAGGATTTTTATGAAGCGGCGAGTGAAGTCAAGTTGGTTTTAGAAGATGCTTTGGAACAGATATAAACACTGAGAGGAGATAGCCGTGCGATGAAACAATTATATGAAGAGAATTGTGCGTGCATAGCGTTGATAGAAACAGTTATTGATTTATATCGCAGACAAAATTATTATGCGGCAGCTGTTAAAGAACAAGAGATTTTGAGGACCTTCTCTGTGATGATGGAACGGTTGATACAGTTGAATGATCCGAATTATAAGGTGTTACAGGATTTAATGGTGTTACTTTTGGAAGCAAAAGAGCAGGATGATAATGTTTTGTTGGCGGATTTATATCAAGCACAGATGCTCCCGTTTCTTTTTTCTTTGCAAGAACAGTTTCAAGAAGACGAATATGCTAATTATTGGCAGAGAAATCTGGAGAGTTTACAGGACGATGAGTTGCTAAGAGTATTAAAAGCGGATACTAATCAAAAGAGCAAATGTTTTATTGAGAAAACATCCGTCGGTGCAAAAACAATCAGAATAGAAAACAATAATCGAAGCTGGTATCTTCATAGCAACATAAATCCATGGAAAGAAGCGGATTTCTTTGCAGAAGAATATTACGAACTCCAATATACAAACTATCTTATCTGGGGATTGGGGTTAGGATATCACGTTGAGAAAATCAGACAGAAAAATAGGTTTAATAGAATAGTTGTTTTTGAATCGAATCTGGAAGTATTGCAATCGACATTTTTGTGTTCTGATTTGACAGATATGCTAAAATCAGGACAGGTAAAGATTGTATATGATCCGGAAGTGAAAAAAATTGCAGAGTATTTGACAGATTTTGAAGGGGTTTTTGCAATTCATGCACCATCCTTAAAGTGTATCGAGCAGAAGGATGCTAAAGAGAGATTAGAAGAGTATTTTTTACATTTAAGTTCGATAAAGAATCAACTTGGTCAATTGATACAGAATTTCAATCAAAATATAGGAAGTATCCATAAGGTTGTTGATGAAATTCATGAAAAATGGGAAAATAAAGAAATTATTCTTGTTGCAGGCGGACCATCGTTGGAAAAAAACTTGCAAACAATACAAAGATTGAAAGAGAATCGAATATTGCTTGCGGTTGGAACTGTGGCGAAGAAACTTTTGACGGAAGGAATTGTACCGGATTACATAATTATGACGGATTCCAGTCCGGTACTTACCAGACAGGTGGACGACGTAGACTGGAAAGGTATTCCGTTGCTTTATATGTCTACGGTTGCACCGGAGGTACTTTCAATGCATAACGACGAGCAATATTGTATATTGCAAAAAGGGTTTTCGCCGGCAGAGAGGTATGCCGAGGAACATAAAATAAGAACATATGAAACCGGCGGTTCCGTCTCAACGACAGCAATCGAATTAGCAATCCGATTTGCTGCAACTACAGTATATTGTTTTGGATTGGATCTGGCATACACAGATTCCAAAACACATGCAGAGGGCACAGCTGCTTATCAACAAGTAGATGTCAGCAACTTACGACAGGTAAAATCTGTTGAAGGCAAGTTGGTACCAACTGTGAAAAATTTGGATAGTTACAGGCACTGGATAGAGAGACGGATAAAAGATGAGACAAAGATTCAATTTATTAATGTTTCAAGGGGTGCCTATATCCATGGAATGAAAAATGTGATAAATATTGGGGAACTTTGATGATGAAATAAAAGGAGGTATTTCTCTTGAAAAAAGTACTTGTTACCGGCGCAGACGGTTTTATTGGAAGTCATTTGACGGAGACATTATTGGAAGCCGGCTATGATGTGAAAGCTTTTGCATATTATAATTCATTTAATTCCTGGGGATGGTTAGATACACTTCCGAAGGAAAAATTAAATCAGATAGAGGTATTCACGGGAGATATCCGTGATCCAAATGGTGTTCGTGAGGCGATGAAGGGTGTGGACGGGGTGTTCCATTTGGCAGCGCTGATTGCAATTCCGTTTAGTTATCATTCTCCGGATTCCTACGTGGATACAAATATCAAAGGTACATTAAATGTATTACAGGCTGCGCGGGACTTAGACACCGAAAGAGTGCTTGTGACTTCAACCTCTGAAGTATATGGAACGGCACAATATGTACCGATTGATGAATTGCACCCATATCAGGGACAGTCACCATATTCTGCCACAAAAATCGGAGCAGACAGATTAGCAGAAAGTTTTTACCGGAGTTTTGATTTGCCGGTAAGCATTGTTCGTCCGTTTAATACCTTTGGACCGAGACAGTCAGCCAGAGCGGTGATTCCGACTATTATTTCCCAGTTGTTGGCAGGAAAAGAAGAAATTAAACTGGGCGCATTAAGTCCAACCAGAGATTTTAACTATGTGAAAGATACGGCAGCAGGCTTTTTGGCAATTGCCCGTTCTGATAAAACAATCGGTGAGGAAATCAATATTGCCACACAGCAGGAGATTTCCATTGGTCAGCTGGCAGAAGAAATCATTGCGCAAATTAATCCAAAGGCAAGAATTATTTGCGATGAGCAGCGCCTCAGACCGGAGAAGAGTGAAGTAAATCGTTTGTTAGGATCTAATGAAAAAATCAAACGACTCACGGACTGGGAACAAAAGTATACATTTTCTCAGGGCATTGAAGAAACCATTGAGTTTATTCGTAATAATTTGGACAGATATAAACCGGATATTTATAATGTTTAAGAATTCTGGAGTGTACAAACGTACACTCCTTTTTTGATGGTTCTTTCTTAATTATTCGACATAATAATCCGATATAATATATGTAGTATATTCAAAATAGAATTTAACGATAATTTCGACTCAAGGAGGAGTTGTTGAGATGAAATACATTCCATTATCTGTCCCAAATTTTGAGGGAAATGAAGAAGAATACGTGAGAAAAGCAGTGGCTGAAGGCTGGGTTTCTACAGGTGGTGCGTACATCAACCAATTAGAAGAACAGATGGCTACTTATCTCGGAGTAAAAAATGCCGTTGCATGCCAAAGCGGAACTGCAGCCATTCATTTAGGACTTATTGAGAGTGGTGTCGGCTATGAAGATGTAGTTTTAGTTCCGACACTTACTTTTATTGCAGCAGTAAACCCGGTGAAATATCAGATGGCGACTCCGGTGTTTATTGATTGCGACGAGACTTTGACAATGGATCCAATTAAATTGGAAGCCTTTTGTACCAAAGAATGCCATATGCAAGAGGGTGTCTTAGTTACCAACCGTGATGGAAAAAAAGTAAAGGCAGTTGTGGTGGTCCACGTTTTTGGCAACATGGCAGATATGGAACGTATCATGGAAATTGCAAATATTTTTAATCTCACAGTGATTGAAGATGCAACCGAGGCTCTGGGTACAAAATATGCTTCCGGACTTTATGAAGGAAAGTATGCCGGAACCATTGGTGATTATGGTGCATTTTCCTATAATGGAAATAAAATTATCACAACCGGCGGTGGTGGAATGTTGGTATCAAAGCATGAAGAAAAATTAAATCATGCAAAATATTTGTCCACACAGGCAAAAGATGATGCCCTTTTTTACGAACATAATGAGGTGGGTTATAATTATCGTATGACCAATGTACAAGCCGCACTTGGCGTGGCACAGATGGAATGGCTACCGGAATTTGTAAGAAGAAAACAGACGAATTATGAACTTTATAAAGAACTTTTGGAAGGTAAGACGAATGTAAAGTTAATGCCGTTTCGCGCAGGAACCTCCTCAAATTGCTGGTTCTATGCGTTAGATATTAACATGGACAACTTGAAGGTTTCTTTAAGAGAGTTAGTTGAGGAATTAAACAAAAGAGGCGTTGGAACCAGACCGATTTGGGGACTGATTCATGAACAGAAACCGTATAGAGATAATGTGGCCTACAAAATGGAAAAGGCACCATATTATGCCGGCCGGATTATAAATTTACCATGTAGCACGAATATTACCAAAGACGACATCAAACAGGTTGTAGAAACTGTATGTAACTACATTCAGGAGGTAAGCCTATGAATTCTGAAAAGCTAAATAAATACATTGCAAAACCAAATATGTTAGTTGTAGACGCTATGCAGAAAATTGACATTAATGCAAAGGGTATATTGTTTATTGTAGATGAAGAACAGAAATTAATGGGAAGTATTACGGACGGAGACATCCGGCGTTGGTTAATCAAGACCGGAGATTTAAAAGCAGAGATTTTTCATCTGATGAACAAGAATCCAAAGTATGTATTCCGAACGGATGTGAAAAATGCAAAAACGACGATGGATACATACAAGATTAATGCATTGCCGGTTGTTACAAAGGAACATACTTTATGCGATATTATTTATAGAGGTGATATTCAGGAAGCCGTTACAGATAAAGAACAGTTACTGAAAGATGTTCCGGTTGTTGTGATGGCAGGAGGAAAAGGGACCAGACTGTATCCTTATACCAAAGTTCTGCCGAAACCACTTATTCCGATTGGAGATATTCCAATTATGGAACGCATCATCAATCGTTTTCAGGAATATGGCGTGCAACATTTTTTTGCAACAGTTAATTATAGAAAAAATATGATAAAATCTTATTTCTCTGATACAGAGGGAAATTATTCTATTGAATATGTAGAAGAGGATAAGCCATTGGGAACAGCGGGAAGTCTTCAGTTAATCGAAGAAGAATTTACCAAGCCGGTTATTGTTACAAATTGTGATATACTGGTAAGAACGGATTACGATGAATTGTACAAGTATCATTGCGAATCCGGAAATGAGATTACGATTGTCAGCGCGTTGAAGAATATCGTTGTTCCGTACGGAGTCATCCATGCGAAAGAAAACGGCACCATTGAAGAGATGGAAGAAAAACCGAAGCTTTCCTATTTTGTAAATACCGGAATGTATGTATTAAATCCGGAAGCGCTAAAGAAGATTCCGAAGGATACTTTTTATCACATGACAGATTTAACCAATCTTCTTTTGAAGGAGGGGAAAAAAGTGGGAATGTATCCGGTTAGCGAAGATTCCTTCTTAGATATGGGCGAATTTGAAGAAATGCGTCGCATGGAACAGAAGTTGGATTACAAGTCCGAGTAAAGGCGGAACGGGACGAAAAAGAAGTTATTGTACAAGACAAAATGAATCGAGATATAACGCAGAATCGAGGTATGCAAATATGACAGATATCGTATTAGTAGGTGTAGGAGGATGTATGAAGGAATTGCTGTGGCAGTTCAAAGAGTACAACGAATATAAACCGACTTGGAACATCAAAGGATATATTAATCCGGTAGAGGATTTTGACGTAGGAAATTTGGGCCCATATCCATATTTAGGGACCGATGAAGATTTATTAAAAACTAAGGAACCTACGAATGTGGTTATTTGTATTGCTGATCCTCGAAAAAGAAAGAAGTTGGTAGAATTATATCGGAACAATCAAAATATTCAATTTCCGACGATTATTTTGAGTCGCGACGGAATTGCACCGGATGCAACGTTTGGTGAAGGTTGTGTCATTAGTAAGGATTGTATCGTTTCTTCAAATGTTATTTTGGGAAATTTTGTATTTATGAACATGCGTAGTATGATTTGTCATGACGGACGTGTTGGTGAGTATACAACGTTCGCGCCTTATGCGAAAATTGCAGGAACTGTACGAATCGGTTCCCATTGTGAGTTGGGAATGGGATGTTCTGTAATTCAGGGATTAAATATCGGCGATACCGTAAAAGTTGGCGCGGGCGCAGTGGTTGTAAGAGATATTCCATCTTGCGTGACCGCAGTTGGAGTGCCGGCAGTTGTAAAGAAGAGAGGATAGAATATGTCTGTACTAATAATTGCAGAAGCGGGTGTAAACCACAATGGTAGCATCGACTTGGCAAAAGAAATGATTATAAAAGCGAAGGAAGCGGGAGCGGATTACATCAAGTTTCAAACGTTTATTCCTCAAAATCTGGTGAGTGCAAGTGCCCAGAAGGCCGGCTACCAGAAGGAAACTACAGGAAGTGATGAAAGCCAGTTGGAAATGCTTGAAAAACTGGCATTAACCTTTGATGATTTTGAAGAGTTACAAGAAAGTTGTAAAAAGATAGGAATTGGATTTGTTTCAACTCCGTTTGATTTGGCAAGCATTGATTTTTTAAATACACTGAATATACCGTTTTGGAAAATTCCTTCCGGAGAAATTACAAATGAGCCGTACCTAAGAGCAATCGGTAAAACGCACTTGCCTGTGATTATGTCAACGGGAATGAGCACTATTGAAGAAATCCGTGAAGCCTTGCAAGTACTTAGGGAAGAAGGATGTGAGGATATTAAGTTGCTTCATTGTAATACTCAATATCCAACACCGATGGAAGATGTAAATCTTGCGGCAATGGATACGCTTAGAAAAGAGTTCGATGTACCGGTTGGCTTTTCTGACCATACCATGGGTATTCATGTGCCAATTGGTGCGGTTGCGCGAGGAGCACAGGTGATAGAAAAACACTTTACTTTAGACCATAATATGGAAGGGCCGGATCACAAAGCGAGCCTGGAACCGGATGAATTAAAAGAGATGGTTTCATGCATTCGTCAGATTGAAAAGACAATCGGGACCGGAATTAAAGAACCAAGTCCATCTGAAAAGGCGAATATGGTGGCCGTGCGAAAAAGTATTGTGGCTGCGAAAAATATAAAAAAAGGTGAAGTTTTTACGGAAGAAAATTTGACCACAAAGCGGCCGGGAGACGGGATATCGCCGATGAAGTGGAGTTTCGTTATCGGAAAAAAAGCAGATAAAGACTATAATATAGAGGAAAAAATAAACGAATCTGTTTTGTAAATATAGAGGTTGGTATGAAAAGAATTGGTATAGTAACCGGAACAAGAGCTGAATATGGAATATTAAAGCCGTTAATAAAGAAAATGTATGAAGACAGTGAACTTGAAGTTGTAATAATTGCAACGGGGATGCATTTTTCTGAGAAATTTGGAATGACTTATACCGAAATTGAAAAAGACGGTTTTACCATAGCGCATAAAGTCGATATGAAACTAGAGTCAGATACTGCTGCAGCAATTTCTAATTCAATGGGACTAGAAATGCAGGGATTTGCAAAGGTTTTCGAAAAAGAGTCAATAGATCTTGTTGTTATATTGGGGGATCGTTTTGAGATATTAGTTGCGGCAATGGCAGCAGTGATGTTTCGAATTCCGATTGCACATCTTCATGGAGGAGAAATTACAGAAGGGTTGATTGATGATGCGATTCGCCATTCCGTTACAAAAATGAGTCAGTTGCATTTTGTAAGTACTGACACATATCGGAAAAGGGTGATTCAAATGGGAGAACAACCGGAAAGAGTATTTCATGTTGGCGCTTTGGGTGTAGAAAATATAAAAAAATTAACGCTCTATACCCGAAAGGAAGTTTGCGATAAGTTTGGTGATCTGTTTGAGCAGCCTTATGTGATGATTACATATCATCCGGTGACCTTGGAACAAAATTCTGCAAAATGGCAATTTGAAAATTTGTTGGAGGTCATTGAAAAGCATCCTGAGTATCACTACATTTTCACATATGCAAATGCTGATATGGATGGAGAAATCGTAAATCAAATGATAGAATCCCATGTTGCAAGCCACGACAATGCAATTGCATTTAAATCTATGGGACAGATGGGATATTTAAGCGCATTACAGTTTGCAGAAGCTGTAATAGGAAATTCTTCAAGTGGATTGATAGAAGCTCCGTCTTTCCATATTCCTACGGTTAATATCGGCGCGCGACAAAATGGTCGTGTTAAGGCGGATACTGTTATTGATTGCGGAAATACGAAAGAAGAGATTGATGCAGCAATGCAAAAAGCTTTAAAAGCTGATTTTAAGGAAAAATGTAAAAGTTGTTCTAATCCATACGAGGGTGAAGAAACATCGGAAGAAATCATAAAAGAGATTAAAAAGTATCTAAAGAATTATGTGGATAACAGAAAGAAATTTTATGATATAGAGGATAACAGATGAAAATATTATATATCGGATGTGTTGAATCGTCTTATGTACTATTAAAAGCGTTAATCGATGATGGAGCGGAGATTTGTGGAATCATTACAAAGGAACATTCCGCATTTAACGCTGACTATCAAGATTTGGCACCGTTAGCGTTGGAAAATGAAATTCCATATATATATGTCGAGGATATCAACTCTGAAGAGGTGCTTGGATTTATAAGAGAGGTTCGCCCGGAACTGGGATTTTGTTTTGGGTGGTCTCAATTGTTAAAAACTGCAATTATTGATGCGTTTCCAAATGGCGTGGTAGGTTTTCATCCTGCAGCGTTGCCTCATAATAAAGGAAGACATCCTATTATATGGTCTTTGGTGTTGGGATTGGAAGAAACAGCGTCGACTTTCTTTATGATAGATAACGGGGCAGATAGCGGAGATATTGTTTCTCAAGAACCTGTTTCGATTGATTATGAAGATGATGCAGGTACTTTATATAAAAAGATAATGAATAAGGCAAAAGGGCAGATTTTACAACTATGGCGCGATTTTGAAACAGGCTGTGAAACAAGGGTTTCTCAAACAGAAGAGGTTGGAAATGTTTGGAGAAAGCGTGGTAAGAAAGACGGAGAAATTGATTGGCGAATGTCAAGCCGTAGAATTTATAATTTAGTACGCGGGCTTACCAGACCTTACGTAGGCGCCCATTTTGTATTTGACGATCGGGAGATTAAAGTTTGGAAGGTTCAGGAGATTGTTACTGATAAATATAACAATTTGGAACCGGGAAAAGTGCTGAAGGTTACCGATGAGTATGTTGATATAAAAGCAGGAGATAATGTGATTCGTATTTTAGAATGTGAAGACTTTAAAATTGAGGAAGGTTACTATTTGTAGGAGGAAATTATATGAAGATTATAGTTGTATCGCCACATCCTGATGATGAAACGTTAGGAGCAGCCGGGACATTGCTTAAGTACAAAGCGCAGGGACATCAAATTTACTGGCTAAATATAACTGATATTAAAGTTGATGATGGCTGGGATTTGGAGTTTGTAGAAAAAAGAAGAAATCAGATAAAAAGGATATGTGAATTTTTCAATTTTGATGGTTTTTATAACTTGCAGTATTCGCCTGCACAGTTAGATTCTGTGAAGGAAAGTGAGTTGATTGACGAAATTTCCCGTTGTTTTAAACAGATTGAGCCTGATTGGGTTATTTTGCCAGATTCCAATGATGTTCATTCTGATCACGATGTGGTATTCCGCGCAGGTCTTGCTTGTACAAAGGCGTTTCGATATCCGAGTGTTAAAAAGGTAACAACAATGGAAATTCTTTCCGAAACAGATTACGGAAAACCTCAAAATCCTTTTGTGCCAAATTATTTTGTTGACATATCTGCATATATTGACAAGAAAATCGAAGCATTAAAAATATATGATACAGAGATTGGTGAGCCACCGTTTCCGCGAAGCTTAAAAGCGATAGAGTCGCTTGCAAATTTGCGGGGCGCAACAGCTGGCTGTATGTATGCAGAAGCTTTTAAAATAATAAAGATGATAGAATAGGAAAGTAAAAAATGAAATGTATAGCAATTGTACCGGCGCGTAGCGGTTCAAAGGGATTGGTAAATAAAAACATTAAAAACCTTCAGGGAAAGCCGCTTTTGGCATATTCCGTAGAGGCCGCTTTTGAATCCGGGATTGTTGATGTGGTGCATGTATCTACGGATAGTGAAGAATATGCAACAATTGCAAGAGATTATAACGCGGATGTTCCCTTTTTGCGAGATGAGTCCGTGTCTGGAGATTTGGCAACTACATGGGATGCTATGCGCTGGGTGTTGGAGGAGTATGAAAAACGAGGTGAAACTTTTGACACCATCGTTGTTCTTCAGCCAACTTCCCCACTCCGAACGGCACAAGATATACAAAATGCCATGAAGCTTTATGAAGAGAAAAACGCAAAATCCGTCATCAGCGTTTGCGAGGTTGACCATTCTCCGCGCTGGATGAATACGTTACCGGAGGACGGAAGTTTGTGTGGATTTATTGATGATACCGCCGCAACACCTCGCCAGATGCTTGAAAAGTATTACAGATTAAATGGTGCTATTTATATTGTAGATGTTGAATTGCTGAAATCCAAAGCAAGTTTATATGGGAAAGATAGCTATGCTTACATAATGGAGACAGGCCACTCAGTAGATATTGATACAGAACTGGATTTTATTATTGCCGAAGCAGTAATGAAAGCGGGATTATAAAACCGAATAAATAATAAAAATTGTCCTTGGGAGATGTAAAGTTTTTCTACAGTTCTTCCGATAAATAATACATAAAGGATACTTTTGTAAATTTCACATGGAGGTGAGTCGTATGATAACAGACGGAATTAAATCAGTAGGAACAAATTATCAGAGCACACCGGTAAGTACCGTGGTACGACCAAGTGTAGCAGAACAGCCGGTAGTTAGCACACAGGATGTGGCAACTACTCAACCGCAGATTTCCATTACAGTAGGAGATAGCGTAAATAATGATGCGAACAGAGAGGCTACAGATGGAGAACAGAAACTTTCAATCGAAGCCTTAAAGAAAGCAGTAAATGAGATTAATAAACAGAGTAATAATTCTACCGTTCAGTTCGGTATTCATGAAGAAACAAACAGAATTACTATTAAAATATTAGATAAGTCCACAAGAGAAGTTATCCGTGAATTTCCGCCGGAAAAGGTATTGGACCAGATTGCGAAGGCATGGGAATTGGCAGGACTTATGGTAGATGAAAAGCGATAGGAGGACCGAAGAATGGCAATTAGATTATCAGGTATAGCCTCAGGCTTAGATACCGATGCTATGGTACAGGAATTGGTATCTGCATATAGCTTGAAACAGGAAAGTTACGAGAAACAAAAAACAAAATTAGAGTGGAAACAGGAAGTTTGGAAAGATTTAAATAAATCAATTTATAGTTTTTACACAACAACTCTTAGCAATATGCGTAGAGCTGCAACTTTCCAGAACAAAAAGAACTGTAGTGCGTCTGATCCGACAAAGGCTACGGTAAGTGCGGCTTCCAATGTGGCAGCAGGAACACAGCTGGTTGAGATTCGTGAT
This sequence comes from Lachnospiraceae bacterium, assembly GCA_045632875.1. Lineage (GTDB taxonomy): Bacteria > Bacillota > Clostridia > Lachnospirales > Lachnospiraceae > XBB1006. The sequence continues at coordinate 13,842 of JAZQXN010000030.1, forward strand.
TTAGCAAAGGCATCTTATTTAACAGGTTCTGCACTTTCCAAAGCAGATGGCAGCGAAGACAAGATTACGACTTCTACAACATTAGCTGAACTGGGTGTTACTGATGGAACTTTAAAGATTCAGACTGCAGACGGTATGAAAGAGTTTACCATTTCTGCAGATGAAACCATTGCAGATTTCACATCCAGATTTAAAGAGGAAACCGGAATCAATGCATCCTTTGATACAAATCACAATCAGTTGATTTTAAGTTCAGACAGTGGAGCAAAAAACAATTTCAGTATGGTTGTAGAAAGCGAAGATGACTATAACACGTTGGCATCTTTGGGACTTGCAACAGCAGAACAGCATGCCACATATAATGCTGATTATGTAGAAGGTACCACACCAATTGCGTATAAGCAGGATGGAACCGATGCAACTTTCATTATTAATGGTGCGACATACACATCTGAAAGCAATAGCATTACAGTAAATGGATTGACTATTAATGCGACGGGCATTACAAGTGGACCAATGACCGTTACTACTACCCAGGATACAGACGGCGTTTATAATATGGTCAAAGAGTTTATAACCGGATATAACGAGCTTATTAACAGCATTACTTCCAAATATAATGCAAATACCGCAAAAGGTTATGAACCGCTTACTGATGATGAAAAAGAGGCCATGTCCGAAAGTCAGATTGAGAAGTGGGAAACTAAGATTAAAGATTCCCTGCTTAGACGTGATAGTACCTTAAACGATATCATGAATACTCTGACCAGATCAATGGCAGGAAGCATTGAAATCGATGGTGAAAAGTTCTATCTTTCCAGCTTCGGAATCAGTACGCTTGGATTTATGGGTTCAGCTGAGAACGAATATAATGCGTACCATATCGATGGTGATGCAACAGATTCAAATACATCTGACAAAACAGATAAATTAAGAGCAATGATCGAATCTGATCCGGACAAGGTTACAACATTTTTCAATGAGTTAGCGAAAAATATGTATAATACACTTACCGATAAGATGAAATCTTCCTCTATGAGAAGTGCTTATACCATTTATAATGACAAGCAGTTAGATAAAGAAATGAAGGAAATTGAAGAACAGATTTCCAAGTGGGAAGATAAGGTTGCTGATTACGAAGAGTATTGGTACAGCAAATTCAGTGCAATGGAAACTGCGCTCACTAAATTACAGGCTCAGACCAATCAGCTGGCATCCTTATTAGGAACCGGTCAATAGACTACCGTAGGAGGATAAATCATGACACCAAGCAATAAAGGCTACGCTGCATATGCAAACAACAGAGTATTAACCGCAAGTCCTGCAGAGTTAACCTTGATGTTATATGACGGAGCAATCAAATTTGGCAACATTGCAAGAACTGCAATGGAAAATCACGAAATCGAAAAAGCTCACAATAACATTATGAAGGTGCGTAATATCATAACAGAATTTCAGGCAACCTTGAATTATTCTTATCCGGTGGCTAACGACTTCAACAAAGTGTATGAATACATTAAGTTCTGTTTAACAGAAGCAAATGTCAAGAAAGATGTTGAAATGATGGACAGGGCCCTCGATACACTTCGAACCATGAGAGAGACCTGGAAAGAGGTTATGAATTTAAACAGAGCGATGAAGGCGAACTAATATGCAGGAACGTGAATATATTCAAATGTTAATACAGAGCCTGGAAAAAAAGATTCAGGCCTTGGAAAAAATTCATACATATAATATAGAACAAACCCAAGTGCTTCAACAGGATGAAGTTGATTTCGATGCATGGGAAGCAATTGTTGAGAAAAAGTCTGAAGAAATCGATCAGATTAACTTTTACGATCAGGGCTTTGAAAATGTGTATGAAAGAGTAAAGAGTGCTCTTGAGACAAACAGAGAAGAGTACAAGGAGCAAATCAAAGAACTCCAAAAATTAATTACAAGAATCACAGAGCTAAGTGTAAATGTGCAGGCGCAGGAGGAAAGAAATAAGCAACTCGCCCAGACCTGCTTTACACGTTACAAAAAACAATCCCGTCAGTTTAAGGAAAACAAAAAAGCATTAAATGTTTACCGTAATCAGATGAGAAAAACAAATGTGGTAGATGCTCAATTTTTAGATAAGAGAAATTAAATGAAGAAGCTTCAAGAACGTTGCTGTTCTTGAAGTTTTTTGTATAATCATACAATAAAAAAGGAAGTGTTCAACATTATAGAACATTTCCTTTTAATATTTCTTGTCACAAATCATTCCTGCATATAGGCTGGTAGCATATGGCGCAGAGAAGTTTCTTCCTGGATTCTTATATGCTACAACAACTTTGTTTACATATTCCATAGGATTGATGGAAATCTGTCTGGAGCGTTTGTAAAGAGCATTTTTAAAACTGTTTAATGTATTAAATAAGTCATCGGCATCAGGGTTGTTGACGGTTTCTTTTAAACGTGTTTCTTCTATATTAATATATCCGTTTTCGTCTACGTGAATACCGGCCGGCTCTAATTCGTTTTTGAAAGCATCTGCCACAGAACGTAGATTGTATTCTAATTTTCCAATGTGACGCTGAGTGTCTTTGTAACGGTGAGCCACATTAAGCGCCGAGTTATAGGAGTCGGTCAGCTTTGAGAGGTTCTCGTAAACGGCATTGGCATCATTTTCAAATCCGATAGTAACAGGTTTATCTTCCTCCGTAATACCGTTTAAGGTGATTTCAAATTCTTTATTAATAGTAAAATTATTAGAAAGAGCGCTGTGCTGGGAGCCGTTAATACTAAATACAGCATTTTGTGCTGCCCGGGCTTCTTCGTGGATTCCAAGAATGTTTAATGCATTGGTTGAGCCATTGTCCATCGCCGGCACTATTTCGAATAAATGGTTTTCGCCCTCTGCCAAGCCGGTATCCTTGGACGTGAGAATTAATGCTGCCCCCATTTCTTCATCGGAATCTATAATAGCATTTAATCCCACGTTGGCGGTATTGATTAACCGGGCAAGCTTTTCCTGGACATCAATGTTGGTTTCAGAATCTGAAACGCCAAACTGGAATTCATATACCGTAGAACTGTTTGATAAGTCAAAGGAGTATTGTCCTACCGGAATGCTTCTATCTTTTTCCGGCAAGTAATGTCCGATGTTAATTTGAGGGCCGGCCAACTGAAATACCTCCATATTAAACGTATCAGATGCGGCGTGCTCAGATAAAGGATCTCCAACATAGGTTGCACTGATTAAATCCTTATCAGAAGAAGAAGCAACCTTCTTTTTAAATGCCCCTGCGGAAATGTCATCTATATCACTTAAAGAAAGAGCGGTTTTGGACAATGATAAAGAAGCCTCTTTAATATCAATGGCAAATTTGGAGGCCTCACCATTTTCCATACCCTGAATCTTATACAGAGGGGATTCCTTATTTACTTTTACCATGTTGTTGTAAATAGAGCGCAGTTCACTCTTTTTGTGAGTATCATAGCGGGAAAGCTGTTTGTTTCCGTATGTACTTAGATAATATGAAGAGATTGTATCGATAACTGCCATGAAAACCCTCCTTTCTTCCTTGAAATATATGCTTTTTGCATATAGGGCATACTAAATCCATTTATACACTATAATTATATACCCGTTTTTTGGATTTGTCATCAACTAAATAAGAAAATACTGGACAAACATCGCCTATATATTGTATAATACCACTGCTTTTGACCACAAAGTGGTTAAAAAGCGAAAAAAATAGTTGACGGAAGAAAGGCTATGTGCTAGTATAGACTAGCGATGGAAGTAGGTCTTTTTTTTATGCCTAAAAACGCGAGAAATATAAGTGGAGGTGGAAGTTGTGCGCACAAGAATAACATTGGCATGTACA